>JAEUKK010000148.1 GCA_016792625.1 Deltaproteobacteria bacterium | reverse complement strand
AGTCCGGCCGCGGCCGGGAGGACCAGCCATGTCTAACGACACCCAGAGCACCAAGCCCGAGAGCCAGCGCAACGTCGACCTGCGGTTGCCCGAGGGGCTGCCGGCGACCCTCCCCGTCCTGCCCCTGCGTCAGGGCGTGGTGCTGCCTGGCGGGGTGGGCCCCCTCTCCGTCGGCCGCCCGGGCTCCTTGGCGGCGGTCGAGGCCGCCGGGCGGGCGACCGAGGCGGGCGGCCCGCTGAGCGGCCTGCTCTTGGTCGCGGTGCAGCGTGAGCCCACCGACCGCCCCGTGCCCGCCGATCTGCTGCCGCTCGGCGTGCTCGCCCGGGTGGTCGACGCGGGCAAGCCCGCCGGCCGGCCGCCCTTCGTGGTGGTCGCTGGCCTCGCCCGGGTGAGCCTCGACCGGGTCGAGGAGTCGGGCCGCGGCTTGCAAGCCCAGTTCACCGTGGTTGAGCAGCCCTGGCCGGCCGAGCTGCCCGCGGCCCAGGGCCTGCTCGCGGCCCTCCGGGCCGAGCTCGGCGAGATCGCCGTGCTGCTCGATGAGGCCGCGCCGGTGCATGGCCTGCTCTCCGCCCCGCTGCCGCCCGCCCTGTTTGTGGACGCGACGGCGTCGCTCCTCCCCGGGCCGATCGAGGACAAGCTCAACATCCTGCTGACCGGTGATCCGCTGGGGCGGGCCGAGCTGCTCCTCCGGCAGCTGCGCGTGCGCAAAGAGGCCCTGGCGGCCGAGCGCGCGGTCCGCCAGCGGGTGCAGAGCGAGACCAAAGAGGTGCAAAAGGAGGCGATCCTTCGCAGCCAGCTCAAGGCCATCCAAGAGGAGCTGGGCGAGGGCGACACCCGCGTGTCCGAGCTGGAGCAGCGCCTCGCCAAGGCCCAGCTCACCCCCGAGGCCCGCAAGGTGGTCGACCGCGAGCTCGCCCGCCTGGGCCGCCTGCGCGACGGCAGCCCCGAGCGCTCGGTGGCCGTCGACTGGCTCGAGTGGGTGGCCGAGCTGCCCTGGGGCCAGCACAAGGCCCGCAAGGACGTCGATCTCAGCGCGCTCGAGGCTGCCTTGGACGCGAGCCACTTCGGCCTCGCCGACGTGAAGCGCCAGGTGGTCGAGCACCTCGCGGTGCGCCAGCTCGCCGGTGAGGGCCGGGCCGACGTGCTGCTGCTCGTGGGGCCCCCCGGGGTGGGCAAGACCAGCGTCGGCGAGGCCATCGCCGCCGCGACGGGGCGCCCGCTGGTCCGCCTCGCGCTGGGCGGGGTGCGCGACGAGGCCGAGCTGCGCGGCCACCGCCGCACCTACGTGGGCTCGCGCCCGGGTCGGGTCATCGAGGGCCTGCGGCGGGCCGGGGCGGCCGATCCGGTCGTGCTGCTCGATGAGGTCGACAAGCTCGGCCAGGGCTGGCAAGGCGACCCCGGCGCGGCCCTGCTCGAGCTGCTCGACCCCGAGCAGAACCACAGCTTCACCGACCACTACCTCGAGCTGCCCTTTGATCTGAGCAAGGTGCTGTTCATCGCCACCGCCAACGACCTCAGCCGCGTGCCGGGCCCCCTGCTCGACCGCATGGAGGTGCTGAGCATCGACGGCTACACCTTGACCGAGAAGCTCCGCATCACCAAGGAGCACCTGCTGCCCCGCCTCGCCCGCAACGCCGGCGTGGAGCCGACCGACGTGGTCTGGTCCGAGGCCGCGCTCGAGCAGGCCGTGCTCGGCTGGACCCGCGAGGCCGGGGTCCGCGGGCTGCAGCGCGCGTTGGGTCGGGTGTACCGGGCCGCGGCGGTGCGGCGCGCCAAAGGTGAGCTCGACGCTCCGCTTCGGGTCGATGAGGCCGAGCTGCCCAAGCTTTTGGGCCGGCGGAAGTTCCGCGACGCCGACCGCGCCGAGGCCAGCCACCGGCCGGGCATCGCCACCGGCCTCGCCTGGACCCCGGTGGGCGGCGACGTGCTCTATGTCGAGGCGGCGACCACCCCGGGCGCGGGGCGCCTCGTGCTCACCGGCCAGCTCGGCGACGTGATGAAGGAGAGCGCCCGCGCCGCCCTGACCTACGTGCTCTCCCACGCCGACGCGCTGGGCGTGGACGGGGCGGCGGCCCAGCAGCTCGACGTGCACATCCACGTGCCGGCGGGCGCGGTGCCCAAGGACGGCCCGAGCGCGGGCGTGACCATGTTCACCGCCTTGGCCTCGCTGCTCTCGGGGCGGGCGGTGCGGGCTGACGTGGCGATGACCGGCGAGGCCACCCTGCGCGGCCGGGTGCTCCCGGTCGGCGGGATCCGCAGCAAGGTGCTCGCCGCCTGCCGACATGGCGTCAAGCGGGTCATTTTGCCGCGGGGCAACGGCGAGGACCTCGCCGACCTGCCCGAGGCCGTGCACCAGCAGGTGGAGTTCGTGCTGGTCGATGACATGGACGAGGTGCTGGCCGCCGCTCTCGTCCCGGTCGAGCTGCCCGCGATCGGCGCCCCGCCGGTGGAGCTCGCCGCCGCCGCCGTCGCCTGAGGGCCCGCGCGATAGCCGGCGGGGGAGGAGGTGCCGATGGAGCCCGCATCCCCAGTCGTGCTCGCCCTGATGACCGCCCCCGACGCCGCCGTGGGGGAGGTCATCGCCCGCACGCTGGTCGGCGAGCAGCTCGCCGCCTGCGTCAACCTCGTGCCGGGTGTGCGCAGCGTCTACCGGTGGGAGGGCGGGGTCTGCGTCGATGATGAGGTGCAGCTGCTCATCAAGACCACCGCGGCCCGGGTGGAGGCCCTGCGTGCGCGGGCCCTGGCCATCCACCCCTATACCCTGCCCGAGCTCATCGTGATCAACGTGGTGGAGGGTAATCCCGCCTACCTGAGCTGGGTGCAGAGCAGCGTCGCGGGGGCGATTGACCGGGCCCCCGACGCGGAATAGCCCGCCCACCTGCGCCCCCTGCGGCGAGGGGCGGGCCGACCGGCCGAGGGGGAGCGATGGTGGACGTGCAGGCAGGGGCGCGGGCGCCCCGGGTGGCGGTGGTCCCGGGCGATGGCATCGGGCAAGAGGTCATCGCCGAGGGCGTGCGCCTCATCCAGGCGCTGGCCCCCGACGTCGAGCTCGAGTGGTTTGACCTGGGCGCCGAGCGCTACCTGCGCGACAAGGTCACCCTGCCTGACGATGTCTTCGCGCGCTGGCGCGACGAGTTTGACGCGGTCTTCCTCGGCGCTTTGGGTGACCCCCGCGTGCCGAGCAACGTGCACGCCAAAGACATCCTGCTGGGCAGCCGCTTCCGCCTCGACCTGTTCATCAACCAGCGGCCCATTCAGCTGCTCGACCCGCGGCGTTGCCCGCTCAAGGGCAAGGGGCCCGACGACGTCAACATGATGGTGTTCCGCGAGAACACCGAAGACCTCTACACTGGCGTGGGCGGCACCTTCAAAGAGGGCACCGCCGACGAGGTCGCCCAAGAGCTGTGCATCGCCACCCGCAAGGGCGTCGAGCGCATCGTCCGCGCGGCCTTCGCCTGGGCGCGGGCCCACGGCAAGACCCGCGTCTGCATGTCCGACAAGTCGAACGCCATGCGGTTCACCGGCGGGCTCTGGCAGCGGGTCTTCAAGGCGGTCGCCGCCGAGTACCCCGAGATCCAGGCCAGCCACCTCTACGTCGACGTGCTCGCGATGGAGATGGTGCGCGCCCCCGAGCGCTTCGAGGTCATCGTCACCTCGAACCTGTTTGGCGACATCATCACCGACCTGGGCGCCATTTTGCAGGGCGGCATCGGTCTGGCCTGCTCGGGCAACATCCACCCCGGGCGGGTGAGCCTGTTCGAGCCCGTGCACGGCAGCGCGCCCGACATCGCGGGCAAGGGCATCGCCAACCCGATGGCCACCTTCCTCACCGCCGGCCAGCTGCTCAGCCACCTCGGCCGGCCGGCGCTTGAAGCGCAGATCCAGGCGGCGGTGCGCGGCGCCTTGCTCGCCGACGAGGTCACGCCCGAGCTGGGCGGCACCCTGTCCACCCGGGCCGTCGCCGACGCGGTGCTCGGCCGCCTCTGAGCCGGTCGGTCGCGTCTCCGGCCTCCTGTCCGCTGTTTTCCTGCCCGCTCCTTCTCCTGCCCACTGCCGCACCGCCCGTTGGGCCGCGCCGGGGTGGGCCCCTCCCGACCCGCAGGAGGCCCCCATGGCCCCGTTCAACAGCTCCGACGTCGTCTTCCTCAGCGGCAAGCGCACGCCCTTTGGCACCTTCAACGGCGTGTTCAGCGACCTGTCGGCCACCGAGCTCGGCGCCATCGCCAGCCAGGCGGCGCTGGAGCAGGCCGGCATCACCGCGGCGGACCTCGACCACGTCATCTTCGGCAACGTGATGCAGACCAGCGCCGACGCGATCTACCTCGCGCGGCACGTCGGCCTGAAGGTCGGCGCCCCCATCGGGGTGCCCGCGGTCACGGTCAACCGCCTCTGCGGCTCGGGTTTTGAGAGCGTCGCCCAGGCGGCCCAGCTCATCCGCCTCGGCGAGGCCCAGGTCGTGCTCGCCGGCGGCGCCGAGAACATGACCCAGGCGCCCCACACCATCCGCGGGGCCCGCGCCGGCTTCAAGCTCGGCGGCACCCAGATGAACGACTACCTCCAAGAGGTGCTCTACGATCCTTACGCCGGCTGCGCGATGGCGATCACGGCCGAGAACCTCGCCGAGAAGTACGGCATCACCCGCGAAGAGGCCGACGCCTACGGCTACCGCAGCCAGAGCGGCTGGCTGGCGGCGCACACCAACGGCGACTACGCCGACGAGATCGTGCCGGTCGTCAAGAAGAGCAAGAAGGGCGACACGGTCATCAGCGTGGACGAGCACCCCCAGCTCTCGCCGCTGCGCCCCGAGAACGTGCGCGCCCGCTTCTCGGCCCAGGCCATGGCCGCCCTTCCGCCCGTCTTCAAGAAGGACGGCACCGTCACCGCCGCCAACGCCTCGGGCATCAACGACGGCGCCGGCGCCCTGGTGATAGCCAGCGGGGCCTTCGCCGCGGCCCGCGGCATCCAGCCCCTGGGTCGCCTGCTGGCCCAGGCCAGCGTCGGCGTCGAGCCCAAGTACATGGGCATCGGCCCGGTCGCGGCCATCCGCGCCGCGCTGGCCCGCGCCGGCCTGAGCCTCGAGCAGATGGATCTGGTGGAGATCAACGAGGCCTTCTCGACCCAGGTCCTGGCCTGCGACAAGGAGCTCGGCCTCGACTGGAGCAAGACCAACCTGCACTCGGGCGGCGTCGCGGTCGGCCATCCGCTGGCCGCCTCGGGCAGCCGCATCACCATGCACCTGCTCTACGCGCTGCGCCGCGCGGGCAAGCGCTACGGCGTCGGCTCGGCCTGCATCGGCGGCGGCCAGGGCATCGCGGTGGTGGTCGAGGCCCTCTGAGGTCTCGGGCGATCGGGCCCACCCCGCGCCCACCGAACGACAGCGCCCGTCGGTGAACGCCGACGGGCGCGCTATTTTGGGAAGAACGCGCCACAATCGCCGAGGGCCCCACGCAGCACCGCCGCCCGCTGCGCGAGGCAGGGGCGGCGGGCGGGCTGACCCAGCCGCGAGGCACGAGGCCACGCGGCCCCGGTGGCTACTTCTTCGGGGTGGCGTCGAGCTCGAACTTCGGGCTCACCAGCACCGCGCCGCCCTCTTTGGCCTCGGGGAAGGCGAAGGCGGCGATGGTGTCGGCCACGCAGCGCTCGACCTCGGGCCACTCGAGCTGCGACTTGCTCACGTCGACCATGCGGACGGCGCCGGTCTTGGCGATGAGGATCTTGGCCTGGACGGTGCCCTTGGCCTTGGCGCCGGCCGGCGGGGTGCCCTTGGCGCAGGCGAGGACCTTCTCGCGCACGTCCTTCACGCGCTCTTTGGCCTCTTCGCTGTCCATCGAGAGCTCCTTCGGGTCCTTCGGCATGTCGGCGGGGTCGGCCACGCCGCCCGACACGGTGAAGTTGGTGTAGACCCCCACGCCCTTCTTGATCGGCGCAGCTTTGAGCTTCTCGGCGAAGCAGGTCTTGGCCGCCTCGTCGTCGCCCTTGCCGACGTTGAGGAAGCCGACCGTGACCGCGCCGCCGGCGTCGGTGGTGCCGGTGAGGCGCGCCTTGACCGCCGGGTTGTTGGTCGCGTTGCGGCCGACACACTGGGCGGCCGACTTGTTGAGGATGTCGACGACGTTGTTGAACGTGACGACGTTGTCGTCGGTGGTGTTGATGATGCTCATGCGGATCACCGCGGGCGAGGCGGCGGGCTCTTTGGGAGCGTCGGCGAGCAGGAGGGCGAGCAGGACGGTGTTCACAGCGGACATGGGAGCTCCGAGGGGGTGGGAGGGAGGGACCGGCGCGCGGCGCGGGCGCAACGCACAGGAGGGCGGGGGGCGCCCGGCTCAGCCCTTCTTGGGCAGGGGCCGGAAGGGGTTGACCCAGCGCAGCAGGGGGCCGATGCCCCGGGTCTGGATCCACAGGCGGCCGGTGCCCGAGAAGCGGCAAACCAAGCCCTCTCCGCCGAGGAGGAAGGACTTGAGGTTGATCCCGCCCGAGGGCTTGGGCAGGGCGGTCACCTTGTAGGAGAGCGTGTCTTCGAAGGCGACCAAGCAGCCGGTGTCGACCACATAGTCGCCCTTGACGTCAATCTCGAGGATGGCGCCGAAGGTGCCAAAGAAGAGGTCACCTTCGCCGCTGGCGCCCTGGAGCGCGAGGCCCTCGCCCGAGAAGAAGCCCTTGAGGCCCTGCCACTTGGCGGCCAGGGTCACCCCCGGGCTGCTGGCGACGAAGGCGCCGCGCTGCAGCACGAGGTTCTGCCCGTTCATGCGCACGTGGCGCAGGTCGCCCATCGGGCCGGGCGCGAACCAGACCTCGCCGGGGGCACCCTCGGCGGTAAAGGTGTTCAGCACGACGCTCTCGCCCGAAAAGCTGCGGGAGAGGGCGCCCATCGCGCCGCCTTTGACGCTGCTGACCAACTTTACGTTGGCCGACATGGTCGCCATCGCCGAGGGCTCGGCCAAGATCGACTGGCCGGGGGCGAGCTGCACCCGGAGCGTCGCAAAGTCGGGCTGGTTCTCGATCTGGAACTGGAGGCTCTGGTCCATGTGCGCCCTCAAACCTTGCGGGGGGACAGGAGCGGGCCGATGGCCGCGCCGAAGGCCGGGGCGTTGTGGCTCTGGCACCAGAGGGTGCCCTTGCCGCTGAACCGGCAGACGAGGCCCTCACCGCCAAAGATCGAGCCGAGCAGGCTTGGGTTGGCCTTGCCGATCTTGAGCTGCAGGCCGTCTTCGTAGGCGACGACGTGGCCGGTGTCGACGGTGTACTCGCCGTCGACCTCGACCCTGTAGATGGCCCCGAAGCTGGCGAGCAGCACGGTGCCGCCGCCGCCGCAGGTCACCCAAAAGAAGCCTTCGCCGCCGAGCATGCCGACGCCGAAGCCTTGGTAGCTGGTCTCGAGGCTGACCCCGTCGCTCGAGCCCAACCAGCCGCCCGCCTGCACGTGGATCTTGCGGCCCGAGACGTGGATCGCCTCGACGTCGCCGATCAGCGTGGGGGCGAGGAAGACCTCTTGGCCCGAGGCGGTGGCCTTGTAGTGGTTGAGGAAGAAGTTCTCGCCGGCCAGCATGCGCTTGAGGCCGCTGAGCAGGCCACCTTGGCCGCGCGATTTGCTCGAGGTCTCGATCTGGACCCCGCCGGACATGGCGATCATCGAGCCGGTCTCGGCGGTGAAGGTCTCGCCCAGCTCAAGCTGGACGCGGGCCACCGCGCTGCCGGGGCGAACCAGGACGTCGACGTGCATCTCAGCGCCCCCACAGGTGGCTGTTGATCCAGCTCGCCAGCCCACCGATGCTGCGCGACTGGAGGTAGACCCGGCCCTTGCCGCTGATCTTGAGCACGAAGCCTTCGCCGCCAAAGAGGCTCGAGAAGAGACCGCCGCTGAGCTTGGTCTCCATCGTGAGGCCGGGGGAGTAGGCGACGAGGTGGCCGGTGTCGACGATGAGCGGCGCGTCGATCTCGCGGGCCTCGACGCTGCCGTAGCCGCCGAACCACACGGTGCCCCGACCCGCCGCGCGGATGCGGAAGAGGCCCTCGCCGGCGAACCAGCTCTGGATGCCCGCGAAGGCCACGCTGATGTTCACCCCGGGCGTGGCCGCGATGAAGCTGCCCTTGGTGATGCAGAGCTCGTCGCCGCTGAGCTCGACCGCCGAGATGTCGCCGGGGGTGGCCTGGGTCAAGACCAGCTCACCCTCGCCCTCTTTGACCGTAAAGTGGTTGACGAAGAGGCTCTCTTTGGCGAAAATGCGCAACAGCAGGCCGTTGACGAAGCCGCCGTTGAAGTCGGCGCGGCTGCTGACGTTGCCCGACATGCTCGCCATCGCGCCAGACTCGGCGATGATCGTGCCGCCGGGTCGCAGCCGCGCGTGGATGTGGGTGAAGGCCGGGCGGCCGCGCAGCTCGGCGCTCACGCCGGGCAGGCTCACGAGGCTGGTCGGGTCGGACATGCGGGCTCCTCTGCGCCGCCCGGTATCGCGGCGGGCCCGCGGGCGCCTCGGGCGAACAAGGCCGGGCTTGGCGGGCGGAGAGGAGCGGCCCGACCTCAATCGTCGGAGAGGTCGTCGCTGTCGATGCGCCGAATGCACATGGCCTTCATGTCGGAGACGCCGGCGCCTTCGTCGATCCGGAGCGGTACGCGCCGTTGGGCGGCCCCGCGCGGGCTGACGCTGCGCTTGGCCACCGCGCCCCCGATCAGCGCGCCCCGGCCGTCTCGATGTGGTCGACCTTGCCGTCGGGGTCGAGCGAGCCCGGGGGGCCGTCGTCGTCGATGAGGGTCAGGCCCCAGCCCACCCAAATGGCCTCGACCAGAGCGTATTCGCCGCGGACCACCTGCCAGGTGACGCTGTCGGGGGCGCCGAAGAGGTCGACGAAGCAGGAGGTGCTGGCGAGCACGCCCAGCCCCTCGGCGGTGCCGGCCTCGAGCCCGTTGGTGAGCTGCATGTTCTCGGCGAGGCTGTCTTCATCGGGGTCGCCATCGGCGTCTTTGTCACTGAACTGCACGACCACCTGCCGATCCCACGCGCACTCGACGGTGTCGACCGGCTCTTCGAGGCGGCCGCAGATGGCGTCGTAGCCGATGGCCTCGCGCATCTGGTCGTAGGTCATGCCCACGCAGATGGCGCCGTCGAAGCAGCCCGCGACGAGGTCGATGCGGCCGTCGTCGACCACCGGCTCGCAGCTGGGCAGGTTCGCCAGGGCGGCGTCGATGCTCGGGGGCGAGGGCGTGGAGGCGACCTCTTCGGCCTTGCAGGCCACGCCCGCGAGCGAGAGCAGCAGGGGGAGGAGCAGGGTGCGGCGCTGGCTCGGCATGGGGGCCTCGTGGCTGGACATGCGGAGCTAACTTCGAGCATGAGGCTTGGCACGTCAAGTGCTGTCCACATGGGGACCTCGGGCGCCCGCCCCGCGGATCAGGCGCCGCCCACCGCCCGCCACCGCGTGGCGTCCACGCCCCCGTGCACGGGGATGGCGTGCCCGGCGGCATAGCCGTCGCCCGAGAAGCCATAGGGCGCCGGGCGGGCGGGCTGCCAGTCGAGGCCCTGGGCGCTGAGCCAGTCCTCGAGCTGCTGGGTCTCGTGGCGCACCAGGGCGTTGGCCTCGGCCCAGCGCCGGCGCTCCTCGGCCCGGCTGTCGCGCAGGCGGTGCTCGATCGCGGTGACCGCCGAGTGGCAGAAGCCGTTGATCTCCGCGCCCGACGCGTCGGGGTGCTCGGCCCTCCACCCGTCGCGGCGCTCAACCACCTCACGCATCAGCACCTCGATCAGGTAGTCGCAGATCTGCAGGGCGCTCTCGCGGCCGAACAGCACGACCTGGTCGGTCGCGGTGGTCCAGGCGCAGACGCAGGCGCAGTGGGCGGCCACGCTGGCGGCGAGGCGGCGGCGCCAAGGTGAGGGCGCGCCGAGCGGGCGGGCCCGGCGCAGGTAGGGGTCGCGCTCGGGGCCGGCGCCCTGCGGTTCGTCGGCGCGGTCGAGGGCGAGGCGGCGCAGCAGCGCCCGGGCCTTCTCGGCGGCGAGCTCCCCCTCGGGCTGCCCGGCCTGATCCTGCGCCAGGGCCAGCAGCTTGGCGACCCGCTCGCGGTCGCGCTGGGCCGGTGGGCGGAGGGTGGGCGGCGCGGCGGGCGGGCGGGGGATCGACATCGGCACCTCCGGTGGTGGCCGGACCGGACCCCCGCGGCGGCGCGGCGTTCCTCCACCGCTGTGAAGTCGACGTCAAGCGGGGCCCCTTGTCCAGCGGACCGGGCCCGGGCGGCGTGCTAGCTTCGGGCGCCCGGAGGTCTTCATGTCCGCTGCTGCGCCCGCCCCCCACGCCGAGCCCCGCGAGGCCGACGTCGTCTACGACTGGAACCGCATGGGCGACACCCTCTCGCCGCCGCTGCGGCGGGTCAAATTCGTCGACGAGACGCTGCGCGACGGCATCCAGTGCCCCTCGGTCACCGACCCGGGCATCGAGGACAAGAAGCAGATCGTCCGCCTGCTCAGCGCCGTGGGCGTCGATCACGTCGATGTGGGCCTGCCCGGCGCCGGGCCCCGCGCCGTGGCCGACGTGCAGGTGCTCACCGAGCTCATCCGCGACGAGAAGCTGCCCATCTTGCCGCAGTGCGCCGCCCGCACCCACGCCAACGACATCCGCCCAGTCATCGAGATCAGCGAGCGCACGGGCGTCCCCATCGAGGTGATGGCGTTTTTGGGCACGAGCCCCATCCGGCTCTACGCCGAGGGCTGGGATGAGGCCGTGCTCGAGCAGCGCACCCGCGAGAGCGTGCGCATGGCCAAGCAGGCCGGCCTGCCCTGCACCTTTGTGACCGAAGACACCATCCGCAGCCACCCCGAGACGCTGCGCCGGCTGTTCACCGCGGCGATCGAAGAGGGCGCCGATGGCCTCTGCGTCTGCGACACCGTCGGCCACGCCACCCCCAACGGCGTGTTCAACCTCGTGCACTACACCCGCACGCTCATCCGCTCCTTGGGCACGCAGACCCGGGTCGACTGGCATGGCCACAATGACCGCGGCTTTGGCCTGGGCAACGCGCTGAGCGCCATCGAGGCGGGGGCGGATCGGGTGCACGGCACCGTGCTCGGCATGGGTGAGCGCGTCGGGAACACCCCGCTCGACCTCTTTTTGGTCAACCTGCGCCTGCTCGGCGTCATCGACAATGACCTGAGCCGCCTCGCCGAGCTGGTCGATCTGGCCTCGCAGGCCTGCGTGTGGCCCATCCCTGTGAATTACCCGGTCTTTGGCAAAGATGCCTTTCGCACCGGCACCGGCGTGCACGCCGCCGCGGTCA
Organism: Deltaproteobacteria bacterium; assembly: GCA_016792625.1. Taxonomy (GTDB): domain Bacteria; phylum Myxococcota_A; class UBA796; order UBA796; family UBA2385; genus JAEUKK01. Next base: position 72,376 of record JAEUKK010000148.1, on the reverse strand, counting down.
TCAAGGCGCTGAAGAAGGGCCACGACTGGCTGGCCGACTCGGTCTACAGCGGGGTGCCCGCCCGCTGGTTCGGCCGGTCGCAGCAGATCGAGATCGGCCACATGGCTGGCGACAGCAACATCCTCTACTGGCTGAGCTCGCGGGGCCTGCCGACCACGCCCGAGCTGGTCGGCGCCATTCGTGACCGGGCCAAGAGCACCGCGCGGGTGCTCGACGACGCCGAGGTGATGGAGGTCGTGGAGCGGGTGGCCGCGCACAGCTGATCCCCACCAGCTGATGCCCACCAGCTGATGCCCACCAGCTGATGACCACGGCCTGGCTCAGCGCAGGCCCGCCGGCAGGCGCAGGGCCGAGGCCCGCAGCTCCCAGTCCACCACCGCGGCGCCCCGGTCGTCGATGATCTGCACGGCCAGCGAGGGGTCGGCCTCGGCGGTGTCGACGTCCACCACGATAAAGTTGGCGCTCTCGCCATAACAACCGACCACCTCGCTGCCGCTGCGGCAGGTGGTCGTCGTGTTCGCGAGGGGCGAGCTGGTCAGCTCGGGCAGGGGGTAGCCGCCCTCGGCCGGCGGCAGCAGGCGCAGCTCGGAGCGGTGGATGTCGCCGGAGAGGAAGACCACGCCCTCGATCCCGCGCAGCACGAGCTGCTCACGGAAGGCCTCGGCGGTGCTGGGGAAGTCGCCCCAGGACTCGCTGCCCCCCTCGGTGGTCCACTGGGTGCCGCTGGCGACCAGCTTGAAGGTGGCGTCGCTGGCCGCCAGCGCGTCGAGCAGCCAAGCCTCTTGGGCCGCGCCGAGCATCGTGCCGTCGAGGCCGCGCAGGCTGCGGCCATCGACGAGAAAGACCTCGAGCTGACCGTAGCGGTGGGCGCTGAAAACAGCGTCAATGACGCCATCCCCGAAGGTGCCGTTGGGCTGGTATTCGGCGAAGGCGCGCTGCGCGTCCTCTTTGCCGGGGCTCGCGCCGTCGGTGTTGTTGCCCACGAAGTCGTGATCATCCCACATGGACAAGATCGAGCGGCTGGTCTGCAGGGCGCCCCGCAGCGGCAGCTCAAGCGCGCCGCGGCTGACCTGCCGGTGTGTGTCGAGGTCGTCGCTGTCGGCGTAGTGGTTGTCGCCGAGGAAGAGGAAGATGTCGGGCTCCCAGGCCGCGATCACGCCGAAGATGGGCTGCTCGGCGTCGCGGGTGCAGCTGCCAAAAGCGAGGCGCAGGCGGGTGGCCGCGTCGGGTGCCGGCGCCGTGGTGAAGGACCAGGGGCCGAAGCGCTCCCCCTCGACCTCGAGCTCGTAGTGGTACAGCGTCTCGGGCTGCAGGCCGAAGATCTCGATGGACTCGGTGAAGTCGCGCTCGGCCCGCGGGTAGCGGGTGGCGACTGGGGCGGCCGTGGCCAGCCCGCCGCGGGTGGTGGCGACCCGCAGGCGCACGGCGCGGGTGGCGTCGGCGCGCAGCCAGACGATCACGCCGTCGTGGCGCACCGGGCCGAGCACGGGGCCGTGGGTGAGCGGGCTTGGGGCGCAGGTTTGGCAGCTGCTCCCGGCCCAGCCGGCGGCGTCAGACCAGCGCAGGACCTCCCCCGTACCGTCGCCCATGGCGAGGGGCCCGAGCTCACGGCAGTAGACGGGATCACCGTCTAGGCGGACCTCGACGCAGGCCACCTTCCACATGTCGTCGCCCGGGCTGATGCGCAGCTCGGGGCCGGTCAGCGCGGAGCGCGCCCAGCCGAGGCCCTCGCGGGCCTGCACATCGAGCTGGCCGGGCTCGCGATCATCCCAGTCGCCGATGTTCAGGCTGGTGCAGCGGTCGGCGCCCAGGCAGATCGAGACGCCGTCGTCCGAGCCGTCGCTGGCGCCGGTGCCGGTGCGCAGGCCGATGTGCACGACCCCGACCGTGGTGGGCAGGGCCGGCGGGCCCGGGTCGAGGCAGCCCGCGCCGTCATTGGGCACCCCGTCGTCAATGAGGCCGTCGCAGTCCTCATCGCGCCCGTCGCAGAGCTCGGCGGCGCCGGGCCTGACCCCCGGGTCGGCGTCGTCGCAGTCGAGATCGGCGGTGGTGCCGTCTCCGTCGGCGTCTACGGGCGGAGGGGGGCCGGTGTCGACGGGCGGGGCGCTGTCGTGGGCGGCGCCGTCACCGGTGGGGTCGCCGTCTGCCGCGCCATCGGCCCCGCCGTCCGCCGGGGCGGGGTCGCTGTCGGAGGTCGGGCCGCCGCCGGCCGGGCCTTTGTTGAGCGCAGCCTCCTCCACGTCACAGCCGACGAGCACGCAGATCAGGGCCAGGGTCGGGCGCACTCAGGGCTCCGCGGGCCCGTCCCCAGCGGCGAGCGCGGCGGCGATCGCGCGGCGGCGGGCGCCGTCGGCCTCATCTTGGGCCTTGCGGCGGGCGGCGCGCTGGGTCTTAAACCGCGCCGTGTTCTGCCAGGTGTGGAGCACGAGCAGCAGCGCGACGATCCAGTTGAAGACCTTGAGCTGACCGACCAAGCTCGGCAGGCCCCAGAGGATGAGGCCGCTGATGATCAGCAGGTTGATGACCTGGACGACGATCAGCGGCGCGGCGCGGCCAGCAAAAAGGGGGAGGCCGAGCAGCGGGTGGTGGGCGGCCAGCCAGGCGAGCACACCGAGCAGCAGCGCGTCATCAAGGGTCATGGGGAGGCGGCCAGCCCGAGGTTGTCGATGAGCCGAGTGCGGCCGACCAGGCCGGCGACAAAAGCGCGGGCGGAGGGCCGCAGGCGCCCCAGCGGGCGCAGGTCGTCGCCGTCGCGCACCTCGAGGTAGTCGAGGCGGTCCACGTCGAGCAGGGCACGGCCCTCGGTGAGGATGACGTCCACATCGTCAGTCTCGGCGGCGACCGCCCGCATCCGGTGCAGGGCGCGGTGCAGGCTGAGGGCCCGCGCCCGCTCGGCCGGCGAGAGGTAGGTGTTGCGGCTCGACAGGGCGAGGCCGTCGGCGTCGCGCACCAACGGCCCGCCGAGCACCTCGACCGGCATCGCCAGGTCGCGGACCATGCGGCGGATGACCGCGAGCTGCTGGTAGTCCTTCTCGCCGAAGACCGCGACCTCGGGCTGCACGAGGCCAAAGAGCCGGGCCACCACCGTGGTGACGCCGTCGAAGTGCCCCGGCCGAGCCGCCCCGCAGAGGCCGTCTTGCAGCTCGGCCACGCGCACGGTGGTGCTGTGGTCGGGATCATAGAGTCTCGGCGGCATGAAGATGGCGTCTACGCCGTGCTCTTCGCATTGGCGGGCGTCACCCTCGGGGTCGCGGGGGTACCGTTCGAGGTCCTCGGTGGGGCCGAACTGCAGCGGGTTGACGTAGATGCTGACCACCAGCCAATCGCAGCGGGGGCGGCAGAGGTCCATCAAGGAGCAGTGGCCGGCGTGCAGGAAGCCCATGGTGGGCACAAAACCGACGCGCTGGCCGCGGGCCCGGCGCGCGCGGGCCTCGGCGGCGACCTCGGCGGGATCGGTGAGGATGCGCATCTCTGGCTGACCTTCGTCGAAGGGGAGGGGAGGGGCGCCCCGGCTGGCGGAGGCCCCGACGGCGCCGCCGCAGCGGCCTCCACCGGCGTCTCTGCAGGCCCCTCAGTAGACGCGGGCGAGGACGGCGGGGCCGCGCTTGTCGTGGAAGCTGTGCTCCTCGGCGGGGAAGCTGCCGTCGCGCACGGCCTCGACGTAGGCCTGGACCGCGCCGATGATCGGGGCCTCGAGCGTGGCGAAGCGGCGCACGAACTTGGGCTGGAAGCGGCTGTCGAGGCCGAGCAGGTCGTTGCAGACGAGCACCTGGCCATCGCAGCCGACGCCCGCGCCGATGCCGATGGTCGGGATGGCCAGGCGCGCGCTCAGCTCGGTCGCCAGGGCCGCAGGCACCAGCTCGAGCACCACGCAGAAGGCGCCGGCCTCTTGCACGGCGAGGGCGTCTTCGATGAGGCGGTCAGCGGCGTCTTTGCCGCGGCCCTGCACCCGGAAGCCGCCGAGGCCGTGCACCGACTGGGGGGTGAGGCCCACGTGGGCGACGACCGGGATGCCTGCCTCGACCAGCGCCTGGATGGCCGGGGCGGTGCGGGCGCCGCCCTCGAGCTTCACCGACTGGCAGCCGGTCTCTTTCATGACCCGGCCGGCCGAGGCCAGGGCCTGCTGCGGCGAGATCTGGTAGGACATGAACGGCAGATCGACGGTCAGGTGGGCGTTCTGGACGCCCCGGGCGACGCAGCGCCCGTGGTAGACCATCTCATCGAGGGTGACCGCCAGCGTGTTGGTGCCGCCCTGGATCACCATGCCCAGGCTGTCACCCACCAAGATCATGTCGACGCCCGCGGCGTCTACGAGGCGGGCCATCGTCGCGTCGTACGCGGTGACCATCGCGATGCGTTGGCTGCCGGCCTTCATCTTTTGAAGGTCCAGGACCGTCTTCTGCGCCATGGCGGCGTCCTTTGGGGCTGGGCCGAGGTCGGCGCCCGGAGGGTCGCCGCCGCGGTGGAGGGTGGGCCGCGCGAGGCGCGCGGCGGCCCGGGGGCCCCGGACTGGCGCCTGCGTGCCCCGCCGTGGCTGGGGGCGCAGGCGCGTCCCGCCGGGGTGCGCGCCACGTGATCCGTAGCACGGCCGCGCCGCCGGGCCCCCGGGGGCTTGCGCGCGCCCCCCGCGGCGGTGAACATGCACACATGAGCGCTCTCCCGCCTGGGCCGCTGCGTGTGCTGCGGCCTGGCCCCATCGGTGCCTCCCCTGACGCTGCGGTTGACGTCGTGGCGGCTGATCTCGTTGAGCTGCTGGCCTGGCTGCGCGCGGGGCGGGTCGCCCTCGACGCCCGCGTGCTGCTCGCGGATGGTCGGCTGGTCACCGCCGCCCAGCTCCCCGGGGCGGCCGCCGCCGCGCCGCCGCCGGTCGATCCCGCTGATCCGTGGGCGGCTTGGGATCAGCCGGCCCCGGTGGTCGCGCCCGCCGTGCGCAGCTCGGCGGCGCCGATGCCTCCGATACCTCCGATGGCTCCGGCCGAGCCTGACGAGCTGCCCTTGGGCGCCCTCGAGCCGGTGAGCGGGCCCGTCGACCCCGCGCAGGTCGAAGACCTGCCGAACGACGCGCTGCAGCCCGTTCCGGTGGCCCAGCGCACCGAGGGGCGCTTCGTGATCGCCGGCCCGCCCCGGCCGGCCCCGCGCCGCCCAACCTCGGGCGGAGGCGCCAGCCGGCCCGGCGCAGCGTCGCCTCCGGCGGCTTCACCTCCGGCTGTTTCGCCTCCGGCTGTTTCGCCTCCGGCGGCTTCACCTCCGGCGGCTTCACCTCCGGCTGTTTTGCCTCCCGCAGCTTCGCCTCCCCTTGCTTCGCCCACCGCGCCCGCGCCCTCGGCTCCGCCGGCGGAGCTCCGCCGCCCGCCGCCCGCTCCGCCCGAGGCCCGCCCGACCGCCCCCCGCGCCGACGAGGGTCGGGTGCGCCGCCTGCCCGAGCGCCCCGCCCGCGCGGCCGAGGCCGCTCCCGTCTTTGATGAGGCAGAGGACAATGTCATCGCCTTCCCCGGGCCGAGCGCCCGGGCCCGCACCGCGGGGAGCGCGGCCCTGGCCCTCCGCGGGGCGCCCGCGCCCGCCGCTGCCCCAGCCCCCGCGCCAGAGCGGGCCGCCCTGCGCTGGGGCCGGGTCGCGCTGATCGGGGCGCTGGGCGCGCTGGCCGCCGCCGGCGCGAATTGGTCGGTCCGCAGCACGGCGATGACGAGTTTTCCGCCCCTCCCGCCCGAGCTCGCGGTGCCCGCTCCGCCGGGGGCCGCGACCGCTCCGCCGGTCCCCGCGCCGCCCGCCCCCGCTCCGCCGCCGAGCCCGGCCACGGCCCCCGATCCCGACGCCCGGGCCGCCGCCCCCGCCGGGCCCGTGGCGCCGGTCGACCCCCGGCTCGGCGAGTACGCCGCGGTCGAGGCCGAGCTGCGGGCGCTCCTGCCCAGCGGCGAGGTGCGGGTCGAGTCCGAGGACGGCCTCGAGGACATGCTGCTGGTCGGCCTCTCGCGCATGAAGCTGCGCGGCGTGAAGGTCAAGGCCAAGGTCGTGGGCCAGACCGAGGGCGGGACGCCGCGGCCGGCCGCGGTTGAGCTGCGGGTGACCGTGCGCACCGACGCCGCGGAGCTCGACCGCACGCTGGGGGCGGTCGCGCTGGTGGTGGGTCGGGTCGCGCAGCAGTCCGAGCTGGCCTTGCCGCGGTTTGAGGTGCTCATCGAGGGGCTGCCCGAGGGCCGCCTGCGCCGCGACATCAACGGCCAGCAGGCCCGAGAGCTCTACTTGGGGCGCACAGACCTGCTCCGCTTCCTCACCGGCGGCTGATGCGCCCCCCGGGGGCCCGCGCCGTCGGCGGGGCCCGCGCGTGGGCTATGGTCCGGTTGATCCTGCCGACCGGAGCGCACGCCATGCGGACCTTGGCCCCCCTGCTCGGCTGTCTGTGGGGCGCGGGCTGCGGGGCGCCCGTGGAGAAGGGCCGGGGCGGCGACAGCGGACCGGGCGCGGCAGGGCCGGGCGACGGCGCGGTGGACAGCGCGCCTGCAGCAGACGGCGCCGACGGCGCGGATGGCGCGGCCGACGCGGGCGGGGACGATGGGGCCGGCGCCGACGGTATGAGCGTCGACAGCGGCGGTGACAGCGGGCTGGCCGACCCCTTCCTCACCGGCCGCTGCCCCGTCGGCATGATCGGCGTGCCCACCGCTGCGCCGGGCTACTGCATCGACCGCTACGAGGTCGCCCTCGACGGCGGCTTGGCGCTGTCGGCCGCGGGCACCCTGCCAAGCTCGGCGATCAGCTTCCTCGCGGCGCGCGACAGCTGCGCGGCCACCCCTGCGCTCGACGAGACCGGCGCCGTGGTGGGGCTCAAGCGCATCGCCACCGCCGCCGAGTGGGAGGACGCGGCCGACGGCGTGGTCGGGCCGGGCGGGGCCCGCTTCTCCTACGGCGAGAGCTGGGAGGATCGGCGCTGCGCGGCGCCCGATCTCGACGGCACGGTCTGGCTGACCGAGCTCCAGCCGACCGCCTCGCTCCCGGGCTGTGTCTCTGCCTTTGGCTTCTACGACGCCATTGGCAACCAGTGGGAGTGGATGGACTCCGAGGCGGTGACCGACACCGCGGCCGCGCTGGCGCGTTTTGCTGAGCTCGGGCTCGGGCTCTGGGTCGAGGATGACGGCGGGATTAGCGTGCTGGAGGGTGATCCCGCGCGCCTTCGTGTCTTTGTGATCACGGCGCCCACCGCGCCCACGGTGGTCGAGGGGCGGCTGTTCCTGCCCTCTGCGCCGATCTCTCCGGCGGAGTGGAACGGCTACCTGCTCGTCGACGGCGATCACCCCAAGTCCGGCTGGGCGCCCATCGTGCTGCGGCCCGGCGAGGGCGGCTACTGGGTGTACAGCTACCCCGAGGGTGAGGGCCTCCCCGTGCCGGATAAACGAGGGTGCGCCTGGTACTTCGGGCGACCCGAGGACGGCGGCTGCGACCTGGACGCCTCGGTCCACCTGCACACGCCGACCTTCGAGGGCTCGATCAGCTTCCGCTGCGCGGCCGACCCGCTGCCCTGAGGGCGCGGGTGAACCCGCGGCTCAGTCGCCGGGCCGGGTCAGCAGGAGCTGGCCCTGGATCGGCAGGTCGAGGTGGGTGGTCTCGAGGCCGTCGGGCCAGCGGATGCGCAGCTGGTCGATCTGCTCGGCGCCGGGCAGGCTGAGGCGCGCCGTCCGCGGGCCGCTGCTGGCGAGGTTCAGGCCCCCGGCCCGAATGGCCGCGCGGTGGCTGCGGCCCCCTGCCTCGACCCACAGCTCGGCGCCGACCGCCTCGTGGTTGGGCGCGCCGGGCCAGCTCAGCCGCAGCTCGACCGCGGGGGCGCTCGAGCAGGGCTGCGTCCAGATCTCGGCCACCCCCTTGGCGATCTCGCGGGCGATCAGCTCGGGCTGGCCGTCTTCGTCGAGGTCGGCCCAGATGAAGCCCCGGCGCCGACCGGGCAGGTCGAGCCCATAGGCCGCGGTGCCGTCGGTGAAGCGGCCGTCAACTCCCTGCAGCGAGAGCGTCCACGGCTGGAAGGGCGGGTTGATCGAGATGTCGCGGCCGATGCTCCCATCGACGTCGAACTCGGGGCCGTTGGCGACCAGGACGTCGAGATCGCCGTCTCGGTCGATGTCGACGAGGTCGAGCCCCCAGCCGACCGGGTCGGCGCTGCCCTTGGTCAGGCCGCGGGCGAGGGCCTCGTTGGCCCAGCCGCCCGCGCCGTCGCTCACGACGAGGGCCGTCTCGCCCCAGCCGCTGATCGCGTAGTCCATCCACCCGTCGCCGTTCAGATCGCCCTCGCCGAGCCCCATCCCGTAGGTGTACACCCGCAGCCCACAGTCGGCATGGGACTGGAGCCCGCCCGGCCCGCCCCAGAACATCTCTGAGGGGTGGAGGCTGGGCTTGTCGTTGACCATGTACAGATCGGCGACCCCGTCGATGTTGGCGTCGACCAGCGCGGCGGTGTGGGCCATGCTGTGGCGGCCCGCGCTCGGCAACGCCTCGTGGATTGGCAGGAAGTTTGCGTCGGCTTGGCCCCGCCACAGGCCATTGCGGGGCAGGCCCGTGCGGGTGTCGGGGTCGTCCATGTCGAGGAAGGTGGCGGTCACGAGGTCGAGCAGGCCGTCGCCGTCGAGGTCGCCCAGCCCTGCGCCGGCCGTCCACAGGGCGCTGGGCGCCTCGCCCCAGGTCGAGGCGGGGTCGCCGTGCCGGGTGAAGCCGTCGCCGGTGTTGCGCAGGATGAGGTTCGGCCCGCCCTTGATGAGCACGATGAGGTCGGGCAGGCCGTCACCCTCGAGGTCAGAGGACAGCGCGCCCGAAGCCCGCTCGGGCAGGTCGGGGAGGCGGTCGTGGGCCGGGTGCAGCTGACCCCTGCCGTCGCCCAAAAAGAGGAAGGAGCGGCCGAAGTCGGGGAGGAAGAGGTCGAGGTGGCCGTCGTCGTTGAAGTCGTCGACCGCCAGGCCCCAGCCGCCCGCGTCGTCGTCGGTCGGGCTGCCCTGCTCGGACCAGCCGGGCCCCGGGTCGTGCAGCCAGAAGCGCGGCGGGCCCGCCGGTGCTGCGCAGCTGGGCCAGGGCAGGTGGTCGACCTCGACCCCGCCGTCTTGGGCAGCGCCGCCCGGGCCGGCGAAGGTGGGGGGCCCGCCGGCCAGCGCCGCGCCAGGCTCGTCGACGATGACCGCTTTGGGCCCCCCGCCCGCGCAGGCCGTGGACCCGAGGAGCGCCCCGAGGCGCGCGACCGCGTACAGGTCGCTGGGCGACACATGCGGAAGATATGGTGCGAGCCGCGGCGCGTGGCTTGGGCGTGGTGACATGTTGAGACAATTAGCACGCCGCCGCAGCGAATTGCAAGGGACTTGTCAACGACCGATGACCCAAAGAGGGGCCAGCGCGCGCCGGAGCTGCGGGGCCCCGTCGACCGGCCTGCGCCCGCGCCGACCGGCCCGGAATAGGCGCGGGGCGGAGGCCATGATGTCCGCGCCCACCGTGCTCGCCCCCGGCCTCTGGGCCATCGACACCGGCTATATCGGGCCCCAGATTGACGCGGTGCACGTGCTCCTCGCCGATGGTGAGGTCGCGCTCATCGACAGCGGCGTGGGCAGCACCGCCCCGGTGGTGCTCGAGGGCCTCGCCGCGCTGGGCATCGCGCCGGCCCAGGTCCGCCACCTCGTGCTGACCCATGTGCACCTCGACCACGCGGGCGGGGCGGGCGCGCTGATGGCCGCGCTGCCCCGGGCCCAGCTGGTCGTGCACCCCCGGGGGGCGCGGCACATGATCGACCCGACCCGCCTCGTGGCGGGCAGCGTCGCGGTCTACGGCGCCGAGCTCTTCGCCCAGCTCTACGGCGTGGTGAGCGGCGTTCCGGCGGAGCGCCTGCGCTCCACCGTCGACGGCGAGGCGCTGGCGCTCGGCCGGCGGGCCCTGCGGGTGCTGCACACCCCGGGCCACGCCAAGCACCACCAGTGTGTTCTCGATGAAGAGCTGGGCGCCATTTTCACCGGCGACACCTTTGGGTTGGCCTACCCGCGGCTGGTCGATCGCGGGCGGCCCTTCCCCATGGCGACCACCACGCCGATCGACTTCGATCCGGGCGCGCTGCACAGCTCCATCGACCGGATCGCGGGCAGCGGCGCCACCTTCGCCTGCCTCACCCACTTCGGCCGGCTGGATGGGCTGGCGGCGGCCGCCGAGGCCCTGCACGCCGACGTGGACGCGATGGTGCGCCTATGTGCAGCGACCGCCGAGCAGGGCGAACAGGCCCTCGCTGACGCCATCCTCGACTGGTGGGTGGGGCGGTTGCGCGCGGCCGGCCACTCCGGCGACGAGGGGGGCTGGCACGAGGCGCTGCAGCTCGACGCGCCGCTCAACGCCCAAGGCCTGCTGCACTGGTGGAGCAGCGGCGGCCGGCCGGCCTGAGGGCGCGCGGGGCTGCGCTCAGCTGAGCAGGCGCGCGGCCAGGGGGCTGCCCGCCGGCACGTAGGGGCGCAAGCGCGGCCCGACGATGAGCGGCTTCTGATGCAGGTCTGCGGTGGTGCGCGCGCCGGCGAGCAGGTGGGCGACGCGGAGCTCGGCGATGGCCCGCTGCGCCGCGACCAGCACGCCCGCCCGGCCGCCCGCCGCGTGCGCCTGCAGGAAGGCGCGCGCGATGCCGCCCACCTGGGCGCCGAGCGCGAGCGCCCGCGCCACGTCGAGGCCCGACCGCAGGCCCCCGGTCGCGCAGACGCCGAGGCCGAGGCCGCTGAGCTGGGCCACGCTGCCCGCGGTGGGGATGCCCCAGTCCCAAAAGGCCTCGCCCAGCGCCCGCTGGTCACCCGCGGCCCGCAGGGTCTCGACCGCCACCCAGCTCGTGCCGCCGGCGCCGCTGGTGTCGACCCAGCGCACGCCGACCGCGGCGAGGCGCTGGCCGACGCTGCGCGAGAGGCCGCAGCCGGTCTCTTTGGCCACGATGGGCACGGGCAGCTCGGCGACGAGGCGAGCGATGGTGTCGATGCCGCCCGTGAAGTCGTCATCACCCTCGGGCTGCACGACCTCCATCGCGGGGTTGAGGTGCACGACCAGCGCGTCGACGCCGGTCTCGCCGACCAGGTCGGCGAGCTGCTGGGTGCTGCTGGCCCGGGCCTGCACCATCCCGATGTTGCCGATGAGCAGGGCGGTCGGGGCCACGTCGCGCACGAAGAAGCCGTCGCGGATCCCCTTGGTGAGCAGGGGGCGCTGGCTGCCAAAGGCGAAGCCGAGGCCGAGCTCTTCGGCGACGCTGGCCAGGTCTTTGTTGATGCGCTCAGCCTGGTCGACGCCGCCGGTCATCGCCGCGAACAACACCGGTGCGCGCAGCGCTTTGCCAGCGAAGTGGGCCCCCAGCTCCACATCGGCGGTGCGCAGCTCGGGCAAAGCGTCGTGCAGCAGCTCGACCTCGTCGAGCAGCGTGCCCTTGCCACGGAAGCCGACCTCGCCTGTGGTGCAGAGCGCGATGTGGTCGGCTTTGCGGCTCGAGATGCTGGGCGGGACGGGGGCGGACATGCGGGCTCACCGGGGCGCGAAGGGGGTGGGCGCCGCTAACCCCCCGCGCCTTGCAGGCCCGTGTCTGCGGGGTCGGGCGGGCAGGCGCCGGGCGGACCAGCGACCTGCACGCTGATCTCGGTGAGGCCGGCGGCGGCCAGCGCGGCGCGGAAGGCCGCCTCAGCCGCGGGGTCGGGCAGCAGGGCCACCGCACAGTCGCCGCCGCCGGCCCCGCTGGGCTTGGCTGCACCGCCGAAAGACTCGGCCAGCGCGGTGATCTGGTCGAGGGCGGGCGTGCGGTAGGCGAGGCCCGCGCCCTCGGCCATCGCGCAGAGGGCCCGCCAGGCCGCGCGGGTCACGTGGATGGGGTCGTCGATGAAGCTGTCGACCAGCGCGGCGCTCTCGTCGACGAAGGCGCCGCGGCCCGCCCAGCGGCTGTAGGCCTCGACCCGCGGCCCAGTGCGGGCAGAGGCCCCCGACCACACCACCAGGGGCTGGATCGGCGGGAGGGCGCGCAAGCCCGGCGCGCCGCCCGCGGCCGCCGGGCGCACGAAGCGGAGCATGCCGCCGTTGGCCGAGGCGGCGACGTCCACCCCCGAGCCGCTGCCCTGCACGGCGTGGTGGATGCCGTAGGCGTCGGTGGTGGGCCGGCCCGCGGCCAGGCAAGCCGCGACGCAGGCCGCCGCCGAGCCGCCAAAACCGGGCTTGCCCGCGATGCCGGTCACCGGGTGGTGGGCGGCGAAGCGCCACTGGCCGCGGGTGCCGGCGAGGGCCGGGCGCACGAAGCGGTCGTCGCCGTCGGGGGTCTCGATGAGCAGCGCCTCGCCGCCAGCGGCCCCCTCGACCACCACGCCGCGATCTACCGCGAGCACGATGGCGGGAGCGCCGTCCAGCACGGCGTACTCACCGAGGAGCACCAGCTTTCCGGGCACGCAGATGCGGAGGGTGCGCTGCACGGGGCCGCTCAGCCGACCAGCCGGGCGTCGCCGCCCGGGGCCAGGGCCTCGACCCGCAGCAGGCCGGGCACCCCCCGCAGGGTCTCGGCCACCCGCTCGGCGTCGGCTGCGGCGCAGAGCACCTTGACGTTGGGGCCCGCGTCCATGGTGCTGTAGCAGGCGAGGCCGCTGGCCCGCATGGCCTCGACCGCGTCGAGGACCGCGACGCTGACGGGCTTCCAGTAGCGCACTGTCGGCTCGGTCGCGATCATCGTGGCGTGCATCTTGTTGGTGCTGCGCTCCATGGCCGCGCCCAGCGCGTGCAGGTCGCGGGCCAACACGGCGGCCCGCGCTTGGTCGACGTCGGCGGGCGCGCTGCTCACAAAGCCGGGGAACAAGGGGCAGGTCAGGGCGGTCCGGGTCATGCCGTCGGTGCTGCCCACCGCCTTCTTGTCGGCCGAGACCACGGCGACGACGAGCCGCAGGTCCCAGTGGTCGGCCGGCGCGACGGGCAGGCCGTGGCTGTCGTTGCCATCGGCGCGCTCTCCCATGCGCCACTCGACAAAGCCACCCCAGAGCGAGCGGCAGGCTGAGCCAGAGCCTTGGCGCGCGATCACCGAGAGCCGCGCCCGGTCGAGGGGCTGGTCTGCGGCTGCGGCGGCGGCGAGGGCCAGGGCGGCGAAGGCCGAGGAGGAGGAGGCGAGGCCCGCGGCGGTGGGGAAGTTGTTCTCGCTGGTCACCTCGGCGGCCGGGCGCCCGGGCCCGCCCCAGACCAGGTCGAGCACCCGGCTCACCTTGCGCAGCTCGGCCGCGCCCCGCTCGACCCCGCCGAGCACCAGCCGGTCGGCCGCCGCACCCCAGCGCACGGTGGTGGTGGTGGCGAAGCCGTCCAGCGTGAGGCTGAGGCTGGGCACGGCGGGCAGGTTCAGCGCCGCGTCGCGTTTTCCCCAGTACTTGACCAGCGCGATGTTCGGGTGGGCGAGGGCGGTGGCGGTGCGGGGGCTCATGGGCGCCAGTCCGAGGGCTGAGGGGAGGGGATTCGTGACGCGCTCAGGCACACGGCGGTGCGACCGGGGCCGCCCACGCAGACACACCCGCGGCTGCGGCGGCGGCCAGGACGGGCGCTGGGTCGGCGCAGGCGGCGATGACCACGCCCCCACCGCCCGCGCCGGCGAGCTTGGCGCCGGCCGCGCCGGCCTGGCGGGCGAGCGTGACCAGCGCGTCAAGCTCGGGGGTGCTCACGCCGATCTGTTGCAGCAGCGCGTGGTTCTGATTGAGCAGGGGGCCCAGCGCCTCGGGGCCGGCGCCGGCCTGTAGCGCCGCGATGACCGCCGCGCTGACCGCGCCAATGGCCTCGAGCGCGCCGTCGATGGCCGGGCGGCGCGACCGAACGCCCGCCACCATCGCGCCCGTGTCACCGGCGGCGCCGCTGTCGAGCACGACCAGCGGCCAGCGCGGCGGCGGCAGGGGTGAGAGCTCCACCGCCCCGTCGGGGCCGCGCCGGTAGCGCAGGGCGCCCCCGCGGGCGCTCACCGCGTGGTCGAGGCCGCTCGGCGTGCCGTGAAAGACCCGCTCAATGGCGAAGCCGTCGCGGTGGCAGGCCGCGAAGTCGATCGGCGCGCCGACCAGATCGGCCCGGGCGCGCAGCAGGGCCACCGCCAGCGCGCCGCTGCTGCCCATGCCGCGGCCCACCGGCAGGGCGGTGCGGATGCTGACCTCGACGCCCTCTTTGGGCAGGATGACGTCTAGCGCGTCATTGAGGCGCGCGTCGCGCAGATCTGCGACCAGCCGGCGCGGGCCCTCGACCCGCCGCAGCCAGATCTCGGTGCGCCGGTCGACCGCGACGGCCACCGCCTCGTGTCCGAAGACCACCGCGTGCTCGCCGGCGAGGATGAGCTTGCCGGGCGCTTGGCCGTAGCCCTCGGTGCGAAGCGCGCTCACGCCGGCCCCGCGGCCCGCAGCGCCTGCAGCGCGGCGCGGGCGCGGTCGACCGACCAGTCGCCGGCGGCGCTCAGCGCGGCGACGACGGCGGGCACCTCGGCCCCCTCGGCCCCCGCTTGCACCGCGAGCGTGCGGCTGTGCATGCGCATGTGGCCCTGCTGGATGCCCTCGGTGGCGAGCGCGCGCAGGGCGCCCAGGTTCTGGGCGAGGCCGACCGCGGCCATGATGGCGCCGAGCGTGGACGCGCGGGGGCTGCCCATCAAGCGCAGGTTGGCCGCCACGGTGGGGTGGTTGAGGATGGTGCCGCCGACCGTTCCCACCTGGATCGGGATGTCGATCTCGCCGTGCAGCACGTCGTTGTCGTCGACCGTCCACTTGGTCATCGAGCGGTATTGGCCGTCGCGGGCCGCCCAGGCGTGGGCGCCCGCCTCGATGGCCCGCCAGTCGTTGCCGGTGGCCAGCGCGACCGCGTCGATGCCGTTCATCACGCCCTTGTTGTGGGTCGCCGCACGGTAGGGGTCGGCCCAGGCGAAGCGGTAGGCGCTGGCGATGCCCGCCGCGACCTCGGGCCCGGGGCTCTCGGCGGTGGCGAGCAGGGCGGCGGGGATGGCGCAGCGGGCCCACGACCGGCGCTCGGCGGCGAGGTTGCTGAGGATGCGCAGGCCGACCTCGCCCCCGGTCAGGGCCTCGAGCGTCGGCGCGAGGCGCTCGGCCACCGTGTTGACGAGGTTGGCGCCCATCGCGTCCACGCAGTCGACGACGATGTGCACCACGAGCATGTCTTCGGCCGGCTGGCCGGGCTCGTCGTAGCGCAGGCGGCGCAGCTCGACCCGGCGTGGGCCGCCCCCGCGCTCGCGCAGGCGGGGGTGCACGGCGTCGGCCATCGCCAGCAGCCGCGGGGTGGCGGCGCGCACGGCGGCCTCGGCGGCGTCGAGGTCGGGCACCCGGGTGAGCTGCACCTGGCCAATCATGAGGCTGTCGGTGCTGCCGGCGGAGAAGCCCCCGGCCTCGCGCACGAGGCGCGCCATGTTTGAGACGGCGGCGACCACCGAGGGCTCTTCGACCACCATCGGCACGAGCACGTCTTCGCCGTTCACCCGCAGGTTCAGGCCGACGCCGAGCGGCAGGGCCATGGTGCCGACCACGTTCTCGACCATGTGGTCGGCGCGGTCGAGCGTGAGCGCATCACCGCGGAGGGCCGCGGCGTCAGTGGCCTGCAGCTGGCTGTTCTCGACAAGCAGGCCCAGGCGGGCGCTGGGCGGGAGCCGGTAGAAGCCGGGGATTCTGCTCGAGGCCATCATCAGCCGCGTCCAGGGGAGGGAGGAGGGGGGCCGCGCGCGGCCCCGCCGGCCTATCGGGCGGAGCCGGCGACGCCCCGCCCGCGGGGTGCGGAGCGGGGCGCAGGTGCGCGGGGGCCGCGCGGCGGAGGGGGGGGGCCGGCGGTGGGGCCGGCGCCCGGGCGCTCAGTCCTCTTTGGCGCCCGCGTAGAAGCCCTCGAGGAGGTCTTTGTACATGGCCTCGACGGTCTTGCGCTTGACCTTCATGGACGGGGTGAGCTCGCCGCCCTCGATGGTGAAGTCGCGCGGCAAGATCGCGAACTTCTTAATGGTCTCGTAGCGGGCGAGGCCATCGTTGAGCGCGTTGATGGCGCGCTGGATCTCGGCGTTAAGATCGGGGTCTTTGGCGAGCTGGGCGACGCTGAGCTCACCCTTGCCGTTGTCGGTCGCCCACTTCTGCGCCGCCTCGAGGTTCAGCGTGATGAGCGCCGAGCAGAAGTTGCGGTTGTTGCCGTGCACCAAGACCTGCTCGATCAGCGTCGACTTGTTCTTGAGGTTGCCCTCGAGGGCCTGGGGCGCGATGTACTTGCCGCCCGAGGTCTTGATCAGGTCTTTGATGCGGTCGGTGATGCGCAGGAAGCCGTCTGGGTCGATCTCACCCTTGTCGCCTGTGCGCAGCCAAGTGCCGCTCGCGTCGGTGAACAGGGTCTCGGCCGAGGCCTGGGGCTTGTTGTGGTAGCCGCGCATCACGCCGCGGGACTGCAGCAAGATCTCGCTGGTGTCGGGATCGAGCTTGACCTCGACCCCGGGCAGCCCGAGCCCGACGGTGCCGAACTTGAACTTGTCGGGGCGGTTCACGAAGCTGGCCGCGCTCGTCTCGGTCAGGCCGTAGCCCTCGACGATGAGGATGTTCGCCGCGTGGAAGAACTCGGCCAGCTCACGGTTGAGCGGCGCCGAGCCCGAGATGAAGAAGCGCAGCCGGCCGCCGAAGCGGTCGCGCAGCTTCGAGAAGACCAGCTTGTCGGCCACGCTGTACTTGAGGGCCAGGGCGCCGGTGGGCTGGCGGCCCGCCTGCCGCTGCTGGCTGACCTCTTTGCCGACGCCGACCGCCCACTGGAAGATCTTCCACTTGAGCTTGCCGCCCTCTTTGGCGCCGCTGACCACCTTGTTGTAGACCTTCTCGAAGATCCGCGGCACGGCAGCGACGAAGGTCGGGCGCACCTTGCCGAGGTTCTCAACAATCCTGTCGATGCGGCCGTCAACGGCGGTGGGCACGCCAATGCGGATGATCGCCGCCTCGAGCACCTTGCCGAAGCTGTGGCTCAGCGGCAGCCAGAGGAACTGCTTGTCGGCCGGGGTGAGGAAGCCGAGGTTGTTCATCGCCTCGCCCTCGAAGACCCAGCAGTCGTTCGTGAGCACCACGCCCTTGGGTTCGCCGGTCGTGCCCGAGGTGTAGATGAGGGTGGCGATGTGGTCGGGCTGGACCTCGCGGATGCCCGCCTCGTAGGCCCCGGCGTTGTCTTTGTCCCACTGGCGGCCCAGCTCTTCGAGCTCGCTCAGCGTGATGACCCAGCCGTCGTGGCCGCCGTTGCCGCTCATCACGACGACCTTGGTCACCCCGGGGGTGTTGGCCCGGATCTCGGTCAGCTTCTTGACCTGGCTGGCGTCTTCGGCGAAAACGACCTTGGTCTCGCTGTCCTTGAGGATGTACTCGACGCCGTCGGTGGTGGTCGAGGGGTAGATGGTCGTGGTCGCCCCCCGCGCGCAGCCAATGGCGATGTCGATCAAGATCCAGTCGTAGCGGGTGTTGCTGATGATGCTGGCCCGCTCTTCGGGGGCGAGGCCGAGCGCCCGCAGGCCACAGGCGATGGCGCGCACGCGCTCGCCGACCTCTTTCCAGCGCAGGGTCTTCCACTCTTCATTGGCGTCCGGGTAGTACAGCGCGTCGCTGTCGGGGGTCGCCTGGATGCGGTGGAGGAACATCGCCGGGAAGGACTGGAAAGAAGCGGCCGCCACGGTGTCTCCGAAGGTCGGGGGCGCCGTGGTGAGGGCGGGGGAGGGTTGAGCACCCCTCCCCGCCGGGCCGGCGCCCGGGGTTCGGCCGGCTTATCGCAGCGCGCTCCCGCGTGACAGCGAGGTGAGCGCCGAGGATGCCCTGGGGCGCCTCAGAGGCCGCCGACGCTCCGGCTGTCCCAGTCGATGTTGGCGAAGGGCACGTACTCCCCGTCGCCGCTGATCATCCGCGTGTCGGTGAACTCGAGCTCGCCGGCGATGTAGATGTTGACTGTGACCTCGTTGTCGCCCCGGAAGTCAGGCGTGCTGCCCGTGTAGTCATGCACGTAGACGGTGTAGAAGGCGCCGTCGTGCGGCCGGAAGATGTTGATGTTCTCGGGGCCGGTGCCGGGGATGTCGTCGATGTCGAGGCTCGGGTCATCTTCGGTCGCGCCCGACACGCCCCAGTCCAAGCTCGAGCCCGCGCAGTTGCCGTAGTAACAATCGGCGTCGCTTGTCAGCCCACCGCCGTCCACGGTGAGGTGCAGGTCCATGTCGTCGTTGTTGGTGCCCCAGTAGAGCTCGACCCAGAGGTCAGAGCTGGGCACCGCTTCGAGGGTGGCCACGCAGGGCAGCGAGCTCTCGCCGCGCTCGTTGGTGACCACCAGCTCGGCTACGTAGGTGCCCACCAGGTCGGGCCGGAAGCCAGCGCGGTCGGCCAGCCCGGCGGGCATGCTCGCGGCGCTGCCGGTCGGCTTCGAGATGAGCGACCACTCGTAGTCGACGAGCTCGAGGCCCGAGGGGTCGTAGCTGTCGTGGCCGATCCAGGTCGTGGTCTCGTAGATCGCGAAGATCTCGTCGGGGTCGGCCTCGCAGATCGCGACCGGCCGCTGCACCGAGGAGCCGAGCAGGCTGCCGCGGGTCGGCGTCGACGGCGCGTTGCTCTCGACCCAGACCTCGCCGCTGTAGACCGCGTCGAGCAGCGGCGCGAAGGTGACGTCCATCTCGACCAGATCGCCCGGCGCGACGGTGATGGGGCCGGCGAAGCTGCCCGAGAAGCCCTCGCCGATGATCGTCGCCGCGCTGATCACGAGGTCTTCGCCGCCCTCGTTGATGAAGCTGAGCGGCAGCGTCTCAGATGTGCCCGTCTCGGTGTAGCCAAAGTCGAGCGGGTTCGGGTCGATGCGCAGCAGCGGGAACTGGCCGTTGCCGTTGAGCAGCACCGGGGTCTCGGGCGCGCTGGGATCATTGGAGGGCACGATGATCTGGCCGCTCTCGGCCTCTGCCCCTGGCGCATAGCCCACCACCACCGTCGCCTCGTCGCCCGGGGCCAGCAGGGCGCCATCGGCGGTGTTGACGATGGAGTAGCTGCGGGGCGCTTGGAGCTGGAGGGCGCCGATCTCGAGGGCGGCGCTGCCCACGCTGCGGATAGTGAAGGAGAGCTCGGCGCTCTCGCCCATGCGCACGCCGCCGAAGTCGAGGGAGTCGGGGTTGACCTCGATGGCCGGGCCCTGGTCGTTGGGGTCGGGCAGGCCCTTGACGTCGTAGTCGCCGCGGCACGCGCCGAGGAGCAGCAGGGGGAGGGCGCGAAGCGAGCGAGCGGGCATCGGGGGCCTCCGGGGGCGGCGGGCGCCCGACGGCAGGTGGGGGGTCGCAGCGGAGGCAACCGCCTGGGGCTAACCGCCGGCTGCGGTCTGTACGAGGGCACTGTTGCCGGCCCGGGGCCCCGCGTCCAGCCCAGCCACCTTGCCGCCCTCTGTCGCCTTGGCTACCCGCGGCCCGGGGGTGGTCGATGGCTGGGGGCGGCGCGGTGGAGGTGGTGGTGCCGGTCGAGCCCACCATCTCGGGCGAGGCCCGGCGCCTCGCGGGGCTCGCTTGGCCGGTGGTGCTCGGGCAGGTCGGGCTCATGTCGATGGGCCTGGTCGACGTCATCGTCGCCGGTCGCGCCGGCGAGCATGTGCTCGCGGTGGTGGGCGCCGGCCGCACGTGGAGCTTCTCGCTCACCCTGCTCGGCCTCGGCGCGCTGCACGGCCTCGACCCGCTGTTCGCCCAGGCCTGGGGCGCAGGCGACCACGCGCGCGGCGAGCAGACCCTGGGGCGGGGCGTCCTGCTGACCCTGCTGATCAGCGCGCCGATCGCCGGCGGGCACCTGCTCGCTGGCCCCGGGCTGGCCCTGCTCGGCCAGCCCGCCGAGATCATCCCCGGCGCCCACGACTACAGCGTCATCCGGGCCATTGGCGTGCCCTTCGTGCTGTTCTACAGCCTGTTGACCCGCTACCACCAGGGCCAGGGGCGCATGCGCTTGCCCATGCTCTGCGTGGTGGTCGGCAATGTGGTCAACCTCGCGCTCGACCTGAGCCTCGTGCAGGGCCTGTCCTGGGGCCCCCTGCAGGTGCCTGCGCTCGGCGGCAACGGCGTCGCCATGGCCACCACCGCCGTCGAGCTCAGCATGCTGCTCGTGATGGCGGCGCTCAGCGGCCCGGCGCTGCGCGGGGCCTGGGCCGGGCGCGCCACCCTCCTGCAGGCGGCCGAGCTGCGGCTGGTGCTCGCCCTCTGCTTGCCGGTGGCGGTGCAGGTGGCGCTCGAGGCCTGGGCCTTCAACGTCGCGGGCCTCATGGTCGGCACCACCGGGGCCACCGCCCTGGCCGCCCACACCATCGCGCTCTCTTTGGCGAGCTTCACGTTCATGGTGCCGCTCGGCATCGGCGGCGCGGCCTCGACCCGGGTGGGCAACCTGCTCGGCGCCGGGCACCGTTGGCAGGCGGCGGGCTGGCTCGCCGTCGCCATGGCCGCCCTGTGGATGCTCGGCTGCGGTGCCGCGCTCTATACGCTGACCACGCCCATCCTCAGCCTGTTCTCGTCTGACGTGGCGGTGCTGGCGGTCGGCGCCACCATCCTGCCCATCGCCGCCGCCTTCCAGCTCTTCGATGGGGTGCAGGCCAGCACCTTTGGTGTGCTGCGCGGGGCAGGTGATACCCGTTGGCCCTCGTTGGCCAACCTGCTCGGGTATTGGGTGCTCGGCCTGCCGCTGGGCTGGGCGCTGGCCACCCGGGGGGAGCTGGGCGCCGTGGGCGTCTGGCTCGGCTTGGCGCTCGGCCTCGCCGTGGTCGCCGGGCTGCTGCTGCTGCGCTTGTGGTCGGTGGCCCGCAGCGGCGGCACCCGGGTGGTGCCGGGCCCCGCCTGAGCGGCGGCGGGCCGAAGCACCCGCCCCGCCTTGCTTAGAAGCTGCACTCCAGAGGGTCGCCGGTGCTCGGGTCGGTCCAGCCACCCCGCGCGTAGAAGAAGTCCTCCAGCACGGTGGTCTCGTGGGGGTAGCGGCTGCTGTAGAGGTTCTGGAAGGGGCGCCGGGCGTGGGGCATCATCCGGTTCTCGCTCACCAGGGTGTGGATGTAGTTCCCCCAGCCGGCGAGCTCGCCGGGCGCGTCCCAGTCCCAGTTGTCGTTCAGGCTCATGTGGCAGAGCAGGCAGCGCGGCTGTACGACCTCGACCCAGGCTTCTCGGTCGGTCGGAGAGCCGCCCCAGGCGGTCGGCACGGCGTGGGGGTTGGCCGCGACCGCGGGCAGCGTATTGGAGCTGGTCGCCGTGCTGCCGTACCAGAGGTGGATCAGCGCCCGGGTCTCGGGGTCTACCGCGGTGCTCAGCACATCTTCGTTCAGCGCGCGTAGGTCGTCCTCTTGGTCGGCCCGGGTCAGGCCCGAGGGCACGCCCGGCGCGATGCTGTGCAGGTAGCCATAGGCGGCGGGGTCGAAGGGCAAAAAGCGCGCCCCCACGTCGCCTTGGTTGGGCCAGCCGTTCTGTGCGATGTCGTAGGCCGAGGGGTTGTCGCCGCCATGGCAGTTCATGCACAGCTGGGGGACGGCGCGGCTGCCGTTGCCGTCCAGGTCGGCGCTCAGCAGGCGGCTGTTGCCGTCGGCCGAGAAGACATAGAACTTGGTGTACTTCGGGGCCGTGGGGCTGGTGACCCCGGGTGCTGGGCTCCACTCCATCGCCACGGTGGCGATGGCCGCGCCGGCACCCCAGGCGGCGAAGCTGTCGTAATTGGTCACATACATACACACATTGCCCGTGGCCGGGTCAGTGTAGCTGTACATATCGCGCACAAAACCGAGGTCACCCAGGTTCTGGTAGGTGGCGTGCGCGTCGCCGGGGCTGGCCGGCCAGGCGCAGGCGTTGGCCTTCCAGTCGGTGAGCGTGGTCGAGAGGCCGCTGGGGTCGATGGTGTCGTAGTAGCCCTGGGCGAGCTGGTCAGCGGTATAGGTCGTGCCGCTGACCGTGACCTCTCCGAGCCGCATCCGGGTGAAGAAGTGGTCATCGCTCGGCAGGGTGGGCACCGTGGGCAGGGTGACCGCGGGGCAGTCCTCCATCCCGCGCACCGGCTCGTCGTAGAGTGAGATGCGGCGGCCCGGGGCGGTCGCCCGCAGCGAGGCCGAGGCCTCGGGCATGCCCAGGTCGGGCCCGTACTTGTTGCCCAGGGTCACGTCGACATCGGCCCAGTCGGGCAGGTTGTAGAGCAGGACCGGGTTGCTGCGGATGCGGATGGAGCCCGAGCCCGCCGCGGCGCTAAACGGGTCGTCCCAGTCGAACCACAGCGTGTCATAGCCCGCCTGCTCGTCGACATAGACGGCCACGCAGTGGCCGGGGTCGTACTCTTCGGCCACCAAGTGCCAGCCGGGCTGGGGGATGGTCAGGTTGAAGCTGCCGCCGCCCGCGGGGTCGGCCAGGCCCACGTTCCGGGTCCACGAGGAGCGGTCGCTGGGCTGCAGGCCGAAGCTGGGCATCTTCTCGGGCAGGCTCGAGCCGTCGGCGAAGGTGGCGTTCAAGGTCGGCGCGCTCACCTCGGAGTTGAAGCGGGCGACGATCGGGCGGCCGTCCTCCTCTTCAAAACCGATGTAGACGCTGATCTTGGGCGTGAGCACCGAGAGCTCCCGCTCGGTGATGTCGAGCGGGGTGGGGTGGGTCTCCCCGGGATCGACGACGGCGAGGCGCACCTTGTAGGGGCGGCGAACGAGGCCGGCGTCGTCCATCAGGCTGTCGGTGGGCAGCGTGAAGCTCAGGCGCCCGTCGGCGGTGGCGTAGTTGATGCCCCCGCGCACGTCGGTCGCGACGAGCTCGGCGTCGGTGTAGGTCGGCACGAGGCGGATGGGGGTCGCCTCGGCGCGCATCCCCGGCTCCCCACCCTCATCGTAGATCATCCCAGGCGCGTGCCCCGGCGCCCAGGCCCAGACCGACCGTGGGTTCACCGGGCCGTCGAGATAGGCCTCACCGGCCTCGTCGGCCGGGGTGGCGAGGAATAGGTCCTTGGGGTTGGAGGGGACCGAGATGCGCGCGCCCTCGACCGGCTCGCCGTCGGCCCCGACCGCCGCGTAGGCCTGGGTGGGGTTGTCGCCCGCGAGGCGGACCCCGCCCGCGCCGTCGGTGAGCAGCCGCACCACCGGCGCGCAGGCGGTGGCATAGCCGCGGGCCGCGCAGACCTTGAGCGCCTGGCTGGGCGCCTCGGGGTCAGCGGTCCAGAGCACGCCCTCTTCGGTCAGCTCGGCGGACCCGCGCCAGTTCGGCGTGGCCACGACGCGCAGCTCGGTGACGGGCACCTCGGCCCGCACCACGCCCTCGCGACCGAGCGCCCGGGTCTCGGCCCGCAGCCCGATCCGCACCGTCCCCGCGTCAACCTCGAGCACCTCGGCCCAGATCTGCAGGGCGGGCTCGTTGAGCATCAGGCCCTGCTCGCCGCCCGCGGGCGCGGGGTAGGCGGTCAGCGGGCCGCTCTCGCCGATCTCCACCGCGAGGGTCGCCTCGGCGGGGCGGGCCTCGCCGCTGAGGCCAAGCAGGTACTCGCCGCCGCGACCCACAGGGACGGGGCGACTCGAACCGCCATCGGGGCCACGCACCGATACCGTGGGCTTGTCGGTGCAGAGCTCGGGTTGGCCGAGGCAGGAGTAGGTGCGGAAGCCGTCGGCCAGGGTCATCTTGCCCCAGACCGCGGTGTCGGGGGCGACGATCTCGGGGTGAATCTCGACGGGAGCGACGCGGCCGGTGCCCTCTTCGGCCCGGCTGGCGACGGTGGCGCCGTCGAAGGCCACCGGCTCGGCGCAGCCCTCTGCGCCCTCGGGGCTGCGCCAGCAGGCGACGAGGCTGGTCGCCCGCGCGTCGACCTCGGCCGCGCAGCTCACCACGCCGTCCAGGTCGTCATCCACGCAGGGGTAGACGCCATCGGCGGGCGGCCCCTCGGCCCCAAGCGCCACCTCGGCGCCCACCAAGGGCAGGCTTCCCCCGTCGGGCAGCTGCACCTGCAGCTGCACCCGGGCTTGGGCCCGGACCGTACCACCCCCACCACCGTCCGCGCCGCCGTCCGCTGCGCCGCCATCGGCCGCCCCATCGGCGCCCCCATCGGTCGAGTCGCCGTCAGCGGGGTCTTTTTCGCCGCCCACACAGGCGGCGAGGGTGAACAGCAGGGATGTGGGCAGCAGGGCGGCGCGTCGGCTCATGGGTGCTCCTCGGAGGAGCGGCCAACGTAGCGGACGCGGGCCGCGCTGTGACCCCACACGGATCCTTCCTGGGCCCCGCCTGGGCCCGGGCGGCGGGTCGCTCAGTCGGCGTCGGTGAGCACGTCCCGCACCGCGCCCATCACCTCGCGGAAGGCGTCCTTGTGCGCGAGGCCCTCATCGATCCGCTCGAGCACGCGCAGCGCGAGCATGAGGTGGGTGAGGTGCTCGCCCTCGTCGCGGTCGCCCTCGACGCTGATCGGCGGCTCGCCGCCCGCCATCACGGCGGCGACGGCGCTCTGCAGGGCCGCCCGGTCATGGCTGAGGCTCAGCCGGCGGATCTCGGGCGCCTTCACGCGCCACCCGCGCCGACGTGCCGGTCGAGCAGCTCGCGCAGCTTGGCCTCTTTGCTGGTCGCCACCCCCTCGACCAGCTCGCCGTCTTTGTACAGCGCAAAGAACGGCAGGCCGGGGATCTTCACCGTCGCGCGCGCCGCGGGGCTGACCTCGCCGTCGAGCTTGTAGAAGCGCACATTGCTGATCTGCTTGCTCATGTCTTCGAAGATGGGCTTGAACATGATGCAAGGGCCGCACCAGCTCGCGTAGAAGTCGACCAACGCCCAGCCTTCAGCAGAGATGGCGTCCTTGAAGGTGTTGTCGTCGATGTCAGTCACGGCCATGGCTGCTCCTTCGCCGCGGCGGCGGCTTTGGGGGCGCGCTAACCCCCTGCTCGGGCCGGTCGAGCGCGCTCAAGGCGCGGGCGGGACCTCGTCTTGCCCGGTCGCGGCGAGCAGCTGGGGGCCCAGGTCCTCGGGCATGCGCACGAGCTTGCCGTCCTTGTCGACGCAGACGAGGTGGATCTCGCACTCGACCAGCGGGCGGTCCTGGCCCGGATGGTGCACATCCTGTTGAAACACCGTGCGCCAGGCACCGGCGGCCTTGATCACCGTCCGCACCTCGATCTCTTCGCCGTAGCGGGCCGGCGCCCGGAAGCGCACATGGGCCTCGTAGACGGCAAAGCCGACACCTCCGCCGCGCCACATCTCGACCAAGGTGGGCACGCCGACGAGGTGCTCGCGGGCGTGCTCGCAGTACTTCAAGTAGTTGGCGTGGTAGACCACGCCGGTGAAGTCGGTGTCGTCATAGTAAATATGGCGGCGATGCACGTGTGGCACGTTGTCCTCGACGAGACGGGCGCGGGCGCCGCGCCAGCGGGCAGAGCGGGGGGCCCGCGATAACCGGCGCCCCTTGGGTCCGGCCGCGCCGCACCCGCGGAGGCCCCATGCTCCACCTCGCCGCCCCGACCGACCCCGCCTGGGTCCAGGCCGCGCTCGCCGACCTGCCGAGCCTGCTGCTCGACCACGCCCATTGCGAGAAGAAGGCCGCGTCCACGGCCATGAACCTCATCTTTCGCTACGTCGAAGACGAGGGCCTGATGGAGCCCCTCTCCGCCCTCGCCCGCGAAGAGCTCGCCCACTTTGAGCTGATGCTGGGTGTTCTGCGCGAGCGGGGGCTTCGCTTCACCCGCCTCGAGCCCTCGGCCTACGCGCCCGCGCTGCTCGCCGCGGCCCGCAAAGATGAGCCCCACCGCCTTCTCGACACGCTGCTCTGCTGCGCGCTCATCGAGGCCCGCAGCTGCGAGCGCATGAAGCTGTTGAGCGAAGCGCTGGGCCCGGCCGGCGAGCCCCGCCTCGCCGCTCTGTACAAGTCGCTGCTGGCCAGCGAGGCGCGCCACTTCCACGGCTACGTCGAGCTGGCGAGCGAGCGCTATGGCCGCGAGGTGGTGGTCGCCCGCCTCGATCTGCTCGCCGCCCACGAGGCCGCGCTGCTCAGCAATCCCGCGGATCGTCCGCTGCGCATGCACAGTTAGGGGGGCCTCTGGGCGCCCCCGGCGGCGGGGCCGCCGGTCGCCGCCCCTGCGCGCGCGGGCTGCGCCCTTGGTCGCTGCGCGACCCGCCTGCGGCGGCGCTCCGGTCCGGCTGGCGCGCGCGAGGCGGGGCCGGGCCCGCGCTCTCCCCCGGGGTCAGCTGCGCGGCGCCCCGTGGCGCCCGGCCCCGGCGACGAAGGCGGCCGCGCCGGCCTGGGTGTCGGCAGAGAGGCTGCGCAGGCCAAGCTCCAGCTCAAGGTCCAGCGCCGCGCCAAAGGGCAGCTCTAGCCCGCGGATCGCCGCCTCGCGGTCGTTGCGCATGGTCTCTTGGGGCAGGGCGCAGAGCGCGGTGGCCAGGGCCACCGCCTCGGCGAGCGCGCCGCCGGGCGCCGTCAAACGGTGCAGCAGGCCCATCTGCAAGGCCTCGGGGCCGCGCACCGGGCGGCCGGTGAGGATGAGGTCCAGCGCGCGGCTCAGGCCGATGAGGCGGGGCAGCCGCGCGGTGCCCCCGTCGACCAGCGGCACGCCGAAGCGGCGACAAAAGACGCCCAGCGTGCAATCCTCGGCGCCGACGCGCAGGTCACACCAGAGCGCCAGCTCGAGGCCGCCGGCGACGGCGTGGCCCTCAATGGCGGCGATCAGCGGCTTGCGCAGCAGCAGCCGGGTCGGCCCGAGCGGGCCGGCCTCGCCGGGAGCGACCGTGTGCATGTCACCTTCGTGGATGGCCTGCAGGTCGGCGCCGGCGCAGAAGCTGCCCTCGGCGCCGCAGAGCACCCCCACCGCGGCGGCGGGATCGGCGTCAAAAGCCTGGGCCGCGGCCAGCAGGGCGGCGGCGTTGGCCGGGTCGATGGCGTTGCGGCGCGCCGGCCGGCGCAGCTGCAGCAGCCAGACGGCGGGCGCGCCGTCGAGCTGGGCGACGAGCAGCCCAGGCGCGCAGAGCGAGGGGATGGGCTGGTGGGCGGGCAGCGCGCTCATGGGGGTCCTCCGAAGGTCGGTGCGGCGGGCGGTGCGGCGGGTGGGGCGGCGGCCGGGCGCCGCAGGTCGATGAGCACGGGGTCCCAGCCCGCGCCGGGCATCAGCAGTCCAAGCACGGCCTCCGAGAAGGGCTCCCTCACCGCCTCACCCTTGCGCAGACCCCGTTGCAGGCAGCGCAGGGGCCCCGGATCGAGGCTCAGCGGCCCGCCGCAGGCGCAGACCAGCTCGGGCAGCAGCGGCGAGGCGCAGGGGGTCGCGTCGGCGGGCAGCCCGTCCAGCACGTCCACCGCGTCGGTCTCGGCGCCGTCGGCGGCCGGGCTGCCAGCGGCGGGGCGCGGCCCCCGGCTGAGCAGCGGGCGGCCGTCCTCCAGATAGACGTGTCCGTCGGCGCGGTGGGCCGTCACTCCGGGCAGCAGCGCGAGGTCCCGCACCAGATCGGCGGGCAGGGGCGGATCGTCGCGCAGCAGGCGGAAGCGGCGCAGGCCGCCGTCGAGGCCCAGGGGCTCGGCCCGCAGGCGCACACGGACGCCCAGCGCCGGGTCGACCAGCTCCCACCGGCCGCCGTCGAGCAGGGCGGTGGCCTCGGGGGCGACGTCGGCGACCACGGGGAGCATGACCTCCCCCGAGAGCTGCAGGTGGGGGTGGCGGGCCTCCACGGGGATGGTCAGGCTGCCTGCGCGGTCGGCCTGCGCGGTGGGCGAAGCCAGCGCCCAGCCCGCGGGCGGGGCGCCGATCAGCAGCAGGGCCACCTCCCGCGCGGCCCCGAGGTGCAGGGGCCGGGGGTCGGCGGGCCGCAGGATGGGCGCCCGGGGCAGCGTCCACAGGGTGGCGAGCTGGGCGGCCAGCGGCGCGTGCAGGCCCAGCGCGAGCGCCAGCAGGGCGATCACCGCCGGGCGGGCCCGGCCAGGCCCGCGCAGCTCGACGAGCGCCCCGCCGGCCACCGCGGCAGCGAGGCCGAGCGCCATGGCCAGCCCGGCGAGGCCCGGACCGAGGGCGTCCACGATGCGCGGCACCACGCCCGTCGGCTCAACCGTCACGGTGGGTCGATACACATGCAGGGCCAGCGCCAATCCAAGGACCGGTATGGTCGCGCCGATGACCGACGGAAGGGGCCCCGCGGGCGGCGCGCCCCGCGCCCGCAGCGGTCCGCGCAGCGCGATCCGCAGCAGGACGAGCAGCCCCAGCCCGAGGGCGGCGGGCAGCAGCGAGCTGAGCGGCAGGGTGTAGCGCCAGCCCCCGAGCTCCTGCGTCCAGCGCAGCGCGCCGCCCAGCTCCATCGGCCCCTCCCCGGGGTGTCAGCGGGCGAGGTTGCCCAGCACCACGCCCCACTCGACGCCGTGCGCGCCGCGGCGGTCCATGGGCTCAACCACCGGCTCGGTGAGGATGGGGCAGCCGGCGCCGTCCTCGACGAGCAGCCAAAGGCGATCGACCGGCAGGGCCGGGCGCAGGCGCAGGCCGGCGAGGTGCCCCACCTCACGCTGGGGGTAGACCACGTAGCTGCGGGCCAGGGGCAGATCGATGCGCCAGGCCTCGACAAAGTCGTCGCGCTCTTGGGCGTTGAAGTCGTAGAGGCCGAGCAGCTCAGCCATCTGCTCGGCGGCGTCGGCGGTGCCGCTCGCCTCGATGCACCAGCCCTCTTCGCGCTGCATGGTCGGCAGCTGCTCGGGCGCGAGGCTCACTTCGTAGAAGAGGAAGGGGCTGCGCTCTTTGGCGCCCTGGGCCGTCCAGGTGCCGTCGGGGTGGGCGACGCCGCGCCAGCCCTGCGGGGGCAGCTGCGGATCACTGGCCACCACCCGCTGCTTGCGGCCGAGCAGCACCTCGACCTGCATGGGCAGGTCACGCTTGGGGTAGAGGTAGAGGTTCGGCTTGTCGGCGGTCACGCAGTCATCGGGCGAGACGCTGAAGTCGACGACCAGGTCGTCACAGACCGCGGCGCTGATCGGGTCGGTGGACGAGTAGCAGCCGCTCGCCGTGCTGACCTCGAGGTACCAGTCGCCGGCCGGCGCCTCGACGAAGTAGGCGCCCTCGCTGTCGGTGGTGGCGGTGACCGGCTCGGGTACCGTCTCGGACCACAGATAGACCGTCGCCCCTTCGGACGGGGCGCCGTCGAAGCGCACGATGCCGCTGAGCTGGAAGGTGCCGTTCTCGACGCAGTCGGTCGCGCCGTCAGACCCGTCGGTGCCATCCGCGCCGTCGGCCCCATCTGCGCCATCTGCGCCGTCTGCACCATCAGCCCCGTCGCTGAACGAAGCGCCGCCGGTGTCATCTTTTTCGGCGTCGCCGTCGCAGGCGGCGAGCACGAGCAGGGGGAGGAGGAGGGGGAGCGGGCGGGCGCGGACCATGGGGACCTCGGGGGAGCAGGGTGGGCGGAGCTTGCCCCCGGCGGGGGCCGTCGGCTACGGCAAGGCGGCTCCGCCCATGTCGTCGATCAGGTCCATGGCCGCGTCGGGCTCTTCGTGGATGAGCAGCAGCACCAGATCGCCGTCTTGTGCCTCTTCGAGCAGGCGGCGGGCCGCGAGCAGCTCGTCGGGCTCGTCGCCGATCACCGCGGGGTCGACCCCGTCGGCCTCGAGCTGGCGCCGCAGCAGGGCGCGGACCTCACCCTCAGCCCGCCCGCGGCGGTAGTGGGGCAGCTCTTTGAGCAGCACGCGATCCGGCCGCAGCGCGGCGATCTCGGCGGCGTAGGCGGCGATGAGGGCATCGGTGCGGTCGCCCGCTTGCCCGACGAGCGCGAGCAGGCGCCCGCGCCGGCGGGCGGCGAGGCCGGCGAGGCCGCGGATCCCGGCGGGGTTGTGGGCGAAGTCGAGCACCGCCTCGGCCCCGCCCTCAAGGCGGAAGCGGTTGAGGCGCCCGCGGGACATCGCCGTATCGAGCCGGAAGTGGCCGAGCCCCGCGCGCACCGCCGCGTCGGTGAGGCCGAGCGCACGCGCGAGCAAGGCCGCGCAGAGGGCGTTCTCGACCATGGTGCGCACCGCTCCGCCCACGCAGGCAGGCAGCTCGGCCTCGGCCAGCAGCGGGGCGGGGCCGCCGGTCGGGGCGCGCCACCACAGGGCGCCGCCGGTGGCCCAGGCGTCGAGGCCGGGGCGCTCTGGCCCATCGGCGAAGCGCAGCACGCGCAGGTCGGGGCGGTCGCGCAGCAGCGCGGGCAGGGCGCGGGCCAGGGTCGGGTCGTCGCCGTGCACGACCAGGGCGCCGCCGGGGCGGGTGGCGCGGGCGACGGTCAGCTTGGCCCAGGCCATGCCCTCGAGGTCATCGAGGCCCCACTCGCCGAGGTGGTCGTCGCTGATGTTGGTCACCGCGCTGGCCCAGGCCCGCTCGAGCACGAGGCCGCGGCGCATCAGGCCGCCGCGGGCGGTCTCGAGCACGCCCAGATCGAGGTCGGGGGCCCGCAGCAGGGCGCGGGCGGCGCCCGGGCCGGTCCAGTCGCCGCGCGCCCGCCACTCCCCACAGACGACGACCCCGTCGCTGCTCGTGTGGCCGGCCCGCAGGCCCGCCGCGGTGGCGATGGCCGAGACCATGCGAGTGGTCGTTGTTTTCCCGTTGGTGCCCGTGATGTAGGCGGTGGGGATGCTGCGGGTCTCGGGCAGGGCCGCGGGGTCGGGCAGCGCGCTGAGCGACCAGGTGACCGCGCCCGCGCCGAGCCCGAGGGTGAAGCCGTCCTCGTCGACGAAGCGGTCGAGGTGGGCCGTGGCCAGCCACAAGGCGCGCAGGGCGGGGTTGCGCTCGGCCTCGAGGATCGCGGCGAGGGCCTCGGGCGCGCTCAGCCCGGGCGCGATGGCCTCTTCCAGCGCGTCGACCGCCCCGCTGAGCTGGTCGATCGGCGCGCAAACGCCGACGCTGGCCCCCGCGGCGTGCCGGCGCACAAAGAGCGCGCCGTCGCCGAGCGCGTGCTCTGCCCAGAGGGCCGCCACCCGGGCGGCGATCTCGGGCAAGGCGGCGTCGAGGGCCGCGGCCGGCTCAGCGTCCTCCAGCAGCAGCTCCACCGCCGCGCCGGGCGCGGGCAGCAGCGGGTGCAGGCCGGTGACCCGGCGGGCCTCGGCCCTCCGCATCAGTCCGCCTCCTCTTGGGTGATGGCGATGACGCCGCGCTCATCGCGCACGAAGACGAGGCCGTCCACCGAAGGGGTCGGCGCGGCCACCTCGGGCTGGACCACCGGCGCCGCGTCGGCCTCGGCCTCGGGCTTGCGGCCCCCGTGGTAGATGATCTGTTTCCAGGTGCGGGTGACCTTGTCGGCGAAGACCAGGAGCAGGTCGCCCGGCTGGCAGATGCTGAGCGCGAGCTCGACCGCCGGCTCTTCGGTGTCGACGATCTGGACGCGATCTGCGGCGACCCCGGCCTCGGCGAGGCCCTGCGCGAGCAGCCGCGGCACCTCGTCGGCGCCCCGCCCGCGCGGGTTGTCGTCGCGCCGGCAGATGAAGTGGTCAAAACTGCTCGCCGCGCGCCGGGCGATGCCGAGGATGTCCTCGTCGCGCCGGTCGCCGGGGGCGGCCAAGACCACCACCCGCTTGCCCGCCTTGCCGAGCACCCCGCCCTCGACCATGCGGTCGGTGAGGGTGCACATGGCCTCGATGGCCGCAGGGTTGTGCCCATAGTCGAGGATGACGCGGTAGCCGAGCTGATCGTAGACGTTCATGCGACCGGGCGTCTGGAAGAAGCTCGTGTCGAAGGTGCGCAGGCCGTGGCGGATGTCGTCGAGGCGCACGCCCATCGCGTAGGCCATCGCCGCGGCGAACATGGCGTTCTGCACGTTGTGCAGGGCCTTGCCCTCGATCGTGGCGGGGATGAGGTGGGTCCACAGCAGGGGCATGTGGGCGCCCTTGTCGTAGAGCGTGATCATCTGGCCGTTGACCCCGCCCTCGAGGGCGACCGCCCGGCCGCCGGCGCGGATGTGCTCGCGCACGAGGCTGTTGCTCGGGTTCATCGTCGCGTAGCAGATGTGTTTGGCCCGGGCGTGCGAGGCCATGCGCACGCAGTGCGGGTCATCGGCGTTGAGCACCACCGTGTCGCGGGCGACCTCAATGGGGATGCGCTTGACCTCGGCGAGCTGCTCGACGGTGTGAATGCCGCCCAGGCCGAGGTGGTCGGCGGTCACGTTCAGGCAGCAGGCCACGTCGGGGGTGCGGTAGCCCATGCCGGCGCGCAGCAGCCCGCCGCGGGCGGTCTCGAGCACCGCGACCGAGACCGTCGGATCGCGCAGGACCATTCGTGAGGCCTGCGGACCAGTCATGTCGCCCTCAACCGTGCGCTGCCCGTCGATGTAGACCCCATCGGTGGTGGTCATGCCGACGATGGCGCCCGCCAGCTTGTGGATGTGGGCGAGCATGCGGGTGGTCGTGGTCTTGCCGTTGGTGCCCGTGATCGCCGCGATCGGGATGCGGCTCGGCGTGCCCGGGGGGAAGAGCATGTCCATGACCTTGCCCGCGACATCGCGCGGCTGGCCCTCAGAGGGCGCCACGTGCATGCGGAAGCCCGGCGCCGCGTTGACCTCACAGATGCCGCCCCCGACCTCTTTGTAGGATCGGGAGATGTCGGGCGAGAGGAAGTCGACGCCGCAGACGTCGAGGCCGATGGTCGCGGTGGCCCGGACGGCCATCTCACGGTTGTCGGGGTGGCAGATGTCAGTCACGTCGACCGCGGTGCCGCCCGTCGACAGGTTGCCCGTGCTGCGCAAGAAGAAGGTCTCGCCGGCGGGCAGCACGGTGTCGACGGTGTGGCCGGCCGCTTCGATCAGGCGCTGGGCCTGGTGGTCGAGCTCGAGCCGGGTGAGCACCTTCTCGTGGCCGATGCCGCGCCGCGGGTCTTGGTTGGTGATCTCGACGAGCTGGGCGATGCTGTGCTCGCCGTCGCCGACCACATGACCAGGCACCCGCTTGGCGACCGCGACCAGCTCGCCGTTCACCACCAACATGCGGTGGTCGAAGCCCTTGATGAAGGTCTCGACCAGCACGGTGCGGCTGTGCTCGCGGGCCTGGGCGTAGGCGAGGCGCACCGCCTCTTCGGTCTCGAGGCCGATCGACACGCCCCGGCCGTGGTTGGCGTCGAGCGGCTTGACCACGACCGGGTAGCCGAGGCGGCGCGCCGCCCGCGCCGCTTGGTCGGCCGAGGTGGTCTGGTCTTGGCGGGGCACGGGCAGGCCCACATCGCCGAGGATCTTGTTGGTCAGCTCTTTGTCGCTGGCGATGTCGACCGCGATGTGGCGGGTCTCGCTGGTGACCGTGGCCTGGATGCGCTTTTGGAACTTGCCGTGGCCAAACTGCACGAGGCTGTACTGGTTGAGCCGCAGCCAGGGGATGTCGCGGGCCTGGGCGGCGCGCACGAGGCTGCTCGTCGACGGCCCGAGCGCCCGGCGCTGGGCGCCGCGGATGAGGTCCTCAAGCTCGGACTGGAAGTTGAAGTCGTCCTCGTCGGCCACGCCCGGGCGCAGCTCGGCGGGCACGAGGTGGTGCAGCAGGCGCAGGGCCAGCTCGCCCGCCTTCTCGCCCACCCAGGCCTCGTCGTACTCGAACACGACGTGGTATTGGCCCTTCTCGCCATTGCCCCGGGTCTTGCCGAAGGTGACCCGGCTGCCGCACAGGTTCTGGATCTCGATGGCGACGTGCTCGAGCACGTGGCCCATCCAGGTGCCACCGTCTTCGGCGAGGCGCCGCAGGAAGCCGCCGGGCTCACCATAGGAGCAGCCGTGCTGGTCGAGGCTGGGGACCAGCGTGCGGAGCTGCTCGACAAAGCCGGGGATCGTCGCCGAGGGCCGGTCTTCGAGCGGGCCCAGGTCGAGCGTCAGGCGGATGACCGGGAAGGTCGCGTAGAGGTTGGGGCCGACGTAGGTGCGCTGCTCGAGGATGCGCATCGGTGCTCCGGGCGGTGCGAGGGGTGGCGGGCACGGCCCGACCATGGGAGCGCAGCCTGCACCAGCCCCCGCGCGGAGCGAAAGGGGTCCGCGAAGATGGCCTCTGGGTGGGCATCATCGCAGTGCGGCCCGGCGCGCGCGCGGCGCAGCGCGCGGGCGGCCCCTCAGTCGCGCAGGCCCGGCTTGGCCTCGCGGCTGTCGAGCCGGAAGGTCGCGCCATCGCTGAGGATGTGCAGCTTGACGCCGATCAGCTGCACGGGCCGGCCCTCGCGCACGCTGGCCATGCCGCTGTAGGCGAGGTCGCTGACGTCGGCGATGGTGATCGCGCCGGCGCCCGCCACCTCAATCACGTTGTCGGGGCCGATGAAGGCGGCGGTGTCTTCATCGAGGCCGAGGCCGATCGCGAAGGGGTTGTAGGCGAGGCTGGTGAGCAGGCGCCCGAGCCGGTCGCGCTCCCGGAAGTGCTGGTCGACGATCACGCGGTTGGTCAGGCCCAGCCCGGCGCAGAGCGTGGCCTGGCCGGCGATCGGGGTGGCGCCCTCGCGGCCGAACGCGATCATGTGCTCGCTGACAAAGGCGGCGCCGGCGCTGGTCCCGGCGACGTGGGTGCCGCGGGCGTTGACCCGGCGCATGGTTTGGGCGACCGCGGTGCCCCCGAGGATGGTCGAGAGGCGCAGCTGGTTGCCCCCGGTCATAAAAATGCCGGTTGCGCGGTTGAGCGCCTCGACGTGCTCGGGCTTCTCGGCGTCGGCGCGCTCTCGAATGTCGAGCACATCGACGTGCCGCACGCCCAAGTTGCCGAAAATCTCGCGGTAGCGGTCGCCGGTGCTGTCGAGCTCAGAGGCGGTGGGGATGACCGCGAGGCGGGCCTCGGCGCCCCCGCACAGGCTGATGAACCGGCGGAGGATCAGCCGGTCGCTGATCTTGTCTTCGGCCCCGCCGATCGGGATGATAAAGCCGCGGGAACCAGGGGTCTGCTCAGGGGAGGGCATGGGCGGAGGTCCAAAGGAGGGGCGGAGGCGCTGGGGCGCGGGCGCGCGGGCAGGTCAGGGCGGAGGGGCGCGGACCGTAGCAAGGGGGGCCGCCTGCCTTCAACGCCCCCCGGCGCGCTCTGGGGCGGGCGCGCGCCTCAGGCCTCAAAGGGCCCGCGCAGCAGGGGGCGGCCGCCGCGCACCAGCCAGCGGCCCGATGCGATGGTCGAGTGCAGGCGCAGATCAGCGTCCAGAAGGGCGATGTCGGCGTCGGCCCCTGCGACGAGCGCCCCCTTTTGCCCGAGGCGAAGAAGGGCGGCCGGCGTCGCGGTCAGCGGGCGCAGGGCCTGGTCGAGCGCCAAGCCGCCAGCGACGAGCTCACGCAAGGTGGCGAGCAGCGCGCTGCTTTTGCCGACCTCCATCCGCAGTAGGCGGCCGTCGGCGTCAAACTCAGGCAAGCAGCCGCCGCCGTCGCTGCTCAGCGTCAGGCGCTCGAGCGGGTTGCCCGCGCCGAGCCAGGCCAAGACGTCCTCGGCGGCGGTGGGCTCGCCTGGCGCGGGCGGGAAGCAGGTCACATCGACCGAGAGGCCCCGTACGCCCAGCTCGACCGCCTCGGCCCACAGCCGACGGTTGCGGTTGACGTGGGTCGGGTGAAACACGCGGGTGGGGAGCTCTGTTTCGTCGAGCGCGCGCCGCACCATGCTCAGCCCACGGGGCCCGTCGCCGAGGTGCAGGTGCAGGATGCCGGCCTTGCCGGTCATCAGCCCGGCCACGTGGGCGTCGGCTGCGATGCGCATCAGCTCGTCAAAGGTGGGCTGGCCGCTGCGGTGGTCCGAGATGGCGATCTCGCCGACCGCGATGAAGCGGTCGATGAGCGCGATGTCTTCGCGGACGGTGGCGAGCAGTGAGCGCGGCGGGACGCGGTAGCCTCCGGTGTAACAGAGGGCGGTGAGCCCAAAGTGGCTCAGGCCCCGGGCGGTGGCCAGCAGCTCTTCCAGGCTGCGGGTGGTGGTGTCGGTGCCGAGCAGGCCCACCGCGGTCGTGACCCCGGCCATGCTCAGATCGGTGAGCTGGACGGGCGGGACGCGGGTGTGGGCCCCGCCCTCGCCGCCGCCGCCGCTGAGGTGGGTGTGCAGATCGATGAGGCCGGGAATGGCGACCAGCCCGCTGCAGTCGTGCTCCTCGACCGGCCAGCCGGCCGGAGGGGCGGCGAGCGCGGCGCCCACGGCCAAGAGCTGGCCTCCGCCGAAGAGCAGGTCTTGTGGGCCGCGGTCTTCGGGCGCAAAAACGTGGGCGCCGCGCAGCAGGTGGAGGGTGGGGGGCGCGGTCATGCGGGCCTCGCGGGCGGGGAGGGGACAGTGTGGTGAAGGCTGGGGCGGGCGTGGGGTGCCGACCGGCCCGCCGGATTAGCGCGCCAGCCGCCCATCGCCGCTGGAGCCCCCATGCACGTGCTGCTCGTCGCCCCCTACTTTCTGGACAACACCCTGCGCTACGCCCGCGCCTTGGCCGCCATCCCCGGCCTGCGCTTGGGGCTGCTGAGCTGCGAGCCCGAGGGCAAGCTGCAGCAGGTCGATCCGGCGCTCGGAGCGCATGTTTCAGGGCACTATGTCGTGCGCCCGAGTATGGACGGCGCGGCCCTGGCCGAGGGGGTCAGCGCCTTTCAGCGCGCCTGGGGCCGGGTCGACCGCCTGCTCGGCGTATTGGAGCAGCTGCAGGTGCCCCTGGGCGAGGCCCGCAGCGCCACGGGCGTGCCGGGCATGAAGCTCGAGCAGGCGCTCAACTTCCGTGATAAAGACCGGATGAAAGAGGTGTTACGCGCCGCCGGTCTGCCTGTGGCCCGGCACCGCCGCCTCGAGTCGATCCAAGACGGCGTGGACTTCGTGGGCGAGGTCGGCTTCCCGATCATCCTCAAGCCCGTGGCCGGGGTGGGCGCCAAGGCCACCTTCCGCGTGGCCGACCGCGCCGCGCTGCAGAGCGCGCTCGAGCAGCTGCAGCCGAGCGTGGCCCATCCGGTGCAAGCCGAGGAGTTCATCACCGGCGTCGAGCGCACCTTTGAGACCGTGATGATCGACGGCGCGCCGGTCTGGTGGTCGGGCACCCGCTACCACCCGACCCCGCTCGCCGTGCTCGAGCACCCCTGGATGCAGTACACGGTGACCTTGCCGCGCGAGATTGACGCGCCGTGGACCACCTTCCGCGAGATCAACCACGCCGCCCTGCGCGCGCTCGGCCTGGTCACCGGCATCTCGCACATGGAGTGGTTCGAGCGCCCTGACGGCAGCTTTGTCATCGGCGAGGTGGGCGCCCGGCCGCCCGGCGTGAACATCATGCCGATGATGAGCTTGGCTTTTGGCCGCGACATGATCGAGGCTTGGTGCCGCTTGATGGTGCTCGGCACCTGGGATGTGCCGGCCGAGCGCCAGCGCGCCGCGGGCACCGCCTTCTTCCGCGGGCAGGGGCGGGGCGGCGCGGTGGTCGCGGTCGAGGGCCTCGAGCGGGCCCAGCACGAGGTCGGCCGCTACGTGGTCGACCGCAAGCTGCCGGTGGTCGGGCAGCCGGCCTCGACCAGCTACGAGGGCGAGGGCTGGGCCATCGTCGCCGCGCCGACCACCGCCGAGGTGACCACGGCGCTCGGCGGCTTGGTGCGGGGCGTCAAGGTGGTGCTCGGCTGAGTGGTCGGCGGCTGTAACAGCCTTGTTTGAAGGTGTTGCGGTCGCGTATCGCCGCGCCTTGCCTGCGCGCCCCCTGGGGCGTTGCGGGGCCCGCAGGCCCCGCCCACCGCCCTCGCCCTTCAGCCCTCGACGGTGAGATCAACCTTGTTGACGACGGCCTCGGGGCACTCTTTGCCCTCGGCCACCGCTTGGTTGAAGCTGACCTCTTCGGTGACCGGGCTCAGGGCCGGGTCGGTGGGGGTCGCGGTGAGGGTGACCGTGCCGGGCTCGCTGGGCTGCACCTCGCAGGCGCCGGGGCAGTCGACGGTGCCGCTCTCGCCGTTGTCGTGCTCCCACGTCAGGGTGGCGAGCACGGGCCCGACGCTGTCGCTGACGGTGATGTCGAGGTAACTCTCGTCGACGCAGTCGCCGCCGCAGGCGGTCAGGCCGAGGGCGAGGCTGGCGGTGGTCGCGAGCAGGAGCGGGCGGATGAGGCGGGTCATGGGTCCTCCGGGCGCGTGGCGTTGGGCGCGGCCCGCGAAGGTAGCCCGCGCGCAGAGCCGGCGGATAGGCGCGCGGGTCGCGGTGGCCGCTGCCCCCGCCCTGTTTTTGCCCTCACCCGACCCCTCCGGAGCCCCAGATGGCCCTCCAAGCCGGCATCGTCGGCCTGCCCAACGTCGGCAAGTCTACCCTTTTCAACGCGCTGACCTCGGCGGGCGCCGAGAGCGCGAACTACCCCTTCTGCACCATCGAGCCGAACACGGGCATCGTGCCGGTGCCCGACCCGCGCCTCGAGCAGATCCGTGGGGTCATCGAGAGCAAGCAGCTGCTGCCCGCTGTCGTCGAGATCGTCGACATCGCGGGCCTCGTGCGCGGGGCGAGCAAGGGCGAGGGCCTGGGCAACCAGTTTTTGGGCCACATTCGCAGCGTCGACGCCATCCTGCACGTGGTGCGCTGTTTTGATGACGGCGACATCGTCCATGTCGACGGCGGGGTCAACCCCCTGCGTGACATCGAGACCATCGACATTGAGCTCATTCTGGCCGACCTCGACAGCGTCGAGCGCCGGGTCGAGCGTTACCGCAAGCTCGCCAAGTCCCCCGACAAGAGCAACAAGCTGCACCTCGACGTGGCCGAGAAGCTGGTCGCGCTGCTCGGCGACGGCAAACCCGCCCGCGCCGGCGAGTGGACCGACGAAGAGCTCCTCTCGGTCAAAGAGGCGCAGCTCATCACGTCCAAGCCCGTGCTCTACGTCTGCAACGTCGACGAGGGCGGTCTCGAGGGCAATGCGTATACCGCCCAGGTTGAGGCGCTGGCCGCGACCCAGGGCGCGATGACGGTCAACATCTGCGCCAAGGTCGAGGCCGAGATCTCTGAGCTCGACCCGGCCGATCGGGCGAGCTTCCTCGCTGATTTGGGCCTCGCTGAGCCCGGCCTCGCCCGCCTCGCCCGCGCGACCTACGCGCTGCTCGGCCTGCAGACCTACTTCACCGCCGGCCCCAAAGAGATCCGCGCCTGGACCATCGGCAAGGGCTGGAAGGCGCCCCAGGCCGCCGGCGTCATCCACACCGACTTTGAGCGCGGTTTTATCCGCGCCGAGGTCTACACGGTGACCGACCTGCTCGCGCTCAAGTCCGAGGCCGCGCTCAAGTCGGCGGGCAAGCTTCGGGTTGAGGGTAAGGAATACATCGTACAGGATGGCGATGTGATGCACTTCCGCTTCAACGTCTGAGCGCGCGGGCGCGCCCGCGAACGGAGCCTGCCGATGGACTTCCCTTTCGTGGGCGCCGGCGACGCCCGGTACTTTGAGATCGCCTGCCTCGAGGTTTTGTTTCAGCGCGCGCCTTCGGCTGACGAGGCGGCCCTCATCGTCGCCGACCTGCCGCTGCCCCTGGCCGGCGGCGCCGTATGGGATGGCCCTCACCTTTGGGTGCAGAGCGAGCTCGGCGTTGGCCGGCTGATCGACGCCGCCTATGGGAAGGTGCCCAAGGCACCCACGGCGCTGACCACGCGAAACAAAGCCAAGATCGCCAATGAAACAGCGCTGCGGCGCTTCAACGCCGAGCTGGAGCGTTGGCTGCGCGACAGCCACGCCCGGGTGCCCATCTGCGTGGCCTGGCGACGCCCCGACGCCGAAGCTGGGGGCACCGCGCTCTCGGACTGGCATGATCTGAGCTTGGCCGCCCTGCCCGGCGCGCTGGCCTCGGCCGCGGCCGCCCCGGGCGAGGGTGCTGCTGCGCTGCGGGTGGCCTTGCAGGCCGAGCTCGCGGCCGTCGAGGCCGCCCTCGCCATGGCGGGTCAGCCCGACCCCGAGGCGGCCCTCCAGCAGCTGCGGGTGTGCTTCGTCGACCCCAAAGGAGATCCGGAGGCCGTCGGTGCGCTGGCCGCGGCGGTCGAGGGGCTGCGGGTGGTCGACCAGCCCGCGGTCTGGTGGGAGGCCGCCTTGCACTGCGCCGACATGGTGCGCTGCTGGCCGACCCGAAACCTCATCCGCAACAAGCCGGGCCGAGCCGCCGCGGCGGCCGTGTTTCGCGCGACGCTGACGCAACACACCGCTGAGGACGCTGTTTCGGCCTTTCAAGCCGCGTCGCCGCGCTCTCCGCTGCACCGCTATGACTGCGTGCTGTCGGTCGCCCTCGAGGTCAACCTGCGGGACGGCGATCAAGACGGCGCGACCCAGCTGCTGCGGCTGCTGCGCGCCGAGGCAGAGTCGCCGCTCCCGCGCTGCGCCGATGCCCTGGAGCGCAGCTTGCGCAAGGCCACCGAGCCCGAGCTGGTGGCGCGCCTGCGCGCGGGGGTCGACTTCGCCCGCGCCGCTGCGCAGGCCCGTGCTTGATCAGCGGGGGGGCCCGCCGTCCGCCGCCGCCCAGGCCTGGACCCGCTGGCGCAGCACCGGCAGGGGCACCGCCCCGGCGCCGAGCACGACGTCGTGGAAGGCGGCCAGCGAAAAGCGCGGCCCCAGCGTCGCCTCGGCCTCGGCCCGCAGCGCGCGGAGCTCGAGCTGGCCGAGCTTGTAGCTCAGCGCCTGCCCGGGCCAGGTGATGTAGCGGTCGACCTCGTTGCGGATGTTATTCTCGGCCAGTGGGGTGTTTTCGAGCATGAACTGCACCGCTTGCTCGCGGGTCCAGCCCTTGGCGTGCACGCCGGTGTCGACCACCAAGCGCGCCGCCCGCCAGGTGTCGAAGCTCAACATGCCGATGCGGTCGAGATCGTCGCGGTAGAGGCCCAGCTCGTCGGCGAGGCGCTCGGAGTAGAGCGCCCAGCCCTCGACGAAGGCGGTCGGGCCGAGGTGCCGGCGGAAGGCGGGCAGGGCGGGCAGCTCTTGGGCCAGCGCGATCTGCAGGTGGTGGCCGGGCACCGACTCATGAAAAGCGAGCGCCCGGGCCTCAAAGCGCGGGCGGGTCTCGGGCGCGCTCGTGTTGATCACGTAGTAGCCAGGCGCCTCGCCGGGCACGGCCGGCCAGTAGTAGGCGATCGTCGTGTAGGGCGCCTCGTGCGCGGGCACCCGCCGCACCCCGCACTCCGCCGCGGGCAAGCGGCCAAAAGCCCGGGGCACCGCGGCCTGGGCGGCAGCGAGGGCCTCGGCGGCGGCGGCCTCGACCTCATCTTCGGTCTGAAAGCGCAGCTGGGGGTCGGTGCGCAGGCGCAGCAGAATGGCCTGCAGGTCGTCGGTCCCGAGCGCGCGGGCGCCGAGCACCCGCAGCTCGGCGTGGATCTCGGCCAGGGCGCGCAGGCCGATGGCGTGGATCTCATCAGGGCCGAGCGCGAGGCTGGTCTCGCGCGCCGAGAGGGCGGCGTAGCAGGCCGCGCCCTCGGGCAGGGCCCAGACCCCGGCCCGCTCGGGCGGCCGGGCGGCGGGTAGGACGGTGCCCCGCAGCAGCTCGCGGTAGGCGAGCAAAGCCGGGCGCAGGCGGCGGTCGATGAGCCGCGTAGCGCGCGCTCCGGCGCCGACGGCGGCCAGCGGCTTGGCCACCGCCCACTCGGCGGCGGGCCTGGCCAGCTCGGCGTCGAGCTGGGCGAGCACTACCTCGACCGCGGCGCGCTCGGGGGTGCGGCCGGCGGCGACCCCCGCGCGCAGGTGGCCGCCGTCCTGGGCGATGAGCGTGGGGAAGGCCTCGAGGCGGGCGAGGTAAGCAGACTGGGCCGCCGGGGTCTGCAAAGAGACCCCCTCGGCCAGCCAGCCGAGGCTAACGAGCGGGTTATTGCGGGCCGACAGACCCCACTGCTCGGTATGACAGAGGTCGGTGGCCAGCCCGGCGCGCAGCTCGTGCTGGAACAGAGAGAGGGTGAGCTGGTCGTCAGGGTGCAGGCCCGCGGCGGGGATGCGCTCGGCCCGCTGCAAGAAGGCCGCCCGCGCTGCCCGATCCGCGGCAAGCGCCTCGGGGGAGAGGTCTTCGAGCCGGTCGTCGGCGCCATGGTCGCCGAGGCGGGTCGCCCAGGTGGGGCTGCGGCGCATCAACCACGACCAGTGGTCGGCGAGCAGGGCGGCGAGGGTGGCCGAGCGCACCCCGGCGGCGGCGCCGTGGTCGAAGGGCGGCGGGTCGGCGGGGCGGGCCGCGGCGGCGGGGCTGAGACCCAGCGCCAGGGTCGCGGTGAGCAGGGGGCGGAGGCGGCGGGCGGGCATGGGGGCCTCGGGCGCGGGCGGGCGCCTCGCTTATGCGGGCGGCGGCGCGCAGGCCGGCCTGCTGGGCGCGCGGGGCGGCGCTGTCCTTGCCCGATCCGCAGGCGGCCGCCGGGTGTAGGCTCGGCCCAGCCCCCATCGCTGGAGCCCGCGCATGCCCAGGCACTCGACCCCTCCCGATCCGCGCGCGGCCGTGGGCGCGCCCCGACGGCGGTGGGCGTGGGGGCTCGGCTGCGCTGCGCTGGTGGTCGTGCTGCCGGCGCTGGGGCTGCGGGCGCTGCTTGCGGGGCTGCACTCTGGTGGGCCGAAGGGCGCGCCGCAGGCGGCTGTGGTGCCTCGGCGCACAGCGTCTCTGCCGACCGAAGGGGGCTGTTCCCTCCGCCTGCGCGCGGCGCCGGAAGAGGCCTACCGCGTGGACCCGAACCAAGCGGATCGTCGGGCCCGCTTCGTCTTTGACCCGGGAGGCGCGACCTTCACCGGCGCGGTGGACCTTCACCTCGACTACGGCGAGGAGCACGACCCAGTCCGCCGGACGCTGCCCGTGGGCGAGGTGGGCGAGGTCGACGGCCTGCCCTGCGGGGTCTCTCCGCGGGTGTTCGCGGAGGGTGAGGGGATGGCCCTGCTGGGGCTGCCGCCGTGGAGGATCGCGTTCGAAGAGGGGGACATCATCGAGCTGCCGCTGTCGCCGCGGGGACGGGTGCGCGGGTCGGTGGTGGACCCGGACGGGCGGCCGGTGGAGGGGGCGCTCGTCGAGGTTGGCGTGGCATCGGCCGTGCCAAGGGCGGGACGCGGGCTGCGCCTCGAGCCTG
This sequence comes from Deltaproteobacteria bacterium, assembly GCA_016792625.1. Taxonomy (GTDB): domain Bacteria; phylum Myxococcota_A; class UBA796; order UBA796; family UBA2385; genus JAEUKK01. Next base: position 29,549 of record JAEUKK010000148.1, on the reverse strand, counting down.
TGACGCCGGCCCCGCGGGCGGATCCGCGCTGGGGGCTGACCCGCAGCGACGCCGCCGGCCGCTTCGAGCTGCGGCCGCCGGTGGGGCGCTCCGCCTCAGACTTCGGCGGACAGGACGTCCAGATCGTTGTCCTCGCCGTCGCAGAGGGCTACCTGCCTGCCAAGGCGCCGGTGCCGCTCGGCCCGGACACCCCCACGGCGGAGCTGACGCTCACCCTGTCAGAGCTGCGAGGCGTGGTCGTGCGATGTGTCGGCTTCCCCTTTGATTCTTGCCCCGATTTGACCTGCGGTGGCCCGCTGACACCGGGGGTGCTGGGCGGTGGCTGCGCGGGGCGGTTCACTGCGTTGTTGCCCGAGGGGGATGGCCTCGACCCCGGGGCAGCGCTCTGCGCATGCCCCGATGCGCTCGCGGTGGTGCGCGGGGGTGGGCTCGAGGTCTCGGTGCCGGACGACACCGATGAGGTCGTGCTGGTCTCGCCTGGCGGGTCGATCCGCGGGGCGGTGCGCGACTGGCCGACCGACAGTTGGGGGCAGATAAGCGCCGTCCGTGTCGCGCCCGACCTCGCGCGTATGGTCGCCGACGTCTCCGTGAGCACCTACGCTGACATTCAGCCCGACGGCACCTGGGTCTTGACAGGGCTGGGCCCGGGCGATTGGGCGCTCAGCGCGACCGAGCAGCTGCTGTCGTCGGACGCGCGGGCCGCGGAGCTTGCCATCCCGACCGACCAGGGCTCGTGGGACTTCGCCCTGGTCAAGGTGCCAGCGTTGGCGCCGGGAGAGGACCGCGACGTGGGCACCATCGATCCGGCCGCCTTCGGCGCCGTCGCGCTCGAGTGCATGGACGATCTGTCGGGGACCCCCGTGCGAGGCCCGGCCACGATGCGGGAGGACGGTCGCTGGTCCCCCGCGGCGATCCATCCCGCTTGGTGTGGAATGGTCAACGGTGGCATCCCGCCTGGGGTCTGGACCATCGAGCGCCTGCCCGCCCTCTGGGACAGCGCCACCGTCGAGGTTCACGCCGGCCGCACCACCTTGGTCACCCTCGGCGGGGGCGACGCGCAAGACCCCCTCGCCGAGGCCGGCGCGGCGCTGAGCGTCGACCGGGAGGGCCTCTTGGTTGACGCGGTGCTGCCCGACAGCCTCGCCGCGGGCCTGGGCCTGCGGGCCGGCGACCGTGTGCGCGGGGTGCAGGTGGCCGGCGCCCCGCTGCCCCTCGACCAGCTGATCGGTGAAGGTGGTGAGCTGGAGGCCATCTCGGGCCTGGTGGGCCTCGCGCAAGAGCTGGGCGCCGAGGGCGGGCTGGACGCGCTGGGGATCAGCTTGGAGGTCGAGCGGGCGGAGGGTGGGGAGGTGGTGGCGCTGCCGGTGCGGCTGGGGGAGGCGGAGGAGCAGGACGGGGAGTGAGGGGGAGGAGGCAGGCGGACGGGTCACCCCCGCTGCCCCGCTGCCCTGCGCTCAGAAGGACTCGTCGAGCTGGTCGGCCATGTTCGCGATCGCGTCGCCCACCACCGGCACCTGGCGCGCGATGGTCTGGCCGATGTCGACCAGCACGTGGCGCACGTTGCGAAGGCGCTCGCGCAGCTCGCGGCGCTCGTCTTTGGCGCGCTCGACCTCGTCGTCGACGTCGCGCTTGAGGCGCTCGCGCCGGTCATCGAGCTGGTCGATCAGGTCGCGCAGGCGCTCACCGAGCCGGGTGCGGCCCTCGTCCTCAACTTCGCGTAGGCGCTCGCGGTGCTCGTGGCCCGCGCCGGAGAGGCGCTCGCGCAGGTCTTCGCCCTTCTCGCGCAGGCGCGCGAGGATGCCGTCTTGTTCTTCTTTGAGGCTGCCCCGCAGCTCGGTGCCGACCTCGCGCAGGCGCTCGCCCTGGCCGTCGCCGAGCTCGGTCAGGGCCTCGAGCTTCGCGTCGGCGCGCTCGTCGAGGGCGGCCAGCGCCCGGTCTTTGCGGTCGCGCAGCAGGCCCTCGCCCTCGGTGAAGCGCTCGCGCAGGCGGTGAAGCAGCCCGCCGCCTTCGGCCTGCAGCGCGGCGGTGGCGCTCTGCAAGGTCTGGCTGACCTCAGCCTGCAGCTGCTCGGTGCGGGCCTCAAGGCGCGCGAGGCCCTCGGCCTGCAGGCCCTCGAGCCGCTGCTGCGCCTCGTCGATGCGGGCGTGCACCGTCGCGGTGGCCTGCGCGCTCAGCCCCTCGAGGCGCTCAGCGCCGGCGTCGAGGCGGGCGTCGAGCTCGGCCGTGCCCTTGCGCAGGTCATCGACCAGCAGGCGGACCTCGGCGGTGCCCTCGGTCAGTCGGGCCTCGATGGCGCTGGCCTCGGCCTGCAGCGCGCCCCGCGCGTGGGCCGCCGCGTCATCGAGCGCCGCGCGGTGGGTCTCGGTGAGCGTGGCCAGCGCCGCCTCGGCGCTCTGGATGAGGTCGTGGACACGCTGCTGGACCGCCGCCTCTTCGGCGTGCAGCCGGGCGATCGCCTCGTCGCAGGAGGCCTGGGCCGCGTCGCCGCACGCGCCGGTCAGCGCGGCGGCGCGGGCCCGGGCGCCATCATCATCGACGAGCCCGGCGGGCGCGATCTGCAGCACGATTCGCTCGATGAGCTGCAGCAGGCCGCCTTCGGCATCGGCGCCCCCGCTCGCCACGCTCGGCACCGGGACGACCGGAGCGAACGGCACCGGGGCGCTCGGGACGACCGGGACATCCGGGCCGTCTGTGGCGGTCGGCGCGCAGTCGGGGGGCGGCGGCGCGCAGGTGTCGGCGGTGCTCATCAGGACCTCGGAGTGTGGTGTGGGCGAAGCGGGGTACGGGCAGTTCAGAGGGCGCGGGGAGGGGCGTGGGCTGCGCCCGGTGGGGCGCTCTCGGATACCCGTTGTTTGATCGGCGCGGCGCACGGTGCCGCAGCAGGGCTAGGCAGCAGCGGTTCAGCGACCGTCAGCGGGCGCAGGACCCAGCGCCAGCTGCTCGCGGGCCGCCTGGAGCGTGGCACGCAAGCGCTCGACCTGCTTGGTGTCGGGCACGTCACGGGCCTCGCGCAGCTTGTCGAGACCAGCCTTTGCCTCGGCCTTCTGGCGCTCAAGATCATCGCTCTGCTGCCGCACCCGCTGGAGGGTGGGCCGCACCTCGGCCTCGACCCAGCGCCGCAGGACGAGGCGCTGGTCGCGCATGCGGGTCGTGAACTGCAGCTGAAAGCGGTCCTTACAGCGGTCGAGCCAGTGGTTGACCGCGTCGCGCACCGCCCGCTCGGCGCGCTCGCGGGCCTGCTCGTTTAGCCGCCGCTCTTCGCGGGCCCGGTCACGCCGGGTCTGGTAAGCCCCGAAGGCCGCCGCGCCGACCATCATGAGCACCGCGCCCAGGCCAAAAAGCAGCCGGTCGCCCGCCTCGGCGGCGCCGCCGCCCGAGCCGCGAAGGCCGGCGAGGCCAGCCACCGACATCAGGCCGTAGATGAGGCTGCGGCCGTGGCGCAACATGCCGCTGCCCATCTCGACCGCGTCGCGCTCGACGTTCACCGTCGGGAGCTGCAGGTCGTACTTGAGCTGCACGACCGGCAGCGGCGGCAAGGTGGGCGGCGGCAGCACCAGGGGCTCTTTGTCGAGGCGCTGCCACAGATCTTCGGTGAGGTTGGCGAGGTCGTGGTCGAGGTTGAGGCGCACATACTCTTCCCACCGGGTCACCCACTCGGGCAGCTCGGCCTCGAGCCCCTTCTGACCGGCCGGGTCGACCGAGGCCACCATCTGGTCGCCCCGCGCGGCGATGACCGGCTGCAGCTTCTCGCTGATGAGCTTGTGCACCTTGGGGCGCAGGCTGCGCAGCCCCTCGTCGAGGCGGGTCTTGAGCGTGCCGGCCTCGAGCAGCTTGCCGTCGAGCACCTGGGCTTGGTCGAGCACCGCCTGCACCTCGGTGGCCTTCAGGCCCGGGCGGGCGGAGTCGAGGCGCTGAAGCTGGCCCTCAAGCTTGGCGCGCTTCGCCTCGCGTTCTTCGAGCTGCCGGGCGGCGAGCTGCAGCCGCGCCTCGGCGTCGGCGATCAGGCGCTGCCCGTCGGCGAAGCTGCGCGGCCGGGCCCGCGGCCCCGGGTCGAGGTCTCTGAGGTGTTCGCCGAGCTTCTCGAGGGCGCTGGACTGGGCGTCGCGCAGCGGACCATCGACGGGCGGGGGCGCGGTGCTCGCGGCGGGGCGGGGCGTGGACATGCGCGGGGGACCCCAAGGTGAGGGCGGGCGAGCAGGGAGGGCGTGGGTGGGGCTCGATGGGCGCGGTCGGCCGCGGTGCCCCAGCCTACATCTGCGCGGCGTGCGGCGCACCTGATCGGGCGGGACAGGGCCTTGTCCCGGCGTGTCGGCGGGGCGGGGTCGCGCGCGCAGGTTAGGCGTGCGCGCGGGGGTGGCGATGTCGAGCGCACAAGCGCCGTCGAGCGGCTGGGGCGAGGACGAAGGCCAGGGCGGCGTCGCCCCCGGCGCGCTGATCGACGGCCTGCGGCTGGTGCGCGCGCTGGGAGCGGGCAGCTTTGGCGAGGTGTGGGAGGCGGTCGACACGCACGACACCGCCCACGCGCTTGACCCCATAAGCGCTAACATTGACCCATCCAGGGACCCTCCGGTGTTCGCTGATGTCGTCGCTTCCTCCTGGCTTCTGGGAAGCGGAACGCAGCCCTACTCTGAGCCCGCTGAATTGGTTGGCTGCGCAGGTAGCCTCTGATGGCAACGCGGAGGTCCTCAACGAAGCTCTGCCAAACTCGCCAGGTCCCCATCGCGAACAGGGAGGCCGTAGGGGGAAAAAGACCGCCATTGCTCTCTGTGGCAACATCGCTGAGACACTGCGACCCCTTCGTCCTTTGACCTCGCTGCGCCGGGCGCACCTGCCCCTTCGCGTTGGCACCCCGCGCGCGGGCCCAGCGGGTCCGCCACCAAAACGAAGCGAGCGCCAGCGAGCGGGCCCGGGCGATTTCAGCTCTGAAATCCCTCCCCCTGTACCCCCGCTGTACCCGCCCGACCCCTCGCTCCACCCGACCCCTTGGTGTAGGCTCCCCCGGGTCTGTCTGGCCCCGCCGTCGGCCCTGGAGCCTCGCCATGCCTTCGCTTGACCCCACACCCGGGCGGCCGCCGGCCCCCGCGCGCGGCAGCTCACCCTGGGCTTGGGCCCTGGGCTGCGCGACCCTGGTCTTGGTGCTGCCCGCGGCCACCCTCGCGCTGCTGCTGGCCGCGCTGCGCGACAGCCTGCCGCCGCCGCGGCCCGCTGCGCGCGCCTGGGCCGCCCCCGCGCCGTTACCGGCGGCCTCGGGCGACTGTGGCCTGCGCGTCCGGGTCGCGCCGGCCGAGGCCTACGTCAAGGAGCCCCCCTCTGCAGAGGCGGTGCGCGCCTTTGGCGAGCTGCGCGCGTCGGTGCGCGGGGCGCCCAATGAGGGGGACGTGATCGTGGCCCACGCACAGCGCAGCAGGCTGCGCTTTGACCCCCAGGGATCGCAATTTGAAGGCGCGGCCGTGGTCCGCATCGAGGTGGAGCGAACGGGCGACGCGCCTGCCTCGGCGCCGGTGCAGCTTGAGGTCCCCCTCGGCGTCGAGCACCCGGTCGGCGGCCTGCCCTGCGGGGCCTTCGTGCGGCTCAGCGCGTGGACCGACGCGGCGGCCGACCTTGAGCGTTTCGCTGATGTGGAGCCAGAGGACGATGCAATCGTCGAGCTGCGCCTGCGCCCCCTCGCGCCGCTCAAGGGCCGGGTGCTCGACGCCGACGGTGCTCCCGTGGAGGGCGCCCTGGTCGAGGTGGCTGAGGCGCGGGCCGACGCCCGCCCGTCCGCCCCGAATGCCGGTGTTCGTGCCTCGACGGCGCCGCTCCGCCGGTCTGGCTGGCCCATGGCCACCGCCCGCACCGGGCCAGACGGCCGCTTCGCGCTGCCCTTGCCCCGGGGGCCGCACCACCGCGGCGCGGTCGGCGAAGAGCCTGAGCTGCGGGTGTTGGCTGTGGCAGAGGGCGCTCTGCCCGCCGCTGCCTGGGTGCCGGCGCTGGACGCGCCCACCGAGCCTTGGCCCGAGGTCGAGCTGCGCTTGGCTGAGGCCCGCGGGGTGGCTGTCATCTGCCAGGGCTTCCCCGACGGCGGCTGCCCTGAGCTGCGCTGCGGCGGGCCCATGACGCCGCGGTTCAATGCGGGCGAGTGTGTCATCGGCGATACAGCGCTGTTGCCCGCCGACGATGCTCCGGCCGAGGCGCGCGCTCTATGCCATTGCCCGGACACTGATGCCGTGGTGCGGGGCGGCGGTCTTGAGGTCAGCGTGCCTGATGACGTAGACCTCGTGGTGCTGGACCCGGGCGATGGTGGGGTCAAGGGCCTGCTGCTGGGGCATCTCCCGGACGATGAGGTCACCGTCCGGGTGCACCGCATCGCCCCCGACATCTACACGGTGGTACGGATGACCATGAGATCAGAGAGCACGCAGGTGCAGCCCGATGGGCGCTGGGAGCTGGTCGGGCTAGCGCCAGGCGACTGGAGCGTGGAGATCTCTCGCCGGGGCACCGAGGATACCGCGCCGGAAGCACGGGCTGGCCGCCGCGTGCACTTGGCACGAGTCCGCGTCGGCGGGCTGCAGGAGGGTGAGCTGCGCGATCTGGGGGCCATCGACCCGGCCAACTATGGGGGAATCGCGCTGCGGTGCATCGACCCGCTAACGGGGGTGGAGGTGGGTAGATCGACACCATCGAAGTGGAAGGGTGGAATGCTCAGCGGGCCCGAATCTGGGCGTGGACTGGACTTTACGGGGGTTGATTGTGGATATACTGCAATGGGGCTTGCTCCAGGCCCTTGGACGGTAGACCTGTTCCCAATGCTCTGGGACAGCGCCACCGTCGAGGTCCACGCCGGGCGCACGGCTCAGGTGACCTTGGGCGGCGAGGCAGAGGACCCGCTCGATGCGATGGGCCTCGAGCTCAGCGTCGATGAAGAGGGCCTGCTGGTCGACGAGGTGCTCGCCGGCGGAGACGCGGAGGCCCTCGGCCTTCGGACCGGTGACCGCGTGCGCGGCGTTCAGGTCGCGGGCAGGTCCATGCCGTTGGAGGAGCTGGTCGGCGAAGACGGCGAGCTGGAGGTCATGTCGGCGCTGGTCGGCATCGCGCAGTGGGCCGGAGCCGCGGGCGCGGTGGACGCCTTGGGGCTGGGCCTGGAGGTCGAGCGGTCGCACGGCGAGGACGGCGGTGAGCTGGTCGCCCTGCCGGTGCGTTTTGCAGGAGAGGAGGAGTAAGGGACGGCCGACCCCAGCCCCTCCCGCGCCGACGCCCGAGAGCCCGTCCCTGCCCGATCCTTCCCCTCCCGTCCCTACTGCCCCTGCGCCAACGAGTACCCCTTCTTCTCCCCCAGCTGCAGCAGCAGCTCGGTCGAGCAGACCCGCGCCACCTCATCGACCGCCGCCGCCACCTGCAGCAAGGCGGCGCCCCGGGGGGCCGGCGCGTCGGGCGCGCGCTCGAGGCGCACGCGGTCGTGGTTCACGCACGCGGTCAGCGGGCTGGCCCGCGGCCAGACCTGGGTGCCGCGGTTGCTGATCAGGCTGAGCGTGAGGCCCCGGGGGCACCAGCGGGCGGATCTGGGCGGCGAGGGATGAGGCTGTCGCGGTGGACTCGACGAAGATGTCGATACCCGCGCAGCTCTCTTCGGCCGGCTTGGGCGTGGCCATTATGCGCTGGATGGTCGGCCGGGCGGGGACGACGAAGCCCGCGCCGAGGTCGTCGCGCTGGCCGGCCACTGCCTCGGGCGGCGGCAGGTGGGCCAAGAAGGCGGCGGTGAAGTCGGCGGTGCGGGGCCGGGGCGCCGGGGTGGCGAGGTCGAGGGGGCGGTGCAGGGCCCGCAGCGCGGGGCCGGCCGCGGCCTCGATGCGGGCGGCGGACTGAAACAGCTCAAGCCGCGCAGCATCATCGCGCCGCTGAGCAGCACGACCACGTCGAAGGCCTGCGGCTCGGTGGTGAGCTTCATCGCCATGTCGTCGACGATGAGTTCATCGGCCCGCAGCTCGGGGTAGGACCGGGTAACCTCGTAGAAGGTCTCGGGGAAGAGGCCATCGGTCAGCTTCATGATGTTGGCTGTGTGGCCGCAGGTCAGCCGGCGGGCGCCCTTGCGGCGGGCGATCTCAAATGCCGCCGTATGCACCTGCAGGCTGCCCGGTCGGGTGGTGAACCGCCGGCACTGGGCCACGTCGTGGGTCTGCTGGTGCTCGACCGCGCCATCGGTGTCTTCGGAATTTTCGGGGATCATCGTCAGGTCGATCTCGATGCCGTAGGTGCGTGCGCGGCGCCGACGATGAGATAGTTCCACCCCTTGCGTTCGGTTCAATCGAAGAGGTCGGGCATGGAGTGGCTCAATTACCACCACCTCCACTGCTTCTGGCTGGTGGCCCGCGAGGGGCGGCTCACCGCCGCCGCTGAGAAGCTGCGCCTCGCGCCCTCGACGGTGTCTGCCCAGGTCCGCCAGCTTGAAGACCAGCTCGGCGTCGAGCTCTTCGTGCGCCGCGGCCGCGGGATGGAGCTGACTGAGGCTGGCCGGGCCGCGTTGGAGTCGGCCGACCAGATCTTCGGCTTGGGTCAAGAGCTCCAGGCGGGGCTGCGCGACGTGGGCAGCGCCGCGGCGGTGCTCCGCCTTCGGATCGGCGTCGCAGACGTGCTCCCCAAGCTGTTGAGCGCCCGCCTCGTGCAGCCGGCCCTCTTGCTCTCTCGGCCGGTGCACCTGCTCTGCCGCCAAGGCCGGCCCGACCGCCTTTTGGCCGAGCTTGGCCTGCACGAGCTGGATCTGGTGCTGACCGACGCGCCCACGGGCATCGGCCGCGGCCTGCGCCTGCACACCCACCCCCTGCTGCGCAGCCCGCTGGCCCTCTACGGCGCCCCTGCTTTGGTCACCGCGCTCGCGCCGGGCTTCCCCGCCAGCTTGGAGGGCGCGCCGCTGCTGCTCTCTGCCGAGGGGGGTGGCCGCCGCCGGGCGGTCGAGGCCTGGCTCGGCGACCGGCAGCTCCGCCCCATCGTGGTGGCAGAGTGCGAAGACAGCGCCATGCTCAAGTCTTTCGGGCAGGCGGGCCTGGGCTGCATTGCCATGCCCACCGCGGTCGAAGCCGAGCTGGCCGAGCGCCACAACCTGCGGCCGATCGGCCTGCTCGAGGGCGTTGAGGACAAGGTGTTCGCGGTCACCACCAGCCGGCGGCCGACCCATCCGGGGCTGCGGGCGATCTTGGGCCTCGGGCCGCTCGACCCGCCCCGGGCGCCGGCGCCGCGCTGAGCCACCGCGGCCGAGGGGCCGCGCTCCGTCCTCCGTCCTCAGCCTTCAGCCCTCGGGCGGTGGGGGTGGGCGCGCGGGCGCCTGCGTCCACACGATGCGGCTGCTGCGGTCGAAGGTGAACCAGGCCCAGCCCCACTTGATGAAGACCAGCACGCGGTTTCGGAAGGTGCTGATGGTGGCGAGGTGCACGATCGCCCACAGCAGCCAAGCGAGATAGCCCCGCAGCCGCAGCCGGCCGAGCTGGGCGACCGCTTTGCTGCGGCCGATCGTCGCCATGCTGCCCTTGTCTCGGTAGCTGAAGGCCTTGCGGGGGCGGCGCTGGTGGTCGGCGAGGATGTTGCGGGCGACCAGGCGCCCCATCTGTTGGGCGGCCGGCGCCACGCCGGGCACCAGCCCCGTGGGGCCCTCGACGTGCGCCTGGTCGCCGATCACGAAGAGGTCGGGGTGACCCTCGACCGACAGGTCGGGGCCGACGATGACGCGGCCGGCCCGATCCAGGGGGACCCCGAGGCTGCGGCCGATCGGGCTCGCCTCATTGCCCGCGGCCCACAGCACCGTCCCGGCGGCGATGCGCTCACCCTTGACCACGACGCCGTGCTCGTCGAGCTTCTCGACTGGTGCGCCGAGGCGCAGCTCGACGCCGAGGGCCCGCAGCTGCTCGGCGGCGGCCTCGCGCAAGGGGGGCGCGAAGCTGCCCAGCACGCTGGTGCCCGCCTCGACCAACACGACCTTTGTCTGGCGGGTATCGACGCGCCGAAAATCACCCGGTAGGGATTGGGAGGCGATGTCAGCGATGGAGCCGGCGAGCTCGACCCCGGTGGGGCCCCCGCCGACCACCACGAAGGTCATCAGCGCGGCGCGGAGGTGGGGGTCGGTCTCCCACTCGGCCTGCTCAAAGGCGAGCAAGACCCGACGGCGGATCTCCAGCGCGTCGGGCAAGGTCTTGAGCCCGGGGGCCTCGGCCTCCCACTCGGGGCGGCCGAAGTAGCCGTGGCGGGCCCCCGCCGCGAGCACCAGCCAGTCCCAGCCGAGCTCTTCGCCGCCGCGCAAGCTGAGGCTGCGCGCCGCCGGCTGCACCGCCTCGACCTCGGCCAAGCGCACCTCGATGTTGTCGTGCCCGCCGATGATGCTGCGGATGGGCTCGGCGATGTCGGCGGGGGCCAAGGCCGCCGATGCCACCTGGTAGAGCAGGGGCTGAAAGAGGTGGTGGTTGCTGCGGTCGATGAGGGTGACGTGCAGGTCGGTGTCGGCGAGGCGTCGGGCGACCGCGAGGCCCCCGAAGCCGCCGCCCACGATGACCACGCGGCGGCCGGTGCGCGGCGGGGGTGCGGCGGGCACGGGGTCGGCGGTCGGGGTCTGTGCGGTGGTGGGCGCGGGTGTGGTGGGCATGGGGGCTCCTGCCGCCACGTCTCCACGCGCGGCGGGCGCGGCACGGGCGCGCGCGTCAGCATGCCGTCAAGCCGTGGTTCGGGTGTGGGTGGGCGGCCCCTCCGCTGCGCTCCGGGCCGGGTGCTTCCGGGGGTTCGCTGCGCTCCGTCGGGCGGCGCCGACGGCCCCGCCCGACCCGCTGCGCGGCCCCTCCGCCCCCTGCCGCGGCCCCCGCCCCGGGGCCCCGCCCCCGCTCAGCGCGGGCCGAAGCCCGGCCCTGGCGCAGCCTGCAGGCTGAGGGGCGCGCCCGACCAGGGGTGGAGCAGGCGCAGCTCGACCGCGTGGAGCAGCAGGCGGTCGGCGGCGAGGATGACCTCGGGCGGGGCATAGAAGCGGTCGCCGAGGATGGGGTGGCCGATGCTGCGCAGGTGCAGGCGGAGCTGGTGGCTGCGGCCGGTCAGCGGCTCGAGGGCGAGCAGCGTGCTCTCGCCGCGGCGCTCGACCACCTGCCAGCGGGTGCGGCTGGGCCGGCCCGCCGGGTCGACCACCGAGCGGGGCTGGCCGACGAGGCGCCGCAGCGGCAGGTCAATCTCGCCGGCTTCGGCCCCTGGCGCGCCGGCCACCCAGGCGAGGTAGCGCTTCTCGACACGGCGGTCGCGCAGCTGGGCCATCAGCGCGCGGGTCGCCTTGCCCCGGAGCGCGAAGACCAACAGGCCCGAGGTGTCGAGGTCGAGGCGGTGGACCGGCTCGGCGGTGGGCCAGCGGGCCTGCACGCGCAGCAGGGCGCTGTCGGCCTGGTCGGGGCCGCGGCCGGGCGCGCTGAGCAAGCCGCTCGGCTTGTGAATCACCACGAGGTCGCGGTCTGCGTGCACGATCACCAGCGGGCCGGTGGGCGGGGCGTAGACCCAGCCCTCGTCGAGCGGCTCGGGATCGGCGTCGCCGTGGTGCAGCGGGTCGGGGTTCGGGGCGGCGGGCGGACCGGTGCGGCGCATGGGGGCGGCTATCGCGGCGGGGCGGGGCGGCGCCCCTTCTCGGAGGGGCTACTCCCGTACCCCTTCCGAGAAGGCCCAGGTGTTGGTGCCGTGGTTGCTCACGAGCAGGGTGACCGCCTCTCCCGCGGCGTGCGGGGCGGTGATCGGCAGGCGCAGCTCCTCCTCCCCCGCGGGGCCCGGCACAGGCACCGCGCGGCTCCACAGCTGTTCGTCTCCCACCGCGAGGCCGAGCACCGCCTCGGTTGGGGCGGCCGCCCAGGTCTCACCCCAGGCGAAGCTGAGCACCAGCGCGTCACCTTCGGCGAGAGGGGCATCGAGGGTCTGCGCGTAGACCCCCCAGAGGCAGAGGTCGGAGCGCACCTCGAACATCGGCGCGGCGAAGGCATGGGGCTCCACCCGCCAGGAGAGCTCGCTGCAATAGATCGCCGCGGCCGGCGGGTCAGCGAAGGGGCCGGCCTCGGCCTCCACCGGGCGCCAAGCGTCGACGGGGAGCAGCACGGCGAGGAGCTCCCCGGCGGTGTCCTCTGCCCCGTCGACCGGGCCCGCGGCGCAGGCGGAGAGGGCCAGCACCGCCAGACCTGGTGCGCTGACCCGCAGAATGGCGTGCAGCGGCGCCATCAGGCCAGCCCGTGGCGCTTGAGCTTGTCATAGAGGGTGCGCTCGGCGATGCCGAGGCGCTCGGCTGCCCGCCGCCGGTGCCCCCCCTCGGCGGCGAGGGCCTGCTGCACGGCAACCCGCTCGAGCTCGTCCAAGGTCCCGCCGGCCGGCGGCGCGCTCGTGGTCGCGGCGGTCTGGGCCACGCCCGGGGCCGCCCGCGGAGCGAGCGCGAGGCTGTGGATGACGGGGCCATCGCTCAGGATCGCCGCCCGCTCGAGCGCGTTGCCCAGCTCCCGTGCGTTTCCGGGCCAGCTGTGGGCCAGCAGCTCGGCTTCGGCCGCGGCACCCAGCCGCAGCGTCGGGCGCCCGAGCTCGGCGGCCACCCGCTGCAGCAGCACACGGGCCAGCGGCACGATGTCTTGGCCGCGCGCCCGCAGCGGGGGGATCTCAATGGGGAAGACCGCCAACCGGTAATAGAGGTCCTCCCGGAAGCGGCCTTCGGCGACCAGCTGGCGCAGGTCACGGTTGGTCGCCGCCACCCAGCGCACCTCGGCGGTGACGGTCTGCACCCCGCCGACCCGCTCAAATCGCCGCTCTTGGAGCACCCGCAGCAGGCGGGCCTGCAGATCGGGCTTGAGCTCGCCCACCTCATCGAGGAAGAAGGTGCCGCCGGCGGCCAGCTCGAGCTTGCCCCGCTTGCGCGCGACCGCGCCGGTGAACGCGCCCTTCTCGTGGCCAAAAAGTTCGCTCTCCAGCAGGGTCTCGCTCAGCGCAGCGCAGTTGACCGCCACGAAGCTGCCCGCCGCGCGCTTGCTGCGGGCGTGCACCGCGCGGGCGGCCACCTCTTTGCCCACGCCCGACTCGCCGAGCAGCAGCACCGTGGCCTCGGTGGTGGCCACCCGGTGCAGGGCGCTGACCGCCGGCGCCATCACCGGGTCGCCCCAGGTCAAGGCCGCCTCTTCGGCGACGGGGGCCTGCTCGGCCCGGCAGAGCAGCTGGTGCTGCTCGACCATGCGGGCGACCACCTCACGCAGCGCCCGGGGGCTCTCCAGCGGCTTTTGCAAGAAGTCGAAGGCGCCCGCCTTCATCGCCGCCACGGCCGCGTCCACGCTGCCATGGGCGGTCAGCACGACGACCGGGGCCTCGGGCTGGTGCTCGCGGGCGGCGCGCAGCACCTCCATCCCGTCGACCCGGGGCATCTTCAGATCGGTGAGCACGCCGGTGAAGGCCTGGCGGGCGAGCAGGGCCACCGCTTCGGCCCCGCCGCTGGCCGCGGTCACCTCGTGCCCGACCATGGACAGGGCGTCACAGAGGAAGGAGCGGATCCCCTCTTCGTCATCGACGACCAGCAGCCTCGCCATATCAGCTCCCTGTTTGGATGTGGGGGATGAGGCCCAAACCCGACGTCGGACCGGGGGGTAGGACGGCGACGAAGCGCGCCCCGCCCTCGGGCCGCCGCTCGGCCCAGAGCTGGCCCCCGTGCAGCACGGCGCAGCGGCGGGCCACCGCGAGTCCCAGCCCGGTGCCTCGGGCCCGCGTGGTGAAAAATGGCTCGAACAGCCGCTCGGGGTCCCCCGGGGGCAGGCCCGGGCCCTGGTCGTCGACCACGAGGCGCAGGCCGCCGCCGGCGGCCTCGAGCCGCACCCAGACCTCGCCGCCGTCTTCATCGATGGCCAGCGCATTGTTGACGAGGTTCTCAACCAGCTGGGTGAAGCGCTCGGGGTCGAGCGGGAAGGGGCGCGGGGCGCCGGCGTCGACCAGCCGCACCCGGTCGGGGGCCCGCGCGGCCACGGCCTGGACCAGCGCGGCCGGGTCCTGTGGGCTGCGGCTGATCGACGCCATGCGGGCAAAGGCGAGCAGGTCTTCGGTCACCCGCTCGAGCCGCTGGGCCTCGGTCACCACCCGGGCGGCCCGGTCACGCGCGCGCCCCTCGGTCAGCTCTTCGAGCAGCTGGGCGTGCCCTTTGAGCGCGGCCAGCGGGGTGCGCAGCTCGTGGGCCATCACCCCCGCGACCTGCCCCAAGCTGGCGAGGTGCTGGGCGCCCAGCAGGGCCTGATCGGCGGTGCGGCGGGCGTCCTCGGCCCGCCCCAACAGCAGGCCAAGCCCGACCAAGCCCGCGCCGACCAGGGCGCTCAGCGCGAGCTGGCGTTGGGCGCCTGCCACGAGCGCATCGGCCTCGGGGGCCGAGAGATCGACGTAGATCCGGGGGATGAACCCAAGCCCTCCGGCCTTTCCCTTTCCCTTCCCTTTGCCTTGCCCTTTCCCCTTCGATTTTGCGGCCCAGTCTGCCTCGTCCTCGTCGGCGTCGAGGTGCAGCGCGTCGGAGTGGTCCCCCGCGGGCCCGGGCCCACCCCGGGCGCCGCCGGGCGGGGGAAGCAGGGCCCGGGCGCCGCCTGCGCCGCGCAGCGGCTGATCTTCAGTGGCCGGGAGCAGGTGCGGGGGCAGGACCGGCGCCCCCGCCACCAGCGCCGGCGCACCGGTGGGGTCGACCACCAGGACCGCCAGCAGGCCATCGGCTTGAAGCGCGGCGACAGCGGCGTCGACGGCGGCCTGCGCCGCGGGACTCTCGGCAGCCGGGCCCTGTGGCGGAGGATCGAGGTGCGGGCGGAGCGCCCGGCCCAAACGGTCGGCCTCGGCCATGGTCAGCGTATCGGACCAGGCCTGCGCGCGGTGCAGGTTCCACCCCGCGAGGCCCAGCAGGGCCGCTGCGGCCACCCCGGGCAAGATCCGCGGCCCGGCGGCGCGGGCGCGGGCCCACGCGCGGGGGCCGGCCTCGCCCGGGTTGGCCCGCGGCGCGCTCATTCGTCGACCGCCGGCTGCAGGCGCGCGGTGGTGTCGGCGATGAGCTGGGCGAGCAGCGGGCCGCCCAGCGTCGCGCCGCCGTCGGCGGCCAAGGCGTCGAGATCGGCGCCCTCTGCGCTGAGGCCATCAAAAAGCGTGTCGAGGCGGCGGGTCAGCACCAGCGCGGCGGGGCCGGCGGGGCCCTCGGCCAGCGCCTCGGCGCCCTCGAGCGCGCCGAGGGACCAGAGCTCTCCCCAGGCGGCGGCGGTGGAGACCTCGAGCTGCCCCTCCACCCCGGCCGCGGTGGTGTAGTCGGCCGAGAGGCGCAGGCTCCAGCCGACCGCCGTGACCTGCTCGGGCATGCGCCCCTGGCCGTTGATGTCGGGGGAGAGCATCAGGTGCGCACGGCAGTAGTCCGTCTCATCAAAGGAGAAGCGGGCCAGCTCGGCGGTCGCAGGCGCGTGAAGTGGCTCAGCGAGGGCGATCAGGCTGGAGCTGGGGTCATCGAAGGTGCCGTGGCCCGGCGGCGCCGTGCGCGCGGCGCTCAGCTCGGCGCAGGGGACCAGCGTGGCGCTGCTGGTGACGAGGTAGCCCTCCCGCAGCCGGATCTGGTCGCCGGCCGCGGTCGTCCAGCGCACCCCGTCGTCGGTGACGGTCGCGCCGCCGAGCTCCCAGGCGAGCAGGTAGACCACGCCGGTCAGCGGCAGCGGGCGCTCCTCGACGACCGACGCGCTGGCCGTGTCTTGCCCGCCCGAGTCCTCCGTCGGGCGGCCCGCGCCGCTGCCAGTCTGGGCCCGCGGCGCTGCGCAGCCCACAACCAGCGCGCCGAGGAGCACCGCTGCCGCCCCGCGGCTCATCCGGCGCAGTCCGCGGCGCAGTTGTCGGCGTTCTCCGGTCCATCACAGACGCCGTCACCGCAGCAGGGCAGGCCCTCCTCCACCTCGCTGCAGTCGGGCGGGTCGCCCGCGCCGCCGTCGGCTCCGCCGTCCTCGCCACCGTCCGCGCCACCGTCGGCTCCGCCATCCGCTCCGCCGTCGGCCGTGCCGGCGTCGTCCGACGGCGTGCCCGCGTAGCAGCCGAGCACGTAGGGGAAGGTCGCCGTGGCGTGGTAGCGGTAGGTGCCGTCGGGGCCGACCCGCCCGTTGCATTCGTCCAGCACGGTCTCGTCGGCGCTGTCCCCGACGTAGGTGTGGTTGTCCCAGGCATAGGTCGTGGGGTCGCCGGTCTGCACCCAGCCGCTCTGGAAGGTGACCAGCTCGGCGCAGTCGGCGTCAAGGCAGCCGCGGGGCCCGTAGATCGGGAAGCCGTCCAGCGCGTAGCCGATGATCGGGTCGGGCTCGTCCTCGCCGACCTCCACGCCCATCAGCACGCAGGCGACGAGCAGCGCGTGGTAGTGGTAATCCGCATCACCACCGGTGTGGCCGAGGCAGGTGTCGACCAGCTCATTGTAGACGGGGTCACCATAGGGGTCGGGGAACTCGGCCTCGTTGGGGCCGTAGATGGGCATACCGTTCAGCGCGAAGGCCGCGGTGCCCAGCAGTGGAAGGGTGGTGGTGGTGGCTGCCACCGCGGGGCTGCGGGTGATCGACCAGAGGTGGTCCTGGGCCTCGAGGCCGTTCGGCGTCATGTCGACGTACTCGTAGGTCGGGATGCCGTTGCTCTCGACGATGAGCTGGTCGCCCTCGCAGCGCACGCTCAGCTCGGGGTCGGGGTAGGCGCTGTTGGCGGGGTCAGCGGTGAGCGTGGGGAAGCCGGCGGCCTCGGGGCAGTCCGGGTCACCCCCGTCGGTGCCGTCGGCGCCATCTGCCCCATCCGTGCCATCGGCGCCATCCGCGCCATCTGCACCATCGTCGGCCGCGCCTCCGCTGTCGTCCTCTTTGGCGCTGTCGGCGCCGCAGGCGGCGAGCGCGGCGGTCAGCAGCCAGGGGGCGAGGCCGTGGACGGGTCGACGAGGGGAGGCGGGCAGGGGGAAGATCAGCATCGGGCGGGCTCCGGGCGTGGGGGCGGGCAGCGCGCCCGCAGCCCGCGTTCAGCATGAGCCGTGCCAAGGCCTCGTTTGCCCGAGCCGGTGGCGACAATGATGTGCAGTGCGTCGCTCTCGGCTCTTGGTCGGGGCCCGTTTATGCCTGTCGGCGCGGCGCGACCTGCAGATGGTGCAGGTCGACTGCAGGTTCTGCAGGTCGGGCGCCGCCCTCAGTCACCTTTTGCTTGTTTGGCCGCCCCGCGCACGGTGGCCTCGACCTCGAGGGTGTAGCGGGCGACCAAGCGGCTGGTCTGGTCGGGTCGCCGTGCCTCGGCTTCGGTGCGCAGCGTCATCTTGGCCGAGGTGGCGTAGTCGACCAGATCGACGCCCATCACGTCAAGAGCGACAAGCGCCTCGCCCTCGGGGAAGTCGTCGGCGCCCGCCACCGCGATGGTCGGGAGCTCGGGTGCTTCGGCCGAGACGAGGAGGCTCTCGATGAAGCGCAGGTCGGGGTCGCCCTCGACCACCTCGAGGGTCAGCGCGGTGAGCTCGACCCGCACCAGATCGCCGGGCTCGACGCCTTGGTTCTTCAGCTCCTCTTCTTCGGTGATGTCCATGGACAAGAAGCTGGAGAAGCCTAGGTCACCCACCAGCTGCTCGAGGATGGTGCCTCCCTCGATGGTCGCGGAGGACTGACCTTCGACCTCGATGGTCAGCAGGCGGCTGCAGCCGGCGGCGGGGAGGGCGAGCAGCAGGGGGAGGGCGCGGCGGAGCATGGGGGCCTCAGCGGGTGAGGGGGAGGCGCGGCTGCGCCATCGCCGGTGCCTATCGGCCGGTGGGCCTCGGGCGAGCGTTCATCGATGGCCGCCGCTATCACAATGAAACATGGATGTTATATCGCTGTTTCAGCCGCCGCTCAGGGCCCCAACCAGGGTGAGGGCCCGCCCCGGCGCCAGGGGGAGCTGAAGGTCCTCGACCTTGTCCTCCCCCAAGAAGATCAACATGTGGCGGCGCACCCGGCCCTGCTCGTCGATGACCCGAAAACGCAGGCCGGGGCCGCGCCGGTCGAGGGCCCACAGGGCGCCGTCGACGGTGGGCGGCTGCAGCTCGTCGTCGGCGAGGGTGAGGGTCGAGGCCCGTTGGGTGTAGGCCCGCAGCTGGCTCGGCAGGTGCACGGTCAGGGGCATGGCTCAGCCCCGCCGGCGCCCGGCGCTCAGCGCGTGGATCTGGGGCAGATCACGCGCCAGCACGTTGAAGTGATCACCTTCGTCGGCGCTCCACCAGACCTCGCCCTGGGTGGTGCCAAAGTAGACGCCGACCCCGCCCTCGTCGGCTTGGTCGTCGACCCCGAGGCACTGGCGCTTGACCGTCCACCAAGCGGGGCTGGTCGGGAAGCCCGCGTCGAGGCGCGTCCAACCGGCGCCCGCGTCACGGGTGCGGAAGACCGCCGGGCGCCCGCCGGGCGGGGTGCGCGGCCAGTCGTCGGTGCCGACCATGGGGAAGACCCAGGCCGTGTCGGGATCGCGGGGGTGGGTCGCGACGGGGAAGCCGATGTCGCCGACCTCGGCCGGCATGTTGCGGCCGATGCGCTCCCAGCGGTCGGCGGGCAGATCGAGGCGGTAGAGGCCGCAGTGGTTCTGCATGTAGAGCCGGTCGGGCTGGGTGGGGTGCTGCACCACACAGTGCGGATCGTGCCCGTAGGCCCGCTCGGCGCCGTCGTCGAGCGGCGGGTAGAAGTCCATGGCGATGCCCTTGTTGAAGGGCTGCCAGGTGGCGCCGCCGTCGAGCGAGCGGAAGGTGCCGCCGCTCGAGCTGCTCACCCACAGGTGGTCGGGGTGGCGCGGATCGACCAGGATCGAGTGCAGCTTGCCGCCGTCGGGGGTCTGGTCTTTGTCATCGCCGACCCACAGGCGCTGATCGGGGTGGTCGTTGTAGCCCGAGACGGGCGCCCAGCTCGCCCCGCCGTCTTCGCTGCGAAACAGCCCCTGGGGAGAGGTCGCGCAGTACCACTCGCCCGGGCGGCTCGGGTGGCCGGGGGTCAGCCAGAACACGTGGTCGACCGCCCGCCCGCGGGCCTCACCCGTCGGGAAGCGCGGCGGGGTGGTCGCTTCGGTCCAGGTCTGGCCATCGTCGAGGCTGCGGAAGACGGTGGGACCGAGGTGCCATTGGCGCGAGGCGAGCAGCAGGGTGCGGCCGTCGCGCGGGTCGCGGACCGCGTGGTGGCACTGCTGGCCCAAGAAGTGCGGCGCGCTCAGCGTCCACGTGCGGCGCGCTGGGTCGGCGGTGGCGATCCACAGGCCCTTGCGGGTGGCGATCAACAGCTCGGTCTGGCTCGTGGCCTCGGTCATGGGTGCTCCTCGGTGTGCCGCGGGAGCGTAGCCTGCAGGAGCGAATCAGGGGCAGCCCGGAGCAGCGGTGCCGGGGCGTCCTCGTTGTGGGCCGGGCGGAGCGGGGCGCGGGGGAGGAGGGCCAGCGCTCAGCGCGCGCTGCCCTGGGCGGAGGACCAGCCGGCCCGGTCGATCCCATACAGCAGGTGCGGACGGAGGGGGTGACCGACCGGGAGGCGCGGGTGCTCGAAGCCGCCCGCGGGATCGCGGCGGAGGCCGAGCCGCTCCATCAGCCCCCAGCTGCGGGTGTTCGCGGGGACGGTGAAGCTGAGGACCTCGGGCAGCGCGATGCCCTCGAAGGCGAAGCGCAGGGCTGCCGTGGCCCCCTCACGCGCAAAACCCTGCCCCCAGGCGCTCGACACCAGCCGCCAGCCCACCTCGACCGGCGGGCGGGCGCCCGCGGGCGGTGGGCACGGGCGCCCGGGCAGCGCGAAAGTGACCTCAACGAGGCCAATGAGACCGATGACCGCAGCGTTGTCTCGGCGCTCGACGGCCCAGAAGCCGAAGCCACAGCGGGCGAAGTGGGCGTCGATTCGGCCGAGCATCAACTCGACCTCGTCGGGCCGCATCGGCGCAGGGAAGAAGCGCATGACCTCGGGGTCGGCGTTCATCGCGCAGGTGGCGGGGAGGTCTGCCGGGCCCGGTGGGCGGAGCAGCAGGCGGGGCGTCTGCAGGCGGGGGCCCACGTCGGGCGGGCTCATCGCCGCACATCGGCGGGCGGCAGGAAGTGGGGCGCGCCGAGCTCGAGCGGGCCAGCCGCTGGGAAAGCGCCCTGGAGGCGCACAAAATTGCGCGCGGGCCAAGGGCGGTAGGGGCGCCCCTCGGCCGAGGCCAGCAGGTTGTCGAGCACCACCGGCAGGTCGCCGAGCTGCCAAATGTCGTCGTCGTGCGGATCCTGGGCGCCGTTGTGCGTGACGGCGACCGCGAGGCGGCTGAGCACGAGGCTGGTGCAGGGGGGCACCAGGCAGCCGAGCTGGCCGAAGACGCTGAGCAGGCGTGCGCTGAGCTCGGCGCCGCCCACGCTGTCCATCGTGACGAGCGCGCCCACCGGCTTGCCAAAGAGGGCGGGCTCGTTCTCGAGCGGCGTGAGCACCTCGATGAGGCGCTGCATCGGCGAGCCCCAGGAGTGCCAGTAGGTGCCGGTGGCCAGCAGCAGCGCGTCGGCCCGGGTGAGGGCCGCTTCGAGGGCCTCGAGGCTGAACCCGCCCTCAGCCACGGTGATCACGTCGACGACGGCCCGGCCCTGGAGCTGTCGGGCGGCCTCGGCGCATAGCCAGCCTGTGTTGCCCTCGGCGCCCCGCAGCGCGCCGTTGAGGATGAGCACCGTGGGAGTGTTTTGGTCGGGCACCGGCACCTCTGGTCGGTGGGCTAACCCCGGCCGCGGGGGGCCGCAGGCGGGGAGCGCGCGGCCCTGGGCCGATGACCGGGCGGTGTCCCCGCGCCCCTCGGCGGGGCGGTCCGCGTTGACGGCGGCGGGTCGCGCGCGCGAGGATGGGCCACCGGTCGCCCTCGTCTCCAACGGCCGGCTCGCGCGGAGCGGTACATGGTCAAGGCGCAGCAGAAGGCCCCCCAGGGCGGTGGTTCGCAGCAGGGGCCGGCTCCGGCCGCTGCCCAGCAGCCGGCGGGGCGCGGCAACGCGGCGAAGGCGGGCCAGATCGGGCGCGCTGAGGACCCTGCCGAAGCCAAAGCCGACGCGGTGGCCGACCAAGTGGTGCGGCGGGCCGCGCAGGCCCGCGCCGAGGGTGGGGCGGGTGGCCCTGCTGCTCCGGGCGCCCCGGCCGCCGCGCCGGGCGGCGGGCTGGTCAGCGCCGAGCTGATCGCGGCTTTTGACGACGTCATCGGCGTGGACGTGAGCGGGGTCCAGGTCGCGGTCGGGGGCGAGGCCGACCGCCGGGCCCAGCAGCTCGGCGCCGCCGGCTTCGCCGAGGACGGTGAGGCCGCGATCTCCAGCGCGGCCTGGCGCCCGGGGCAGGCCGGGTCCGAGCAGGTGCTCGCCCACGAGCTGGCCCACGTCGCGCTCGGCCACGCCGACGCCGGGCAGCCGACCCGCCTCAAGCGCACCGGCGCCGCCGAGCTCAAGCGCGGGTCCGAGGGGCCCGAGGTCCGGCATGTGCAAGAGCGCCTGCTCGCCCTGGGGTTCATGTCCCGCCGCGACTTTGACACCGGGCCGGGGGTCTTCGGGCCCCGCACCGAGGCCGCGGTCTCGGCTTTTCAGGCCAGCCGCAAGCTGGCCGTCGACGGCGTGGTCGGCCCGCGCACCCTCGCGGCCCTCAACGCAGGCGCCGCCGCTGCCCCGGTGGGGGATGGTGGCGCGGGCGCGGGGGATCGGGTCGAGAGCACCGCGCTGACCGGGCGGCCGCCGCTGCGGATCGGCAGCGAGGGGGTCATCGTCAAGCAGCTGCAGCGGCGCCTCAACCGTTACGGCGCCAGCCTCGGCATGGACGGCGAGTTCGGCCCGGCCACCGACAAGGCGGTCAAGGCCTTCCAGCGGGCCAATGGGCTCGGGGTCGACGGCATTGTGGGGCCGGCCACGGCCTCAGCGCTCTCGGGTGAGACCGCCAAGGCCGTGCCGACCAAGCCCGCGCCCGCGACCGGGGGCGGCGAGGACAGCGATGGCGGCGGCGACCCCTCTGCGCCGGCGCCCGCCGAGCTCGACGTCGACGACGCCGACCCCAAGGGCATCCTCAACAGCGCCAAGGTCAACCCGACGGTGAAGAAGCTCGCGGCGAAGACCCTGCGCACGCTGCAGGGCCAGGGCCTCTCGCCCTACCTCTTCGAGGGCCACCGCACGATGGAGACGCAGAACGCGCTCTACGCCAAGGGGCGCACCAAGCCGGGCTCAATCGTCACCTACGTCAAGGGCGGCGGGTCTTGGCACAACTACGGCCTCGCCGTCGACATCGTGTTCTGGAACCGCAGCCACTCGGCCCCGAGCTGGGACGCGCCGAGCAAACATTGGCAGGCGCTGGGCAAGGCGGGCAAAGCCGCCGGCTTCACCCGCTGGATGGGTGACTCGGGCTGGGACTTCCCGCACTTCGAGCACCACCCCAAGTGGGGCAACACCGCGACCAACCTGCTCTCGACCTACAACAGCGGCGGGCTGAGCGCGGTGTGGAAGAAGGTGATGTGAGGCCGCGGGCCGGCGTGGGCCGGCCTGCTTCGACCCGGGCCAGGCGGCCCCCGCTCACCTTGAGCCTGCCCGTTGAGGCTCAGCCCCGGCGCCGACGGCGGCGCAGCGCGGCGACCCCGACCAAAGCGGGCCAGAGCAGCTGCAGCTTGCCGTTGTAGTCCTCGTTGGAGAAGGTCACCTCGTAGTCCTCGAGGCCCGGTGCGCGGGAGAAGCCCTGGTCGGTGAGGGCCGAGACGGGCAGGTAGCTGCGCCAGCGCGTGAAGTGCAGCGTGGCCGGGTCGAGGTCGTCGGGCAGCAGGCCGCGCAGCGCGAGGTCGTCGAGGATGAGGAAAGGTGCGTCGGCCACCTCGGCCGTGTCCTCGCCGAAGAGCACCAGACCCTCGTCGCCTCGCCCGCCCTGTCGCTCGATGAGGGCGGCGCCGTCGCCGCTGTACTCGAGCACCCAGGCCACGCCGCCGGCTTCTTTGATCGCGACCTTGACCCGGGCCTCGTAGAAGACGGGCGTCCACTCGAGGGTGTAGAGGGCCTCGCCGAGCAGGGGCGTGGTGGTCTCGGCCCCAGCGGGTCGGGTGGGGGTCGGCCCGGCGGTCACGACGATCGCGTGGACGGTCTCGGCCGCCGTCCGGGCGGTCAGCAGCATGGGGAGCACCGGCTCGCTGCCCGCGACGCGGATGGCGACCATGGGGGTCGCCGTGCTGTCCCAGGCGTTGCCATCGAGCTGGACGACGAGCGTGCCCCAGCCCTCGGCGCTGTAGGCCATCAGCGCCGCCTCAAGCGGCGGGTCGACGGTCATCCCGTTCCAGCGCAGCTCGTCGAGCAGCGCCTCGGTGTGGGTGGGGCCGAACCAGGCCCGGTTGCCTGCGGCGGTCTGGGCGCCGAAGGTGCGGACGTCGATCAGCGCGCCGCTGTCGAAAGTGCGGGTCTGGTCGCAGCCGCCCTTGCAGCCCCCGCAGCCCGGGTCGACGGGGAACAGGGGGTCGGTCGCGCGCAGCAGGGGCTCGAGGCCGGCCGGGTCGATCGAGGCGGGCGCGCGGGTCGGCGCGCCGGGCAGGGGCACCAGCCAGGCCGCGCCGCCGCCGACCGCCTCAGCGCTCACCTGCAGCACGATGACGTGCTCGTCGCCGTCTTCGACGATGAGCGCGCGCACCGCCGAGATGCCATCGACCCCATCGCCGCCCTCGGCGAAGAGGCCGCCTTCGGGCCAGATGAAGGCGCCCGAGGCCGCGGCGGCGCCGATGAGCAGTGGAGCGAGGAGGGCGGCGCTCATGGGGCCTCCGGCGGTGGGGTGGTGGGAGGGACCGGTGCGGAGCCGTCGGGTGGGGGCGCAGTATCCGGCGGAGGCGCAGGGTCCGGCGTGGATGCAGGGTCGGGAGAGGGGCTTACGGCTGGGGTTGGCGCTGCTTGGGCGGGAGCGCCCGGCGTGGGTGTGGACGCTGGCCGAGCGGGCGGCGGGGGCGCCTCGGGGCGTGCGCGCTGGTCGAGGCGGACCCCGAGCCAGGCCGTGCCGATGCCCTTGCGGTCGACCTCTCCCAGGCCGGCGAGGCAGTCGCCGCAGGTCGCGCGCAGCTGCCCGAGGCCCGCGCCGATCATCGGCTCCCAGGCCACAAAGGGCACCACCACCATGCTGTCGGACACCTGGAGGTCGACCTCGACCCCGAGCGGCACGAGGAAGCCGAGGCCCCGCTGCTCGATGCGGAGCAGCCCGGGGTCGGCGGCGCTCACCTCATCCTGGCTGGTCTCTGCGCTGTCGCTGCCTGTGCTCACGAACCCGCTGTCATCGGTGGGGGTGCGGGCCGACGGCGGGAGCTGTGTGCGGGCGGCCCAACGGTGATAGCCAAACCAAAGCCCGAGCGTGGGCCGCATGACCACACCCCTCGTGGGCAGGTCGCGGCTGAGCTGCAGGCCCAGCGCCCCCGCCGACCACCCGGCGTCGGCGGCCAGCGCGAGGGAGAGGGGCGACTGGTCGTGCTCTTCGTCGAGCAAGGCCCACCGCAGCTGGGCCCGCAGCGTGGCGGTGATCCCCAGCTCGAAGGTATCCCCCAAGCCCACCCGCACGTTGAGGTCAGGCAGCATCAGCTCCAATGGCATGCGCTCGTCGAGGGTGCCGCTGCGGGTGTAGATCTCGGCGTCGACGACCCCCGCCTCGATGGGCATGCCGACCCCCACCGACAGGGTGCCGTCGGGCTGCAGGCGGGCGGTGCGCGGGGCAGGAGGGGCGTGGGCCCGGTCCCAGAACTCGGCGGCGTAGGCGGAGGGGCTGGCGGCGACCGCCGACAGCAGCGCGACCGACAGCGAAGCGCGGGCGGCGCGGCGCGGTGCCTCCGCTGGGATCGGCGCGGGGCGGGGCGTAGCCATGCTTCCTCGGGGGCTCGGGCGCGGGCGGGATCGCCGCACGATATGGTTGGGGTCTGCCCCCCGCAACTGGAGCGCGACCATGCCCTCAACCCCTGCGGCGCCCCGGCGCGGCACCTTTGTGCACGCCTTGCTCGCCTGGGCCGCTGCGCTCGGCGCGCCGGCCTGCGAGGCCGACAAGGGCTGCGACAGCGGGGTCGCCTGCGACACCGGCGAGGTGGGCGCGGGCGGCATCGGTGGCGAGGACTGCGACGGCCGGCCTGGCCTCGAGGCGGCCGAGGGCCTGCCGCTGGTCACGGCGCTGCTCGAGGCCGGCGCCTATGAGCTGGGCAGCCCTGCGGGCGAGGCGGGCCGGCGCCCCGACGAGCTGCCCCGCGCGGTCAGCCTGAGCCGGTCGATCGAGGTCGGCCTGACCGAGCTCAGCCAAGCGCAGTGGGCCGCCCTGATGGACGACGCCCCCAGCAACCAGCCCGGCTGCCCCCGCTGCCCGGTCGAGGGGGTCACGTGGCATGAGGCTGCCCGCTTCGCCAACCGCCTCTCCGAGATGGACGGCCTCGAGGTCTGCTACAGCTGCACCGCGGATGCGCCGGGGGGCCTCTGCGCCAGCCGCCCCGACCCGGGCGCCTGCGTGGGCTGGCGGCTGCCCACCGAGGCCGAGTGGGAGGCCGCCGCCCGCGCGGGCAGCGGCGCGAGCTGGTCGGGGGCCGACGAGTCCGACCCCGTCGCCTGGACCGAGGAGAACACCGGGCGGGTGTGCGCGGTGGGCGGCCGTGCGCCCAACGACCTCGCGCTCCACGACATGAGCGGGAACGTCTGGGAGTGGACCAACGACGGCTATGGCCCGCTGGACGCGCTCCCCGAAGAGGACCCTTGGGTCGCCGCCGAAGATGGCGCGGCGATCCGCGGGGGCTCTTGGTTCAACGACGCGGCCGACGCGCGCTCGGCTTCGCGCCGCTCGGCGCGCCTCGATGAGGCCACGCCCTTCGTGGGCCTGCGCCTCGTGCGCACGACCGACGGCGGCCTCATTGGCGGCTGAGGGGCCCGCGCTCAGGCCTCGGGGGTGACCACGACGGCCTTGCCGCCCGCCTCGACCCGCTCGCCACCGAGCAGCTTTCGGCCGCGCCGCCCCTCGGGCGCGCCGTCGACCTGCACACCGCCCTCTTGAATCAACACCTTGGCGTGACCGCCCGTCTCGGCGACCCCCATGAGCTGCAGGGCCTGGTCGAGGCGCAGGGGGACGCGGGCGCGCAGCGGGGCGGCGGGGCGGGTCGACATGGGGCCTCCGGGTGGCGCGGCCCGCTATCTCCTCTCGCTTGTGGCAGGCTGCCTCGCGGCGCGCGCCTGTGCGCCAGCCGGAGGGCGCGTGGAGCGGGTGTTGGAGGGCGAGATCGACGGGGTGCTGGAGCGGTGGCGGCTCGGCGCGGGCGGGGCTGCGCCGCCTTGCCTGCTCATTGAGGTGCCCCATGGCGCCGACCAGCGCGCGCACTTCGACGCGCTCGCCGCCCGCTTGCGGGGGCCCTTCCCCGCCGACCTTCACGCGTTTTTTCACGTGAACACCGACGTCGGCGCTGTGGAGGTGGGTTTTGCCGTCGCCGCCGGGCTGGTGGCGCGCGACCCGCGTCGCTCCGTTGGGCTGGTCCGCTGCTTGCTCCCGCGGACCTTCATCGACTGCAACCGCGCGCTGGACCTGCAGGCCGGCGACCTGCAGCGCGGCGGCCTCACCGCGGCGATGGCCCCCTATGTGCGCGACGCCGACGACCAGGCGCTGCTGCACGCGCTGCACTGCGCCTATGTCGGGGCGGTGCAGGCCGAGGTGGAGCTGGTCTGCGCCGCGGGCGGCCTCGTGCTCAACCCGCACACCTACGCCCCCCGTACCGTTGGGATCAGCGCGGTGGACGATGACATCGTCGAGCGCCTGCGGGAGTGTTGGGCGCCCGACCAGGTCGAGCGCTGGCCGCTGCGGCCCCCCGTCGATCTCATCGTCGAGACCCCGAGCGGCGAAGACCTGAGCCCGCCTGGCGCGGCCGCCGCCCTGGTGCAGGCCTACGCGGCCCTGGGGGTCGAGGCGGTGCGGGGCGGCACCTACACGCTGCACCCGGCGACGATGGCCTACCAGAGCGCACGGCGCTGGCCGGGCCAGACCCTCTGCCTTGAGCTGCGGCGGGACTTGTTGATGACGGACTGGACGCCGTTCTCACCGATGGTGGCGGACCTCGCGCAGGTCGAGCGCCTGGCGCAGCCGCTGGTTGACGTGCTCGACGCCCAGCTGCGCGCGGCGGGGCGCTAAGCGGGTCGGCCGCGCGGCGGCGCGGCGGGGTTAGGGGCGGACCGCGGCGGAGGGCGGGCGTGGGGTCGCGCGGCGCGGACCTGCGGGCAGCCGCGGAGCAGCGGAGCGGGGGGCCTCGCCCACCCGCGCGGAGGAGGAGACGAGGGATGCGGGTGCCCGAGGCGTTGGAGCCCTTGATTGACCAAGGGGTCCTCGATGAGGTGGTGCGGCCGCTGATGAGCGGCAAAGAAGCCCAGGTCTACCTCGTGGTCGCGCGGGGGCAGCGCTGCGTCGCCAAGGTCTACAAAGACGCGACCCACCGCAGCTTCAAGAACCGCGCCGACTACACCGAGGGGCGCAAGGTCCGCGGCTCGCGTGAGCAGCGGGCGATGGACAAGGGCAGCAAGTACGGCCGCGAGCAGGAAGAAGAGGCCTGGCGCAACAAAGAGGTCGACTGCATCTACCGGCTGCGCGGCGCGGGGGTCGCCGTGCCCGAGCCCCTCGCCTTCGAGGAGGGCGTGCTGGTGATGGAGCTGGTCGCCGACGCGGGCGGTGAGCCGGCCCCGCGCTTGGTCGACGTTGAGCTGCGCGCCGAAGAGGCCGAGCGGGTCTTCAATTTCCTGCTGCGCGAGGTCGTCAAGATGTTGTGCGCCGGGGTGGTGCACGGCGACCTCTCTGACTTCAACGTGCTGATGAGCGCCCGCGGCCCGGTGATCATCGACTTCCCCCAGGTGGTCGACCCGGCGGTCAACCTCAGCGCCCGCAAGCTGCTGATCCGCGACGTCGACAACCTGACCCGCTTCTTCTGTCGCTGGGCGCCCCACCTGCAGCGCACCCGCTACGGGCAGGAGATGTGGGCCCTCTACGAGAAGGGCGACCTGCAGCCCGACACCCCGCTGACCGGGCGGTTCAAGGACTCCGAGAAGCGGGCCAATGTCAGCTCGCTGCTCGCCGAGATCGAGGCGCTGGAGCGCGAGAGCCGCGAGCGCCGCGCGGCGCTGGGCTTGCCTCCGCCGCGGCCGGCCCGCGCGCCCGTGCAGCTTGAGCCCGCGCCACGGGGGGCCAAGCCCGACCGGGGTCCGCGCCCGCCCAAGGGTGAGCGGGGCGGGGACGACCGCGGCCCGCGGCCGGACAAGGCGGGGCGCCCGCCGCGGCCCGAGCGCGCCGAGGGCCCAGGGCCCGCGCCCGCCTGGCAGGAGCGCGGGGCCCGCCCCCACGACGAGATCAGCGGCGGGGACGGTCAAGTCCGCGAGCCGCGCGGAGAGCGCGGCCCACGCCCCGAGCGTCGGGAGGACCGTGGCCCGCGGCCGGAGCGGGGCGGCTTTGAGGACCGTGGTCCGCGCCCGGAGCGTGGCGGCTTTGAGGACCGCGGCCCGCGCCCTGATCAGCGTGGCTTTGAGGACCGTGGCCCGCGGCCTGATCGCGCCGCCTTCGAGGACCGTGGCCCACGCCCGCCCCGCGGCGGCTTCGAGGACCGTGGCCCGCAACCCGAGCGCCACGGGGACCGTGCTCCCCGTCCGGAGCGCCGGGAAGAGCGTGGCCCGCGCCCTGATCGTGCCGGGGTCGAGGACCGTGGGCCCCGTCCGGTGGGTCGGGATGACCGTGGCCCGCGCCCGCCCCGCGGCGGCTTCGAGGACCGTGGCCCGCGCCCGCCCCGCGGCGCTGGCCGGCGCCGCGACGAGGATGACGAGGGCTGAGGGCTGCGGTCGGCGCCGGGCTTAGCCCTCGCGCCTCGCGATGAAAAAGTGCTCCAGCTCGTCACCCTGGGGCAGGTCATCAGTCCAGAGCAGCGCGAAGCCCCGGGTCAGGAGCGCCGGCCGCAGCCGCTCGGGCGGGTGCCCGCAGCGCCACGCGCGGTCTCCGAGGCTGTTGTGCTGGGCCCGGAGCTCGGGCGCGCAGCCGATGCTGCTCAAGTACAGCAGCCCGCCGGGCCGGAGCAGGCGCGCGCAGGCCTCGAGCAGCCCATCGGCGCCCGCCGCGTCGAGGTAGGGTAGGCCGAAGGCGCAGGCCACCACGTCGAAAACACCCTCGATGGCGCCCGTGTCGCGTAGATCAAGCTGGAGCCAACGCGCCTCGGGGCAGGCAGCGGCGGCCTGGCGCAGCATCTCGGGGGAGAGATCGGCCCCGGTCAGCGCCAGCCCGGGCCGGCGGCGGAGCAGGTGCAGGCCCAGGCTGCCTGGCCCGCAGGCCAAGTCGAGCACCCGCAGGTGGTCGGGGCCCATGTGGTCGAGCAGCACGTCAAAGGTGGCGAGGTAGGGCGGGTGCGCGGCGTAGCGCTGGGCGTAGAGCGCGGCCCGCCGGTCGAAGGTGCCCACCGTCTCAGCGACCTGGGCGTCGGTCAGGGCGGTCGGCATGGATCACCGGGTTGCGCTCGGCCCGGTTTGAGGGATCGGGCAGCGTCGGGGGGCGTTGCGGGGGGCAGCGCCCCCCCCTTACCACCCGGTGTTTAGTACAGGAAGTACAAAAAAATCGGATAGATCTGCGCGCGCAGCCGCAGCC
>JAEUKK010000091.1 GCA_016792625.1 Deltaproteobacteria bacterium | reverse complement strand
AGGCCCACGCGCCCAACATCCTCCCGCTGGCCCGCAGCATCGGCAACAGCCGCGACTGGGCCACCGATATCCGCCGCCTCGTGCCGCCCGAGGACCCGATCGTCCAGGGCTTGGTCATCCAGATCAAGAAGCTCGAAGCCCGCATGTGGGACGCCGACCCCAAGGGCTCGGTGTGGGACAACGCGGTGCTCGGCCGCGATTGGAAGCGCTACCAGACGGTCGCCGCGGCGGCGCTCCAGGCGGCCACCATGCAGCTGCAGACCATGGCGATGACCACCCAAGAGCGGGTGCGCCTGATGACCCACCTGCGCCGGCAGCTCCGCGACAGCGTCGAGGAGATGGCCGACATCATCGCCAGCCACATCGGCCGCCCCGAGTACGCCGACGCCTACCGTCCCGTCGTCGAGCTCTGAGGCACGGCGGCCCAGGCGCGTGACCCGCGCCGGTCCCGCCCCTTGACCCTCTCGCACCCGCAGGGGCCCCGTGGCCGACCCACTCGTTCAGCTCACCCGTTGGAAGGTCCAAGAGACCGCGCTCGAGGTCGGCGCGCCGATGATCGGGCTGGGCGCTGCCTGGACCGTGGCGTACCGCCTCGCCGTGCTGCCGAGCGGCGGCCGGCCGCTGACCCCGGTCGAGCTCAGCGTGATGATCGTCGCGCTGGGCGCGGTGACCGGCTGGGCCATCTCGCGGCAGCTGTTCCTCGCCGGTCGGCGCCGGCCCGGCTCGCACCTCATCTTCGGCCTGATCATCGGCTTCGTCATCCTCGCCGGCATGCGCGCCGCGGTGACCCGCGGCTTCGCCTCGCGCTGCAAAGACCCCATCGGCGGCGTGACCACCGAGCTCGAGGGGCAGGACCGCACCATCTGCCTCGTCGGCGGCGTCCCCGGGAACCCCTACCTCCCCGGTACGCAGCTCCTGCCCACCTGGGGCGGCGAGCTTCCCCCGTGGACCTTCGTGCTCTACGGCCTGTCCTTGACCCTGGGCGCCCTGGCCCTGCGCGACCGACGCGTGCTCCCAACCACCGTCGTGCACAACATGCACGACAAGCTGCGCCTCGCCGCGGCGGTCGGCACCAAGGGCGTGGTCGGCGGCCTGGGCAAGAACGGCCGCGTGGTCGCCTGCGGCAACAGCACGCTGTGGGGCGAGCCCTGCGGCCAGCTCTACAGCGCCGACAAGAAGTGGGAGCACGGCGAGTGGTGCGTGCGCTGCCGGCAGCTCTTCGTGCCCAACGAGCGCAGCATCACCTTCAGCCTCGTCAGCCTGTTCACCGGCGACATCGACGTGCTCAACGCCATTGAGCGCCTTGACACGGTGTCCTGGCCGCGCGACAAACGCAAGCCGCCCGACGCGCGCATCTCGGGCCAAGAGCGCTGGGTCATCCTCGGTCAGGTCACCCTGCCCGACGTCATCTCGGTCGCCCAGGCCCTCGCGCTCATCCACGATCAGCTGCCCAAGCTCGACCCGGGCAAAGACCCGCGGGTCAGCGACGCGATCAAGCTCGCGTCCGAGCGCGCGAGCCGCCTCTGCTGCTGGTTCTGGACCGGCCGCTTCAACCAGCGCCTGACCTACGCCCGGCCGTCCTCCCGGGCGCGCTTCGCCTTCGGCAGCCAGCGCCTGCGCGATGTGCTGCGGGACGCGGGCGCCGACGTCGTGCTGCAGCTCGACATCGGCCTGCTCCCGGTCGAGGTCCGCTTCGGCTTTCGCCAGACCTTCCGCGAGCCCTGGAAACAAGCCGAGGAGCAGAACTCCAAACAAGACCTGTGGGTGCCCGTGGCCCCCTCGGGCAAAGCCGCGGCCACCGGGCTGTGGGTCGACCGGATCGAGGGTGAGGCCCTCCGGGCCTGGTTGTCCACTGAGCGCCGCCGCGAGGCCGAGGCCCGCGGGGTCAGCACCCCCCTCCCCTACCAGTCGAGCCAGCCGGGTGAGCGCCGCCTACCCGCGCACCCCGACGCGCCGCTCGACTACGTCCGGGTGTCGTACTTGATCGAGCGCGACCGCAGCGTGCCTGACCGGGAGGGTGCCGCCGATGAGCCCGGGCTCGTCGTCGCATCTCCCGACACTGACGTTGATCTCACGAACGAGATCGAGATCGCGTCGGTGTGGGCGGCGGGCGACTCGATCGCCGAGTGGGAGTGGTTGGAGTGGCGCCAAGTGGAGCTGCTGCGCCAGCAGTGCCTCGCCCTGGTGCCCTACGAGGAGGCCCGATGAGCCGCGACCCCCGTTCATGGCCCCTCGGCGCCGCGCGCACCCTGCTCACGCTGGCCGTGCTGACGCTGCTCACGCTGCCCTCTCGAGTGTGGGCCACCCCGCGCACCGAGTGCGAGACCGACAGCCGGATGACCTTCACCGTCATCGACGGCACCGGTGCCATCGTGTCCTACCTCGTCCCTGGCGTTTTTGACGCGGGGTCGAGCTGCCCGGCCAGCTATGAGCGCACGGGCTACCGCGACGTCGACCGCGACGGCTACCCCGACCCCACCGCCGGGGTCTGCTGCTTCGAGCAGGGCAACAGCTTTAGCGTGGTCAGCGCCACGCCCAGCTTCGTCGGCTACAGCGCGACCCTCGTCTCCACCGCCGCCGACTGCGACGACAACGACGCCGCCGTTGAAGACACGCAGACCTGGTACCAAGACGCCGACAGCGACGGCTATGGCCTCGCCGGCACGGGGCTGAGCGCCTGCGTGGCGCCGGCCGGCTACGCCGCCGACAACA
This sequence comes from Deltaproteobacteria bacterium, assembly GCA_016792625.1. GTDB lineage: Bacteria > Myxococcota_A > UBA796 > UBA796 > UBA2385 > JAEUKK01. Next base: position 10,470 of record JAEUKK010000091.1, on the reverse strand, counting down.
CCGACTGCGACGACACCAACGCCTCGGTCAACCCAGGCCTCAGCGCCTACCCTGACGTCGATCTTGACGGTTTTGGCGACGCATCTGCGGTCGGCATCGCCACCTGCCCGGGCGGCCTGCCCGCCGGGCGGGTGAGCAACGCGCTGGACTGCGATGACCGCGACGACGGCGTCTACACCGGCGCGACCGAGGTCTGCGACGGCGTCGACACCGACTGCAGCGGCGGGGGCACCCTGCCCGACGACGAGCAGGACGACGACGGCGACGGCTACGTCGAGTGTGACACCGCCACGAGCACCGTCTGGCGCGGCCGCGGCGCGCCCCGCGGCGGTGACGACTGTGACGACACACACGCCACGGTGCACCCCGGCGCCGCCGAGCTCTGCGATGGCGTCTACAACGACTGCGACGACGCGCCGGGGGTCTGGTCCTCCGCCCAACTGCCGCCCGACGAGGCCGACGCCGACGGCGATGGCACCGTGGAGTGCCTCCGCTCGTCGACCGTGCCCTGGCTGTCCTCGACCGAGCCGAGCCCGACCGGCGGCTGCGACTGCGACGACGCCGACGCGGCCTCGTACACCGGCGGCGCCGCCGAGGTCTGCGACGGCCGCTACAACGAGTGCAGCAACCGCACCCGCTGGACCACGACCTATGCCTGCGCCTTCCGGTCCTCGGCCAGCACCGAGCCGGCGAACGAGCGCGACGACGACGGCGACCAGTACGTCGAGTGCAGCTTCGGCGCGGTCGCCTGGAACCCCGCCGACCCCGCCAACGTGGCGATCGGCGGCGACGACTGCGACGACAACAACGCCAACTCCTACCCGGGGGCGTCTGAGGTCTGCGACGGCGTGCCCAACGACTGCTCCACCGCGGTCACGCCCGACGACGAGGTCGACAACGACGCCGACGGCTATGTCGAGTGCATCCGCACCGGCGCGGGCGCGTGGCGCGGCAGCGGCGCCCCGGCCGGCGGCGGCGACTGCGATGACGCCGCCCCGCTGACCCGCCCGCAGATCGAGGGCACCGCCCTGTGCATGACCGACGCGGACGGCGACGGCTTCGGCGACATCGCCGCGGCGGCCCCGGCGGTGGCGGGCACCGACTGTGACGACGCCGACGCCGCGATCAACCCCGACGCGTCGGAGACCTGTGAGACCATCTACGACGACGACTGCGACGGCAGCCCGAACACCGAGAACGGGGCGCCGATCCCGGGGGGTGGCAGCATCCTCGGCGCCCGCGCGCTCTACCGCGACGCCGACCTGGACGGCTTCGGCGAGCTGGGCGGCGAGGTCTTCTACTCCTGCTCCCCCGAGGAGGGCTTCGCGAGCAGCGCCTCGGACTGCGACGACGCCAACGCCAGCGTCTTTCCGGGCGCGCCCGAGCTGTGCAACCTTGTCGATGACGACTGCGACGGCTCTCTCGACGAGCCAGAGGGCCTCGACGAGGCGATCAGCGGCTGTGTCGGCATGTACCGCGACCGCGACGGCGATCTCTACGGGGACCGTGACGCCGTGGCCTGCCTCTGCTTGGGCGGCGGCGCGAGCACCGCTGAGGCCGATGGCTTCACCTACGTGCTGGCCGCCGGCGACTGCGATGACGGAGATGACCGCACCAAGCCGCTGTCCTGCGCCGACGGCGTCAACAACGACCCCGACCAGGACAGCCTCATCGACGAGGACGACCCGGACTGCCAGTACGGCCTGACCGAGGACGGCGCCGAGGTCGAGCTCCCGCTCGAGTACCTCGACGGCAACGACAACGACTGCGACGGCTTTTTGCCGGTGGTCGAGCTGGACTGCGACGACGACGGCTCGATGCCCCGCCTGCCGCAGCCCCGCCCCTGGGTCACCCAGGCCGCCCAGATCGGCCTCGGCGACTGCGACGCCGGGATCGACGCGAGCGTGACCGACATCAGCGAGACCCTGACCTGCTGGGACAGCACCGCGCTCGAGATCGTCTGTGACCGCCGCTCGAAGCTGTGGACCTTCCGCTATGACCTCAGCGACGACGGCCACGCGGGCCGCTACACCCAGGGCAAGCGGGTCTACGCGACCACGGGCAGCTGCCAGCGCGAAGGGGACTGCGACGACCAGTGCGCGAGCCGCTGCCCCGGCGCGTCAGAGAGCTGCGACGGCCTCGACAACGACTGCTCGGACGTCTTCATCGGCAGCGTCGACGACGACGGCGGTCGGGTGGGCATCCCCGCCACGCTCGACCCCGACCGCTCGGTCGGCGGCACCGTGAGCGTCAACGAGCTCGACCTCGACGGCGACGACTTCGTCAACTGCAACGACTTCTTGAGCAACGACGACGAGGTCTACCGCACCGGGGCGAGCTGCGCCGACGCGCTCACCGACGCGGCGCTGCTCACCGACTGCAACGACTACTGCGTGTTCACCACGCCGGTGGCCGAGGAGCGCTGCAACAGCTTCCTCGACCTCTGCGACTCAGAGGAGCCTGAGGGCGTCGACCGCGACGGCGACGGCTTCCGCACCTGCGGCGCGTGGTCCGCGGTGGACGGCGATGAGCTCGCCGAGGACATCTTCCTCGTCGTCTGGGCCGGCCTCGTCGACGTCGATGACGGCCTCGCCTCGCGCCGCACCCCGCCGCCCGACACCGCCTCGGCGGTCGACTCGGCCGGCGACTCCGCCGCCGCACCCGACACCTCGGCCGTCGACCCGGACGCCCCCGGGGGCACGCGCGACCAAGAGGTGGCGATCATCCCGGTCATCCCGCCCCGGCCCCACCCCGAGGACCCGACCCGCCCCGTCGAGTGTGACCAGCCCCTCTACGACGCCATCTACAGCCGGCTCGAGCCGAGCCAGGGCCCGGATCGGACCAAGGTCCTGCTCACCGAGGTCATGGCCGGCGAGCGCGACCCCACCGACCTGCTCGAGCTCTGCCCGCTCTCGACCCCCGGCAACGGCGTCGAGGATGAGGGCGGCGCCTGCTTCACCGTGCGCCTGACCCTGCGCAGCTCCGACGATGACGACCTGCACACCCGCTTCATCGTCGGCGTCGACAGCCGCAGCGCCATCACCGATGACTGCTACCCCCACGCCGAGCAGTTCATGACCCGCGCGGTCTGGAGCCAGCCGCGCATCGAGGCCGCCCGCCGGGTGAGCGTCGAGTGGGGCTGCTACGACCTCTTCGGCCGCAGCTGCGAGGAGTCGGCGGGCAAGGTGCCGCGGTCCGGCCTGCTCGACGAGCGGGCGCTCGAGCCGAAGACCCCGCTCCTGTCGGATGAGTTCGTCTGGTGGCAGGAGCTGCTGCGCTACGATCCGCAGGTGCTCGTCAACAGCAGCGTGGTGAGCTGCTGGGGTGACCCGACGATCGACGAGGGCCTCGACGGCATCGAGAGCGCGTCGGGCGGTGACTGCAACGACGAGCAGCGCCTCGCCAACCGCGACGCGGTCGAGGGCCCCGGCGACATGCTCGGCTGGTTCGGCGACACGACCGCGAGCTGCGAGACCTGCCTCGACGGCTTCGACAACAACTGCGACGGAAACATCGACTGCGAAGACCCGGCCTGCGCGGCCTGCTTCGTCGGTCAGGGCCTCGGCTGTGGCGGCGGCGCCGAGAGCACCTGCCGCGGGAACGGCTGCGCCGCGGCCGAGCTCGATGAGCGGGCCCCCTGGCGCCGCTGGCCCGCCGCCGTCCTCGCCCTCGTCGCCGCCGCGGCCCTGCGCCGGCCCCGGAGTCGCGCGTGAGCTGGCTCTACGAAGGCCCCTATCCCATCGATCTCGGCGCGGTCGGCGCGAGCGTGCGCCGCGCGCTCGAGAACGCAGAGGCGCGCCTCGGCGCCGCGCGCCAGCCCGGCCAGGGCGGGGCGTCCGGCCTGAGCGGCGCGAACCGGGGCCCGCGCCCGACCGCCGAGGGCCTCTACCTGCTGTGGAAGCCGGGTGCGCCGCCCGAGCTCTTCGGCTTCTGGCTGGTCTTTGGGCCAGCCTACCTCGACCAGGGCGTGGACGGCCCCCCAGACACCGCCCCACCCTATGTCGACGGCCTGCTGACCGCGCTCACCGAGGCGGTCTGGTGGGAGTACCTCGTGCCGGTGCGCCCCGCGCGCTGGTCGCCGGTGGTGGTGCTCGAGTGGCCCCACACCCTCGCCGCGCGCGCCACGCTCGCGCCGCCGGGCGTGGTCAGCGCCGAGCAGGGCAGCGCGCTGGAGATCAGCGCAGGCAACTGGCTCCCGCTGGGCGGCGGTGGCGCCGACGCGGCGAGCGCGGCCTCCCGCGCGAGCAAAGACCCCTGGGCCCACCTCCCCTCCGAGCGCAGCATCCTCACCGTGGTCCGCTGCACCCTCGAGAAAGAGGGGAACCTCGCCCGCGGCCGGTGGACGCTGGTCGACCCCTACGCGCTGGCCGCCGACGGGCCGGCGAGCGGCCGACCGGTCGAGCTCGCCCACTGGCTGAGCGCGGCCCAGGCGCCGGTGCCCACCGCGCCCCTGCCGCCGATCCAAGACCCCGACCGCGTCTCGCGCCACGGCCTCGGCCCGCCCCTCGCCCTTCCCGAGGACCGGGTCGGCTTCCCGAGCTCGGCCTGGCTCACCCGCGGCCTCGCGTCCTGGCCCTCGACCCCCGCCGACCTGACCCACGGCGCCCTGCGCGACCGCGACGTGGGCGCCCGGTGGAAGGCCCAGGTCAAGCAGGTGCTGGCCAGCACCCTGGGCGTCATGTCGGTCACGCTGGGCGTGGCCCTGGTGGTCTACGCGCTCAGCCGCCCGGCCGAGGGCGACGCCGAGAAGCCGACCCCTCCCCAGCCGCAGCCCGCGCTCTCGGTCTGCTCCCCCTCCGACGCGCAGTTCATCAACGAGCTGCGCTGCCAAGTCGACGCGCTCTCCGGCACCGGCGACGCGAGCCGCACCCACTGCGCCGACCGCGCGTCGATCGCAGAGGTGCCCATGACCCCGGGTGATCTGCAGGCGGCCTGGTGCGGGCTGCGCGACCGCGACGCCGACGTCTGGGTGGCGACCATCTCGTCGGGCGACAAGAAAAAAGAGGTCCCCTGGGCCGATCTCGCCGCGGCGCGCGCCTGCTTCAACGTGCTCGGCAAACCGTACCGCTACGGCTTCAACCTCGACCCGAGCGCCGGCCCCGGGGCGAACCGCGTCGCCGACCCCGAGCTGCTGCTGCTTGACGAGAGCCTCAAGATCCAGGGCCTGGTGAGCGTGGTCGCCGAGCTCGACCAGACCTGTGACCAGCTGCGGCCCTGGCTGCTGCGCCAAACCCAGGGCGCCATCCTGGCCACCCACGTCGGCGAGCCCGCGCCGATCAGCCGCCCCGCGGTCGACGGCCCGTCTGCCCTGCGCGCCCTGGTGTCCAGCGCGGCCATGGGCGGCCTCGCGCAGTCGGAGTCCACCTGCTTCCAGCACGGCATGTCCTACGGGATCACCGAGTCCTGGCAGCTCGACGGGCTCAGCATCCGCCCGCCCCAGCGCTACACCGAGCTCTGCCGCAGGGGCGTCAGCCCCATCCAGCTGCCCGACGGCGGTGAGGCCGAGGTGGGCGGCAGCGCGGCCGATGACCTCGAGGCCACCCGGGTGGCCTGGGCGAAGATCGGCGGCCCGGTCGACCCCGCCCAGGGTCCGCTGGTCGAGCGCTACATGGCGGCCCGCTTCGCTGGCGGTCGGTCCATCCCCAAAGAGGGCGACGGCCCGACCTGGGCCTGCCACGCCGCCTTGGTCGCCGGCGCGGGCGAGCCGGTGCTCGGCGCGCTGGGCCTCTGGGAGGTCCCCGTCGGCGTACCCCAGAGCTACAACGTGCGCCGCGGCGCGGTGGGCCAGCAGCTCGCCTTTGACGCCGCGCTCGGCTTCCTCGACGCCGACAGCAATGGCCTCGGCGCCTGCTGGCGCATCGTCAAAGACCTGACGCTGCCCTACCCGCGGGTGCACCCGCTGCTCGGCCCGCCCGAGCAGCCCTGGCCCAGCGTCGAGCAGCAGGTCTGCGGCCAGGCCTGCGCCGCCGCCTACCACCTGCGGCCGCTGCCCGAGGGGGCCACCTGGGTCACCCCGCTCGAAGACCTCCGGCTCTGTCTCGACGGGGGCCCTCCGCGGCTCGACGAGGGCAACCGGCGCCTCGACCGCCTCCAGCTCCCCTGGAACCCGTCCAAAGACGGCGGCTGGAAGCCCGCCCGCGCGTCCGAGCTCTGCGCCTTCCACGTCATCGCCCAGGGCTACCTGCCCCCGCCGGTGGTGGTGGGCGAGATCCCGAGCCAGCTCTGGGCCGGCACAGGCACCCGCAACAGCCAGCTCGCCGGCGGGCCCGACGGCACCGCGCAGAAGAGCGCCCTGGCCCTGTCCAGCGTGGGCAAGGCCCGCAGCATCAACTCGTGTGGCCACGTCGCGGCCCAGTGCATGGTCGCCGGCATGCTCGACGTGATGGGCCAAGACCGCTACCGCGCCTACGAGTGGGCCACCGCCTGGAACCGCGACGTACTCGGCCTCGTCAACCCCGACTCCCGCGGGGGTGACGGCCGGGTCAGCGTGATGAACGACAGCCCCTGGTGCGGACTCATCCAGCCCTTCGTGAGCCGCGACGGTCGCCTACCCGAGGGCCAGCTGGACTACCCCTGCGCCTTCGGCGTGGAGGAGACCCGGACGGCCATCTACAACAGCATTCGCACCATCTCGGCCGGCCGGGTGGCGGAGACCGCGCCATGAGCAGCCCGCGCCCAAAAAGCCCGCAGTCCTCCCTGCTCAACCGGGTGCGGGTGATCCTGTCCGAGAACTGGGAGATCGTGCTCGGCGGCATCGTCCTGAGCTGCGCCCAGACCATCGTCCCCGGCGACCACGCGCTGGCCGACCCGACGCTGATGCCCTGGCTCATGCTCTGCCTGAGCTTCACCGCGCTGCTCCGGGCCCGACCGCTGGGCGACGGGCCCCACCCCATGCTCAACGAGCGCCGGGCCTTCTTCCCGGGCATGCTGCAGCGCCTGGCTGTGACCGCCATCCCTGGCGTCATTTTGGCGATCTTCCTCGCCGCCCGCAGCTTCCGCACCTCGCTGGTGGGCATGGACGCGGGCTTCGGCGCGGTCGGCCTGCCCGCCGCCATCGGGCTGGTGGGCCTGCTCGCCATCGCTGGCCTGCTGCTGGCGACCCAGAACCACGGCCGCACCGCCTGGGATCCGCCGGGGGTCAACACCTGGTTCATGACCCTGACCTACAGCAGCCTCGCCCTGGGCAGCACGGTGGTGCTGGGCGCCGCCTCGACGGCCATCGACCGCAGCAGCGTGCTCCAGTGGCTGCCCCAGGCCCTGACCCTGGGGGTCGCCTTCCTCACTGTCGGCCTCGCGCTCGGCCGGGTGCAGAACCTGCGCCAGCGCTTCGCCGCCCGCCGGCGCGACGGCGGCCCCTACCGACCGGGCATGTTCCGGGTCGCGCTCGCCCTCTTCGGCCCGAGCCTCGGCCTCTGGGTGCTCCTGCAGCTCTATGTGCGGCTCACCGGCAGCGTCGGCTTCGAGCAAGCCTGGGTGCTGGTCTTTCACGTGCTCTCTTGGTCGGTGGTGCTCTGGCCCGCCCGGCGCCCGGTGGCCGTGCACTGCCTGCTGCACGAGGTGGTCCCTGTCGGCGGCGCCGACGAGCCTGAGCCGGGCACCGCGGCCAGCTTCGAAGAGGCCCCCGAAGGTGCGCTGCGGATCAACCCGATCGACCTGCGGCGCACGCGCACCATCCAGGCCTGGACGGTCCCCGTGCGGGCCAGCCGCATCGAGGAGCTCGACGACCCGATCCGACCGCTGTGGAGCCGCCCAGCACCGCTGACCCAGAGCCACGTGCTCGGCGAGGCGGCCTTTGAGCCCGACCCGGCGACCCTGGCCGTCCAGACCGAGCGCATCACCTTGCACCTGCGGGGAACGGCCGACATCGCCAGCCTGTCCGGCGGGGCCCAGGTGCGCCGGGTCGTCGTGCTGCAGCCCTTCCCCGAGCCCGGGGAGAGCCGCAAGGCGCGGCCGCGCACCTACCGCTGGGAGCCCAAGGTCCCGGCCATCTGCGTCCAGATCGTCGACGCCGCGACGCAGAGCATCCACATGATCAACGGGTCGATCTTGGTGCTCAGCACCGAGGGCATCGCCCGGGCCTATGAGCTCGAGATCGGCGCGCCGGTCTACGATTGGGAGGAGGCGATGCTGCAGCGCCCGCCCCAGCTCGAAGACTACGTGGCGACCTGAGGGGAGCTCTGATGCACACCGCCGCCCGCCTCCTGCTCGCCACGGCCAGCCTCGCCGCCGCGCCCGCCTTCGCGGGCACCGCGCGCGACGACTGGGCCTTGGTGGCCGCCTACGACCTCGCCGCCGTCATGGCCGCCGATCAGATCCCCCGCTCGGACTTCACCTGGCAGGCCCGCCCCGACATGGAGGCCGCCTGCGGCCCGGTCAAGATGCCGCAGGGCATGGGGATCATGGAGGCCGAAGCCATGGCCTCGGGCCTCGGCCCGACCTTGACCTTGGTGCTCGAGCGCCCGCGTGACCACACGAACCGCCTCGGCCTCGACGACGTGCAGGTCGCTTTGGCCAAGGGCGCGATCCGGCACGCGCTGCAGCCGGCAGTGCTCCCCCGCGACCTCGAGGTCTACATCGAGGGCGACGCCGATGAGCGCTTCAAGCAGCTCATCCGCACGCAGATCGCAATGGAGACCTGCATGGAGCACAAGGTCGGGCGGGCCTGGCGGGGCTCGGACGGCCGGCTGGTGCGCCAAGCCTTCTTGCTCGAGCCGCCGGGCGCGGTCGGCGACCGCGGCCCCGCCCGCATGTACTTCGGCGGGCAGTGGCTGCCGGTCCCCTCCCTGCTCGGGCCGCCCAGCGCCTGTGAGTCGCCCACCACGGTGGGGGTTGACCCCAACGCGGGCCTGACGGTCAGCAAGGGTGAGGGCAGCGCCCTGCTCGTCCCCACCGACGTCTGGGGCGCCACCTTGGCCCCGTGCAAGGCCGGCCGCAGCGGCGCGCTCAGCGGCGGGCCCCGTGAGCGCTTGCCGCTCAACCTCAGCGCCATCGCCGCCGACGAGCCCGCGCCCCAAGCCCGCGGGCAGCGCCAGCCCCTGCGCATCCGCCTCGACCAGGGCAACGGCGACCCGCGCATCGAGGTGACCCTCGGCGACGAGGTGGTGCTCCCCGAGAAGGACCTCTTCGCCAAGCTCGCCGACGCCGACCCCGACCAGGGCGGTGACGCGGCCCGCGGCCTGACCGACGTGCTGGCTTTTGTGCCCTACGAGCTGCCCACGGTCGGTCCGCGCGACGAAGCCGACCGCTACACCGTGCTGCTCATCCCGAACTGGCAGCTGCGTGACCGCTTCAAGGCAATGTCCCTGGCCGCGCCCCAAAACGAAGAGCTCGCCGAGGCCCGCAAGGCCGAGAACGCTGTCACTTGGCTGCTCGAGCACCCCGACTACCTGGTGCTGCAGGTGGCGGATGGAGAGGCGCTGGCCGCAGCCAGCCAGCCCTCCTTGGTCGACCAGGTCGTCGATCTGGTCACCAGCCTGCTGCCCAAAGGTGAGGAGGAGGAGGCCGCGGGCCCCCGCCTGCCCACGCTCTCCACCGTGCTCGGCGTGGGCGGCTTCGGCGTGCGGGACTGGGGCTTCATCGTCGGCCAGGACCGCGCGCACACCCCGATCGTGCTCCCGCTGTCCGCGGCCCCCAGCAGGGCCCAGGCGCTGACCGCCCACCGGGCCTGGAACCACGGCGCCTTCCTGCTGTTCGCGCTGGTCGGCGGCACGCTCTGCGCGCTGGGCATGCGGCGGATCCCCGATCTTTGGACCTCGGTGCCTGAGGAGCGGGCGACCTACTGGCCGGGTCGGCGCACCGACGCCGCCGGTCCCCAGCTCGGGAGCAGCAGCGGCCCGCCCGGAGACGGCGGATGAGCAGCGGGGGCACCGGAAAGACCGCGGATCCCACCGCGGAGAAGGAGCTCGCTGACGCCCTCAGCGACGCGGCGACCCGCCGCCGCTTAGCCCGTGCGCTGGCGCGCGCGATCCGCCGGATCGACGATGAGGCCGCAGACAAGCGCGGCTGGCGCGGGGGCGCACGTTGACGCGACGCCGCGGCCCCCCTCCGCCCCCGATCAGCCCCGCCCCTGACGCCGAACCCGCCGCGCCCCCGCCCAAGCCGGGCCGGTCGCGCCGTCGGGCGCCGGCCGACCCGCCCAGCGCCGCCCCCGGCGCCGAGGCGGCGCCGCCGGCGCCCGCTGCGCCCGCTGCCGCGCCGAGCGCAGCGGCCCCCGCGCCCGCCGCGGAGCCGGGCGGAAGCCCTCCCCCACCGGCGCCTGCGCCCCCCGGCGTGACCGCCCCCGATCCCATGCAGGCCGCCGCGCCGCGCGCCCCCCGCGCGGCCGCGCCGTCGGACGCAGGGCCTGCCGCGGCGCCCAACCCCTGGGGCCCGCCCGCCGCCGCGCCGGTGCCCGCGGCGGCCGCGCCGCAGGCCCCCCCGGCAGCAGCCCTCGCCGATGGTCCCGATCCGTTCGGCGGAGCGCCCGCGCCC
>JAEUKK010000127.1 GCA_016792625.1 Deltaproteobacteria bacterium | reverse complement strand
CTCGCCGTGTCCACCCCTCCATGCTACCCCCAGGCCCCGCGCGGACGGGCGCCCGCGGGCGCGGGCCCTCCGCTCCAGTGTCTCCTAAGCGGGGGCGCGCGCCAGGGCCCCCGCCGGCCTTGAGGGATGGAGGCGAGATGTTGCTGCTCCTGATGATGACCGGCTGCGGCCCCAAGATCGGCCTGCAGTACGCCCAAGCCAAAGCCGAGGCCCTCGCCGATCCACCGCCCGTCGGCGCCGATTGGCGGCCCGACCTGCGCTTGCAGATCACCGAGCCGCCGATCGAGCGCGCGGTGCACGCGGCGATCGACGTCGGCCTCAGCGAGCTCGACGGCAAGCTGCAGACCGAAGCGATGGGCGGCGCGCTCAAGCTGCAGCCCAGCGCGCGGGTCAAGGCCATCGACCTGCGCGTCGAAGCTGACTGCGGCGGGTGCATGTCGGCCCGCGCCGAGCTGAGCGGCACGCTGGGGTGGAGCCTCGGCCCCCTCCGCGGCGATCTGCCGTTTTCGGCCGGCCTCGGCGGCAAGCCCAAGTTCAGCCTCGACCAAAAGCCCGACGGCTGGGGCATCACCATGAAGCTGGCGGCGATCGACCGGGTCGCGGTCCAGGTCGGCAGCCTGCGCGAGCTCGACGTGGGGCCGCTGCTCTCTGGCTGGATCAGCCGGGCGATCAACAAGGCGCCGCCCGTCCACCTCGGCGACGTGGGGGCCGAGCTCCTCCCCCTGCGCGCGATGCGGATCGACGGCCGGCCCGGCATTTTAGAGCTGCAGGCCCTCACCGACGTGCCCCAACCCGGCACGGTGGGCCCCGGCGACGGCCCGCCCAACGGCGCAGACTGGTCGGTGCGGATCGCGCAACAGACGGTGCTCTCGCTCGCGCGCCGCGAGGCCTTCAAGGCCGGCCCCCAGGCCCTCGACCTCGCGGTCGACCCGCGCGACCTGCGCATCCAGGGCGGCGACTTCGAGCTCGACATGCGCCTGTGGAGCCTGGGCGGCTTTGGCTGGTGGCGTGACTACACCGTCAAGGGCGAGATCTTGATGCGCGGCGAAGACCTCGTGCTGCGCGGCACCGACGCCGACGAAGGTGAGCACTCCCCGGGCGCGGGCCTGGCCAACCCCCTGGTCGCCCTCGCCGACGGCCCCCTGCTCAAGCTGCTGACCCGGGCCATCGACGAGACCCTGCCCACCGCGAACCGCACCGAGGCGGCGGGTTTTGTGCTCGACGCCGGCGCCACCTCGGCCTGGGGGGAGGACAAGGCCCTGCTGGTCAACGGGCGCTTCGACATGAGCCGGGCGGGCGGCAAGGGGCGCTGAACCTCGGAGAGGGAGATGGGGCGGGCGGGCGCGGCGCGGGTCCGGACCCTCCCCCGCTCCTGCTGCCTTGTGGTAGCGTCGGGGGATGAGCACGCTCACACCGACACCCTCAAACTCGGGGGAGTCGACCCTCCCAGCCCCCAGTCTTGAGTCACTTGGCGCCGACGTGCTCGCTGCCGTTCACGAGTACGAAGAGGAGCTTGTCGCAGCGCTCAGCGGGTGTGCCCAAAGTTTGGTGGCCTGTCCGCACATCGCCCTGGTCGAGTCACGGCGCGCCGCCGAGGCGGTCAGCGGCATCCTGCGGTGCGCCGGCTCGGGCCAACGCCATGAGCTGCCCACCGGCGATAACAACGACGGCCTGCAGGGCTTTGTCGCCAAGCTGCGAAAGGACAAGCTGATCACCGAAGTGATCCAACAACACCTCGAAACGATCCGTACGACTGCGAACAAAGGCGCGCACGTAGGCCTATCCCGACGAGCGGGGCACGCCGACTGGGCGGCCACGGTCAAGGTCCCGCTCTCGGCGACCGTGCGCTGGCTCTACGACCGAAGCGTAGCGCGGCAGCTGCTCCGTCACCGCGCGCAAGCCGTGACACACGCCGACACTCTCGACGGCGAGCTTGCCCGCCAAGTGCTCGTGCAGACAGAGCTCCAGGCCCTGCGCGAAGACCACCTCAGCACGCTCGCCGCCAAAGACGCGGCACACGCGAACAAGGTCCGTGAGCTCGAGGTCGAGCTGCAGGCGCTCATCCACCGCGAGCGCACTCTGCACGACGCGATTCAACAAGCGGAGGCCCGCGCGCTGGCCGCAGACAAGGAGCGGAAGGCCGCCGAGGCGTTGGCCAAACAGCGAGCCATCGAGGTCGAGGCTGCCAAAAAGAAGCTGGCCGAGGCGCTGCAGCGGGTCGAGAACCCCGGGTTTTTCGCCACCCTCAGCCGGACGGTGCGATTTTTGGCCGTCGCTGGCTTCGGGGCGACGGCGCTCACCGCGCTCGGCGCCACCGGCCTCTTCTTGTTCAAGGACGAGCTCAAACAAGCCCTAGACAGGTCGGATGACGCAGAGATCGCCACGCCGGTCGCCGCGAGCGCAGCGCTGTCCGCTCCAAGCCCTGCGCCGACGCCGCCCGCCCTCGCCCGATGCCCCGCCGGGACGATCCAGGTCGCCGCCGCCGCGCTGCGCCTCGAGCAGCCCGAGGGGCGCAAGACCTGGCCACCCGCGCCGGCCGGCGCGGACAAGGTCAGCGTGTCGGTGCCCACCTTCTGCGTCGAGACCGACCGGGTGGAGCGCGCCGAGCTCCCAGCGGACCTGCGCCTCTCCGATCAGAGCCAGGACTGCCTCGACGCGCACGGCGGCAACTGGCTGCGCTGCCTGAGCGGGGAAGAGGCCGCGGCGGTCTGCGCGCAGCGCCTGCCAAACGGCCGCCTCCCCCAGATCGCCGAACTCGAGGCGCTGGCCCGCGACCCCGCCGCGATGGACCGGGTGCGCTTCTCGCGCAGCAAGCTCGAGCTTGAGTGGCTCGAGGACAGCTTCCCGCCGGCGGTCTTCAAGCGCCCGGCCGAGGCCGGCCGCTCGGGCCACATGACACGAAAGCGCTTCGACGGGGAGCCCCACGACCGCCCGACCGCCCTGCATTGGGCCTACAACCAACCACCCGACCGCAGCAAGCAGGCCGAGCTGGTCGGCTTCCGCTGCGCCGCGCCACTCTCCCCGCCCCTCTAAGCCACAGGCTCAAAACGACGACGGGCGGGCCAATCGACCCGCCCGCCCATCACCCAAGGCTCAGGGTTGGAAGCCCGCCGGACAGTCCGGCTTGGCTTGGATGCGATAATACCCAAGCTCATCTGCCCACAGCTCACCCTCATAAGGCCAGAGCCGCTCGTTCTTCTTGGTCGCCTTGCTCCGCTGCACCACTTCGCGCGACTTGGCCATCTCGCCGGTGTTCGCGGCCTGCATGTACAGGCGCTTCTCCATGTCCATCATGTCGAGGCGGCTGAGATCGGCGGCGTCGAGCATGCTCTGCAGCTCGTCGGCCATCCGGGTCACCCGGGTTTGGATACGCTTGCCCTCGGCGTCAATGAGGTTGGCCCGCCGCGCGCTGACCGCCTCGGTCGCCCAGGCCGAGAAGGGGTTTGCGGCGACGTTCTTGAGGCGCTTGATCTCGTCTTCGGCGCTGCGCACCGCGGCGAGGCTGTCGCGCAGGCGGTCCTCTTCGACGAAGAAGTAGCTGACCAGCGGGCTGATCTCGGCGGGCTTGCCCTCGATGAGCGCCGCGTGGCGGGCGAAGAGCTCTTGGGGCCCCAGCGCGGCGGTCTCGCGCAGCAGCGTCACCCGCGGCTTGTACTTGCCCTTGAGCGCGTCGATGCTTTTGGTCGCCTCGGGGAACTTGCACAGCTGGAAGTAGCTGTACATGCGCAGCAGATCGGCCTCGGGCGCATACAGCTCGTCGAGGAAGGTCGTCTGGTGGTTGAACAGCAGCGACAAGCTCCCATTGGGGTCGTTGAGGCGGAAGTGCGCCCAGGCCCGCTCAAACTGCGCCTGCGGCCACGACCGGCTGCTGCGGCTGATCTGCGCGTAGTACTCGATGGCCCGGGGGAAGTTGCCCGCCGCGTAGTAGGCCCGCGCGAGGTTCATTTTGACCATGTCGTCAAAACGGGCCCCGCGCTTGTAGGCCTGGCCCGCGCCCATCGCGACCTGAAGGGGCCCCAGCGCGTCATTGTGACGCCCTGACACCGAGAGCGAGACCCCTTCGAGGGCCTTGGCCTCGGGGTAGAAGGGGTCGGTGGTGGCCACCATCTTCAGGCTGGCCAGCGCCAGCGGGTGCTGGCCCCGGTGGGTGGCCTCGCGCGCGGCGAGGTAAGCCATGCGGCTGCGGGTCTCGGCGCTGACCTCGAGGCCGAGGTTCTTCGCGAAGACAGCCTCCAGCACGGCGGTGTCGCCGACCTTGTCGGCCAGCTTGATCGCCTTGCCCGCCGCATCGGCCACCAAGGGCGCGTCGGTGCTCAGCGCGCGCTCATAGGCCAACAAGGCCGAGAACGGCAGGTCGAGGCTCTCCAACACGGCGCCCAGGCGCGACCAGGCCTCGGCGTGGTAGGCGGCGTGCTCAGGCTTGGCGACCAGCTCAACGAGCAGGTCGGCCACCTCGGCCTTGCGGCCCTCTTTGAACGCCGTGTCAATCGGCCCAAAGACCGCGTTCCGGGCCTCGAGCATCGCGGCGATGGGGTCGGGGGCGGCGGGCTTCTTGTCCTTGGGGGCGGCCAAGGCCGGCGCGCTGAGCGCGAGGCCCAGCAGCAGCAGCGCGGGGCGGAGCCGGGCGGCAGCCATCAGTCCCCCTTCTTGGAGAGCCGGCTGTAGCCGACGGTCAGCAGCACGTTCTGCTTGAGGAAGGTGCCCTGGGTGTCGGCCGTCTTGACCCGCTTCTGGATGAGCAGGTCGTCGCGGATCTGCACCCGAAGCGCGCTGTTTTGGTTGAGGAAGAACCGCATACCCAAACCAACCGAGCCGCCGGGCGAGAACGCCACGTCGCCGTCGGGCATCAGCGCCTTCTCGACGCTGAGCACACCGCCCACGAGGCCATAGACGTCGTGGTGCAGCACCTTGGTCCCGCGCCAATTCATCTTGGCGTAGATGGGCGACCACTGCAGGTCGGCGGCCACGTCGGCGATGTGGCCATACGCGTCGGGCGCGATGCCGTAGGCGTCGCTGGTCAGCTGCTTGTAGGTGAAGTTCTCGAGGCTGTAGCCGCCGTGCGCGGCCACCTCGACCCCGAGCTCTTCCGAGAAGTGCTTGAGGCCGTAGACGCCGACCACCGGGGTGGTGGTGTAGCTATCGAAGGGGATCCAACCCAGATCGGCGCCAAACTCAAAGCGCCCCTCTTTGCCGTAGAGGAGCTTCTGGACGACCTTCACGTCGCTCTGCTTGAGCACGCCAAGATCCAACGGAGAGTCCTGCGCGACGGCGGGGGCGGAGAGCGCGAGCCCGACGGCGGCGAGGGCAGCGCGCCCACGGCGCAGGGGGGACAGGGGCGTGGACATCGGTCAGGACCTCGGGGAGAGGGGGGCCCGTGCCAAGCGCGGGCGGGCGAAGCGGAGGGCGGGGCGCCAGGGGTCGGCGCGCGTCGCCGGGGCTGCGGGGGCGGCGAGGCCCCCCGGGAGAGCGGGCCGCCGGCTCAGAAGGGGAGCTCGCGCGGCGCGCCGCTCAACGGCAGGTAGAAGATGTCAACATCGGCGTTGTACCCGGGGATCCACTCACCCCAGAAGGTCACGCTGTTCTGGGCCGGGTCGTAGCTCCAGCCGTCGCCGTAGACCGCGTCGGGCTGCCCCGCCTCCCCTTCGAGCACCGGCGAAGCGGGCACCTCGACGTCGTCGATCCACACCCGGATCGTGCTCACGTCGGGCACGCTCTGCAGTTGGAAGGCCGTGTCGAGGTTGGCGAGCAGCGCGCCCAGGTCGCGCAGGTAGCTGTCAAAGTTGCTGACCTGGCAGGCGTCGCCCTCGACCTCTTCGGCGATGTTCCGGTAGAAGCCGCCGGTGATCGTGCTGATGTTCTGCATGCGCTCGAGCGAGTAGGTCGGGATCGCCGTGCTCGGGCAGATGACGTTCCCGGTCTCCTCTTCGATGCCCGGCGCGATGGCCACGATCTTGATGTTGCGCTCAAACTGGGCGAAGGCGTCGATGTAGGCCTGCCCCACGTCGTCGCCGTTGACCAAGCGGCGGCTGTCGTCGCCTTCATCGCTGACCACGACGACCAGCACGGTGCTCTCGTCGCGAAGCCACCCCTCGTTCTTGGGCGTGGGGAAGTCGCCAAACTCGGACTGCGGGTCGCTGCAGGTCTCGGGCGGCGCGTCGCTCGCCCGGCAGATCGCCATCAATGCCGCTTCGAGCGGCTCTTCGCGACCGCTGCCCGAGGCATTGTCCTCCCACAGGCCGGGCCCGCAGAAGCAGTCGAGGTAACCCTTGGTGATCTGCGGGCGGCCGTCGGCGTCTTTGGGCGGCTCGGCGCACTCGGTCATGGTCTCGCCGTCGGGCACGTCATTGGAGTCCCAGACGGCCGTCTCGCACAGCAGCTGCGCCCGGAAGGTGTTGCCCACGTCGGGATCGGACTTGGACAGCGCCTCGCCCACGAAGACCCCGCCGTCGCCCGGCTGGGGCCCGTCGACCTCAGCGAAGCCCGCCGAGGTCGTGGTGAGCGCGAGGTTGTAGTCGAGGAACTTCCCCCGCTCTTGGGTGTAGGTGATGTAGTTGTTGACCGCGTCGGTCAAGCTCTCGGTGGCGGGGGCGGCGCCCTCGCTGCTGGTGAGCACCGAGATGAAGGCGTCGAAATTGCCCCCCAGCGCGGCGGTCTCCTCTTGCATCGACGCCGAGTTGTCGATCACAAAGAGGATGTCGGCCTCGTCGTTGAAGGTGGCCTGCTCATAGCCGGCCTCGTTGAACAGGGCGTAGCGGTTGCACCCGCCGAGGATCATCGTCAGGAGCAGCGCGCTGCGCGCGGTCTTCGACGAGGAGCGGAGGGAGGAGGACGCACGGCGCGGCATCGGGGGGACCTCTGGCACGGCGGAGCCGGGGGCGAGCCCCGGGGGGACGGCGGCGGCGGAGAGCAGCGGGAGCGACGGAGCGCCGCGGGCTGCCCAGGCCTGCGCGGTCAAAGCCGAACCGCGCCGCAGCCCCTGGGGCGCTGGAGCTTACCGGAGGCGAGCGGGCCCCGGCAAGGGCAGGCTGCCAAGGCGCTGTCAGCGCGCGCTGGCGCGGGGGGCCTGCGGCGCGGGTCGGGGAGAGCCCGGACCCAGAAGCCTCAAGCGGGCCGCGGCCGGTCCGAACGGGTGCACGTCGGGGACGACGCGAAGCGGCCCGGAGACCACCAAGGCGGCCGCGAAGCGCCCTCCCGACACCACCGCGGAAGCGGCGGAGATCCCCTGAAGACCCCACTCCGTCGCCGCCCGTCGGCGACCCGACCCCCGCCACGGGAGGCCCCCATGAACCGCAGCAGCAGCGCCGCTCCCGCCCGCCCCACGGACGCCACCGAGGCCGATGACCAGCGCCGCACCGGCCGCCGGCTGCCGCTCGAGGTCGAGATCGAGTACGAGTCCACCGAGGACTTCCTCACCGACTACACCGCGAACATCAGCCTCGGCGGCATGTTCATCAAGACGAACAACCCGCTCGAGCTCGACACCCGCTTCCGCCTCTCCTTCCGCCTGCCCACCGAAGATCGTGTCATCGAGACCATCGCGGTGGTTCGTTGGCGGGTGGCGCCCGGCGCGGCCGGCCCGATGACCCCCGGCATGGGCGTTCGTTTCGAGACCCTGAGCCCCGCCGACCGCCGGGCGGTCGACAAGATGTTGACCGCCTGGGGCTGAGCCCCGCTCGGTCCAGCCCGCCCCCGCACCGCCCCGTCGGCACCGCCCGCGGGGCGTGCCTGCGTCTGGGACCGCGCGGGGAACGCCCGGCGCCTCAGAGCCTCCGCACCCCTCAGAGGTTCCGAACAAGCGTGTCGATGATCCGCAGCTGGTGGCTGACCTTGGGGTTGACCGACCCGCCCGCGGATCGGTGGTGGTCGATGAGGGCGGTGACCAAGGGCGGGAACTCTCCGCGGATCCGGCCATAGTCCTGGGTCCGCAGGAGGGCGGCGATGTCGTCGACCGGGGGAGGGACGGGCCCGCCGGCATAGGCGCCGCGGATCCGCCCCAAGGTCTCGAACATCAGCGAGAGCACCGGATCGGCCGCCACATCCCGGTTCGCGGCCGCGGGGGCTGGCGCAGCAGCCGGGCTGGCCGGCGGGGTCAGCGGCGGCGCGGCGGGCGGCGACGCGGCCACCGGGGCGGGCGCGGCGCGGCGCGCGGGGGTGATCGGCGCGGACCGCTCGGGCTCGTCCTCCTCCTCTTCGACGGTCGCGAGCCGGGGAGGCGGCACGGGCAGGGTCGGCGCGCTGATCGGCGACAGCCCGACCGGCGGAGGGCGGCGCGCCGCCGGGGCGGCGACAGGCGGGGCCGGCGGAGCGAGGGGCGTGGGCGGCGCGGCGTCCACGACCGGCGCCGCGGGCGCGCCGCGGGCGGCCGCAGCGGCGTCGAGGCCACCGCTCGGCTCTTCCATCAACATCAGCTGGCCCATGCCAACCGGCAGCGGCCCCCCAGGCGGCCGCACGGGGACCTCCTCGACCGTGGCGTCGGGGCCGACCCACGAGCGGTTCCCCTCGGTGGGCGGATCAAAAGCGTCCTCGTGCAGATCCGCGGGGCCGCCCATGTCAAAGACCACGCCGCTGTCCGCCGGGTCGCGCAGCTGCTCGGGGCCCTCGGCCCCGCCGAGCGCGAGGGGGCCGCTCTCGACCTCGGCCAGATCAGCGAGCTGGGCGGCCACTTCGTCGTCGACGCTCAACGGGGGGACGTCGAACAGCGCCTCCTCCGGCGCCGGGTCGGCGCCCACCAAGGCCCGGGGCGACACGAAGGACAAGCTCGGCGCGTCGGTGAGGGGGACGTGCGGGCGCGCCGGGCGCAGCGCCGGGCTGAGCGGCTCGACCGGCGCGGTCGACGGCGGGGGCGCAGCCACCTCGATCGGCGCGCTGCCCCCCTCGCCCTCATCCGGCGAGGGCTCGAAGTCGAAGGCGGCAGCGGCGAGCTCTTCGGCGATCCGCAGCTCCTCGGTGCTCGGCTCGGTGGGCTTGGCGGGGACGACCGGGGGCGGAGCCACCCCTCCCGCGATGGCGGCGATCGCCCCGAAGGCCCCCACCGGGTGCTCGATGAGCTTGCGCAGCAGGGTCTCCTCGTCCATGGACGAGAGGTCGCCCAGATCGGGCAGCTTGAGCTCCCCGGTCAGCAGCTCGTCGCCGTGCCAGGCGCCCGCCTGCGCGGTCACCGCCTCCTCGGTCAGCGGCTCGTGGCCAGGCGCGCCCACCCCTCCGCTGAAGGCGCGCCCCACCGCGGGGGCCGGCCCGGCGAGGTCGAGGCCGCCGGGGGCCGGCGCCTCCGCCGCCTCGGGGCCGCGCGCAGCGGCGCCCGCCGCTCCCCCACCGTCGGCCCCGAGGCCATCCACGCCTGGGACCGCGAAGAGCGGGTCAGCGGGGCGCAGCGTGTCCAGGTTGAGGTCGTCGAGGTTGAGATCATCGAGCGCGGGCCTCGTGTCAGGCCCGACCGTCGGCGCGGGGGGCGGCGCGAGGGGGGCTGCGGCGCCCTCGGGGCCGAGGTCCGCGGCGTCCATGAGCAGATCAGCGTCCAGCGCGCCCTCGTCGAGCTCAGTCGACTGGTCCAGCAGGCTCGCGTCCAGCGCAGCGGCGTCGAGCCAAGCCGCGCCCTCGGGCTCCGCCTCCGCGTTCGACGTGGGCGCGGCCCAGTCCACCGCCGCGGCGGCGACTGGCGCAGCGGGCGACGGCGGGGCGGCCACCGGAGCGCTGGCGCCCGGGTCGGCCGGCCGCGGGGCGGGCGGCGCCGGATCGATGAGACCGGCCGCGCGCAGATCCGCCTCCAACGCCGAGGTCGCGAGCAGCTCCCCTTCGAGGTCGCCGGCGAGCGGGGCGGCGCCCTCCGCGGCGGCGCGCAGCTCCTCGGGCCGCAGCTCGGCCGGCGGCGCGGTGGGCCCGCTGTTGAGCTCCTCAGACCACCACTCGAGCTCTGCCAGCGGGTCGATCCCCACCGGCGGCGCGGCCGGGCGCGGGGCGGGCGTCGACGACGCGATGGGTCCCAGCAGGCCTGGGTAGGCGGCGAGGATCTCCTCGAGGGTCTCGACCCGGGGCGTGATCAGCGGCGGAGGCGGCGGAGGGGCCGGTCGACGGGCCGCCCGCGCGCCCAGGCCCGCCGAAGCAGCCTCGCCCACCGGGACCGGAGGCAACGATCCAGGCGCTTCGGAGGGAGCTTCGGAGGGAGCTTCGGAGGGAGTGATGAGCGCCGCCGCGGGCGTCGGGGACGGGCCCCCAGCCGGCGCGGACCCAGCCGGGGTCGGCGCGCGCGCCGGCGAGGCCTCCGGCGAGACGAGCGGCGCAGCGCTGCCCAAGGCGAGGGCGCCCGCCGCGAACAGCTCGGCCGCGCCCACCT
>JAEUKK010000123.1 GCA_016792625.1 Deltaproteobacteria bacterium | reverse complement strand
AGGCCGGGGCTCGGCCCGCCCCGCAGCGCCGGGCCGTGGCAGCCCGTGCAGCCGCCCAGCGCCTCGACCACGTGCGCGCCGCGGGCCAGGGCCCGGGGGTCGTCGGCCGGCGGCAGCGCGGGCGGGGCCGCGCCCTCGACCACCGGCGCGTCGACCCCGGGTCGCTGGGCCCACCAGAGCCCGCCCGCCGCGCCCAAGCCGCTGAGGATGACGACCAGCGCGCCAATCTTGACCCACAGCCCGCCGGTGCGTGCGCCTGGCGCCTGCCTGCTCTTGCCCCGCGCCGCCGCCATCCCCACCCCCGCGGCGAGCCTCGCCCTGCGGGGCCCGGCGGTCAAGCGCCCCGCCCAGGCGCGCGCCCCGCCCGCGCCAGCGGGCCCCGCGGCGGCCGCAGGCCGGTCGGGCGCAGCCCGACGGAGCCGGGCCGGGCGGGGCCGCGCCCCGGCCGGGGGCCCCGGCGAACCCAGCGGGGCGCGCGGCCCGCCGCCCCGCGGCGGGGGCGCCCCCGTCGCCATCCTCGGCGCACGATAGCCGCGCGGCCGCCCGCCCCCCTCCCCTGCCCTGGAGCCGCCCTTGTCTGCCCGCCTGCCGCAGTCCGCCGCCTGGCCCCGCGCCGTCCACCTGCTCGCCACCGGCCGCTGCGTACCGGAGCGCCTCGTCGAGAACGCCGAGCTGGAGGCGATGACCGGCCGGGTCTTCCATGACTGGCTGGTGGCCAACACCGGGATTGAGGCCCGCTGCTGGATGCGGCCCGACCAGGTGGGCTCGGATCTGGGCCTCATCGCCGCGCTGGCCGCGCTGGAGCAGGCCCAGATTGACGCCGCAGACGTTGATCTGCTCATCGTCGCCACCGATACCCCCGACCAGCCCTCGCCGGCCACCAGCGCCGTGCTGCAGCACAAGCTCGGGGCGCACCGCGCGGGGGTCTTCGACGTGAACAGCGCCTGCGCGGGCTTTGTCACCGCGCTCGACCTCGCCGCCCGCCTGATCGCCACCGACCGGCGCCTGCAGCGCGTGCTCGTGGTCGGGATCTACGGCATGTCGCGCTTCCTGGACCTCGCCGACAAGGCCACCAGCACGCTGTTCGCCGACGGCGCGGGCGCGGTGCTGCTCGGCGCCGCCCCCGCCGGCGCGGCCCCCGGCTACCTCGCCGGCGCGCGCTTCGCCGACGGCCAATACCACGACGCGCTCGGCATCTTCGGCGGCGGCACCGCCCGGCCCAGCACCAGCGAGGCCCTCGCCGCCCACGGCGCGCCCCGGGTCGAGTTCGCCCGCAAGCTGCCCGCCACCTTCAACCTCGAGCGCTGGCCCGCGCTGGTGCGCGAGGTGCTCGACGAGGCCGGCGCCGATGTCGATGATGTGGCGCTGTTCGTCTTCACCCAGCTCAACAAGCGCACCATCGAGGCGGTGATGGGCGCGCTCGGCCAGCCGATGGACCGCGCCCACACGATCATGGAGCGCTGGGGCTACACCGGCTCGGCCTGCGTGCCGATGGCGCTCGACGACGCGGCCCGGCGCGGCCGGCTCAAGGTCGGCGATCTGGTCGTGCTCTGCGCCAGCGGCGGCGGTGTGTCGATGGCCGCCGCGGCCCTGCGGTGGACGGCGCCCCCGCCCGCTGACCGCCCGGCCTAAGCTCGCCCCTGGCCCCCGCGGGCCGCCCGCCCGGAGGCCCCATGCCCTCGCCCCGCCGCGCCGCCCTGCGCCGGATCGCCCTCGCGCTCGGCGCCCTGCTCGGCGGCCCCGCCGCGGTGGCCGGCCGCGACCCCGCCCCGCCGCTGGGGGCCCACCCCAAAGATCAGGCCTTGTTGGCGGCGAACCTCCCGCTCGCCCACCTCAGCGCCGCCCTGCGCCCGCCCGACGCGCCGATCGGCGGCCTGATCGGCGTCGACCCCGATGGGCCCAAGGTGGTCGACCTGCTGCGTGGGCCGCCGCCCGCCTTCTTCAGCGCGCCCGACCCGCGCTTCTTGCTGCAGGTCGACCGCCGGCTCGGCGAGCAGCGCGCCGCGGTCGCCCCGGGCGCCGCCCCCCTGCGGGCGCTCAGCTACAACACCGGCCTGCTCGACCGCAAGTACATCGCCGGGCACGTCAAGGTGCCCCACCGCGACAGCCGGCGCCTCGCGCTGCCCGAGCGGCTGCTGAACGACGGCTGGGACGTCATTTTGCTGCAAGAGGTCTGGGAGTGGGAGGACGTGGCCCTGCTCGCCCAAGCGGCCGAGGCCGCCGGCTACCGCTGGTGGGCGGGCGAGGAGCGCCGCCACGTGCAGCACGGGATCATGATCTTGGTCAAGGCCGCGCTGGTCAGCGGCCCCGAGCAGCGCACCGAGGGCCAGTTCGAGGTCCAGCGCCGCATCGAGCGCTGGCCGGGCCCCAATGTGCGCCGCGGCTGGCTGAGCTGGACCTTCACCCACGCGCCCTCGGGCCGGCGGCTGCGGGTGGCCTCGGCGCACCCGCAGGCCTGGCCGCAATTCTGGCGCGAGCGCAGCCTGCAGGCCCGGCAGCTCGCGCTCGCGGTCAATGACGCACCAGAGGACGTGATCGTGCTGCTGGGCGTCGATCTCAACGCGGCGCCCTATTACCCCCACGACCGCTTCGGCGAGGTCAAGGGCAAGCCGGTCGAGCAGTGGTGGCGCAACGCGATCACCTACCCCTTGCTGCGCCACTATGGCGACCTGCTCGACGTCGCCGCGCTGGCCGCCCCCGCGGGCGACGTGGCCGCGATGGCCGCCCTGCCGCTCTGGGCGCCGAGCTGGGCCAGCCAGGCCCTGGGCGGGGCCTGCGGGGCGGTGCCGACCGGCGTCTTTAGCGCCACTGACTGCAATTCGCTCTACTTCGCCAGCTACGCCGGCGAGGAGTACCCCGCCCGGCTCGACTACCTCTTCTTGCGGGACCACAGCGCGGCGGTGGGCGTGCACGCCACCGGGCAGGCCTACGTCGACCCGATGACCTTGCCGACCGGCAACCACGAGCTGTCTGACCACTATGGCGTGTGGGCCGACCTCTCCATCGCGCCGCTGGCGCCGGCGGGGGGCTGAGCATGCCCCCGCGGCGCCCGGCCGGGCCCCGCCCCTCGGCGGCCTCGACCGCGGGCAGCGGCCTGCGCCCCGTGCCCGCCGCCCCGCCCACCCGCGACCCCGACGCCGCCCTGCGCGCCGCCCTCGCCGGCCAGGCCCCGGTGGCCGAGACCGACCCGGGCCTGGGCTGGGGCCCGGCGCCGACCCCGCCCACCGATCCGGGTGAGCCGCCGCAGCCGACGGCCCCCGACCTGCTGGGCCCGGCCTGGGCCGAGACCAGCCCCACCGATCCGAACGCCGCCCTGCGCGCCGCCCTCGCCGCGCTGCGGGCCCAGGGCGACAACGCCACGTTGGACGGCAGCCTCGACGACCCGCCCATCGGCGGCCCGGCGGGCGAGACCACCCCGCCCTCGCTGACCCCGGTGGCCAGCGGCCCGTCTGCGGCGCCGCCGACCCCGCCCCACCTGCGGGTCTCGGGCCTGCTCGGGCGCGGCGGCATGGGGGAGGTCTGGCTGGCCGAGGACCTGCGCCTCGGCTGCGTGGTGGCGCTGAAGGTGATCCACGGGCGGCTGGCCGGCCACCCCAACCTCGTGGAGCGCTTTTTGCGCGAGGCGCGCCTGACCGCCCGCCTGCAGCACCCCGGGGTGGTGCCGATCCACGAGCTCAGCACCCTCCCCGATGGTCGGCCCTACTATACGATGCTGCGGGTGCAGG
This sequence comes from Deltaproteobacteria bacterium, assembly GCA_016792625.1. Lineage (GTDB taxonomy): Bacteria > Myxococcota_A > UBA796 > UBA796 > UBA2385 > JAEUKK01. The sequence goes on along the minus strand of JAEUKK010000123.1, from coordinate 91,671 downwards.
GACGCCCCCTCTCCGCCGATCTGCGCCGGGGCCCCCACGAAGAGCCCGGCCCTTGGCTGCGCGCCCGCGCCCAGCTCTTGCTGCGGGTGGCCGAGGCGATCAGCTTCGCCCACAGCCAGGGCGTGGTGCACCGCGATCTGAAGCCCGACAACGTCTGCGTGGGCGCGCACGGCGAGGTGCTGGTGCTCGACTGGGGCCTCGCCGCCGACACCGGCGCCCTGCTCGGGGCCGGTGAGGCCGCCGCCCGCCAGCTCACCCGCGGCGCGGTGGGCACGCTGGGCTTCATGCCGCCCGAGCAGCTGCGGGGCGCGCCGCCGGCGCCGGGTTTTGACGTCTTTGCCCTCGGGCGCATGATCGAGGACGTATTGACCGAGGCCCAGCCCCTGCCCGCCGGCGCGGGTGGGCTGGTCGAGCTGGCCGCCCGCTGCGTCGATCCCGACCCGGCGCGCCGGCCGCCCAGCGCCGCCCCGGTGGCCGCCGAGCTGCTGCGCTGGCTGGACGGGGCCCGTCGGCGGGTGGACGCCCTCGCGCTGGTCGCCGAGGCCGACCGCGAGGCCGAGGCCGCCGCCCGGGACCGCGCCGCCGCCGCCGCGCTGCGGGCCGCCGCCGAGACCGCCGCCGCCCGGCTCTCTCCGACCGCGCCCGAGGTGGAGAAGGCCCCGGTCTGGGCCCAACAGGACGAGGCCGAGCGCCTGGTGCGCGCCGCGGCCACCGCCGAGCTGCGGCGGGTGCAGGCCCTGCGCGCCGCGCTCACCCACGCCGCCGACCTGCCCGAGGCGCGGGCGCGGCTGGCCCAGCGTTTTCGGGCCCAGCACGCCGAGGCCGAGGCCCGGGGGGATGAGGCGGCGGCCGAGGCCTGGGCGCTGGAGCTGGCCGCGGTCGATGACGGCGGCCACGCCGACTACCTGCGCGGGGACGGGGCCTTTACCCTGCGCTGCGCCATCCCCACCCGTGTGGAGCTGTGGGCCGATGTGCGCGAAGGGCGGCGGTCACGCCTGCGCTTCGTCGAAGATCTGGGCCAGACCCCGCTGGTCGCGCGCGCCCTGCCCCGCGGCAGCTACCGCCTGCGCCTCTTTGCCGAGGGCCACGCTGAAGTATGGCACCCCCTGCTGATCCGCCGCTTGCAGCACGAGGATTGGCAGGGCGCACCCCTGCGCCTGCCGCAGCTGGGTGAGCTCGGCCCCGAGGACCGGCTGGTCACGCCGGGCTGGACGCTCATCGGCGGAGATCCGGGCGCTGCCAACGCCGCGCCCGCTGGCCGGGTCTGGGTTGAGGGTGTGGTGATGCGCCGCTACCCGGTGCGGAACCGCGAGCACCTTGCCGTGCTCAACGCCATGATCGACGTCGGTCTCGAAGAGGAGGCCCTGGCCGCCGCCCCCCGCGAGCGCCCCGGGCCGGGCGGCGCGCGCGGCCGCTTGCTGCTCGAGCGTGACCCGGGCCCGCCGGGCCACCTGCGCCTGGGGGTCGACGCCGAGGGCCACGTTTGGCTGCCCGAGCACCCCGCGCTGATGGTCGATCTCGCGGGCGCCGAGGCCCACGCCGCCTGGGCCGCCGCGCGCGCGGGCCTGCCCTGGCGCCTGCCCGATGAGCTGGAGTGGGAGCGGGCGGCGCGGGGCGCGGACGGCCGCACCTTCCCCTGGGGAGAGCAGCTCGACCCGACCTGGGCCTGGCACCGCAACTCCCACCCCGAGGGCGCGGAGATCGGGCCCAAGCCGGTCGGGGCCGCCCCGGTGGACGAGGGGCCCTTCGGCGTGGCCGACCTCGCCGGCGGCTGCCGCGAGTGGACCCGCAACCGCTGGGGGGCAGACGCGCCCCAGCTCGCCCAGCTGCCGACCCTGCGCGGCGGCGGCTGGAACAACCACCCCCAGCTCTGCCGGGCGGCCACCCGCGGCTGGTCTGACCCGCGGGACCGCAGCCAGAGCGTCGGTTTTCGCCTCTGCCGAAGCTGGCCGCCGGGCTGAGCATCGCGGACCCATGGGGGGCATGACATCGGACTGCCGCCGCCGATGTCATCGGCAGGGCATCCACCGGCGCCCGCACTGTGCGAAGTTCACCGCACACCGCGCGGAGGCCCCCATGCTGTCCCATCGCAAACCTGAGCAGAGCGCCGCCCCCCGTGGCCCCGAGGCCGCCGGCCCCGCCGCCGCGCAGGGCGCCGGCCGCGGCAACGGCGCCGCCCAACGCCGGGGGCCGACCGGCGAGGGTCGCGTCGATGGCGCGCTGGCCGCTGCTTTCGGCGACCGCATCTTCGGGCTCAACGCGGTCTTCGGCGAGGCGGCGGCCAACGCGGCGATCGGGGCCGAGGCCCACGCCGAGGGCAAAGACATGTCCTTCGGCGCCGGCGTGCGGCCCGACGCCGCCGACCCGGCCAGCCTCGAGCTCATCGGCCACGAGGTCGCCCACGCCCTGGCCCCCCAGGGCAAGACCGCCGGCGTCGACCTCGCCGGTGACAAAGGTGAGCAGGGCGCCGATGACGCGGGCAAACGGTTCCGGGCCTGGGGCGAGCGGGGCTTTGGCGGCCCCGCGCCCACGCTCAAGCCGGCGGCGGGCGGGCAGGCCCAGCTGCAGCGCAGCCCCACCGGTTCGACGACGCTGAGCGGCTCTCCGACCCTGCAGCGCGGCAGCCGCGGCGGCCAGGTCGCCACCCTGCAGACCTTGCTCGGCAAGGCCGGTTTTGGGGTCGGGGTCGACGGCGACTTCGGCGCGAACACCCACCGGGCGGTGCGCCGCTTCCAGGCCGCGAACCGCCTCGCCGCTGACGGCGTGGTCGGCCCGGCGACCGCCCGGGCGCTCAACCGCTACGCCACCCAGGCGCCGGGCGCCGGCGGCAACACCGGCGGCGGCGGTCAAGACCGCCCGACCGCGGCCACCGGCGAGCTCTCCCGCTACCTGCCGCTGCAGCAGGGGGCGGCCGGGGCTGGCGTGCGCATCCTCCAGCAGCTGCTCAACCAAAAAGGCGCGCGCATCGTCGTTGACCAAGAGTTCGGCGCGATGACCGCCAACGCCGTGCGCGGCTTTCAGTCCGCCAACGGCCTCGGGGTCGATGGCGTGGTGGGCCCCAAGACCGCAGCCGCCCTGCAGTCGCCGACCAGCAAGCCGGTGGGCGCGGCCCCGAGCCACAACGGCGGCGGCGGCGACAAGGGTGACAAGGGCGGCGTCGAGCCCAAGAACGTGACTGAGTGGCGCGACAAGGTGATCAGCGCGGCCGAGAAGCACCTCGGCAAGCTCTACTGGTGGGGGGCCGACGGCCCGGCCAACTTCGACTGCTCGGGCTTCGCCCTCTACGTGCTGCGCCAAGAGACCGGCCTGGTCAACTGGGGCGATGACACCGCCGGCGGCATCAAAGGCCGGCTGCCCAAGACCCAAAACCCGCGCCGCGGCGACATGGTCTTCTACAGCGGCGGCGGCAGCACCAGCCACATCGAGATCTACATGGGCTCGGGCAGCTCGACGATCGGCGCCAGCGGCGGCGGCTCGCGCACCCGGGGCAACGACCCGAACGCCAAGGTCAAGTACGGCAACTACGCCCGCGACGGCCGGACCAAGTCCTTCGGCTCGATCCAGGGCTTGATCGAGGCGAAGATCGCCCGGGCCAACCGCGCCTGAGGTGGGCGCCAGGGGTCGGGGGCCCGGTCGGTTAGGCCGCGCCCCCGCCGCTGGAGGTGCCCATGTCCCCGACCGCCCCGACCGCCCCGACCGCTGCTGCGCCCGCAGGCCCCGCCGCTCCCCTGCTCCCGCCGTGGGCCGACGAGCTGCGCAGCCGGTACCTCTCGGGCGAGGCGAGCATGTTCCTCGTGCACGGGAACCTGCGCGACCTGCACCCCTGGGTGGCTGAGGGCGGGGCCACCGCTTGGCTGAGCCTGCGTGAGCTGCTCGAGCGCTTCTTCGCCCGCAGCAAAGAGATCGTGGTCAGCTACAACCTGTCCGAGGGCCTGCGCTGCCCCGACCGGGCCACCGAGAAGCGCCTGGCGACGTTGATCAACACCAAGCGCGCCCTGCGCGGGCTCTCGCCGCTGGGCACCCTGCCCCGCTCACCCGACGAGGTGCTGCCCCTGCTTGAAGAGCTGATCACCGACGCGCGCCAGACCTGCGCGGTGATCTTCGACTACGTCGAGACCGTCGTGCCCATGGGCGAGCTCGGCTTTATGTCCGAGGCCGACAAGGCCAACCTCGTGGCCCTGCAGCGCTGGTCGAGCGACCCGGCCCTGCTCGACAGCGACAACATCGTGGTGCTCTGCGCCGAGAACCTCAGCGACGTGCACCGCCGCGTGCTCGGCAGCCCCCAGCTGGCCACGGTCAAGGTGGCCCTGCCCGACGAGGCGGCCCGCCTGCGCTTCCTCGGGAGCATCGACCGGCAGGGCATCTCGGCCGAGGTCAGCGATGAGCAGCTGGCCAAGGTCACCGCCGGCCTGAGCCTCGTGCAGGTGCGCGGGCTCTTCCGCCAGGCGCGGCAGAGCGGCGAGGCGATCACCTTCCGCGCGGTGGCCCGGCGCAAGAAGCGGATCATCGAGCAGGAGTGCCACGGGCTGGTCGAGTTCGTCGACGCCGGCCACGGTTTTGCCGAGGTCGGCGGCATGGACCGCCTCAAAGAAGACCTGCTGCGTGTGGCCAAGGCGATCAAAGACGGCCACCGGGCCCGGGTTCCGATGGGCATCATCTTCGTGGGGCCCATGGGCACGGGCAAGACCTTCTTGGCCGAGGCCTTCGCCGCCGAGAGCGGGCTGACCTGCCTGAAGTTCAAGAACTTCCGCGAGAAGTGGGTGGGCAGCACCGAGGGCAACCTCGAGAAGATCCTCCAGGTCGTCGATGGCCTCGGCTACGTGCTGCTCATCATCGACGAGGCCGACCGCAGCATGGGCTCGGCCACCGACGGCGACGGCGGCACGAGCAGCCGGGTCATCGCGCGGCTCAAAGAGTTCATGTCCGACACCAGCCACCGCGGCCGGGTCGTCATTTTGATGATGACCAACCGCCCCGACAAGCTCGACGCCGACCTCAAGCGCCCCGGGCGCTTCGATCTGAAGATCCCCTTCTTCCACCCCGAGGCGCCCGCCGAGCGTGAGAAGATCTTGCGGGCGGTGGCCCGGCGCAACCAGATCGGCCTGCCAGACTACCTTTCGGTGGAGGTGGCGGCTGAGGCGACCGGGGGCTACTCCTCCGCCGAGCTGGAGAGCGTGATGCTCGCCGCGGGCGCTGCCGCCGCCGAAGCCGGCCGGAGCGCCCTGCTGCAGGCCGATCTCGACGGCGCGGTCCAAGACGTGATCCCCAGCCGCGACACGCGCATGCTGGAATTGATGGAGATGCTCGCCGTCTTCGAGGCCAGCGCCCGCCGCATGTTGCCCGACCGCTTCCAAGACCTGTCCACCGAAGACGTGCACCGCCGGATTGACCAGCTGCGCGCCATCTTGGGCCCGCGAGCCTGAAGCCTGTCGGCGGGGCCGGCGCAAGGCCACGCCCGCGCGCCGCGGGGGCCAGCGGGCCAGAACCGGGCGCCGGGGCGCCTTGACAGGGCCACGGGCCCGGCCTAAGCGGCCCCCGTTGCCGTGTGGCGGGCCTCTCTGCGCCCACCAAGCCATCAACCCGCCCGGTCGGGCCGTTCCGAACCGAGCGATAATTGCGAGCAGAACGCTGTGTGGCCGCTCCGGCGGCCGCTGCGCCCCCGGGCGCAGAGCCCGGCGCGCCCCCCGACCGCGGTGGGGGCCCGTCCCACAGCCGCCCCTCGCCGCGCGCTGGCCCTCCGCCGAGCGCGCGCCGCGCCACCTGGCGTCACCGCGGCTGGAGTCTCCCCATGTACGCCATCATCCGCGCAGGCGGTCAGCAGCACAAGGTGACCGAGGGCGCCACCCTCACGGTCAAGCGCCTCGCCGCCGAGGCCGGCAGCACCATCGAGCTGACCGAGGTCCTCCTGGTCGGCGGCCCCGACGGGGTCAAGGTCGGCGCGCCCCTGGTCGCCGGCGCCAAGGTCGTCGCTGAGGTCGCTGCCCACGGCAAGGGCGCCAAGCGCGACATGTTCAAGTACACCCGCCGGGTGCGTTCGCGCGTGCAGCGCGGCTTCCGCCCCAGCGAGACCACCCTGCTCATCAAGACCATCAGCGCCTGATCTTGCGCCTGCCCCGCCCCAGCGGGATGGAGACACCCACATGGCACATAAGAAGGGCCAGGGCTCGACCCGGAACGGCCGTGACAGCCAGCCGAAGTACCGCGGCATCAAGCGCCACGACGGCATGATCATCCCCTGCGGCACGATCATCGTGCGGCAGACCGGCACCCAGTACCACCCCGGCGCCGGCGTGGGCCTCGGCCGTGACTACACCCTGTTCGCCCTGCGCGACGGCGTGGTCAAGTTCGAGCGCCGCCGCAACCGCCGCCAGGTCTCGGTCTACGCCGTCGAGGCGTGATCGAGCGCAGGCCGGCGGCGGGCTCACCCCGCTGCCGGTGGCAGGTGCTGGGCCACCCCACGCGCGCGTGCGGGTGGCCTTGATCTGTCCAGGCACATGGTCCCGGCCGGCCGAGAGGGGCGACGAAAAGAGGCGCCAGCGCGCCGAGGTGGCAGATGCGGTTCATCGACGAGGTCCAGGTCCACGTGGCCAGCGGCAAGGGCGGCGACGGCGCCCTGGCCTTCCGCCGCGAGAAGTACGTGGCCTTCGGCGGGCCCAGCGGCGGCGACGGCGGCAAGGGCGGTGACGTGCGCATCGTGGCCACCGCCCGCCGCAGCACCCTGCTCGAGCTGCGCGGCCACGCCATCTGGCGGGCCGAAGAGGGCGAGCGGGGCGGCGCGCGGCAGATGACCGGCGCGGCCGGCGCCGACGCCCTGCTCGAGGTGCCGGTGGGCACCCGCGTCTTTGACGAGGCGACCGGCCTTCTGGTCGGCGATCTGGCCCGCGACGGCGACCAGCTCGTCGTCTGCCGCGGCGGCGACGGCGGCTTTGGCAACGAGCACTTCAAGACCGCCACCAACCGCGCGCCGCGCAAGACCACGCCCGGCTGGCCCGGCGAAGAGCGCCGCCTGCGCCTCGAGCTGATGCTCATGGCCGACGTCGGCCTGCTCGGCTTCCCCAACGCGGGCAAAAGCACGCTGATCTCGCGCATCTCGGCGGCGCGCCCCAAGGTGGCCGACTACCCCTTCACCACCCTGGTCCCCAACCTCGGGGTGGTCGACATGGGGGTCGACGGCTCCTTTGTGGTCGCCGACATCCCCGGGCTGGTTGAGGGGGCGGCCGAGGGCGTGGGCCTGGGCCACCAGTTCCTTCGCCATGTGGCGCGCACCCGCCTCCTGCTGCACCTGCTCAGCGTCTCCCCCGACGAGGCGCTGAGCCCCGCCGAGCGCTACGCGGTCATCCGCCGCGAGCTCGGCCGCTACGACGCCGAGCTGCTGGATCGGCCCGAGCTCATCGTTCTGACCAAGCTCGACACCATCCCGCCCGAGCAGCGCACGGCGGTGGCCCGCAGCGTGCGCAAGGCCGCGCCCGACCGCCGCATCGTGCGCATCTCCTGCGCGACCGGGCTCGGCGTCGAGGAGCTCAAGAAGCTCCTCTTCCAGCTGGTCCAAGAGCTGCCCGCGCCCGAGCTGCCCGCGCCGGCCCCCGAGGCCCTGCTGCGCCGCGCCGAGGGCGGCGGTGACGACGCGCCCATCCGGTGGAGCGGCGTGACCGAAGAGGGCGTCGAGTGGGAGTACGTCATCGCCGACAGCGACGAGGATGACGACGAGGGCGATGGGCTCAGCGCCGATGAGGGCGAAGCCGAAGATGGGGCCGAGGCCCCCACGGCGGATGATGCGGCTGAAGATGAGGCTGATGAGAATGACGCCGCTGACACCGCTCCCGCGCACCAGCCGGCCCCGGCCCTCCGCCCGGTGAGCGCCCCGGCCACCTTCGACGAGGACGGCTGGGTCGACGACTGGGACGGCGAGGCGGGGCCCGAGGGCGGGGCCCCGTGAGCAGCGGCGCCCGGGTCGGCCTGCGCTGGGCGGGCCTGCGCGCCGCCCTGCTCGGGCTGGCGCTGGCCGGCTGCGCGGGCGGAGAAGAGGCCGAGGCGCTGGCCAAGGCCTCGACCGAGATCGTCTTTGATTCGATGGACAAGCTCGGCGCCCACCACTCCTTGTCCAGCCTGCGCCAGACCCTGACCCGCCCGAGCGGCGAGGTCGAGCCGATCGACGACGCCATCGAGATCAAGTGGCAGGACTGGGACCACTTCGAGCACCGGCGCGTGGCCGACGGGCGCCAAGGCGAGGCCGTGCGCGTGGTGGACGGCGTGGCCTACGTCGCGCGCGGCGGCGCCGAGGGCAGCTGGGAGCAGCGGCCCGACGCCGACGGCTACCGCGCCGAGCTGCGCGCCAGCTGGAGCCAGTGGGACCAGGCGCTGGGCCCCTTCGCCGACCGCCTCGAGCTGCGCGACGAAGGTGAAGAGGTCATCGAGGGCCGGCCGGCCCGGCGCTACAGCGTGCACCTCGCGCCGGCCGATGCGCCCGCGCCCGCCCCGGCCGCCAAGGCCAAAGGAAAAGGCAAGACCAAGGCCAAGGCCGCCGAGGCCCCGCCTCCGCCCGCCGACCCCCTCATCGCGCTCAAGGGCGCGCTCTGGGTCGACGCCGCCACCGCGGTGCGCCTCGTGGCCGAGATCGAGGGGGAGCGCCGCCAGGGCGACAAGGCCCTCCGCTTCACCTACAACCTCGCGGTCTCGGCGGTCGGCCAGGACCAAGAGCTCACCGTCCCCGTCCACATCGAGCCGGCGGCGGCCCCTGTGCCCCCGGCAACGCTCACCCCCACCGACGCGCCCGGCGAAGGCGGCCCGACCGAGGCCCCCCGCCGCCCGCGCAGCCCGAGGAAAAGATGACCGAGAACAACCCGCCCCGCCCGCTTCGCGCGGCCGGCCGCGCCCCCGTCGAGGGCGTGTGGTCCCTCTGCCAGGTCGCCGTGCGCGCCGTGGCCAGCCTCAAGGCCGAGGGCATCGTCGTGCTCGACGTGACCGGCCGCACCTCCTACTGCGACGCGCTGGTCATCTGCACCGGCGTGTCGGGCCGGCAGGTCCGGGCGATCGCCGAGCGCGTCGTCCGCAGCCACAAGGACGCCGGCCTCGGCCGCCCGCTGGGCGTCGAGGGCCTCGACGCCGCCCGCTGGTGCCTGGTGGACCTCGGCGACGTCATTGTGCACGTCTTCGAGGCCCGCAGCCGCGAGCAGTACGACCTCGACGGCCTCTGGCAAGACGCCCGCCAGGTCAGCATGGAGGAGCTCGGCCTCGACGCCCACGGCCTGCTGCCCGGCGACGCCCGGCCGAACATCGACCGCAGCCTGCTTGAGCCCGACGACGAGGACCTCGACGAGGAGCTCGACCCCGACCTCGAGGGCCTCGAGTACATCGACGAGGACGGTGATCTCGACCAGGACGATGAGCTGGACGAAGACGGCGGCCTCGACGAGGACGATGCCCCCGACGAAGACGAGCTGGACGAAGACGAAGACCTCGATGAGGACGATGCCCCCGACGAAGACGAGCTGGACGAGGACGCGGCCACCGACGAGCAGCCGCGGTGAAGGCCCTGCTGCTGCGGGTCGGCAAGGGCCGCGAGGCCTGGGCTGACGCCGCAGCGCAGGAGTACGGCAAGCGCCTGCCCCGCCAGCTCGAGCTCGAAGAGCGCCTGCTCAAGCCGGCGCTTTTTCGGGGCGACGTCGAGCAGGTGCGCCGCGAAGAGGGCCAGCGCCTGCTCGCCGAGGTCCAGGCCAATGACCGGCTGGTCTGCCTCGATGAGCGCGGCGAGCTGCCCACCACCGAGGCCTTCTCGGGCTGGGTCGACGAGGCGGCGCGGCTGGGCGCCCGCCGCTTGGTCTTCGTGATCGGCGGCCCCTACGGCCATGATCCCGCGGTGCGGGCGCAGGCCTGGAAGGTGCTCGCGCTCTCGCGCATGGTGCTGAACCACGAGCTGGCCCGCGTGGCCCTGGTCGAGCAGCTCTACCGCGCCAGCACGCTGCTCTGGGGCGGGGCCTACCACCACTGAGGGCGGCGGCGCGGCCGGGCGGCGGCGATAGCGGGGCCCGCGGCCGCAGGACCCGGCCCGGAGGACCCATGACCACGCCCCCGCTCGAGCCCGTGCAGGTGCGCCTCGCGCGCCTCGACTTCCAACAAGCCACGCAGCGCGACGCCGCCTACAACCCCGTGGTCAGCGCCGAGTTCGCCGCCGAGCAGGGGCCGCGGGTGCTCATCATCGACGTGCGCGCGGCCGACGAGCTGGCCGGGCCGCTGGGCGCCATCCCCACCGCGGTGCACGTGCCGCTCAAGCAGATCAGCGCGCTGACCGCCCTTGAGGGCCGGGGGCGGCTCATCTTGGTGAGCACCGACGGGCGGCGGGCGGCGACGGCGGCGCGCCTGCTCGAGCACGCGGGGCACAAGAGCGTGGCGGCGATGGACGGCGGCCTGCTCGCCTGGCGCGCGGCGGGGATGCCCACCACGCGGTCAATCTCGACCTTGGCGACCAGCTTGCCCGCCGACCCCGACGCGCCCCTGCGCCAGCCCGACCGGCACCCCGGGCCGCTCTCCCTCGACGAGCTGCGGGCCCACGTCGAAGACGCGCCGCGGATCCGCTGGGTCAAGCTGGCTGCCTTCTTGCTCAACGGGCGCACGGCCTGCGTCGACGGCCGCGACGCGCAGGGCGTGGTCGGCACCCCCGGGGGTGACACCGGAGAGATCGCCCTGGCCCTCGCCGCAGCCGAGGCCTGCGGGGCCGAGCTGAGCCCCGGCTGCATCGACGCGGTGCTGCGCGGCTGGATCGAAGCTTTTGGCCGGGTCTACCTGCACAGCGACCTGCAGGCGCTCAACCAGATGATCATCGCGCTGCGGGCCGATCCCGAGGTGCCCGAGGCCCTGCTGCCCAGCCGCGAGGCGCCGCCCGCGGTCTGGCGGGCGTTTACCGCCAAGCCGCCCGCGGCCATCCAAAAGCGGCTGCTGCACCACCTCGCCCAGCCCGCCCACGTCGGCTGCGGCCACCTGCGCCTGAGCATGAGCCGGGCCGCCGACTATGGCGTGCGCCCCGAGGTCGTGAGCGGCGTGCTGCAGGCCTTTTTCCGCGCCAGGTGGGAGGGCCTGCCCGAGCTCGACTTCGTGGTGCTCGGCGGCGGCCACCAAGAGGGCGCGGTGCTGCTGGTGCAGCTCGACGAGCAGATCTTCCCCTACTCGCACATCCCGCTGGTGCCGCCGGCGATCGGCGGCGCGCAGATGTTCGTGCACCACCCGCAGGTCACCGCCTACCAGCGGGCCGAGGTCGCGCATTGGCTGGCGACCCGCCCGAGCCTCCCGGCGCTGCGCGGGCGGGCCGACGAGGTCAAGGCCGCGCTCGACCGCCTCGGCGCGCAGCAGCTGCAGGCGACCCTGGGCGCGCTGGCCCGCGGCTTGCCCATCTACGAGGCCACCTTCGCCGAGGACCGCAGCGTGCGCGTGCGCGAGGTCGGGGTCGTCGGCGGCTGAGCGGGGTGAATCTGGGCGCCCCGCCGCCCAGGGGCGGCGGCGGTCGTCCGCCCGGCTCGGGCTGCGCCCTCGGTCGCGGGGCGACCGCCGCTGCGCGGCGCCGTCTGGCCGACCTGGCGCGCGCGAGGCGGGGTCGGGCTCGGCATCAGTCGGCGCTGAGCTGCACGGCGAGCCCATCAAGGGCCTGGGCGCCGCCGCTCGCCGGCGGGAGCAGCGCCGCGGCAGCCGGCCAGCGCGCAAGGCTCAGCTGCACGGTGTCTTCGCGCAGGTTGGGATCGAGCGCGGCGTGGACCACCAGCGCGCCGCTGGGCGTGCGCAGCCGCAGGCGCTGCCCCTCGGCCCAGCCGTGGGCGGGGTGGAGGCGGGCGCGGGGCGCGGCCGCGCCCGGGTCGGGCTGGTGCAAGGCGTCGGGGCCCGCGCCGGCCCGCACCGAGAGCCGGAGCAGGGGGCCCGCCGCAGGCGGCGCAGCGCCCGCCCCGGCGCTGAGGGCCGCGCGCGCAAAGGACGGAACGAGCTGGATCTTCCCCGAGGGGTGGCTGACGCGCCACAGGCTGCGGTCAGACGCGCCGGCCTCGAGCCGGAAGGGCGCGGTGGCCAAGGCCTCGGGGCCGGCGTCGGTGGCCAGGGCGATGAGGCGGTCTTGCCAGGCGGCGAGGTCGGCCGTGGCCAGGGCGCGGCCGGTCAGGGTCAGCGGCAGGCCGAAGGACGAGCCGCGCAGGCCCGGGTGCACCGCCGCGAACAGATCGCGGAGCACGTCTTCGGTGCGACGGGCCTCGCCGGCCGGGGCGACCAGGGCCGGGGCCCGGCGCAGCAGGTCGAGGGGCGCGATGGCGCTGGTGATGAGGTCGACGTCCTCGCGCTCCCAGGGGTGGGCCACCGGCAGCACCCAGTCGGCGCGCTCGACCGTGGCGCTGGGCGCGCGGCTCAGGGCCACGACCAGCTCGAGGCCGTCGAGGGCGGCTTGATCGGCGGGGCCCAAGCGGCCGGCGGGATCGGCCTCGACGCAGATCAGCGCCCGGGGTCGGGCGGTGGGGCCGGCGCGCAGGGCGGCGGGCAGGCCGGCGGCGGGGGCCTGCAGCGCCAGCAGCGGGGCGTCGAGCCCGCACACGCGGGGGGCCTCGGCCTGGGGAAGCAGGCCCAGAGCGACGTGCAGATCAATGATCCCGCGGTGGTCGTACAGGCCACCCGGGCGCAGGGCGTTGGCGGTGATCGTGTGCAGGCAGAGCCAAGCCCACGCGCCGAGGTCGGCGTGCGGGCCGGTCAGCGCCGACCAGCCCGGGTGCAGCACCGCCATCGGCGAGCGGTGGAACTTGAGGGCCACCCCGGCCAGCGCGGCCGGCGCCAAACCACACAGCTCGGCGCAGCGCTCGACCGACCAGGGGGCCAGGGCCTCGACCAGCGCGTCCCAGCCCTCGGTGTAGTCGCGGACAAACTGCTTGTCGCGGTAGCCGCCGGCCACCGCCGCCGAGAGCAGGCCAAGGATGAAGAAGGGCTCGCTGCCCGGACGCAGGGCGAGGTGCTGGTCAGCATCGGCGCAGAGCGGGGCCTTGTGGGCGTCGGCGACGATGACCTTGGTGCCCTTGGTCTTGCGGGAGTGGCGCAGCTCGTCGAGGGCCTTGCCGCCCGCCTGCCCCGGGCCCCAGCCGGCCTCAGGCCCCTCAGCGCCCACCAGCACGACGTAGTGGGCGCGGCCCAGGTCAGAGAGCAGCAGCGCTGGGTGGCCGAGCATCGCCTCGGTGGCCCGCAGGCGGGGGCCCACCAGATCGAGCAGCTCGCTGAAGATGTGGCGGCTGCCGCTGCCCACGCCAAAGGCCAGCGCCCGGCCCATGGCCAGGGGTGCGCGCACGAGGCCCTCGCCGAGCACGAGGCCGATCACGTCGGCGCCATGCGCCGTGCGCAGCGCGCGGAGGGCCTCGCCCAGCTCACGCAGCGCCACATCCCAGGGCACGGGCACGAGCGCGCCGCCGACGCGCTTTTGGGGCAGCAGGGGCCGCCGCGGGTCGCGCAGCGCGCCGACCGAGGCCTCGGCCACCGCGCAGGGCGGGGCGCCCCCCGAGACGGGGTCAGCGGGATCGGCGGCGAGGGCGCGCAGCGCGCCCCCGTCGACCTCGGCGAGGAGGCCACAACCGCGCTCACAGAGGCGGCAAAACGTCGGAGTCCACATACAGCCCACCATAGCCCAGGGGCCAGCGCAGGGGAGAGCCCGCCCGACCATCGCACAGAGTCCGCCGCGACCCACCCAGGCCCCTCAAGCGCGGCCGGTCGGGGCGGCCGGGCGCCGATGCTCGAACATCCACGCTCATGCGCGCTTGAGCCGCGGGCCCAGCGGGCGCCCGTCGGGGCCCCGGGGCAAGGCGTCCACCCAGCCCGCGGCCGCGCCCGGGAAGGCGTCGGCGAAGGGCAGGTAGGGCTTGATGTCGAGGATCGGCGTGCCGTCGATCAGGTCGTGCCCGCGCACGCGCAGCCGCCGCCCCTCGACCCCGACGAGCTCGACGCAGCTCAGCGCGATCGGGTTGGGGCGATGTGGGCTGCGGGTGGCGAAGACGCCGCGCCGCTGGCCACCGCGCGGTGGGCGCACCGTCGGCGACCAGGCCGGGTTGTTGAGGTGCATCCAGCTCAGCAGCCAGACCCGCGCGAAGCCCGCGAGGTCCGCCAGCGCCTCGACGGGAATATCGTCGAGCAGCACCACCTCGCCCTCAGTGGGCGGCAGCGGCTGGTCGTCGACCACGCCCTGCCGCGGCGTGCCGTGCCGCTCACGAAAGGGGCTGCGCATCACCGCCACGGGCCGCAGGCTCAACACCTCGGGGAAGGGCACCCGGTCGGCGTAGTCGCGGGGGGGCGCCTGCCCGGTCGACCCAGGCGGGGCGGGCAACGGCTGGGCGGGCAACGGCTGGGCGGGCACCACCGGTGCGGGCACCAGCGGTGCGGGCGCCGACCGCTGCGGCCCGGCTGGGCCCGGCGAGGCGCCCGCGGCGCCCTGACCGCGGGGATCGCGCCCCAGCGCGGCCGCTGGCGAGGCAGCCTCATGCACCCAATTGACCTCGGGCACGCCATCCTGCGCGGGATCGACCGCCCCAGCCTCGACCTCGCCCGGCGCACCCTCGCCCGACAGCACACCCGCGGCCCGCGGCGCTCCGCCCCCACTCATCGGCGCACCCCAGCGACCAGCGCGCCGGCCTGCGCACCCGTGCTGGCGACGGCGCCCACATCGGGCCCCTCGCCAGCGTCGAGCTCGTCGGGATCGGCGTCGCCCAGCGCCAGCGCGGCGCTCTCGAGCACCAAGGCCGAGAGCGCAGAGAGGTCGAGGCGTGCGGCGGCCTCGCTGCCGGCGAGCAGGCCCGAGACCAGCTCACGTTTGTCGGCGTGCATCTCGAGCACGGTCTGCTCCACGGTGCCCTCGGACAGCAGGCGCACGACGGTGACCGGGCGCTGCTGCCCGATGCGGTGCGCGCGGCCGGTGGCTTGGTCCTCGACCGCCGGGTTCCACCAGGGGTCGAGGTGGATGACCGCAGAGGCGGCGGTCAGGTTGAGGCCCGCGCCGCCCGCCTGCAGGCTGATCAAGAAGGCGTCGGCGAGGCCCGCTTGGAAGCGCGCGACCTCTTCGTCGCGGCGCCGGGCCGGGGTCGAGCCGTCGAGGCGGCAGAGGCGCACCCCGTCGCGCCCGAGCGCCTCACCCACCAGATCGAGGTGCCGGACGAACTGGCTGAACAGCAGCACCTGCTGGCCGCTCTCGCGCAGCTCGGACACCAGCGCGCGCACCCGCTCGAGCTTGGCCGAAGGTGCGCTCGCGGCCGCCGGCCCGTCGACCAGGGCCGGGTGGCAGGCGAGCAAGCGCAGTCGGGTGAGCGCGGCCAGCACCGCGAGGCGCCTCTGGTCTTCGGCGGTCTCGGGCAGCTCGGCGAGGCTGCGAATGGCCTCGGCCCGGGCGGCGGCGTAGCGCGCGGCGTGGGCCGGCCCGAGCGGGAGCAGCTCGGTGCGCTCGGTGCGCGCGGGCAGCTCGGGCGCGACCTCGGCCTTGCGCCGGCGCAGCACAAAGGGGCGGATCAGGGCGGCCAGCCGCGCGCGGCTCTCGCGGTCGCCCTCGCGCTCGATGGGCAGCACGAAGTCTTCGCGGAAGCGGGCCCGTGGGCCGAGCAGCCCCGGCGCGGTCACGTGCAGCAGCGACCAGAGCTCCTGCACGCGGTTCTCGACCGGGGTGCCGGTCAAGGCCAGCACGAAGCCCGCCTGTAGGGCCTGCGCGGCGCGCGCCCGCGCGGTGTCGGGGTTCTTGATGGCGTGGGCCTCGTCGAGCACGACCGTGGCCCAGGGCACAGCGGCGAAGGCCTCGCGATCAGCGACCAGCAGGCCATAGCTGACAATGACCAGCGCGCCGGGGCCCGGCGGCGGCGCGAGGCTGCGCCGCCCCCGGTGCACCCAGACCTCGAGGCCCGGCGCGAAGCGGGCGGCCTCGGCCCGCCAGTTGCCCTCAACGCTGGTGGGGGCGACGACTAGGGCGGGCCCGATCGCCGCGCGGTGCAGCAGCAAAGCGAGCGCCTGCACGGTCTTTCCGAGGCCCATGTCGTCGGCGAGCACCGCCCCGGCCCCCCAGCCGGCCAGCTGGGCCATCCAGCGCAGGCCGGCGAGCTGGTAGGGGCGCAGGGTGGCGGCGAGCGCGGCCGGCGCCTGCAGGTCAGCCGCCCCCGCCGCGTGCACGCGGGCGCGCAGCGCGGCCCAGCGCGCGTCGGCCTCGACCACCACACCGTGCCGGGCGAGCTCTTCGACCAGGCCGACCGCCACCGGCGGCAGGGCGCGGCCCTCGGGGCCGAGGCGGCTCAGGCGCTCGAGCTCAAGCAGCTGGGCCCGCAAGGGCGCCGAGAGCCGCACCCAGCCACCCCCCTCGACCGCGAGGTAGCGCCGGCCCTGGGCGATGAGCTCGAGCAGGGCCTCGAGCTCGATGAGCACGCCATCGACGTCGAGCCCGCCCCGCAAGCCGAACCAGTCGCGCCCGCCGCCGACCTGCACGGTGAGGCCCTCGGCCCCGGCCTCGCGCAGCGGGCCCGGCTGGGCGCCATCCCACACGACCTCGAGCGCGCCGGGGCGCGACCGCACCTCGACCTCGAGCTGCTCGATGAGCTGCAGGGCCTCGTCGGTGCGCGCGACGAACCAGGCCCAGGGCTCGACCGCCGCCTCGAGCGCGAGGCCCAGCCGCCGCAGCAGGTCGTGGGCGGCGGCCAGCTCACCTGCGCGGTCGCGGGCCGCCCAGACCCGCGCGCCGTCGGCCCCGCGGCCGTGGGCGAAGGGCGGGCCCAGGCCCGGCGCGCGGGGCCGGGCATCGGGCAAAGCGACCACCCGCACCCGCAGGCGCAGGGCCAACATGCCGTCGCTGTCGTGGGTCAGCTTGAGGATGACCCGCGGGCAGGTACCCGGCTCATGCTCTTCGCCGCGCAGCTCGGCGTCGACCCGCACCGGCAAGATCGCGTCGAGCGCGTCAAGGCGGTCAAACAGCGCATCAACGCCGTCGGCAGGGAAGCGCAGCCCCCGGGCGCCCAAAGAGGCCACCAGATCGACCGCGGCGTCTTCGACCGACACGACGTGCAGCGCGCCATCTTCGAACAGGATGGACACGCCCTCGCCGCGCATCGCCCGCAGGCGCTCGGCCAGCTGCTCAAGCGGGGCCGGCGCGCCGTCGAGCTCGGCCACCAGCTCGGCCCCGCCCTCGGAATCGGCCCGCAGCAGCAGGTTCAGGCTGACCGCGCGGATGGGCAGGCGCAGCAGGGCCCGCCCGCGCTCATCGAGCCGAAACACCCGCGGGTGGTCGGCGAGGGCCGCGAGCTGGCGCAGCCCGGCGAGGCGGCGGGCCGGGGGCGGGAGCGTGGCCGGATCGACGCCCAGCGTGGCCTCGAGCGCGCGCCGATCCCCCGGTTGGCCGCTGAGCGCGCCAAGCGCGGCGGGATCGACGCTGGGCGGGCGCCGCCAGACCCAGCCGCCCTCAGCGGGGCGCACCAAGAGCGGCGCCGCGGTGACCACCCGGGCCTCGTCGCGCACCACGAGCCAGCCCAGGGCCTCGCCCGCCCGCAGGCTGAGCGCGGGGGCATCGCCGCCGGAGCGGGCGAGCACAGCGTCGAGCGCGTCGATCCCACCGGCGGCGGGGGCCGCGGCCCGATCCAGCGCGGCGAGGGCGGCGCCGTCGGCGTCGGGGGCGCAGAGGGTGGCCCGCAGGGCCTCGAGCACCCGCAGCCGCCAGGGGCAGGGGCCCTCGCAGCCGCAGCGCAGGGCCAGGCCGCCGCGGGGATCGACGCCCACCACGACCACGCCAGCCGCGCCGCCGGCGCTCGGCGCCGCGGCGGGGGCTTGGGGGCAGCGCTCGATCGGCGGGCCGGGGTCGACCGGCAGGCGCAGCGCGCGGGCCGCGGCGTCCCAGCGCAGGCCCGCGCCACTGCTGCCCATCAGGGCCGGCGGGGGCAGAGCGGCCCGCAGCGCGCCGATCTCGTCGTCGACCTGGCGCAGGACCGCCCGCAGGCCCGGCCCGGCCGGCCCAGCGAGCGCGGCCCGCGCCTCGGCCTCGGTGAGGCGGCGCGGCCAGAGGGCGGCGGCTTCGGCCAAGGCGCTGAGCAGCGCCTTGCGGGCGGGCACAGGCAGGCGCCAGCCGGCGCCGCCATGGGACCCGGCGGGGCCCACCGGGCAGAGCAGGCCGTCTTCGACCCGCAGCGGCCCCAGCGGCAGGGGCGCCCCCCCGAAGCCCAGGCCGTGGAGGGCCGCGCCCAACGGCAGCTGCAGCAGGGGCCCGCAGCCGGTCGCCCGGGCCCAGGCGGCGAGCTCACCCGGCGCAGGCTCAAGCGGCAGCGTGGGGGCGCCCGCCCCTGCCGCGGCGCCAGACCCGCCCTCGGCCGCGCCGACGCTGTGCTCTTCGACCAAAAAGGCCCGCAGCGCAGCGGTCAGCTCAACCAGGCCGGGCGGGCCGAGCGCCCGCCGAAGCCCTGCCCGGGCCGGGGCGCCGACGAGGGCCCCGAGGCTCGCCGGCGGCTGCTCGGCCAACCACTGATCGAGGCGGACGGCGATGCGATCAGGCAGGCGGCAGGTCTCGAGGAAGAGGTGCGCCGGGGCCTCGAGCACGCCCGACAGCCCCACATCAGCCGCGGTGGCCAGCAGCGCGTCGAGGTCGGGGGCCAAGCGCAGGCGGGCCGCCGGGGGCAGGCCCCGCAGGGCTTCGACCCGCGGATCAGGCGCCTCGCCTTCAGGCGCCGCGCCCGCGCCGGCCGCCCCGCGCGCGGCAGGGCGGCGACGGGCGGGCGGCAGCGCGGGGGGCGACGCAGGCGGGGTCAAGGGCACCTCTCCTGCTCATCTATCCAGTGTCTCATCTCGCGCAAGCGGCGCAGACCCAAAAAGTGCGACCACCACTCTCCGCATACTGAACAGAACCAAGGCTCAGGCGGGCGCGGGCGCGCCGGTGAGCGGGGCCAAGAAGCGCAGCTGGTCGCGCCAGCAGATCACGGCCTGCGATCGCAGCACCCACGCGTGAAAAGCGTGCTCCTGCCCTGGGTAATAGCGGACCTCGTGGGGTGCGCCCCGGGCGGCCAGGGCCGCGGCCATGCGGCGGGTGTCGTCCAGCAGCGGATCTTTGGTGCCGCAGAGCAAGAAGACCGGCGGGATGGGGCGGTCGGGCGGCCCGGCCCGCTCAAAAACCAGCAACGGATCGGCCAGCTCATTGTCTTGCCCAATCTTGCTGTGATCGCCGATGTAGCTGTAAAAACAGCTCGAGATCACGTCCTGGGTCAGCGCGGGCAGCTGCGGCTTTCGGCGGGTGAACCGCAGCGGATCACTGACCTGCAAGATCCCGCAGGCCGGCGAGAGGGCGACCGGCGAGACCCCTCGATCAAAGGCCGCCTGCGCCCAGGGCTCTGGGCGGCGCCAACACAGGGCCGCCCCCACCGCCGCGGTGAGGTTCCCGCCGGCAGACTCGCCGGCGACGACGATGCGCGCCGGATCTCCGCCATGGCGGGCGACGTTGTCCACCGCCCAGGTCCAGGCCTCGAGGCAGTCTTGGAGCGCCGCCGGGTAGCGGTGGGTCGGCCCCAAGCGGTAATTGACGGTCAGCACGAGGTAGCCGGCGCGGGCGAAGGCGATGCTCAGCGACCAGTGGGTGTCTTTGCTGCAGCCTCGAAATCCCCCCCCATGGATGTAGAGGATGACGGGCAGCGGGCCGCTCCGATCAATGGGCGACCACAGATCGAGCAGGTGCGCGCTCGGGTCGCCGGCCACCGGGGCCCGCCAAGCCAGGTCGCGCTCGAGGCGCACGCCGTGGCGGCCCGGGCGCGCGACGGGCAGCAGCCGCCCCAGCCGAGCGCTCTGGGTGAAGGCGTGGTTGAGCGCGCCCGCGAGCACCTCGCGGCGCAGGTGGAGCAGGCGGGTCGGGGCGGGTGTGTGCACGGCGAGATCTCCGCCCGCAGCCTACTGCGCGGCGCCGGGCGCCGGCGCGGGGCCGACCGCTCCCCTCCCCTCAGGTGCCGCCGAAGACGACCACTGCGGCGATCACCACCAGCACGAGCACCCGGGCGAAAACGGTCTGGGCAGGGCGCAGCGAGCGGGTCATGACGGCCTCCGCGCGCGGCATCGGCCCCGCCCGCGCGCCCTTGAGCCCAACTCGCCCCTCCCTTCGCCGAGCTGCCCATGCCCGTGTTGAGCCTGCGCACCAACCTCCCGCTGCCCTCCGGGAATGACCTCTGCCGCGGGCTCACCGAGCTGCTCGCCGCGCAGACCGGCAAGCCCACCTCGACCATCCTCATCGAGCTGCAGGGCGGCCTGACCATGACCCTTGGCGGGGATGACGCGCCCTGCGCCCTCCTCGACGTGCGCAGCATCGGCGCCGCGCCTGCGTTGGCCCTGCGCCTCAGCGACGCGCTCTGCGGCCTGCTGCGCGACCGCCTGGGCCTCGCGCCCGACCGGGTCTACATCGAGGTGCACAGCCCGCGCGGCGCGCTCTTTGGCTGGAACCACCAGACCTTCGCCCACCTCGACGGTTGACCCGCGCGGTCGGGCGAAGCGCGGCCTTCAGACCGCCAGATCGATGCGCTGCATGAGGCGCGCGTCGCCGGTCTCGGTCAAGTAGAGGCCGCTCTGCCGGACGGTTCCGCGCACCTCGCCGTTGGGGTCGTCCGCCCCGCGCAGCGCGAAGGGGGTCTCGACCCGGCCGAGGAAAAGCGCGCCGACGCCGGCCTCGCCGACCGCCACGAGGCGCTGGGCGCCGCCGTCGGTCATCCAGACCCATAGCTTGCTCCAAATGGCGTCCTGCTCGTCGATCCAGCCATTTTTGTCCTCGTCATGGGCGGCGAGCTCACCAAAGCCGTCATCGGTCGATGGGCCGAAGAGCTCGCTGCCGTCATTGACGACGCCGTCAGCGTTGTGGTCGGCGACCAGCCAAGCGGCGCCCGCGCCCAGCGTGGGCATGTCGTCCAGGTTGCCGTCGAGGTCGAGGTCGAAGCGGAGCGTGCCGCCGTCGAGCGCCGGGCTCTGGCCGTTGAGCGACAAGGCGAGCGGATCTTTCGGCGGATCGCCGAGGCGCAGCGACTGCCGCAGCTCTTTGTGCACGAAGCTGCTCGCCTCAACCTCGAGGGCGAACTGCACGGTGCGCCCGTCTTTGAGCTGGACCACGCCCTTCCCGCGCAGCGAGAGCGACTGCTCTTCGGTCTGGGTCTCGAGGCGATCCCAGCTCAGCGACCAGCCGACCCGCTCGGGGGGCTGCTGGCCAGGCGCGGGCGCGCCGTCGGGGCGCTGCGTGGGAACAGCGCCGCTCTCGCCGTCCTCGGGGTGGAAGGGCCGGAGCTTGAGCTGGACCTTGAGCAGCTTCTCCAGCACCAGCTTGAGCAAGCTCAGCTCGGCGTCGCCGCTCAGCTCATCCTCCGCGTCGGTGTCGGCGTCGGTGGGCGCCACCTCGGGCTGGGCCTCGGCCAAGGCCCGCAGGCGGTCTTCGAGGATGACCGTCGGCGTCGGCGCGGGATCGACCCGCACCGAGAGCCGCTCGCTCACCGTCTGCGTCCACCGTTGCTGCACTTTGCTCTGAAGTTGGACCGCCGAGGACTGGATCTGCATGGGGGGCCTCCCGACTTGGGGTACCCCTGGTCCTTCGGATGGTCGGCCGCCGCTGTGTAGCTGCAGCGCCTGCTTTTAGCGCTCAAGGTAGGCCGAGGCCTGCTCGAGCTGGGGCAGCGGGTCGGCCCGACCGCCGAAGCGGCGCTGGCTCAGCGCGAGCAGCGCAGCCGGCGGCACGACGATCGCGGTCAGCACCGAGAAGCGGGCAGAGATGCCCCCATCCTCGACGATGAGGAATGGCGCCAAGCCGAAGGTGACCGCCACGATCACGAGCAGCAGGTCCGTCACACCAAAGGGGCGGTTCGGGGCGTTGTCGGACATTGGGACTCCTTGCCGTTGGGCGGGGGAGGAGGATGACCCAACATAGGTCAGCCGTGGGGGGGAGGCGGAGGGGAGAAATGGGCCCGAAGACAGCGCCCACGTCGATGTTCTGTTCGCCGGCCTCAGCGCGCCCGCGCTGTTGTCGGACCACACCGGACCACACCCAGAGTCTCCCACACCTTTGTGTCTCGGACTGTCACAATGTCGGCTCTGTCTGGTGTCCTCAGGGTCTTCCCGTAACGAAAGGCGCTTCGTCCACCCTTATCGCCGAGTCAGGTTGCGTATCCCTGCGCAGAACACCCCCAAGCGCGCCACGCTTCGCCGCCCCAAGCAGGCCGCGCGACCGCGATAGGCCACGCCCGGGGGCGCCGATGCCAGAGATGACCGCCGCGCTGGGGCTGCGCATGCTCCTCGCCGGGCTGGGCGCCGGGCTGGTCGCGATCACCGCCACGCGGCTGATCGAGCGGCTGGGCAGCCGCCTGGGCGGGGTGCTGGGCACCGCGCCCTCCACCATCGTCCCCGCGGGGATCGGCTTGGCGGCCGCCGGCCATGAGGGGCTCGACGCGGCGCTCGGCGCGGTACCCGTGGGTATGTGGGTCAACGCAGTGTTCTTGTGGAGCTGGCGCTGGCTCCCTCGGGCGGTGTCCTCCGGGCCGCCCGCCCTCCAGCTCCCCCTGACCATCGCCGCCTCTCTGCTGCTGTGGGCCATTGTCGCCCGCGCCGCGCTGAGCGGCCTCGACCAGGCCCGCGCCGCCGGCGCCCCTCCGCTCCTGATCGGCGGCCTCGCTTGGCTGGCGAGCCTGGTGGTCGGCGCGCTCTCCGCCCGCGGCGCGGGCCCACCCCGCGGCCCCACCCGCCCGGTCGGCCCCCTCACCCTGATCGCGCGCGGCCTGCTCGCCGCCGCCGCCATCGCCGGCGCGCTGGGGGCGGGCGCGGCCTTCGGCCCCGAGGCGGCGGGCCTCGCGGCGGTCTTCCCGGCGATCTTCCTCACCACCATGGTCTCGCTCTGGATGTCCCAGGGCCAAGCGGTCTCGGGGGCGGCGGTCGGGCCGATGATGCTCGGATCGGCGAGCGTGGGCGCCTACGCGCTGATCGCCGCCCACAGCCTGCCCGCGTTGGGCCCCGCGCTCGGGTCGATCTGCGCGTGGCTGGGCGCGGTCTGCGGGGTCACCCTGCCCGCGGCCTGGGCGCTCACCCGGCCGGCGGCCCCACGATAGGCAGCCGCCCCCCAAAACGGAGCAGCTCCCATGTCGACGCCCAGCCCACGCCCCGCCCGCCTCGCCGGCCAGCGCGCCCTCATCACCGGCGGCACCCGCGGCATCGGCGAGGCCATCGCCCGCCGCATGCTCGAGGACGGCGCCGAGGTCATCGTCGCCTCGCGCCGGGCCGAGGGGGTGGCCGCGGCCGTCGCGCGCCTCTCGGCCTTCGGCGCCGTGTCGGGCCTGACGGTCAACCTCGGTCAAGTTGACGCCCTTGTGGGCTTCTTCGACGAGGTCTGCGCCCGCTTCGGCCCGCCCTCGATCTTGGTCAACAACGCCGCGGCCAACCCCTACTTTGGGCCGCTCGACGGCCTCGAGCTCAGCGCCTGGGACAAGACCTTCGAGGTCAACCTCAAGGGCCCTTTTGTGCTCAGCCGGGCCTTTAGCCGGCAGCGCGTCCAGAATGACCTGCCTGGCGCCATCCTCCACCTGTCGAGCATCTACGGCACCATGGCCGCGCCGCTGCAGGGCGCCTATGCGATGACCAAGGCGGCCTTGATCTCCTTGACCAAGACCCAAGCCGCCGAGCTCGGCCCGGCGAAGATCCGCGTCAACGCGCTGACCCCGGGCCTGATCGAGACCCGCTTCTCCCAGGCCATCGTCGGCGACGCCACCCTGGCCGGCCTCTACACCGAGCGGGCGGCCCTGCACCGGGTGGGTCAGCCCGAAGAGGTGGCCGGCCTCGCCGCCTTCCTCTGCTCCGACGAGGCCAGCTTCATCACCGGCCAGCACTACACGGTCGACGGCGGCTACACGATCTCCTGACCAGGGCGGGGCGCCCGGCTGTTCCACGCTGAGCCGGGCCTGCTGGGCGGCGGGCAACAGGCGGGGCCGGGGCAGCGCGCCGCCGTGCCCGGGCGCTGTCCGCCGAGAGCGGCCGCCCTGGGCTGAAATTGGAGCGGCAAAGCCCGCGGGTCCGCGCTACAACCCGGGTGCTCCGCCCGGCCCCCGACCCTCCGCACGCCACGTCCCGCACCGCCTCGCCCAGCGCCGCCTGGGCGACCGCGCGCACCTCCACCCAGGGTGCGCAGGCCGCGTGACCCGCGCATCGCGACGGCATCGGGCGGCTCCGCCCGCCCCGGCGCCGCCCTCCGCGCGCGGCACCCCTGACCCGCCCCGAGCCGCCCCGATCCTCCGATGCAGATGATCACCGCCCTCCGCCGCTCCACCTCCTCCGTCGCGGCCGCCGCACTCGCCGCGGCGCTGCTCTTCATCGGCCGCGCCGCGTCCGCTGCCGAGGGCGACGAGGCCTCCCCCGCCACCGCTGATCATGAGGGCATCAGCCCGGGCGCGCACCACACGCCCGGCCAGATCCACCTCGCCCGGCGCTACCAGCCGATCTACCGGGGGCCCGCGGCCAAAGGCCCGATGCGCGGCCTGATGACCACCGGCGAGACCTTTTTGGTCGTCGAGCGGGTCAAGGGCAGCGGCGGCGGCTGCAAGGGTGAGTGGGGCCGCTTGGCCGAGGGCGGCTACACCTGCCTCGACACGGCGCCGGTCTCTGACGTCGAGCCCGTGATGCAGCCTCGGCTCGTCTCTTTCGACCACCCGACCCCCGACGAGTACCGCGAGTACGTCAAGACCGGCACCTACGAGCGCTCGCCGATCGCCGACAGCGAAGCGCTGGTGCCCTTTGTCTACGGCAAGCGCTGGCGCCGCTGGAACGCCCCGGCGTGGTCCAGCCTCGCCGCCTACGAGAAGGGCGGGCCCCCGACCGGCGAGCTCGAGGCGGTCACCAAATTCCACTTCGTCGAGGCCATCGACACCCAGCGCGGCACCGTGCTGCGGCGGGCCGACGGCACGGTGAGCCCGGCCGACAAGGTCTACATCTACCCGATCGACCGCTTCAAAGGCCGCGACTTCGAGGTCGAGCCCATCGCCGAAGGCCTGCGCCCCGCCTGGGTGGTCAACTACGACGGCGCCGGCCTGCGCGAGACGCCCGACGCGGCCGCCCCGGTGGTCACGCCGCTGATGCCCTTCCACACGGCGCTCTCGGTGGCCGAAGAGCCCGCGACCCCCGACGGCAAGTGGTGGCGGGTGCCCGACGGCATCGGCCCGGGCCAAGACGGCTACGTCATCGCCAACACCAAGGGTGTCCGGGTCTGGAAGCCCCTGCGCCGCCCGACCGTGGTCGGCGACGATGACCTGTGGGTCGATGTAGACACCAGCCAGCAGATGCTCGGCCTGATGCGCGGCGACCGCCTCGTCTTCGCCACGCTGGTCTCGACCGGCGAAGGTGTCGAGTGGGCGACCCCCCACGGCGTGTACCGGGTCTACGACAAGTCCATCCACGGCGACATGAAGAGCCGCGACGACGCGGAAGAAGCCGAGATGTACAACGTCGAGCGTGTGCCTTGGGTCATGCACTTCCGCAGCCGCTACGCGCTGCACGGCGTCTTTTGGCACTGGGGCTTCGGCCTTGAGGCCAGCCACGGCTGCATCAACCTCAGCGTACAAGACGCCCGCTACCTCTTTGATCGCATCGGGCCGACCATGGGGCCGGGCTGGCACACCACCTACGCCACCCCCAGCGACCCGGGCACGATCTTGCGGGTCCGGGCCGACAACCCCAAGGTCCCCGACCTGCGCGCCAAGCTCGACTGAGCCGGCAGCGGGCCCCCTTGCGCCGACCGCGCGCCGCGTGCGATGGTCCCGCGCCTTGGAGGTCCCTTTGTCCCACGACGGCGGCGCGGCCCAACCCACCCCAGCGGGGGGCGTGAGCCGGTGGCTCTCCACCGCCCACCCGGCGGTCTTTGCTGCATGGGCCATCCTGGCGGCATTCTCGACGTACTTTTGCATGTACGCCTTCCGTAAGCCCTTCGCCGCGGCCAGCTTCGCCGACGGCACCGGCCTGCTTGGGCTCGATCTCAAGAGCCTCTACGTCATCAGCCAGGTCTGCGGCTACTGCCTGTCGAAATTCGTGGGCATCAAGGTCATCTCTGAGATCCCCGCCCGGCGCCGCGCGCTGGGCATCGCCGCGGTGATGGGGGTGGCCTGGGGCGCCCTGCTGCTCTTCGCCCTGTTGCCCGCGCCCTACAACGCGATCTGCATGTTTATCAATGGCCTGCCCCTGGGCATGGTCTGGGGCTTGGTCTTCGGTTGGCTCGAGGGCCGCAAGCTCACCGAGGTGCTCGGGGCCGGCCTGAGCGCCAGCTACATCCTGGCGAGCGGCGCGGTGAAGTCGGTGGGGGCCAAGCTGCTCGCGGTCGGCGTGCCCGAGGTCTGGATGCCCGCGGCCGCCGGGGCCCTCTTCGCGTTGCCCATGGTCGGTTTTGTGTGGATGTTGGCCCAGCTCCCGCCGCCCACCGCCGAAGACGAGGCCCAACGCAGCCACCGCGCACCGATGGACGGCGCGGCGCGCTGGGCTTTTGTGCGGCGTTTTGCCCCGGGCATCCTCACGCTGACCGGGCTGCACATCCTGCTCACCAGCTACCGTGACTTCCGCGACAACTTCTCGCGCGAGATCTACGACGCGGTCGGCCTCGCCGGCGACACCGCGGTCTTCGCCACCGCCGAGGTGCCCGTGGCCGCGGGTGTTCTCGTCGTCTTGGCCCTGATGGCGCTGATCAAAGACAACCGCAAGGCCCTGGTCGCCATCCACCTGATCATGGCCGGCGGCTGCGCCTTGATCGGCATCAGCACGCTGTTGTGGACGAGCGGGCTCATCGGCCCGGTGACCTGGATGATCTTGGTCGGCCTCGGCCTCTACATCGCCTATGTGCCCTTTGGCTCGATGTTGTTCGACCGCCTCTTCGCAGCGACCGGCGCGGTGGGCACGGCCGGCTTCCTCATCTACGTGACCGACGCCTTCGGCTACCTGGGCAGCGTCGGCCTGCTCTTCTTCAAGAACTTCGGCTTCAAAGAGCTGAGCTGGCTCGACTTCTTCCTCAACGCCTCGTACGCGACGGCGGTGGTCTGCGGCGCATGTTTTGTGTTCGCCGCGGCCTATTTTGGAAAGGTCGCCCGCCGCCCCATCGAGGGCTGAGCGCGCATACGTCGCGCGGTCGCTGTCTGGGCGCCCAAGGCCCCCCTCTGCGCGTCGCCGGGGCCCCGGTCGGCGCTCCGGCCCGCGGGGCCGGGATCGCCGACCGCCCGGCTCGGTCGCTGCGCGACCGCCGCTGCGCGGCGCGCGCCGGTCGGCCGGGCGCGCTTAGGGCAGGGGCGTGGGCGCGGCGAGGTAGGCCTCGACCGCGGCTTTGAGCTGCCCGCCGTCGGTCTCGACGGTGGTCTGCTGCTCCCAGCCGGCGCCGAAGAGCACGCCCACGCCGCCCGCCTCGACCAGCCGCGCGGTGTTGGCGAAGAAGATGGGCACGCGGTTGTCGCGGTA
This sequence comes from Deltaproteobacteria bacterium, assembly GCA_016792625.1. Taxonomy (GTDB): domain Bacteria; phylum Myxococcota_A; class UBA796; order UBA796; family UBA2385; genus JAEUKK01. The sequence goes on along the minus strand of JAEUKK010000123.1, from coordinate 64,248 downwards.
GGCGCCCGGGCGGCCGCCCGGCGCGTCGGCGGGCACGCCCAGCGGGGTCTGCCACCAGAGGATCGGCAGGCCGGTGCCCTCGTGCAAGGCGCTGATCTTCTCGAGGTGCTCGCCGAGGTGGGGCGCGCTGCGCTCGTCGGCGTCCCAGTACCAGGGACCGTCGGCGCGGTCGCAGTCGGGGGCCCGGGCCTCAAAACAGCCGGCGTCGCGGTCGAGGGTCTCGACCACCAACAGATCGGTCTCGCGCACCCCCACCCCGTTGAGGAAGGCCACCACCTCGGCGGTCTCACCGGCCCAGGTCGAGGCGTGCAGGCCGAGGCGGGTGCCCGGGCTGCGCGCCCGGGCCTGCCGCACGAGGCAGGCGCCCATGCCGGCCAGCGTGTCGGGCACATCGCCGCAATCTTCCGCCACATCAGCGACCAGCACACGAATCTCGTCAGGCGCGCGCCCCGGGTTCCGCTGCTGCACAAAACCCCAAAAGTCGGGCTCGACGTGCAAAATCGAGGGCTCGGGGCTGCGGCCGAGGCGATCCAGCGCCAAGGTGTAGCCCTGCCACCAAGCGCGCATGTAGGCCCGGTCGGTGAGGGCGGCCATGTTCGCCTCGCCGTCGACCGCCATCGCATACAGCGTGAACATCGGCACTTGGCACTGGCTGCGGGCGGCCTTGGCCTGGATGTCGACGAAGCGACCCCCGGGGTTCCACTCGTCCCAGCCGCTGCGGCCGGGCAGACCCACCAGGTAGAGGTAGTGCAGGTCAAAGCGGGGGCCCAGCGTATAGGCCAAGGCGTTGCCCCGGCGCCCCACGGCGTCGTTGCCGAGGCCGACCAGCAGCCGGTCCGGCAGGCCCATGCCCGCGGCGAGCTGGGCGGCGGGGCCGCGGCCGCCGAGCGGGCGGGCCGCCGCGCAGTCGAGCGCGTCGAGGCCGGGCGGCGCGCCGTCATCGAGCAGCTTGCGGGCGTCTTCGCAGCCCAGGGCCACCAGCGGCAGCAGCGCAGAGAGCAGGCGGCGGGCGGTCGGGCACATGGGCAGCTCCAGGCGGGCGGACGCCGCCGCGCGACCCTGGCCTATCGCGGGCAGCCCCAACAGGGCCGCGGGAGGGGACAGGATCAGCGCCTCAAATGCGGTCATCTTCTGACCTACTTCCACCATCTCCGCGGCGGGGATCGCCGAGAACAGCGCGCCCGCTTGCGGTGGCCCGCCCGCAGGTGCCCGCTGACCGGCAGCCCCTGTATGTAGTGTTGACATGTCCAGCCCCCACACTACATGTGCGACGATCCGTGGGCCCTCCCCTTGCCCACACCGGGTGCGCTGCGCTAAAAGGCTCCGTCCCTCCGCTGAGGTGCCCCACCGCTGAGCGGATCACGAGCGACGCGGCCCCGCGCTGCCCGGTCCCCCCGATCCGCCCCGCGCTCGCTGCGCGCGCCGCTCCCACGCCGGTGTTTTTGCCCCCCTTTTGCGCCCGCGCGGCGGCCGAACCCTGAACACCCCCTCAGGTGGTCCCCCTCATGAACGGGGGCGCAGGGCCCCCACGGCTGTACCCCCTCTCTCCGGCCAGCACCGGTCCGCAGCGCCCCGCCCCGCCGCCGCAGCCGCCTCCCCGCCCCTTCCCCGCCCACACCCTGCCCGCCGAGCCCTCCGCATGAACGTCGAGCACGAGAACCACAGCCTCACCGCCGACTCCTCCCTCTCGGCCGCCCCCGCTCCCCTGCGCGTGCGCGGCGCCGACGGCAAGCTCCGCCCAGTCGACGAAGACACCCTGCGGGCGCGCATCTCCGGGCACGCAGGCGATGTGCCCGACGTCGACGTCAGCCTGCTCTGCGGCCGGGTGCTGGGCGGTCTCTACGACGGCATCGACGCCAAAGAGCTGGGCAAGCTGCTGGTCCAGGTGCCCGCCGCGCTCATCGTCGAAGACGAGGGCTACTCCCTGGTCGCCGCCCGCGCCCTGCACGAGCTCATCCTCGACGAGGTCGCCGCCCAAGGCGTGAGCAGCTTCAGCTCCTGCATCCGCCTGTCCCACGCCCAGGGCCTCGCGTCTGACGCCGTGCTCGCCCTGGTCGAGGCCCACGGCCCGACCCTCGACGCGGCGATCGACGACGCCCGCTCCGGGCTCTTCCGCTACTTCGGCCTCAAGACCGTCTACGACCGCTACCTGCTGCGGCACCCGATCCACCGCAAGGTCATCGAGAGCCCCCAGCACTTCTTCCTGCGCGTCGCCTGCGGCCTCGCCCGCACACCCGACGAAGCGGTCGAGTTCTACCGGCTGATCTCCTCGCTCGAGTACCTGCCGAGCAGCCCGACGCTGTTCAACAGCGGCACCCAGCACAGCCAGATGTCCTCCTGCTACCTGCTTGATTCTCCCGAAGATGAGCTCGAGGGCATCTACAAGCGCTACACCGACATCGCCCGCCTGTCCAAATTCGCCGGCGGCATCGGCGTGGCCTGGCACCGCATCCGCTCACGCGGCTCGCTCATCCGCGGCACCAACGGCCAGTCCAACGGCATCGTGCCCTGGCTCAAGACCCTCGACGCCAGCGTGGCCGCGGTCAACCAAGGCGGCCGCCGCAAGGGCGCCTGCTGCGTCTACCTCGAGACCTGGCACGCCGACATCGAGGAGTTCCTCGAGCTGCGCGACAACACCGGCGACGAGGCCCGCCGCACCCACAACCTCAACCTCGCCAACTGGGTGCCCGACCTGTTCATGAAGCGGGTGCAAGAAGACGGCGCCTGGTCGCTCTTCGACCCCAAGTCGGCGCCCGAGCTCACCGATCTGTTCGGCGACGCGTTCGAGGCCCACTACGAAGAGCTCGAGCGGCAGGGCGCTTTCGTGCGCCAAGTCAAGGCCCGCGACCTCTACGGCCGCATGATGCGCACCTTGGCCCAGACCGGCAACGGCTGGATGACGTTCAAAGACGCCAGCAACAAGAAGTGCAACCAGACCGGGCTCTCGGGCCAGGTCGTGCACAGCAGCAACCTCTGCACCGAGATCATCGAGGTCACCGACCAGGGCGAGACCGCGGTCTGCAACCTCGGCTCGCTCAACCTCGCCCGCTTCGTCACCGAAGACGGCGCCTTTGACTTCGCGCGCCTCGCCGCACGGGCCCAGGTCGCTGTGAAGTACCTCGACCGCGTCATTGACATCAACTACTACCCGACCGAAGAGGCCGCGGCCTCGAACCGCCGCTGGCGCCCGGTCGGGCTCGGCGTGATGGGCCTGCAAGACGTCCTTTTCCAGCTGCGCCTGCCCTTTGACAGCGCTGCCGCCCAAGAGCTGTCGACCCGCATCCAAGAAGAGATCTACTACGCCGCGCTCAGCGCCTCCTGCGACCTCGCCGAGGCCAGCGGCCCCCACGAGACCTGGCCGCTGACCCGGGCCGCCGCCGGCCACCTGCAGTTTGACCTCTGGCACGTGCGCCCGAGCCCGCGCAGCCCCGCCCGCCAGGGTGAGCTCTTCGCGCCCGCGCCCAGCACCGACCGCTGGGCCGCGCTCAAGGCCCGGGTCAAGGCCCACGGCCTGCGCAACTCGCTGCTCATCGCGATCGCCCCCACCGCGACGATCGCCAGCATCGCCGGCTGCTACGAGTGCATCGAGCCCCAGGTCAGCAACCTGTTCAAGCGCGAGACCCTCTCGGGCGAGTTCTTGCAGGTCAACCGCTACCTCGTGGCCGATCTCAAGCGCCTGGGCCTGTGGGGCGACCACACCCGCGAGCTCATCAAGGCCGAAGAGGGCAGCGTGCAGCGCCTGCCCGGCCTGCCCGCCGAGCTGCGGGCCCTCTACCAAACCGCGTGGGAGCTCCCCCAGCGCGCGCTCATCGACATGGCCGCCGCCCGCAGCCCCTACATCGACCAAGCCCAGAGCCTCAACCTCTTCTTGGCTGAGCCGACCATCGGCAAGCTCAGCTCGATGTACGCCTACGTGTGGAAGAAGGGGCTGAAGACCAGCTACTACCTGCGCTCTCGGCCGGCGACGCGCATCGCCCGGGCCACCGCCGGGGGCCAGCCCGCCGCCGGGGCAGCTGCGCCCGCCGCCAAGGCGGTCACCGAGGCCCAGGCGGTCTCGTGCAGCCTCGAGAACCCTGAGGCCTGCGAGGCCTGTCAGTAGGCCCTCCACGCGAAGATAACGTGCAGCGCGTCACCTTCGCACACAGCGTCGGCTTTACACGCGAGCCTGCGGCCCCGCCAGACAGCCGCGCCGCCCGGGTTAGCCCCGGCTCTTGCCCCGGGCGGCCCCTGGCCCGGGCGTTCAGCGGAGACCCCATGCTGCTCGATCCTGGCCTCAACCTCACCCTGCGGCCGATGCGCTACCCCGACTTCTACGAGATGTACCGGGACGCGATCCGCAACACCTGGACCGTGGAAGAGGTCGACTTCTCGACCGACACCCACGACCTGCAGAACAAGCTGCTGCCCAGCGAGCGGCACATGGTCAACCGCTTGGTGGCCTTCTTCGCCACCGGCGACAGCATCGTCAGCAACAACCTCGTGCTCTCGCTCTACAAGCACATCAACGCGCCCGAGGCGCGGATGTACCTGTCGCGCCAGCTCTACGAAGAGGCGCTGCACGTCCAGTTTTACCTGACCCTGCTCGACACCTACATCCCCGACATCGTCGAGCGTGAGCGGGCTTTCGCGGCCATCCACAACATCCCGAGCATCAAGTCCAAGGCCGACTTCTGCTTCAAGTACATGGATCAGATCAACGAAGTGGACGCGCTGTCCAGCAATGACGACCGCCGCCGCTTCTTGATCAACCTCATCTGCTTCTCGACCTGCATCGAGGGCCTCTTCTTCTTCGCCGCCTTCGCCTACGTCTACTTCCTGCGCAGCAAGGGCCTGCTCGCCGGCCTCGCCACCGGCACCAACTGGGTCTTCCGCGACGAGAGCATGCACATGCGCTTCGCCCTGCAGGTGGTCGAGTCGGTGCGCGCCGAGCAGCCCGAGCTTTTTGACGAGCAGCTGCACCAGCAGGTCGAGGCGATGATCTCCGAGGCGGTCGACTGCGAGCTGCAATTCGCCGAGGACATCCTCGGGCAGGGCGTCCCCGGCATGTCGCTCAAAGATATGCGGGCCTACCTCGAGTACGTCGGCGACCAGCGCCTGCGGGTGCTCGGCTACCCCGCCCGCTGGGGCAGCAAGAACCCCTTTGACTTCATGGACTTGCAAGACGTGCAAGAGATGGCCAACTTCTTCGAGCGGCGGGTCAGCGCCTACCAGATCGGCGTCACCGGCGAGGTCAGCTTCGAAGAGGAGTTCTAGGCCGCGGGCCGGTCCGGCGGCGCAGCGGTCGGCGCTACCACGCCACCCAGGCAGAGATAGCGCGCCCCATGCCCACGCCCGCGCTGCCGCCGACCTACCGCCCCGAGCCCCGCCACATTGAGCTGGGCGACGCCTTCTACGACGTGGTGGCGCCCGCCCGCTTCCCCGCGCACACCCTGCGCTGGCGCAACCAGCGCGCGGCGGCCGAGGTGGGCCTCGACCTGCTCGATGATGACGCCTGGGTCGATCATCTCGCGCGTTTTCGGCCCCTGCCCCACAACCTGCCCCTGCCGCTGGCCCTGCGCTACCACGGCCACCAGTTCCGGCACTACAACCCCGATCTGGGCGATGGGCGCGGCTTTCTCTACGCCCAGCTGCGCGCGGGCCCCCGCCTGCTCGATCTCGGCACCAAGGGCAGCGGCACCACGCCCTGGTCGCGGGGCGGCGACGGCCGGCTGACCCTGCAGGGCGCCGTGCGCGAGCTGCTCAGCGCCGAGATGCAAGAGGCGCTGGGCGTGCCCGTGTCGCGCGTGCTCAGCGTGGTCGAGACCGGCGAGGCGCTCGAGCGCCACGACGAGCCCTCGCCGACCCGCGCGGCGGTGATGGTGCGCCTACAGCACAGCCACATCCGCTACGGCACTTTTCAGCGCCTCGCCTACCTGCGCGACAAGGTCAACCTGCGCGCCCTGGTCGAGCACAGCGTCGAGCTGCACTTTCCCGCGCTGGCCGGGGAAGTTGACCTGCCCAGCGCCCTGCTCGCCGCCGCCGCCCGCGCCCAAGCCCGCACCGTCGGGGCCTGGATGGCCGCCGGCTACGTGCACGGCGTGCTCAACACCGACAACATGAACATCACCGGCGAGAGTTTTGACTTCGGGCCCTGGCGGTTCGCGCCCGACCTCGACCCCGACTTCACCGCCGCCTACTTCGACCAGAACGGCCTCTACAGCTACGGCCGCCAGCCCGAGGCCGTGCACTGGAACCTGCAGCAGCTCGCCATGGCCCTGGCCCAGATCGGCGACCCGCCCGCCTTGGGCCGGGCCCTCGAGGGCTACCTCGCGCACACCACCGCGGCGATGGCGGCGAACCTGCGGTGGCGGCTCGGCCTCGCGCCGGCGGGGGCCGCCGCCGACAATGACCTGCTGCAGGTCTTCACCCGCGTGCTGCGCGAGAGCCGCCTGCCGCTCGACCGGGTCTGCTTCGACTGGTTCGGCGGGGCCGCGGCCACCGCCCGGGCGCTGGCCGGCCCGCTGGGCGCCCTCTACCAGCGCCGCTGGTTCGCCCCCCTGCGCGCGGCCTTGGAAGCCCGGGGGCCCAACGCCCAGGGCAGCGCGCCTGACGTCATCTTCGCAGAGGCCCAGCCCTGCGCCATGTTGATCGACGAGGTGCGGGCCCTCTGGGCGGCGATCGCCGAGCGCGACGACTGGGGCCCGGTGACCGAGAAGGTCGCCGCGGTGCGCCGCCTGGGCGCCGCGCTCGGGCCCGGCCCGCTGGTCGCCCCTTGGCGGGAGGGGAGGCTGTGGGAGGAGGGGCTCGCCCTCGATGGTCTGGGGGAGGAGCCGAAGGGGCGCGCGGAGCAGGGGAGCGCGCCGCCGCCCCCGGCAGCCGCGGCGGAGGGGCTGGCCGCGCCCGCCCGCTGATCTCCCCACGCGCCGCCCACCGCGGGCCCTGCTCCGACGACACGCGCGCCCCGCCGCAATAGGCCGCCCGCGGAGGGCCGGATGCTCGACGTGCTGGTGCCCAAGGCCGCGCTCACCGTCGCGGGTCTGCTCTGCGGGATCGGCGGCGGCCTCTTCGCGGCGCTCAGCCTGTCGGGCCCGGCGGCCGACGGGGCCCGCGACGCGCGGCTGGCCCAGGCCCTGCGCGGCCCGATGGTCCTGCTGCAGGCGGGATTGCCCTTGGGCGCGCTGCTCTGCTTCCCCCGCTTGGGCCTGCACCCGGGCCTCGCCCTGCTCGGCGGCCTCGGCCCGCTGGGCGCCGCGCTGGCCCCCCGCGGCGGCGGGGTGGGCCTGCTGGGCGCCATCTTCGTCTGCTTCGGCCCGGCGGCCCTGCTCGGCCTGCTCGCCGACGGGGCCTTGGCCAGCGCCCTGGTCGCCGGCCTGCACGGCGGCCTCGGCGCGCTCTTCGTCGGCCTGCTCAGCCGCGCCGCCCCCGGCCCAGCGGCGGGGCGGGCGGCCCTGCTCGGCCTCGGCCTGCTGCTGAGCGGCGCCCTGCGGGCGCGGGCGGTGGGAGAGGTCGACCCCGCGCGTGTCTCCGCCCTCGGCGCCCAGTGGGAGCCCGCCCGCGGCGCCCCCCTCCGCCTCGGCGCCATCCCGCGCGAACTTGACCAGACGAACCTGCCTGAGGGCATCCGCATCCCCAAGGCGCTGTCGCTGCTCGCCACCTGGGATCCCGATGGCGCCCTGCCCGGCGCCAAGGCCACCCCCATCGAGCAGCGCGCGCCGGTGACCGTGGCCGCGCCCGCGGCGAGCGGCATGGCGCTCTTTGGCCTGCTGGCCGTCGTCCTCGCGGGAGTGGGGGCCCGCGGCCCGGCCGCCCTGCGCCCGCTGGCCCTGCGCTTCGCCGCCCCGCTGGCCGGGCTCGCGCAGCTCTTGGGCCTGCTGCTCAGCGATCTGGGCCGCGGGGGCCTGCTGCTGCGCCCCGACCTCAGCTACGGCGCCGCCGCCTACCGGGGCGCCGCCCTGCCCGGCGCGCTCTGGGCCCTGCTGAGCCTCGGCCTCGCCGCGCTGAGCCTGCGCCGCCTGCGCTCTGCCCGCTGACCCACCTCCCCGGACCTGCCCATGCAGCGCACCCCCGAGCCCGAGCTGATGCTCGACCCCGACCAGGCCCGCGCCTACGCCGAGGCCGACTTCGCCGCGCCCAACGCCGCCTTCGTCGAGTCGCTGGGCGCGCTCTTCCCCGACCTGCCCCACCACCTGCGGGGGATCGACCTGGGCTGCGGCCCGGGCGACATCCTGCTGCGGTTGGCCGCCCTGCACCCCGGCTGGGAGCTGCTCGGGATCGACGGCTCCGCCGCCATGCTCGACGAGGGCATGGACCGGGTCTGCGCCGCGGGCCGCGAGAGCCAGGTCACGCTGGTCCAGGCCCGCCTGCCCGACCCCTCCCTTCCCGACGCCCAGGCCGAGCTGCTGATCAGCAACAGCCTGCTGCACCACCTCCCCGACCCGGCGGTGCTCTGGTCTGAGCTGCGGCGCCTCGGCGCGCCGGGCGCGGCGGTGCTGGTGGTCGACCTGCGCCGGCCGGCCGACGCCGCCGCGGTCGAGGCCCTCGTCGAGCGCTGGGCCGCGCTTGAGCCCGAGATCTTGAAGCGGGACTTCCGCGCGAGCCTGCACGCCGCCTTCACCCTGGCCGAGGTCGAGGCCCAGCTGCGCGCCGCCGGCCTCAATCTGCGGTGCGCCGAGCTCACCGACCGGCACCTCGCGGTCTGGGGGCGGCTGCCCTGAGCCCGCCGCCGATCCCCCTCGGCCTGCGCCTCGACGGCGCGGTTTTGGTGTTGGAGGGGGCGCTGCTGCCCGGCGCGCTGGCCGACCACGCGCCGCCGCCCGACTGGCTCAGCCAAGCGCACCCAAACACCCATCTGGACGTTGATCTCTGCGAGCTCGACATCGAGAGCGGAGAGGCGCTGGCCGCGCTCATCACCACCCTGCGCGCCTGGGCCGCCGCCGCCACCGCCGCGGGCGCCCGGGGCCTGCGCTTGGTCGAGCCGCCCCAGCACCTCGCGCATACGCTCTACAAGATCGGCGCGCTGCAGGGCGATCTCATCGTGCTGCACGCGCCGCGGGCAGAGGACGGACACTTGGGGGGCTGAGCGCCCCGGCTCAGGGGCTGGCCGCCCCCGGCACAAAAGACCCGCAGGTCAACATCTTCGCCCCGTAGAAGGGGTTGGCCACCGGCTCGCGGTCTTGCAGCCAAGAGCCCGGCTTCATCGGGCAGCGCACCTCGGCCACCTGCAGCGGGCCCGGCCCGCCGGCCCGGGCCGCGGCGACCACCGGAGCGGCGACCGCGACAAAAGCGCCCTGCTGGGCGTCAAAGGTGGGGGCTGCGCGCAGGGCCTCAAGCGGAGCGGCCGCCGCCGCCACCGCCGGCGCCGCCGCGATCAGGGGCTGGAGGGCCGCCGCCGCCGCTGCGCTGCCCGCCGCGTCATCGGCGGCGAGGCGCGCGCCCAAGGTGATCGTGCCGGCGACCGCGGCGGTGGTGGCCGGGTCGGCGCAGCAGGGGAAGGCCGCCCGCGCGAAGTCACCCGCGGCGGCGCTGGCGTGGCCGGTGATCACCGCGTCTTTGCCGCTGCCCGGCGGCGGGGCCTCATTGCAGCCGAGCAGGGCGAGCAGGGGGAGGAGGGCGGTTCGGCAGGTCATGGCGGCTCCTGCCCGCGCCCTAATCCAGCGCAGGGAGCAGCGGCCCCCTCGTCGCTCTGGCTTGCCCCCACCTCCTCTGCGGAATAAAGCGACCCCTCCCCTCTCTCTCCGCGGGTGACATCGCCATGAAGAACGCGATTCTCTGGATCCTCGGCGGCCTCTGCGTGGCCAGCGGCTTCGTGGCCGGTCTCTCCGGCGGCTTTGGTGTCGACGGCGGCGACATCGCCCAGGTCTACTCCACGCTTGGCTACGACGGCGTCGACGACATCAAGATCCGCGGCGGCGGCATGTTCGCCATCCTGCTGGTCGGCGCGGGCCTGGGCCTCATCGTCACCGCCAACGCGGGCGCCTGGCGCGAGACCGGCGGCTACTGAGCCGGTCGGCGCTCCGGCGGGCCCCAGCCCGCCGCCGGCTCCCGCGCTCCTCCCCTGTGCGCCCGCCCGCTGCGGCGGGCGTTGTTTTTCTCCCCACCGAGCCGCGCCGCATGAGCCGCCCCCGCCTTCGCCGCCTCGCGCCCGCGCTCGACCCCGACGCGCTCGGCGCCGAGCTGCTCGGCTTCCTCGGCTCGATCGAGGGGGCGCTGGGCGACCTGGCCGGCGGTGATGGCGCGCCCCCGGGCTTCGACCCGCGCCTCTTCCTCGCGCCCGGCCTGCCGCGGGTGCGGCCGCTGCTCGTGCTGCTCAGCGCCCGCGCCGCCGCCGCCGAGGCCGACGGCGGCCGCCCCGACGCCGAGCACCTCCACGTCGCCGCCAGCGAGCACCTGGGCGCCGCCGCCGAGCTGCTCCACGTCGCGGTGGCCCTGCACGACGCCGCCTTGGGCCGCCAAGGCGGACGCCGGCGCCGGGCCGCCCGCCGCCTGCTCAGCGGGGCCGCCGGCCTGCTCGGGGGCAACCACCTGACCCTGCGCGCGCTCGAGCTGTCGCGCGCCGGGGGCAGCCCCGAGGTGGTCGGCGACATGCTCGAGGCCATGCGCGAGATTGGCGAGGCCCACGCGATCGCCCAGCGCACCTCGGGCAAGCTGCCCACCCCCGCCGAGGCGGCGGCGGTCGCCGAGGGCCACACCGGCGCCGTCTTCGCCTTCGCCTGCCGGGCCGGGGCGCGCCTCGCCGGCGGCGAGCGGCGGCACGCCACCAGCCTCGGGCGCTACGGCCGCCACGCCGGGGTCGCCTGGCAGATCGCCGAAGAGATGGCCCTGCTCGACGCGCGGGGCCCCGATGAGCTCGCCGCCCTCGAAGACCGGGCCGAGCGCGGGCGGGCCGGGCTGGCCCTGGCCCTGGCCGCCGCCGCCGCCCCGCCGGTGGGTGAGGCCTGGGCGCGCCTCGGCCGCCAGCCCAGCCCCGAGCGGGCCCGCGCCCTCGTCGAGCTGCTGCACCAGCACGGCGCCCTCGCGCCCGCCCGCGAGCGCCTCGTGCAAGAGTCGTGGAAGGCCCGCACCGCGCTGCACACGCTGGGCCCCTCGGCCAGCCGCGACCTGCTCGAGCACATCGTGACCCAGCTCGGCCGCACCGCGCCCGAGGGCCGCGGCGAGGGCTGAGGGCCAAGCCAGCAGGCCGACCGCCGATCCGGAGCGGTTAGACCCCCGAACCGGCCGTCCCGCCGGCCGCCCCGCGCGCGGGGGAGGGAGCCGCATGCGCGAGATCTACTTGGTGGCGCTGTCTTTGGTCGAAGGCACCCCAAATGGGCCCGAGGCCGCCGCGGTGGCCGCCCTGCACGCCGCCCTCGGCTCTGCCGGGGTCAAGCTCGGGGCCCTCGACGAGCTGCGCCTCGGCGCCGCCGGCCCCGACCTGCCGCCCGGCGTCGACCGGCGGGTGGCCCTGGCCGCCGGCCTGCCCCCGCGCTTGCCGACCACCCGCTGCCCGCCCGGGGGCGCCGAGGCCCTCTTTGGCCTCTGCGAGGCCATCTCGGGCGGCTGGTGTGGGCTCGGCATGGCGATCGGCCTGCAAGCCGGCGCCGCCGCCGAGGCCGCCGCGCTCGGCCTGCCCGACCCGGCCCGCCCCGCCGCCGATCCGCTCAGCGACGAGCTCGCCTGGCGCTTGGCCCCCACCGATCTCGCCGCCGCCGCCGCCCTGCTCGCCGCCCACGCCCCGCTCGATGAGGCCGGCGCCGCCGCCTGGGCCCACGCCTTGCTCGGCCCCGACGCTGATCCCGCGACGCTGCCCCAAGCTGCGCCGATCGCCGCCGGCGCCTCGGCCTGCCTGCTGGCCAGCGCCGAGGCCCTCGCCGAGCACAAGCTCCAGCCGCTGGCCCGCATCGTCAGCCTGGGCCTGACCGGGGCCGACCCGGCGCTCTGGCCGATGGCCGCCGCCGCCGCCGCCGAGCAGGCCCTGCACCGCCTCGGTTTTGCCCCCGGCGACCTGCGGGCGGCCGCGCTCGACGCCGCCGCGCTGCCTGCGCTGGTCGCGGTGGCCGAGCGCCTCCAGCTCCCGCCGCACCGCGCCGCGGCCGGGGCCGGCGCGCTCGGCCCGCGCCCCGGGGGCCCCCGCGCCCACCTCGGGGCCGCCGATCCCCTGGCCCGGCTCCGCCCCCTGATTGACGCGCTGGAAGCCGTAGACGGCCGCTTCGGCCTGCTCGCCGCGGCCAGCGGCGCCGGCGTCGGCCGAGCCTTCGTGCTGGATCGGGAGTTCTACGTATGAGCCTGGGCGCGGCCCCGCCCTTCGAGGCCACCGCCGCGCTGTTGCTCGGCGGCGGCGCCGATCTGCCCTTCCTCGGGCACCTGCGCTGCAGCGTGGCCACCGCGGGCGCCCGCCTCTGGCTCACCGGCCGCCTCGCCGTACACGCCCACCCCGTCGAGGCCTGGGCCGCCGCCCGCGCGGTCGAAGGCGCGGTGATCGCCGCGGTCGAGGCCATCCCCGCGCGACGAACCGGTGACCGCTTCGCCCTGCTGCGGGCCGCCTGGGGCGCCATCCTCGCGCTCGAGCCCGGGGCCCTGGGCCCGGCCGCCGGCGCAGACCTCAGCGCGCTGGTGGTCGCCGCCGATCCGCTCGGTCAGGGCCTCTCGGCGGCGGGCCTCAGCGCCCTGCTCGCCGGCGACGATCCGGGCTTGCAGCCGCTGGTCCCCGCCGATCACCCGCTGCTCAGCCCGGCGGGGCGCCCCAACGACGTGCCCCACGTGCTGCACCTCAAGCAGCTCCCCCCGCTGCTCCTCGCCGTGCCCTGGGGCCACCCCGGTCCGCTGCCCGAGCCGGGCCGGGCCCGCGCCGCCGCCGGCGCCCGCCCCTGAGGCCCCTCCTTCCCCGCCCGACGGAGCCCCTGATGGCCGCGCCCGAGACCATCCCCGACGAGGCCTGGTTCGACGAGGTCGACCTGCGCGCCGCCTTGCCCGCGGTGGTCGCGGGCCTCGAAGCGCGCCTCAGCAGCGGCCTGCCCAACGAGGGCTGCCTGCGCCGCATCGGCGCCCGCGACCCGCTGGCCCTCACCGAGCTGCTGCTCGGGCCCCGCGCGGTGGCCCGCCCCGACTGGGCCGCGCTGCGCCTCGCGGTCATCGACCTGCTCGAGCTGGGGATGCGCCCCAGCGCGTTATACTTGCGCATGGCCGCCCTCGCCGCGGGCGCCGAGCTCGAGGTGCTGCGCCTCGCCGTGCGCCGCCACCGCGACGGGCCCTGGCTGCGCACCCTCTCTGGGCGGGTCGAGGGCCCCCTGCGTGGCTACACCCAGCTGCACGCTCATCTCGACGCGCCCGAGCTGCCCGCCCTCTGCGCGGCCTGGTACGCCGCCGGCGGCCGCGCGGCGCTCATCGCCCTGTCCAGCGCGCCGCCCCGCTTGGCCCCCCTGGTCGCCCTCGCCGAGGCCGAGGACCGTGAGGCCCTGGTCGAGGCCGCCGCCCGCGCGCTCAGCCACAGCCCCACCGCGCCCGTGCCCGCCTGGCTGGCCGCGATCTGGGGCCCCGAGCTCGATGACCTGATGGTCGACGTGCTCGCGCAGATCGACGCGCCACCCGCCCGCGCCGCGCTCCTGCCCTGGCTGCGCGGCTGCCCCCGGGCCCAGGCCGCCCTGCGCGCGGGCGCCCCGGCGCGCTGAGCCGCGGCGTCTGGTAGGCTGGGGGCCCGCACCGCCCGCCCAGGAGCCCCCATGCGCGCCCTCTCCGCCATCCTCCCCCTGCTCTGCTTGACCTTGGTCGCCTGCGACGGCGAGGCCGGCGGCGAAGACAAGACCGCCGACTCGGGCGGCGAGGCCGACGCCGACACCGACGCAGACGCCGATGCCGACGCAGACGCCGACAGTGACGCCGACGCCGACGCTGACAGCGACGCCGACGCCGACGCCGACGTCGAGCCCTCGGTCGACCGCCCCACCAGCTGGGACAGCCTCGAGCGCAACATCTGCTCGCTCGACGTGCCGCCCGAGGGCAGCCAGCTGGCCACCGTGTGGAAGGTGGGCGAGCTCAACATCAGCGGCGGCATGGTGACCGGCGTCGAGTACCAAGCGGTCTTCCCCAGCGAAGACTGGCAGGCGCTGGGCATGAGCGAGTGCCAGCACGCCTGGCAGGTGGTCGGCACCGTCGACGAGCCCACGCTCTGCACCACCTGCGCGTGGAGCTTCACCGCCGACTTCACCTACGACGCCAGCCTGAGCGACTGCGACGCGCGCATCCCGGTTGAGGTCGAGAACTTCTTCGGCAGCTACGGCATCTCGGCCGAGACCGGCGAGATCGAGATGACCTACCCGGGCACCGACTATGTCTGGGCCACCGGCAGCGCCGACCCGACGAACCTGACCTATGTCGACCGGGGTATCTGCGAGGCCTTCGCCGAGTAGCGGCGTCGAACAGGCAGGGGGAGGAGGAGAGCGGGCGGGCGGAAGCTCTCCACCACCGACCTCAGCCCCCTGCACCCCATCCGGAGGAGCATCCAGACCCGCCCAGCGCCCCTCCTCCCCCAACGGGTCTGTTCACCCTCCCCCCTTCGCGGCCTCGGCGGCCAAGGCCGCCGCCACCGCCTGGACCGGCCCCGTCCAGTCCCCCGGGCGCCGCTGGCGGTGCAAGCGCAGGCGCGGCGCGCCGGGCAGGGTCTCTCCCACCAGGCCGAAGCGCCAGTCGGGCACCGCCGAGAGCAGCGCGTGGGTGCGCGCCCCCACCGCCGCGGCGAGGTGCAGGGTGCTGGTGTCGCTGGTCACCACCGCGTCGAGAAGGGGCAGCACCGCGGCGGTGTCGACGAAGGGGGCCTCGCCGTCGAGCTCCGGCGCCAGATCCCACAGCGGCAGGTTGGCGGGCCAGCGCGCGAGCTGCTCGCGCCCGTGCTTCTGCTGCAAAACGACGAGCTGCACGCGCGGATCGCGGGCGAGAGGCACGAGCTGCTGCAGGGGCACCGAGCGGCTGGCGTCATCGGGGTAGGCCGGGTTGCCCTGCCAGCAGAGGCCCACGAGGCGGGCCCCCGGCCGGCGCCCGGCTTCGAGGCGGGCCGCCCACTGGGCGCTGCGCGCGGGGTCAGGCGGCAGCCGCGCCGCCGCCGCCGCCCGCGCCTCGGCGCTCAGCAGCCCGAGCAGCAGGGGCAGGCTCATCAAGGGGGCCTGCAGCGCGCCGCTCCCGAGGCGCTCGGCGATGAGCGCGTCGATGGCGTCGGCGGTCTGGGGCAGGGCGGCGAGCTGCAGGCAAGGGTCTGTCGCCCGCAGGCCCTCGAGCAGCGGCAGCAGCGGGGCCTGGGCGACCAGCAGGAGCGGCAAGTCGGCGCCCGCCCGCGCCCGCAGCGAGCGCAGCAGACCGACGTGCTGCAGCGTATCGCCGAGGCCTTGCTCGGCGATCACCGCCAGCGGGGCCTGCAAGGGGCCGCCCGCCCAGACCGGCCCGCGCCCCAGCCGCAGCGAGAAGCCGGGCAGGCGCCGCCGCACCTCGTAGAGGCGCAGGCCCTCGGCCTCTTGGCCGGCCATGCGCAAGCAGAGGGCGAGGTTCCAGCGCAGCTCGTCGCCGATGGCGGCGGGCGGCCGCAAAGAGAGGGCCCGACGCAGGGCGCGCTCGGCGGCGGTCAGCTCACCGAGCGCGCGCAGGCACTCGCCGAGGTTGGCCGCCGAGGCGAAGTCGCGCGGATCTTCCAGAACAGCGGCCTGCAGGTACCGCAGGGCCGCTGGCGCCTGCCGCGCCCGCAGCTGGGCCGCCCCGAGCCGGGCCCGCAGCCCCGGCCGCCCGGGCTCGACCTGGGCCGCCCGCAGCAGGGCGTCGAGGGCGGCGCCGGCCTCACCCGCCGCCGACCAGGCCTCGGCGAGGCGCACCCAGGCCCCCGCGTCCTGCGGCGCCGCGCTGGCCGCGGCGAGGGCCACCTCGACCGCCGCCCGGGGCCCGCTCAGGGGCACCCGACGTCCACGTCGTCGATCAGGTGGTAGTTGGTCGAGCCGCCGGTCGCCGCGGTAAAGCCGATGAGCCACTCACTGGCGGTGTAGCCCGAGACCGTCGTGTCGATGCGCAGGGTGCCGTCGACCCAGGCCCGCACCCGGCCGCTCTCGTAGCGCACGACCGCCGTGTGCCAGCCCGTGTCTTCGAACTCGGGCACGCTGCTCGTCTCGCTAAAGACGCCCATCGAGGCGGCGTTGACGACCGCGACGTGGTTCTCGCTGCCGTCGGTGGCGCTGTTGTAGTAGGTGTCGACCTCAAAACCATAGCCGCTGAGGCCCGCGTAGCCGAGGCCGCCGCCCGCGCCGCCCAGCACGGTGAAGTCGGTGGTGTTGAGCCAGACCAGGGCCAGACCATCGGCGCCCGAGCCGCCGCCGGTGGCGAAGGAGAAGCTGACCTCCCACGTGGCGCCGGGGATGGGCTCGAAGAAGAAGGCCGAGCCGGTGCCGCCCGACGTCGGGGTCAGCTGCAGGTAGCCCGAGGTCACCGTGCTCGTGCCGTTGAGCTGCAAGAAGGCCGACGTGCTGGTGCTGAAATTGGTGGTCACCCACGACTCGTCGGAGGTGCCGTCGCAGTCGTCATCTCGGCTGTTGCAGGTCTCATCGGCGCCGGGGTAGACCGCGGCGATGCTGTCGGCGCAGTCGGTCGACACGCTGACGTAGCCAGTGGGTCGGGTGCAGGCCCGGGTGGTGGTGCCGCTGGTGCCATACCCGTCGCCGTCGGCGTCGCGGTACCAGGTCGCCGCGTCGATCGCCGAAGACTCATCGGTGGACCCATCGCAGTCGTCGTCGATGCTGTTGCAGCGCTCAGAGGCGGCGGGCGAGACCGCGGTCGTGCTGTCGTTGCAGTCGCCGGTGGCGCTGACATAGCCCGTGGGGCGGCTGCAGGTGCGGGTGGTCGTGGTCGACCCATACCCATCACCGTCGGCGTCGCGGTAGTAGACCGTGCCGGTCGAGCTGTCGAGCGAGCTGTCGAGGTCGTCGGTCAGGCTGTCGCAGTCGTCGTCGCGGCCGTTGCAGACCTCAGAGGCCGCGGGGTTGACCGCGGCGAGGCTGTCGTCGCAGTCGCTGCTGCCCGAGACCCAGCCCGTCGGCGCCACGCAGTAGCGCCGGCTGACCGCGGCCCCGCCATAGCCGTCGCGGTCGCTGTCTTGGTGGTAGAGCGCGCCCGTGCTGAGATCGGTCGAGGTGTCGGCGTCGTCGCTGAGGCTGTCGCAGTCATCGTCGCGGCCGTTGCAGACCTCTTGGGCGCCGGGGTTGACCGCGGCGCGGCTGTCGTCGCAGTCGGTGGCGCTCAGCGCGCTGTTCGCCGGCTGCAGGCAGGCCCGCAGGGCCGAGCCGGCGCCGTAGCCGTCGCGGTCGGCGTCGGCGTACCAGGTGCCGCCGGTGGCGAGGTTGACCCCCGGATCGCTGTCGTCGGTGAGCGTGTCGCAGTCGTCGTCGATGCCGTTGCAGACCTCGGTGGCCGTCGGGCGCACCGCCGCGCGTGTGTCGTCGCAGTCCAGCGCGTTGGTCACGCTGCCCGCGGGCTGGCTGCAGGCGCGCAGGACGCCGCCGGGCGCGCCAAAGCCGTCGACGTCGGCGTCGGCGTACCAGGTGCCCCCGGTGCTGCGGTCGACCGATGGGTCGGCGTCATCGGTGGCCGCGTCGCAGTCGTCATCGAGGCCGTTGCAGACCTCGGCCGCCGCCGGAGAGATCCGGTTGTTGCCGTCGTCGCAGTCATCATCATTGGCCACCGCCCCCGGGGGCAGCACGCAGGCCTGCAGCGCCGCCGCCGGGTCGCCGTAGCCGTCGCGGTCAAGGTCGGACCAAAAGGTGCTGCCCGAGGCCGAGACCAGATTGGCGTCAGCGTCGTCGATCGCCGCGTCGCAGTCGTCGTCGAGGCCGTTGCAGACCTCGGCGGCGGCCGGCGAGATCGCCGCCGCAGCGTCGTCGCAGTCGGTGTTGTCGGCGACGAAGCCCGCCGGCGCGGCGCAGGCGAGGGCGAAGCGGAAGTCGTCGCCAAAACCATCGCCGTCGGCGTCGGCGTAGAAGGTCAGGGCGTCGACCGCGCTGTCTTCGTCGAGCTCGCCGTCGCAGTCGTCGTCGACCCCATTGCAGAGCTCATCGGCGTCAGGATGCACGGTGGCCGCAGCGTCATCGCAGTCACCCGCGTCATCAGCGTAGCCAACGGGCAGGGAACAGGCGTCGATGGTGTCAGAGAACAGGCCGTAGCCATCCCCGTCGCGGTCGGCGTAGTAGGTGGTCGACACGCCCTCGTCGACCAGGCTGTCGCAGTCGTTGTCGAGCTCGTCGCAGAGCTCGGGGGCCTCGGGGTAGACGCTGCCCTGGGCGTCATCGCAGTCGGTGTCGTCGCCGACCACGCCCGGGCCGGGGTCGCAGTCTTCGACCGGGGCGCTGGCGTCGCCAAAGCCGTCGCCATCGGCGTCGGCGAACCAGATGAGGCGCACGTCTTCGTCGACCACGCCGTCACAGTCGTTGTCGACCTCGTCGCAGCGCTCGTCGCCGCCGGGCAAGGTCTGGGGGTCGGCGTCGTCGCAGTCGGTGCCGCTGGGGACCGCGCCGAGCGGCGCCTCGCAAGCCGAGATCGGCGCCTCGGGGTCGCCAAAACCATCGCCGTCGGCGTCGGTGTACCAGGTGTCGACCACGTCTTCGTCGATCTGGCCGTCGCAGTCGTTGTCGACGCCATCGCAGACCTCGACCGCCCCGCCATTGACCGCGGCGTCTTGGTCATTGCAGTCGTCATCGCCGACAAAACCGTCACCGTCGCCATCTTCGGCGGTTTGGCCCCCGATGTCTTCGGTGACCCCGCCAGCCCCCTTGCCCGGCGCCTCGCAGGCGCTGAGCCCGGCCAAGCCGAGGCCGAGCAGCAGGGCGCCCCAGGGGCGGGCGGAGGGGGAGAGGGCGAGCAGCAGGGGGGAGGAGAGGCGCATCGGGGCTCCGCGGCGGGGACAGGGCGGAGCCTACCACAGCGCCCCGCCCGCCCGCGGACGGGGTTAGCAGCGGGTCACCACCGCGGAGGAGCCCATGCTGCAGGCCCACCTTGCCCACACCCTGCCCGCCCGCCCGCGCGCCGCGGCCCCCCTCCTGGCCGCCATGGTGGGGCTCTTCGCCTTGGCCGCCTGCGGCGAAAAAGACGGCGAGGGCGGCACCGCCTGCGAAGACTGCGCCGCCGGCCAGGTCTGCGTCGGGAATTACGACGACAACGCCAACACCGAGTCCGAGCGCTGCGAAGAGGCCCCGGCGGCCTGCGACGAGCTGAGCTGTGACGTCGACGCCTGCCGTGGCGCGCTCTACGCGCTCTGCACCGACGGCTGGATCGGGGTGAGCTGCAGCCCCTACGAAGAGACGCTGATCGTGAGCTGCAACCCCGACTGAGCCGCGGCTCAGGGCCTGGGCCTGCCGCGCGAGGCGCCTCGACCGGCGGCCGCAGGCCGGCCGCGCAGCGGCGGAGCGGGCCCGCCGCGGACCGTGGCCGCGGCGGAGGCGGCCCGCGACCCGGGCGGGGGGCCGACCCGGAGCGCAGCGCAGGGGCGCGCCCCGATCCCCCAGCCTCCGCATCGAAGGGGGCGCCCCCGCCGACGCGGAGGCCGAGCAGGCCGAGGTAGGCCCGCGCCAAGCGCGGCCTGGAGGGCGCTGCCTCAGCGGCGCACGTGCAAAACACTGCGGAGCACGCTGTCGCCGAGCGGAGTGGCCGGAGCTGATCCAGCGCAGGGCCTGACCACAACCGGCCATGTGCGGAGGCCCGCCAGCGACAGGTCGGCCGCCGTCTGCCGAAGCGGACAGCGCCACCCAGGAGCCCCGATGCGCCCGACCCAGAGCCCGCCGCCCGCCGCCACGCTCACCGAGAACATCCTTCACCGGCGGGCCTATCACACGGCGCAAATCGGCGACATCATCGCCACAGTCAACGAGATCGCCGAGCAGAGCAAGCTGCTGGCGCTCAACGCCAGCATCGAGGCGGCGCGGGCGGGGGAGTCGGGCCGCAGCTTCAGCGTGGTCGCCAACGAGATGCGCGACCTCGCCGAGCAGTCCAAGCAGGCCACCCGCCAGGTCCGCCAGCTGCTCCCGGACATCCGCGAAGCGACGGGCGCGGCCGTCGTCGCGACCGAGGACGGCATCGCCAAGGTCGAAGAGGGGTCCAAGCTCGCCAGCGCCAGCGGCACGATCATGACCAACCTCGCCACGGTGGTCAGCCGCCCGGTCGAGGCGAGCCGCCTCATCGCCAACGCATCCCGTCAGCAGGGCATGGGCGTCAGCCAGGTGGCCGACGCGATGGTCTACATCGACAGCGCGGTGCGCAACGCCGCCGTGGCCATGGACGGCTCGAAGGAGGTCGTGCAGCAGCTCGCGAACGCCAACGCCCGGCTGGTCACCGCGGTGCGGGCCGCCTGAGGCTCAGAGCCCCCGGGCCCACTCGGGCCGCAGGCGCAGCCCACCCGCCAGCGCCCGGTCGATGAGATGGACCATCTGCGGGCCATCTTCGGGCAGCACCCCGGCCAGCGGCAGGTAGTTGCTGGCGTGGTTGGTGCGAAAAACCGCCCGGCGGGGCCGGGCCTCGGCGATCAACGTGCGCAGCTCGCACAGCAGACCCTCGACCCCGGGCAGCTCCCACCCAGAATGGTCGCGGGTGCGATCCAGCGGCGTCCCCGGCACCACCGTCAGCGTCAGGGCCGACAGATACTCCGGATCCATCGCGGTGGCCAAGGCAGCGCTGCCCCGCGCGTGGGCCTCGCTGCGGGCGACCCCACCCGCGCCGAGCAAGAAGATGGCCGAGAGCTCAAGGCCCGCCCGAGCGCGCAGCCGGGCCGCCTCGACGTGGGCCTCGAACAGATAGGGGGTCTCTCGTGACACACCCGCCGGCCGTGGCCCCTTGGCGATGCGCCGCAGGGTCTGTTCATCACCCGACTCGGGGCCCATGTACAACAGCCGCAGGCCGCCCTCACGCAAACGCCGCAGCTCGGCCTCACCCTTCTCGATCACATTGTCGGCGGTGGCATAACAGCTGACCCGCCGCAGCCGGGGGAAGAGCCGGCGACAGGCCTCGAGGATGGGGCCCCAATGGTCCATCGGCATGCACAGGGCATCCCCATCGGCCACAAAAACCTTCTCGACCTGCTGGGCCCCCCGCGCCGCCGCCCCGGCCAGGTCTTCGAGGCACTCGGCGAGCGGCCGCAGGCGAAACACCGGCTTATCGCGATACATCGCGCAGTAGGTGCAGTTGTTCCACGAGCAGCCGATGGTCGCCTGCAGGATCAGGGCGTCGGCTTCAGAGGGCGGGCGGTAGAGGGAGCCGACGTAGCGCATGGGGGAGCGGGGTGTGGGGTGCGGGGTGGGAGGTGGAGGGCGGGGCGCCAGGGGGAGAGGCTTATCCCACGCACCCGCGCGCGAGCTTGCGCGCACGAACCGGCGCAGGCGCGCCGCCGCCGCCACGCCCACCCCTCAGCCCGGGCACAGCGCCAACACCAACTCCCGCTCCTCGATCCCGCACACCGTCACCTCGACCGTCACCGGCCCATCGGTGATGCACCCATTGCTCCCCTCTGCGGTGAGCGACCAGGTGCCCGCCGGCAGGGGAAGGCTGTACGCCCCGTTCGTGTCGGTCTGGGTCTCGATGGGGGCGACCCCGACGCCCACGCCCTCGTAAGCATAGACCCGCGCGCCGGGCGAGGGGCCGAGCGTGCCCGCCTCGTCGGTGACCACGCCCTGCACGCCGGTCTCATCGCAGGGGGCAGCCCCGTCGCCCCCGTCCGCGGCCGCGGCCGAGTCGTCGGCTTTGCCCCCGCAGGCGGTCAACATGAGCAGCCCGAGCAGGGGGAGGGCGGCGAACGGCAGGGCGCGAGGGGCGGGCGGGGACGCGCGGCGGAGGATCATCAGCGGCTCCAGGCAGAGGGTGACCCGGCTTAACCGCCCCGGCGCGCGCGCCGGGATAGCTGCGGGCGCGTCGCGGCGCCCGGCCCCCTCCGCCCGCCACCCCCGGACCACCCCCGTGACCAGCCCCGCGCCCCGCCTGCGCGACCTAGCCCAGACCACCGCCCGCCTGCGCCTCGTGGCCGCGCGCCCCTGGGCCCCGCCGGCGCACCCCGGCGACCTGCTCCGCCGGGCGTGGCAGACGCAGGCCCGCCGGGTGGCCCGGGCCGCCGGCTGGCCCGCCCTGGTCGACGGCTGGCTCGACCCGCGGGGCAGCGACGCGGTCGGCTCGGCCCTGCGGCTGCGCCTCGACCGTGGTGAAGATGGGCTCGTGCGCGCTGTGGACGTCGAGTGGCGCCTCTGGGGTGCGCCCGAGGGGGGCCTGCAGCGCGCCGCGCCGCTGCTCTTTGACACCTGGGCCGAGGTGGGGCGGGTCGGGCTGACCCGCGACCAGGTCCCGCACGCCCTATCGGGGTGGGCGCTCGACCTCGGCGCCCCCCTCTCCACCCAGGTGGTGGTGCCGCCCATGGGCCCGCTGCTCCTCCAGCTCCATTCTCCGCTCAGCCTTGATCGTGACCCCGGCCCCGCGCTGGTCCCCACGCCCGCGCAGCTGTTCTCGTCGGCGGCCCACCGCATCGACGGGGTCCGGCGGCTGCATGGGCTCGGGCCCGGTCGGGCCTTGGCGGCGCCGGGGCCCTCGGCCCGCCTGCGCGCGGCCCAGGTGCGGCGGGTCGACGGGGTGGTGCGGGGGCTGCGCGGGGCCGACCCGGTCAGACGAAGGGGTGTGGTCGGGAACATCGAGATCGAGGGCGCCCTGGGCGATCTGCCCCTCGTGTTGGCCATCTGCGCCGCCCTCGGCCTGGGGCGGGGCCTCAGCTCGGGGCACGGCTGGATTGACGTGCTGCCCGCCGTCCCCGACGTACGCGGTTGAGGCTGCTGGCGCGGGCCCCCGCCGCCGGTGGGTTGGGTTAGCCGCCCCCATGCACCTCGACGCGCTCCTTCGCCAGCTGGTCATCATCTTCTTCGCCGGTGTGCTCTCGGTCGTCGGCCTCCGCCGGGTGGGCCTGCCGCCGATCGTCGGCTTCTTGGTCGCCGGGGTGCTCATCGGGCCCCATACGCTGGGGCTGATTGACGACCTGCACACCGTAGAGGTCATCGCCGAGCTCGGCGTGGCCCTGCTGCTGTTCACCATCGGCCTCGAGTTCTCGCTGCAGCGGCTGCGGCCGATCGCCCGCCTAGTGGCGGTCGGCGGGGCCCTGCAGGTGGGCCTGACGGTGGCCGCGGGCGGCCTGGGGGCCCTGGCCCTCGGCCAGACCCCAGCGGTGGGGGTCACTTGGGGGCTGATCGCGGCGCTCTCGTCGACGGCCATCGTGCTGCAGTCGCTGACTGACCGTGGTGAGATTAACGCGCCACACGGCAAGCTCGTCGTCGGCGTGCTGATTTTTCAAGACCTCGCCATCGTGCCCATGATGCTCGCCTTGCCCATGCTCGGCGGCGCAGGGGGCAGCGCCTGGGCCTTCGTCGAGACCATCGTCCAGGCCGCGCTGGTCGTCGCCGGCGGCCTCGCCGCGGCCAGCCGGGTGGTGCCCGCCTTGCTCGGGGGCGTGGCCCGCGCAAACAGCCGCGAGGTCTTCATCCTCGCCGCGCTCTGCCTCGCCGCGGCGGTCGCCTGGGCCACCTCGGCGATCGGCCTGTCGATCGCGCTCGGCGCCTTCCTCGCCGGCGTCATCATCGCCGAGACCGAGTTCGCCCACACCATCGCCGCCCAGGTTGGGCCTTTTCGTGACGCCCTCGCCAGCGTCTTTTTCATCTCGATCGGCATGTTGCTCGACCCGCGGGTGCTGCTCGAGGCCCCGCTGCTGGTCGGCGGCCTCGTGCTGCTGCTGGTCGTGGGCAAGCTCGGCCTCGCCGCGCTGGCCGTGCTGCTCATGCGCTTCCCCGTGCGGGTCGCCCTGCTGACCGGGGCCTCGCTGGCTCAGATTGGTGAGTTTTCTTTTGTATTGCTGCGCGCGGCCCAAGAGCAAGAGCTCGTCGATCCCAAGTCTGCCTCGGCCTTTATCGCCGCCAGCGTCATGACCATGATCGCCACGCCCCTCATCGTCGCGCGCAGCCCGAGCATCGCCGCCGGCGCCCGCCTGCTCGCGCCGATCGAGCGCCTGCTCGGCGTGCGCGCCGAGGCCGACGCCCCCGAAGCAGCGCCCGCCGAGGCCCTGCACGGCCACGTGGTCATCGGCGGCCTCGGCCACGGCGGCCGCACCTTGGCCAAGGCCCTGCACCAAGCAGGCGTGCCTTTTGTGGCCGTGGACCTCGATCCTGCGCGGGTGGCGGCGGCCCGGGCCGAGGGCTGGCTGGCCCGCTACGCCGATCTGACCAGCGTCGAGGCGCTCGAGCACGCCGCCCACGTCAGCGCGGCGCGCCGGGTGGTGCTGATGCTCTCCGATCCAGGGGCCTGCGGGCGGGTGGCGGCCCAGCTCCGGGCGCTGCACCCCCAGCTCCCCCTGATGGTGCGGGTGTCGCGCTTGGGGCGCGATGCCGCGCAGATCGGCGTGCCTGACGTGCAGGTCATCGCCGAAGATGAGGCAGCCGCCGCCGATATCCTCGTGGCGGTGCTGCGCGAGGCGGGGCTGGGCGGCGAGGTCCTGGCCCAGGCCGCGGCCGACGCGCGCCACGCGGGGGTGGCCGGCGGGGCTTCGGTCGGGGGCACGGGCCTGATGACCGGCTTCTCCACCCGGGTGCTCACCGTCGAGCCCGACGACTGGGCCGCCGGTCTCAGCCTGCGGGCGGTCGACCTGCGCCGGCGTACGGGCGCCCTGGTCATCGCCGCGGCCGGGCTCGACGAGGTGCGGGGCTCTCCCGACCCTGACGCCCCGCTGGACCCCGGCACCCTGCTCGTGGTGGCCGGCAAGGCGCCCGAGCTCGAGGCGGCTGCCGCCGTGCTGCGCGAGGGTCCGGCCTCGCCGATCGCCCCCGCCGCGCCCGGTGAGAGCTCCCCCGCGGTGACCGGGGCGGCGGCCGCGCTCCCGCGCGCCACCTCGACCTCTCCCCTGCGTCTGGGCGATCTCAGCCTGGGGATCCTCGCACCCCTTGCGACCACCGGGGGCCTCGCCCTGATCCACGCGATGACCGGTGTGCCCGCCCTGGCCCTCTACGGCGCGGTGGTGATGGGGGTCGCGGTGGCCCGAGGCCGCGCAGCCGCGGCGGTCGCCGGCCTGATGAGCTTCGCGCTGGGCAATATGACCCTGGTCGAGCCGCTGGGCGAGCTGACCATGGAGTCCCGCCTCTTGCCCCTGGCGGCCACCTGCGCACTGCCCGTGCTCATCGGGCCAATGTTCCGGGCCCACCTGCGGCGCCGCTGAGCGGGGAGGGCCGCGCGACCCCACTTCAAACGGAGCAGCTGCACCCGCGGGGGCCGCCCTCAGGCCCCGGGCAGGCGCTCGTCGAGGCCGATCAACTCGGCCATGCGGTTGATCGCGGCGACACGCTCGGCCACCAGCTCTTCCGCGAGCAAGCGGCTGCGCTGGGCGTCGGCCCAGGTGGACAGCGTGTAGCCCGGTGTTTTGCGACCGCGGCGGAGCACCACGATGCGGCCGTCGGGCAGGTCGCCCACCACGAGGCCGAGGCCGCCGTCGACGTTGGAGATGACGTCGTGCAGGCTGTGCGGGAAGGTCGGGCGGGGCATGGGCAGCGGCCTCGGCCGGCGGGGAGCGGGAGGGCTTCGCCCCGGCTCATACCCGACGGCGGCGGGGCGGCGCGCGGCGCGGGGCCTCGGGTGGTGCCCCCTCCGGCCGATCCCCGCGTTGGGCCAGCCAAATGGTGTGACGGTGACCGCCACCCCCGCCCTGCCGTGCCCGCACCACAGCGACCTCGACCTCGAAGCCCGCGCGCTGCAGCCGCTTGGTGAAGGCCTCGTCGGGGGCCGCCGACCAGATGGCCAACCAGCCGCCGGGCCGCAGGGCCTGGCGGGCCGCCTCGAGGCCGTGCCAGCCGTAGAGCCAGTCGTTGGACTTGCGGGTCAGGCCCTTGGGGCCGTTGTCAACATCGAGCAGAACGCCGTCCCACGGGCCGTTTTCGCGAATCGCCACCGCGACGTCGCCCGGGTGCACCCGGGCCCGGGGGTCGTCGAGGGGGTGGCCGGCCACATGGCCCAGCGGGCCCCGGTTCCACTCCAGGATCACCGGGACCAGCTCGGCCACGGTCACCTCGCCGCTCGGGCCCACCCGGCGCAGGGCGGCGGCGAGCGTAAAGCCCATGCCCAGGCCGCCCACGAGCAGGCGAAGGCCGGGACGGTCACCGAGGCGGTCGCAGACCAGATCGGCGAGGGCGTCCTCTGAGCCGTGCACCTTGTTGTTCATGAGCTCGCGGCCGTTGACGCGGATGGCCAGCTCATCCCCCCTGCGATAGAGGTCCATCACCCCTTCAGAGCCGGGCACCTCCCCCGTCCCTACCAGATCCCACGCGCGCATCAGCACCCCCACCTCGCGCAGCGGCTATCCCACGGGCCCCACAAGCGGGCGGCGGGCGGCGGGCGGCGGGCGCTACAGGCTGCAGCCGTCCTCGCTGCGCAAGGCGAGGGCGGCCTCGGCGGGCAGGTAGACCTCGTTGCCCACCGCCTCGTCCCAGCGGACGAGCCGCCAGCCGACCTGGCCGCTGTAGCAGTCGAGCAGGCGCAGGCCGCGCCAGGTGGAGACGGGGCGGGTGTAGCGGAAGGCCACCGAGCTGCGGTCGGCGCAGGTGCCCGCCCGCGGGGCCGGGTCAGCCCCGGACCAGCCGCCGCTGCCGTCGGCGTCAGCGTAGGGCACGCCATAGGCGAGGGTGTGGCGCCAGTCGGGGTCAGCGGTGAGATCGTGGGACTCCTCGGGGGCTGCGCGCAGCGAGAAGCGCAGCGGGCTGCCCGCCTCAGCCAGGGGCAGGTCGACCACCGGCGCGAGGCCCGCCTCAGGGTCGACGGCGAGCTGGTGCGGCACCAGCGCGTAGTGATCGGGCGCGTCGGGCAGCAGGCCCATCGTCACCTCGACGTCGAGGCCGGCCTCGCGCCCCCGCAGCAGCAAGGGCACGGGGTCGGTCACTAAGGAGAAGCGGGGGTACCCCTCGGCCTCACGCCAGAGGAGCGGCTCGGTCGTGTCGTAGAGGCAGCGGTTCGGGGCGTACATGCCAGCCATCCCCGTGTCGACCACAGACCAGGCCTCGGGCCAGCCCTCGGGGGCCTCGCCCGGCGCGCGGAACAGCACGAGGTGGTCGAGCGTGAGCCCGAGCAGCGGCTGCCCTTCGGCGAAAGAGCCACCTTCGGCGGTCGGCGCGTAGGCCACCAGCCCAAAAAGTGCGCCCTGCACGGCCGGGTGGGCGCGGGCCAAGCCGTCGAGCGCGTCGGCTTCGAGGCTCAAGGGCAGCTCGAGGGTGGCCACGCCGTCGACCACCGCGCCCTCGGCGATCGGGCCGCCCAGGCGCGGACCGCCGTCGCCGGCGCCAAAGTCGAGGGGGATCAGCGCCACGCGCACCAGCGCCCCGGCCATCGCCGCGCCCACCGGCTCGCTGACCACCACCTGAAGGGTCGGGCCCGGATCCACACCCGGCAGGGCCGAATCGTCGCCCTCGCCCCCATCGCCGCCCGCCCCATCGAGGCTCACCTCACCCGCGCCGGAGTCTTCGGCGCCTTTGGGGGCGTCATCAGGCGCATCGGCCCCCCGGCAGGCGAGGAGGGCGAGGAGGAGGAGGGGCGCGCCGCAGCGGCGGGGGGCGCGGACGGCGAGATCAGAGCGGAGGCGGAGCAGGCGCATGGCCCCAGTTTAGCCGCGCCGCGGGCCCACCGCGCCCCCGTGCCGCCCGTCGCGGCGGCGTTAGCGCGCCCCATGCCCGCAGCCCCCGCCCGCCGACCCAGCCCCCTGCGCGCCGATGGCCCCCTGCCCATCCGCCTGCGGATTGGCGGCGGGCACGGCATTTTGGCGCAGGTCTGGCCAGTGGGGCCCCTGCCCCGGGGCCAGCGCGGGGCCCTCCGCCGGCGCTTGCGCGCGCTGGCCGACCTGCTCGCCGCGGCGGGGGTGCGCCCGACCAGCCGGCCCGGGGCGGCGGCGCTCTGCCGGGCGGCGGTGCTTGAGCCGCTGCCGGGCGAGGCGACCCCGGCGCTCCGGCAGCTCGGGCTTCTGGTGCGGCGACGCGGGCGGGCGCAGCGGCGCGGGGCGGCGCGCGCCGGCCCGGTGGGCACCGAAGCGCCCGCTTGGGGCCGGGTCGAGCTGGTGGCCGAGGGCCCGCCCGACCTCGATCCGCGGGGCTGGGGTTTGGTGCGCCTCGTGGTGGCGCCGGGTCAGCAGATCCCCCACCACCACCATGACCTGATGTCAGAATGGGAGCTGGTCTGCGGGGCTGGCCTCTGGGGTTGGGTGGGTGAGGGTCCGGCATCACCGCAAGCGGTCGGGCTGCGCCGGTGTTGGCCCCGCGGCTTGGCGCATGGCTACGCCAACCCCAGCGCGCAGCCGGCGGGCCTGCTCTGCCTCAACCGCCCGGCCTTCCTGCCCGCCGACGAGGTGCCCGCCCAGCGCGTCGCCCCCCTCCACCTGCCCGCGCATCTGCCCGTCCATCTGCCCCCGTCCGCGACCCCGTCCGCCCCGAGGCCCGCTTGAGCTCCCCCGTCCTGATCACTGGCGGGGGCACCGGCCTCGGCCAAGGCATCGCCGCTGCGCTGCGCGCCCGCGGCCACAGGGTCACCCTGCTCGGCCGCCGGGCCGACCCCCTGCGCGCCGCCGCCGAGGCGCTCGGCTGCCGCGCGGTGGTCGGCGACGTGACCAGCGACCCTGAGGCCATCCTCGACGAGGTGGGCCCGGTGGATCACATCGTGCACAACGCCGGGCTCTACCTGCACGGGCCCCTGCCCGCCTGGACCGCCGCGCTCTGGCGTGAACTGCACGAGGTCACCGTGCTGGGGCCTGCTTTGCTCAGCGCGGCCTGGGCCGCCCGCCAGATCGGGCCCGGCTCCTTGACCTTCGTGAGCAGCACGCTGGCGGCGCGCCCCGCGCCAGGCACCGGCCCCTACGCCGCCGCCAAAGCCGGCCAGCTCGGGCTGATGCAGGCCCTCGCCGTCGAGCTGGCCCCCCGGCAGCTGCGCAGCAACGCCGTGCTGCCAGGGGTCGTCCCCACGCCGATGACCGAGGCGCCCCGCGGCGGCGACGATCCGCAGGCCCGCCTCGCCGCGCTCACCGCCCTGCACCCGCTGGGGCGGCTGGGCCAGCCCTCCGACGTGGGCGAGGCGGTGGCCTACCTCATCGGGGCCCCCTGGGTGACCGGCGCGGCCCTCCCCGTCGACGGGGGCCTGCTCGCCGGCTGAGGGCGCAGCCGGCCTTTCCCCTCCTTTCCCGCCGCGCCCGGCGGCCGCTGCGCGCACATAAGCTGGGCCGACCCACTGGGGAGAGGTCCCATGCCCACGCCCGTCGCCCCGGCCCGCGCCCGCCGCGGGTCCCCTCCCCTGCTGCCCGCTCTCGGGCCCGCCCTGCGCCGCACCCTGCTCGGGGCCGCGCTGCTTGGCCCGCCGCTGGGCACGCTGGGGGCCGGCTGCGGCCGGGCCACCGGGGTCGAGGGCGACGCGCCCTTTGAGTGTGAGGACGACGCCGACAACGACGCCGACGGGCAGCGGGACTGCGCGGACCGGGGCTGCGCCACCACCGCCCCCTGCCAAGATGACGACGGGGACGGCGTCCCCGCGGTCGAGGACTGCGACGACGCCGATCCTGAGGCCTACCCCGGCGCGACCGAGCGGCCCCATGACGGCCGCGACAACGACTGCGATCCACGCACCCCTGATGATGACCTCGATGAGGATGGGCACGGCGTCGCCACCGACTGCGACGATGCCGACCGCTGGGTGGGGCCGGACGCCGAGGAGCGGCCCTACGACGGCGTCGACAACGACTGTGACCCAAGCACCCCCGACGATGACCTCGACGGAGACGGCGCCCCCGCGGCCACCGACTGCGACGACACCGACCCCGCCCGCGCCGACGACCGACCCGAGACCCCCTACGACGGCGTCGACAACGACTGCGACGCCGCGACCGCCGACGATGACCTCGATGGAGATGGGGCCGACCACCTCGTGGACTGCGATGACGCCGACCCGCTGGCCGCGCCGGGGGAGGCCGAGCTCGCCTACAGCGGACGGGATGAAGACTGCGACCCGTCTACCCCCGATGATGATCTCGACCGGGATGGTTCCCCGCTCACCACGGACTGCGACGACAGCGACCCGACGGTCGGCGCGGGGGCCTGGGCGGCCTGCGTCGGGCTCGCTGCCACGGGCGCGGCCGCGACCGGCGCGCGCGAGGGGCAAGAGCTCGGCGCCGCCCTCGCGCCCCTGCCCGATCTCGACGGCGATGGCCTGCCCGAGCTCCTCGTCAGCGCGCCGGGCGACGACGACGACGCCGGGCTGGTGCTGCTCTTCGCCGGCGCCGACCTCACCGCGGGCGCCGCGCTGGGCCCCACCGAGGCCGCCGGGGCGCTGCACGGCAGCGCACCCTACGACCGGCTGGGCGACCCCGAGCGCCTGTCGGCGGCCCCGGCCCTGGCCGGCTGGGGCCCCACCGCGCTGATCGGCGCCCCGGGCATGGACCCTGGCGGCTACGCCAACGCCGGCGCCCTGCTCTTGGTGCCGGCGGCAGACCTGCTGTTCGCGGCTGGCCCGGCCGAAGAGACCGCGGCCCTCCTCGTGGTCGGGCGCGCGGCGTCCGACCGCCTCGGCGCACGGGCCACCACCGCTGACCTCGACGGCGATGGCCTGCTCGACGTCGTCTTCACCAGCCCGGGCGACGACCAGCTGGCGAGCAACGGCGGCGCGGTGGCGGTGCTCTGGGGCGCGGGCCTGGGCGAGGGCGCCCGCTCGGTCGAGGACGCCGACCTGCTGCTCGGCGGCAGCTTCAACCAGCGCATTGGCGAGGGCGGCCTGCTCGCCGTCGGCGACCTCGACGGCGATGGCCTGCCCGAGCTGGCCATGGGCAGCCCCGCCGCCGCCGCCGGCGAGCGGGGGGCCGCGGGCCTCGTGCACCTGCTCTCGCCCGGGGCGGCCGCCGCGGCGGGCACGACCCGCGCGGCTCTGTCGGCCGCGACGGTCTTGACCCTGCGGGGCGCCCGCAGCGGCGATGACTTCGGGGCCGCGCTGGCCGCGCCGGGTGATCTCGACGGCGACGGCCGCGCCGAGCTGCTGGTCGGCGCCCCCCGCGGAGAGCTCGACGGCCTGACCAACAGCGGCGCCCTGCACCTGTGGTGGGGGGCCGCGCTGGGCACCGGCACCGCCGAGGCCGAGGCGGCGGGCCTGCGCTGGGGCGGCGGGGCCGCGCTCTCGGGCCTGGGCGCGGGCCTCTCCACCGCTGATCTCGACGAGGATGGCCTGTTGGACATCCTCATCCCCGAGCCCTATGGCGCGGGCGCCCCGCATATCTGGTGGCTGGCTGGGGCCGCGGCCGACGCCTGGGGCGGCGGCGCGCTCGAAGCCGACGCGGCGGGCCGGGCCTGGACCGCGGCCGGCGCGGGTGACCCGAGCGCCGCGGCGGGCGCAGGGGGCTGGCTGTGGGTCGGCGCGCCCAAGGTGAGCGTCAGCGGTCAGCCCGAGGCGGGGCGGCTCTGGTCGGTGCCCCTGCCCTGAGCACCGGTGCCTTCTCAGCGCGGCGGGAAGGGCGCGCCTGGCGTCGTGCTGCAGGTCGCGGCCGCGGGCACCCAGCCCTTGCGACCGTCGGGCAGCTGCAGCAGCACGGCGTCCTCAGCGGCGTCGGCCACGAGCAGCTCGGCGCCTGCGTGCAGGCGGAAGAGCTCGACCCCGTCGGGCCCCCGCGCGCTGCGGGCCGTGACCTCGGGGGCGATAACCACGGTGGTGCCCGCGCGGTTCTCGGCCACCCATACCGAGGCGGCGAGCATCGCGGCGAGGACCAGGGCCGACGGTCCGGCGAGACCCACCGGCCGGGCGCGGGCGCGGGCCCAGAGCAGGCCGCCCAGCCCCGCGGTCGCCAGCAAGCTGGCGGCGGCCGCCACCTCAAGGGCCGAGAGGAAGCTGAGCCAGAACAGCGCGCTGACCGTTGTCTCAGGCGGGTCGAGCTTGTCTTGGGCCTCGCGGGCGACCCGGGCGCGGTTGGCCGCCAGATCGCCGTCCCGCGGCGCCAACCGTTGCCCGCGGGCATAAGCGCAGAGCGCCGCCCCGGCCTCTCCCTCGCGGTAGAGCGCGTTGCCGAGCGCGTGGTACAGCGCCGGGTGCTCGCCGCCGGCGAAGGCCAGGGCCCGCACATAGAGCGCGGCGGCGCCGGCCTGGTCACCGGCGAGGGCGGCGGCCTGGCCCTCTTCGTAGATGCCCTGGGCGCCGCCGAGGTCAGCGACCCCGGGGCGGGCGGCGGCCGGCGCGCCGACCAGCAGCAGGGCCAGGGCGAAGGCGCGCCGGCTCATGCGGCACCCCCGGCCTTGCGGGCGGTGATCCAGGTTTTGAGGTCAGCCTCGAGCGCGGGCAGGGCCGCGGCGGCCCCGCCGTAGCGGGCGGCCTCGAGCGCAGCGTACAGCGCGGCGGCTTCGGGGCCCAGCGTCGAGACCTGGGCGCGGTCCAGCGCCGGGGCGGCCACGCCGAGGCGAGCGGCGCAGACCTCACGAAAGAGCTGCTCGATGGCGGCGAGCCGCGCGGCGGGATCGGCGGGCAGTGCGGCGAGGCGGGCGAGAGGGTCCACCGCCCGGGGCGGGCCCCGGCGCCCGATCAGCCGCCGCAGCTCCACCCCGACGAGGCCGAGCAGCGGCAGGGCGGGCAGCCCGACCAGCAGGGGCAGGGCGCCGGCCAAGCTGCGGTCGCCCAGGGAGGCAGCGGCGGGCGCGGGCAAAATATCGTCCCCCAGGGCATCGACGACCCCACCGCCAGCAGCGGGCGGGGCGCCAAAACGCTGCACCTCACCCCCGTCGGCCCCCGGGGTGACGGTGATGGCCTGCCCCTCGGCCTTCAGCGTGACGTACTGCTCGAGCTCGGGGTCGAAGACCACCAGCTCGACGCCGGGCACGGTCAGGCCGCCAGCGGCCTCGGGCACGAGCGCCCGGCGGAAGAGCGCCTCGGACTCGAGCCCGCCGCGCTCCCAGCGGGTGCGGACGGCGGGGGCGTCGTCATAGACCCGGAAATTGCCCTCGGCGGGGGCGGCGGGCAGGCGAAAGCCGACCAGGCTGCCCCGACCCATGAGGCGCAGCTCCCAGGTCAAGGTGCCGCCCAGCTCGACGCTCACCGGCAGCTGGCTCGCCTCGAGGGCGAAGCTCCCCACCAGACCCGAGAAGGCCGCCGGGCGAGGCTCGGGCAGCGGCCGCACCGTGGCCTGCAGCTTCTTGGTGGCGAAGGTCTCGGTGCGGGTGCGCTCGCGCCCGAACAGATCCACCGCCCGCCGGCCGGTGCGCGCGTCGGCCGACACCGGCATATCGGCGGTGAGCACGGCGGGGTCGATGTTTTGGGTGCCCGGGGCGCTGGCCACCAGCGGCAGGCGGATCTCGGTGATCGTGCGCTGCTTGCCGTCGCGCACGAGCTGGGCCTCGGTCTGCTCGGGATCGGTGCCGCTGAGCTGAGAGAAGCCGCGCAGCTCGGGCGGGGTCCACCGCGGGTTGTAGGCCTCACCCTCGTGCTCGAAGACCAGCGAGTAGTGCAGCAGCTCGCCGACGAAGGGTGAGGCGTCGCTGAGGCTGGCCCGCACGGCAGCCCGGGCCTCTTCACCCGCGGGCGCGCCAGTGACGGTTACCGTCAGGGCTTCGGCCCGCAGCATCCGGCCGTCAACCTCGACCTCGATGGGCCCGATGGTCCACGTGCCCTCGGCGGTCGCGCTGAGGCCATAGGTGTAGGTGATGATCCGCGTGGTCTGGAAGTTGACCATCACCGTCTCTTGGCTCTGGCCGCGGAAGCGCGCGCTGAGGCCGTCCCCCACCGGCACGTCGGGCACGCCGCGAGGCCGGCCGTCGATGAGCTGCACCCGCAAGGCGACGAGATCACCGACGGCGAGGCTCGGGCGGTCCAGCGCCACCCGCAGCTCGGCGGCCCAGGCCGGGCGCGGCGCGGCGAGCACAGCCGCTGCGGCGAGGCCGCCGCCGATCAGCGCACGGCGAGAGAGGGGGGCGCCGACCGTCGGGGTCAGCGCGCCAGGGCGCGGGGTGCTCACCAGTCCCTCCCAGCCGCGCGGTCGCGGTTGGCCCGCACGCGCGGAGTGCCCTCAGGCACACTATCCACGAGGCGGGCGGCCTCATCCTTGGACATGCCCTCGGGGGCGGCGGCCGGGGCGGCGGCGGCCCCGCCTGGGGGCGCGCCCGTGTCGTCAGCGCTGGGCTCGCGCGGGCTGCCCTCAGCGCCGGGAGGTGGCGCTCCACGCTCCCCGTCAAGGGTGCCGTCGTGCGGGCGGGCGGGCTCACCGCTCTGGGGCCGACCGTCTTGGGGCTGGCCATCTTGGGGCTGGCCGTCTTGGGGTTGGCCCTCCTGCGGCTGGCCGTCCTGGGGTTGGCCGTCCTGGGGTTGCCCCTCCTGCGGCTGGCCGTCCTGGGGTTGGCCCTCCTGCGGCTGGCCGTCCTGGGGTTGGCCCTCCTGCGGTTGGCCGTCCTGGGGTTGGCCGTCCTGGGGCTGCTGCTCCTCGCCCTCCTCCCCCGGCTGGGGCGGCGGCTTGGGCTGCGGCGGGGGCTGGGACAGGCGCGCCGCGATCTCCTTTTGCACGGCCTCGAGGTTCTTTTGGGCCTGCGCGCTCGGCGCCT
The DNA here is from genome assembly GCA_016792625.1 of Deltaproteobacteria bacterium. Lineage (GTDB taxonomy): Bacteria > Myxococcota_A > UBA796 > UBA796 > UBA2385 > JAEUKK01. Next base: position 29,701 of record JAEUKK010000123.1, on the reverse strand, counting down.
GCTCCACCGCGCGGCGGAAGGCCTCTTCGGCGGCGGTCAGGCGACCCCCTTTGTAGGCGCTCAGGCCGGCGTTATGGGCCGCGCGGGCCCGCTGGGCTGGGTCGGGGCTGCGGGCGGCGACCCCCTCAAAAACCTCTTGGGCGCGGCGGTGCTGGCCCGCGGCATAGAGCGCCTCGCCCAGCCGCTCGGCCACGCCCAGATCGTTGGGCTTGGCGAGCTGCTCTTGCAAAAGTGACTGCACGGCGGCGTCTTCGCCGGCCGCCCACAGCGGTCGGGCCGAGAGCCCCCCGAGCAGCAGAGCGCCGAACAGCAGGCCGGGGGCGAGGCCGGGCAGGCGCAGGCGGCCCGGCGGCAGGGCGCAGGCGGCGACCAGGGCGCCAAAGGCCAGGGCCAGCGGCCATTGAAAGCGCTCGTCCCACACCTTCTCTTCGGTGGCGGTCTCGGCCCCGCCGTCGAGCCGGCCCCGCAGCTCGTCGGCGTAAATGGCGCGCATATCGGCGCTCCCACCGGCCGAGCGCACATAGGCGCCGCCCCCGATGCGCGCGAGCTCGGTCAGCAGGCCCTCGTCCAAGCGGCTGAGCACCACCTCACCCCCCGCGTCCTTCTTAAAACCGCCCTCAGGCAGCGGGATAGGGGAGCCCTCCGGCGTCCCGACTCCCAGCGCAAAGATGCGGACCCCCGCGGCCGCCGCGCGCTCGGCGGCGGCGCGGGCCTCTCCCTCTTGGTCTTCCCCGTCGCTGAGGATGATCAGGGCCTTGTCCGCCGGGCCCCCTCCGTCCAGACCCTCGGCCCCGCCCAAGAGCTGCACGCCCATGTCGATCGCCGCGCCCAGATCGCTGCCTTGGGCCAACAAGGTCGAGGTGGCGCTGTCGCGGGCGGCCCAGCGCAGCACGCCGTAGTCGAGGGTCAGCGGCAGGCGGGGATAGGCGCCCCCGGCGAAGATAACGAGTCCGACGCGATCTCCGCGCAGCAGCTCGGTCAGATCGGTCAGCTCGCGGCGCGCGCGCTCCATCCGGCTGGGGCTGAGGTCGGTGGCGTCCATGCTGCGGCTCACATCGAGCAGGACGACGATGTCGACGCCCTTGCGCACGACCTGCTGCCATCGAAAGCCGAGCCGCGGGCCGGCCAGGGCGAAGATGAGCAGGCCCGCCGCGAGGGCCGCCGCAGCGAGGCGCAGGCGGTGGTTGCGCAGGCTGTGGGTCGAGGCCCGGGCCCCAAGCAGGGCGCCCAGCGCGGCCAAGGCGCGCAGGCGGGCCCGCCAAACCAATGCCAAGAAGCCGAGAAGAGGCAGCAGCAGCCACAGGAGCTGCAGGCGGGCCGGATCGGCGAAGGTCATGGCAGCCTCCGCAGGGCGGTCTCAGAGAGGAGCAGCGAGAGCCCGAGCAGGCAGAGCGCGGCGAAGGTGAGCGGGTGGTGGCGCTCCTCTGCGTTGACCACCTCTTCGACCTCTGCGGGGCTCTTCTCGAGCGCGTCGATGGTGGCGTAGACCTCGCGCAGGGCGTCGGTGTCGTCGGCGCGGAAGTAGCGGGCGCCGGTGCGCTCGGCGATGGCCCGCAGGGTGCGCTCGTCGAGATCGCTGCCGCCGCCGCCGAACATGCCCAAAATGCCGCGCCCGCCGCCACCCCCGCCGACGCCGATGGTGTAGACCCGCACGCCGAGGGCCGCGGCGGCCTCGGCGGCGGCCAGAGGCGCGACCTGGCCGGCGTTGCTGCGCCCATCGGTGAGCAAGATCATGATCTTCTCGGGCGCGGTCAGGGCCTTGAGCCGCTGGCTGGCCACCGCGATCGCGTCGCCGATCGCCGTGCCGCGCTCGCCGGCCATGCCGAGCTGCACCTGGCGCAGAAAACCCGGCAGGGCCCGGTGGTCGGTGGTCAGCGGGATCTGCGTGAAGGCCTCTTCGCCGAAGACAACGAGCCCCACACGATCATCGGGGCGGCCCTCGGCGAAGCGGGCGATGGTGTGCTTGGCGGCCTCGAGGCGGTTGACCCGGCGCCCCTCGAGCTGAAAGTCCTCGGCCTCCATCGAGCCCGAGGTGTCGAGCACGAGCAGAATATCGACGCCTTCGCGGTTCACGGTGCGGGTGCGGCTGATCTCTTGAGGCCGGGCGAGGGCGAGCACCATGCACACCAGCGCGGCGCTGAGCAGCAGCTCGGGCAGGGGCGCGAGCAGGCGGCGCAGCGTCCAGCGGTCGGCCAGGGCGGCGAGGCTGGCCACCGGGGCGCGGCCGCGGCGGCGCAGCAGGGGCGCGAGGCAGAGCGGCAGGGCGATCAGCCAAAGGGGGCTGTGCAGCTCGATCATGGGGCGCCCCAGGGTGGGCTGCCGTCGGTGGGCGGGTCGCGATCAGCCGGGTCCTCGGGCGGGGCGCCGGGCGCGCCCGCTGTGGGCACCCCCGTGGTGGTCGCGGGGCGGCGGAGGCTCGCGGCGGAGGACGGGGCCGGAGGAGGAGGCGCAGCCGGAGCCGGCGCGGGCGGCAGAGGCGCGGGGCGCGAAGCCGCGGCGATCACCGCAAAAAGGTCTTCTTCCAGCGGGTCGAAGAAGCCGGCCCCGCCGCCATCCCGGGCGAACTTGAGGCGGTCGGTGGCGTCGAGCACCCGGGCGGCCCGCGGGCGCAGCGCAGCGTCGAGCAGGCCCACCTCGGCGATCCAGGCGTTGATCTCGCGGGGCGTGGCCGCGGTGGCCGGCCAGCCGCTGATCTGCTCCAAAAAGCGTCGCAGCGCGTCGCTCAGCGCAAAAGCCAGCGCGTGGTCGTCGAGGCCGGCGGCGCGGGCGGCGGCCCAGGCGCGGCGGGCCTCTTGTTCGGGGCTGAGGGGCACCGGCGGCGGGGCGGGCCGACGGCGGGCGAGCAGCAGGCCGCCCACCACGAGGGCGAGGGCCGCGCCAGCGCCGCCGATCAGCGCCCAGGGCGGGCCCGCGGGCGGCGGGGCCAGGGCGAGCTCTTCGCTGAGGCCGCCGCTCGGGCCCGTCACGCCGAGATCGATGAACAGCGGCGGCACCTCGACGGGGAGCTGCTCACCGGCCGGCCCGGTGGCGGTGGCCGGCGGCAGACGCACCACCGCGCTGCCCGGCCCGCCCGAGAGGCGGTAGCGCAGGCTGCGGGTGGCCCGGCCGCGGTCGTTGGTGGGGCCCTCCTCCCCCGTGGGTTCGACCGTGAAGCCCTCGGCGGCGGGTGACCCCAGCTCGAGGCTCCAGCCCGGGGCGAGGCCCACCTCGACGGTCAGCGCAGCGTCTTCACCGGCCAGCACCGAGCGGGCGGCGGCGGAGAGATCCACGTGCACGGGCCCCGGCGGAGGAGGCGGGGCCGCGGTCGGGCCGCAGGCGGCGAGCAGCAGGCCCAGCGCGGCGGTGGGGCGGGCGCGGCTCATCGCAGGCGCTCCAGCCGCCGAAAGTGGGCGAGGAGCTGGTGAAAAGGGTCGTCTTCGGTGCTGACCGGGGTGCAGAAGGCCCCGTCGCGCTGCAGCTGGCGCACACGCTCGGCCAGAGGCGCGGCGGGGCGCAGGGCGGCGGCGTCGATGAGCCGGCGCGCGCCGGTCTCGGCGTCCTCGAGCTCGATGAGGCCGGTGCCGCGGGGCAGGCCCTGCTCCAGCGGGTCGTGCATGAGGAAGGCGTTGACCTGGTGGCGGGCGGCGAGCAAGCGCAGGGCTGGGCCGGCGGGCCGCGTGGTGAGAAAATCGCTCAGCACGCAGATCACGGCGCGGCGGCGCAGCAGCTGCTGGGCGCGGCGCAGGGCCCCGGGCAGGTCGGTGCCGCGGCGGGCCGGCGGCGCGGCGAAGGCGGCCCGCAGCACGCGCATGGCGTGGCCGCGCACCTTGCGGGGCGGCAGCACCTCTTCGACCTGATCGGTGAAGGTGATGATGCCCACGCGATCCCCGTTGCGGATCGCCGCCCAAGACAGCGCGCCGGCGATGCGCGCGAGCTGCAGGCGCTTGTCGGTGCGGCCGTCGCGGCCACCAGTGCCCACCCGCAGCGAGCCCGAGAGGTCGAGCAGCAGGAGCAGCGTCAGCTCGCGCTCCTCGCGGAACTGCTTGACGAAGGGCTGGCCGGTGCGGGCGGTGACGTTCCAGTCGATGTGCCGCACGTCGTCGCCCGGCGCGTAGGGGCGGACGTCTTCGAACTCCATGCCCTGGCCGCGGAACGCGCTGCGGTACTCACCCGCAAAGGGGCTGTCGACGCGGCGGTTGAGCTGGATGTGGAGCCGGCGGATCTGCCGGAGCTCCTCGACGCTGAGCATGCGCGGGGCCTTGGGGCGGGCGGGCGGGCGGAGGGGGAGCCGGTGCAGCAGCCGGCGTGGACGTCCTTCAGCGCGGGCGCGTCGCGGAGGACAGCGCCCACGGCGTCAATCAGGGGGTGCGGACCCCAGCGAAGATCTTGGCGATGAGGTCCTCGGCGCTGAGGCCCTCGGCCTCGGCCTCCCAGGTCAGGAGCACGCGGTGGCGCAGCACGTCGGCGCCGATCGCCTTCACGTCGTCGGGCGTGACGTAGGCCCGGCCGTCGATGAGCGCGTGGGCGCGGGCGGCCTGCTCGAGCGCGAGGGTGGCGCGGGGGCTGGCGCCGACCTCGAGGAAGCGGGCCAGATCGAGGCCATAGTCCTTGGGCTTGCGGGTCGCGTGCACGAGATCGACGATGTAGTCGCGGATCACGCCCTCCATCAAGAGCGCGCGGCAGGCCTCTTGGCCCCGGGCCAGGGCCGCGGCCTCGGCGACCGGGCGCAGCACCGGGGCGGGCTCGGTCGAGCGCTCGAGCATGGCGCGCTCGTCGGCCTTCGTGGGGTAGCCGACCTTGACCTTGAGCAAGAAGCGGTCGGCCTGGGCCTCGGGCAGCGGGTAGGTGCCCTCTTGTTCGATCGGGTTCTGCGTGGCGAGCACCAAGAAGGGGTCGGGCAGCTTGTGGGTGGCCTCACCCAGCGTGACTTGGCGCTCTTGCATGGCCTCGAGCAGGGCGCTCTGCACCTTGGCCGGCGCGCGGTTGATCTCGTCGGCCAGCACGATGTTGGCGAAGATCGGGCCCTTGTGCGTGCGGAAGACGCCCTCACGCGGGTCGTAGATCTGGGTGCCGAGCACATCACCGGGCAGCAGGTCGGGCGTGAACTGCACGCGCGAGAAGCGCAGGTGCAAGCTCTCGGCGAGGCTGCGCACGGTCAGCGTCTTGGCGAGGCCGGGCACACCCTCGAGCAGCACGTGGCCGCGGCAGAGCAGGCCAATGAGCAGCCGGTCGATCATGGCCTGCTGGCCCACCACGACCCGGCCGACCTCGGCCCGGATCGCGCTGAGCATCGGGTGGACCTCGCGGACCAGGGGCTCGATCTGAGAGAGCGGGGGGCGCTGCGTCACGGGGCACCAGAGCAGGAGGGGGAGCAGTTTTCCCGACCGCGCCCTCGGCAGGCGCTGGGCGGAGAGATAATCGGCGCGGCCCAACGGGGACCCGCCGCGCGGGGGGAGCGGGAGAGCAGAGGCGGCGGCGCTCACCCGGGCCCGGCCGCCGACCGATCCCGGCAGCTCGGGCCTGCGCGGCGCTGCCCATCCCCTGGCGCCGCGGACCGGCGCCCGGCCCGCCTCGCGGGGCCCCGCACCAGCGGCGGGCGGGCCGCGGGGCCTTGACCCCACGCGCCACTGGCCTACAAGCGCCCCTCTGCCGCGCGCGCCCACGGGGAGCGCCCCCGCATCGCCCGCCCGGCTCCACGGCGGGCGGCCTTAATCACCGCTCCCCCGTCGCCAAGTCCCCCGCGCCCGCCTGACCCGCTTGACCTCGCCCGCGTGGTCCCTACAGGGGCCCGCACCTCGGAGATCTCATGTCCACCGCCCCGAACGACACCGCCGCGCAGGCCGCCCTCGCCATCGCCCTCGGCCCGGAGTTCGCCGCGCTGCTCGCCGCCGACGCGACCACGCTGCCGCCCGACGAGTACCTCAGCCAGGAAGAGATCGCCGACCTGCGCAAGCTGCTGCTCATCGAGCTGCACCACCTCATGAAGAGCGGCCAGGACGCGGTGAAGGACCTCGTCGAGGACCGCCCGGTCGAGTCCGACCCGGTCGATGTGGCCAGCGACGAGTCCGACCGCGAGTTCGTGCTCCGCCTCGCCGGCCGCGAGCGCATCATGATCCACAAGCTCGGCCGCGCGCTCGAGCGCATGGGCGAAGGTGAGTACGGCGTCTGCGAGACCTGCGGCAGCCCGATCACCTACAAGCGCCTGAAGGTCCGGCCGGTCGCCACCCAGTGCGTCGAGTGCAAGACCCACGCCGAGCAGGTCGAGCGCCGCAGCCGCGACCTCTGACCGGGCGACCGGCGCGGCCCGCGTCGTGGGGATGACGATGAGCAGCGCATCCCCGAACGCGGGTGGTCCCCGTGATCCGCTGCGCCGCGTAGGCGGGCCCCAGGCCACGCACCGCGGCAGGGCCGTCGCCGGCCCCCTGCCCGGCGTCGGCGCGGCGGCTCAGTAGTCGCGCTTCTTCTTCGCCAGATCGGGCCGGACGAGCAGCATGGTCTCGTCGGCGTCACCCTCGGCGATCCAGTCGGCGAGGTCATCGGGCGGGATGAGCGTGGCGCCGGGGCTCAGCTCGGGTGTGTCGAGCGAGGCCGAGCGGGCCGCCGGCGGTGGCGGCAAGGTGGACAGGCCCGCGGAGGGCGCGGGCGGCAGGTGGCGGGGCACCCGGGTGGTCGGCTCGGCGCCCGGGTCGGGCACCGCGCTGTGCGAGGGCGCTGGCGCGCGCAGGCCGCCGGCCCAGGCCGCGCCGCTGGTCGGGCCCGCGACCGTGGTCGGCGCGTCTTCGCTGTCGCCCAGGCGGGGCGGCGGTGAGAATGGCCCACGGGACGTTGTACCCGTCGGCTGCTCGGGGCCGGGGGCGAAGGGAGAGGGCGCCGGCGCGCCGCCCACCGCCGGCCGGGGCGGCGGCGCCGGGGCGGGGCTGGGCGCGCCGAGAGAGGGGGGCGCCCGCAGCGGCGGGGGCGCGCCGACCGGGCCCATGCCCACCGGCGCGCTAGCCGGGCCGGGCCCGGGGACCGCGACCGGGCGCGCCGCGGGGGCCGCCGCGACCGCGGGCGTGGAGGACCCGCTGGACGCCTCTCTGGACCCCTCTGCGGAGGAGGCCGGCGCAGCGCGCGGCGCCGCCGCGGGCCCGCTCGACCGGCTGCGCTGGATCAGCACCACCGCGCCGGCGAGGATCGCCACCGCCGATAAGCCGCAGCAGAGCGTGCTCATGAGGAGGATGCCGATGGTGACGGGTTCCACAAGCACCTCTGGGTGAAGGGGCGCGGCTCGACCCGCCGCGGCCCCCGCGCACACCGCCGGCTAACCTGCGCGGCCGGCGGGCCGCCTCTCCGCGCGATGACCCGGCCCACCGCCCGCCCGCCCCGTGAGGATGACGTGCTGCACGCCAGTCCAGAGCCGCTCCCCCTCGACCCCACCCCGCGCCCGCGGTCGCTCTGGGCGCCCCGCGCGACCCTGGCCCTCACCGGCGCGCTGGGCCTGCTGGCCTGGGCCGCGCCGGCCGCGGCGGTCGAGCTGCCCGGGTCCTTGGCCAAGCTCAAGCAGGGCCTGCCCGCCGAGCTGATCGACCCGCGGGCCCTCGCCGGCCTGCTCGGCCTGCTGCTGCTGATCGCCGGCTCACGCTTCTACCGGGTGGCGATCATCGCCCCGGGCTTCCTGGCGGGGGTGGCGCTGGCCGACCACTTCTTGTCCGGCCTCGGCGGCGCCCTGCCCCTCATCTTCGCGCTGCTGCTCGGCGCGGGCGGCGCGCTCGCTTGCCATGTGGCCGAGCGGGTGGCGGTGCGCCTCGTGGGCGCGGTCATCGTGAGCGGCGTGGTGCACGCCGTTGCGCCCCTGCTCTTTCAGCGCGAGACCCCCTGGTGGTGGGCGCCGGTGGCCGGTGCGGTGGGCCTGCTGCTCTTCCCCCGGCTCTATGAGCGGCTGCTGCCCCTGATCGGCGCCGTGCTCGGCGCGATCTGCGTGGCCTGGGCCGCCGGCAAACCCCAAGAGGTCGGCTTGATCGGCGCCCTGGCCGCGGGCGGGCTGGTGGTCCAGCTGGTCTGGCGGGCCGTGGCCGGCGAAGCATCCAGCGGGAACAGCGGCGGCAAGGGCAAAGGCAAAGGGAAGGCCAAGGCCCGCCCGGCGCGCGACGAGGACTGAGCGTGCCCACGCCGATGCAGCGCGGATCGCTCCCGCGGCGCTATCCTCGGGCTCCACGCCCTCCCCCGAGGCCGCCGATGCTGCTCGACCTCCGCGCCCTGCGCCCTGCCGCCCTGCCCACCTCCACCAAGCTCGCCCCGCTGGCCCTGCTCTTCGGCCTCATCGCCTGCACCGAGGCCAAAGACAGCGCGGCACCGGCGGAGGAGGCCGACAGCGACGCCGATGCCGACGCGGACAGCGATGCGGACGCCGATGCCGACGCGGACAGCGACGCGGACGCCGACGCCGATGCAGACCCCGCGCCCACCCTCGCCGCCGATGACGCAGCCCTCGAGCGCACCCTCTGGTCGAGCCTGACACTGACCGGCACGGTCGACGCCACGGGGGTGGTCGCCGACGCTGTGTACCGCGAGTGGCTCGACGAGGAGGAGGACAGCCCCCGCTGCATGGTCGAGACCACGCTCACCGGCGCGCCCGACCTCGACCTGCTCGAAGAGAACGCCGCCTACACCCACCAGATCGCGCTGACCGAGGTCGATAGCCTGCCCACCTGCGGCTGGGCCGAGCCCTTCACCGGCCTCAACTTCGCCGGGGTGACCGGCCGCATGAGCTGGTACGAGGACGCCGTCGTGGAGCCCTGGGGTGAGCGCTACGACGCGCTGCTCAGCCTCGGCTACCTGACCGGCGAGCGGCCGGGCGGGGTGATGATCCTCTACTCGGCGGACGGCGAGGCCCGCACCGGCGAGGACCGCTTCGACCCCGCCACCGGCGCGCTGACCGCGACCATCGGGCCCTGGGGCCGGGGCGAGCCGCTGCTCTACGCCGAGTGCGCCACGCGCAGCCCCCTCGACCGCCTCGCCGCGCTGCCCCCCGGGCCGGGCGTCGACGGCGCGGTGCCCTGCGCGGCCATCCCGCTGGCCGACGCCTACACGCTGCGGCTCGCGGCCGGGGCGGTGGTCGAGCTCGGCTTGGACAGCGCCCGGCGCGGCGACGATCCGGCGATGTTGATCACCGGCCCCGACGGCTGCCTGCTCGATGAGCTCGACGACGGCGCCGACTGCAGCAGCGGCGACGCGCGCTGCCCCGCCGCCCGCCTCCACGCCACGGTGGCCGGCGACTACACCGTGCTGGTGCGGCCTTGGTTCTGCGCCGACGACCACCTGGAGTACAGCTTGCGGGTGGCCGGGGGCTGACCGAAGGGGCGCGCGGGGCCAAAACGACGCGTGGCCGCCTCAAGGGCGGCCACGGTCGGCGCGGTGACCGGGGCGGTCAGCCGTGCGGCGGCGGGCGGAGCAGGGCCCCGCCCCCCGGGCTCACATCATGTCCATGCCGCCCATGCCGCCCATGCCGCCCATGCCACCACCGCCGCCGCCGCCGCCCTTCGCGGCCTTCTCGGGCTTGTTGACGATGACCGCCTCGGTGGTGAGCAGCAGACCGGCGACCGAGGCCGCGTTCTGCAGCGCGGTGCGGACGACCTTGGTCGGGTCGATGACGCCCATCTCGTAGAGGTCGCCGTAGACGTCGGTGGCCGCGTTGTAGCCGAAGCTGCCCTCGCCGCCCTTGACCTTGTTGACCACGAGGCTGCCGTCGACGCCCGCGTTCGCGGCGATCGCGCGGATCGGCTCCTGGATGGCGTCACGGATGATCTGCACGCCGAAGGCCTGGTCGCCAGTGAGCTGGATGCTGTCCAGCGCGCCGAGGCAGCGCACGAGGGCCACACCGCCACCGGGCACCACGCCCTCATCCGCCGCCGCGCGGGTGGCGTTGAGCGCGTCGTCCACGCGGTCCTTCTTCTCCTTCATCTCGATCTCGGTCGCCGCGCCGACGTGGATGACCGCCACACCGCCGACCAGCTTGGCGAGGCGCTCCTGGAGCTTCTCGCGGTCGTAGTCGCTGGTGGTCTCCTTGATCTGGGAGCGGATCTGCTTGACCCGGGCACGCACCGCGTCGCGCTCACCGCCGCCCTTGACGATGGTGGTGGCCTCTTTGCCGACCACGATCCGGCCGGCGCGGCCGAGATCGCTGAGCTCGAGGGTGTCGAGCTTGATGGCGAGGTCCTCCATCACGGGGCGGGCGCCGGTCAGGACGGCGATGTCCTCGAGCATGGCCTTGCGGCGGTCGCCGAAGCCCGGGGCCTTGACCGCGCAGACGTTCATGTTGCCGCGCATCTTGTTGACCACGAGGAAGGCCAGCGCGTCGCCGTCGATGTCCTCGGCGAGGAGGAGCAGGGGCTTCTTGGCCTCGTGCACCTTCTCGAGCAGGGGCATCAGGTCCTGCATGGAGCTGAGCTTCTTCTCGTGCACGAGGATGAAGGCATCCTCGAGGATGGCCTCCATGCGGTCGTTGTCGGTCACGAAGTAGGGGCTGAGGTAGCCGCGGTCGAACTGCATGCCCTCGACGATCTCGAGCTCGGTCTTGAAGCCCTTGGCCTCTTCGACCGAGATCACGCCGTCAGAGCCGATCTTGGTCATGGCCTCGGCGAGGATGGCGCCCACCTCTTCGTCGCCGTTGGCCGACAGGGTGCCGACGCGGGCGAGCTCGGCCGAGTCGCGGGTCGGCCGGCTCAGCTGGTGCAGCGCGTCCACGATGACGCCCACCGCCTTGTCGATGCCGATCTTGAGATCCATCGGGTTGGCGCCCGCGGCGACCAGCTTGCTGCCGTGCCGGTAGACGGCCTCGGCGAGCACGGTGGCGGTGGTGGTGCCATCGCCGGCCACATCGGCGGTCTTGCTGGCCACCTCTTTGACCATCTGCGCGCCGATGTTCTGGAACTTGTTCTTGAGCTCGATCTCTTTGGCGACGGTGACGCCGTCCTTGGTGATCGCCGGCGAGCCGAACGACTTGTTGATGACGACGTTGCGGCCCTTGGGCCCGAGCGTCACCTTCACGGCGTTGGCGAGGGTCTGCACACCGGCCAAAATCTCGGCCGAGGCGGTCTCACGGAACTGGATGTCCTTGGCAGCCATGGTCATCTCCGCAGGGCGCGCGCGGCGCCCACAAGTGCTGAAAACAGAGAGCTGGAGGGCAGAAGGGCGGAGGGGCGAGCCCTGGACCTGCACGGCACGCGGCCGTCAGCAGGTGGGGCGCGCCGGGCCGCTTCAGCCGCGCTCGACGATGGCGAGCAGGTCGGACTCGCTGAGGATGACGTGCTCCACGCCGTCGAGCTTGACCTCATCGCCGGTGTACTTGCCGAAGATGACGCGGTCGCCGGCCTTGACGCTCAGCGCGCGGGTGCTGCCGTCGTCGAGGCGCTTGCCGTTGCCGACCGCGACCACCTCACCCTCGGTGGGCTTCTCTTTGGCGGTGTCGGGGAGGATGAGGCCGGAGGTGGTGCGGGCCTCGGGCTCGACGCGCTTGACGAGGACTCGGTCGTGCAGGGGGCGGAACTTCATGGTGGACTCCGTTCCAATCGGCCCGACGGGGGGCCATGAGGGGTGAGGAGGCTGCGCAGGGCAGCCTGTCGACTCGGGAGCGGGGGTCGCGCAGGCGCGGCGGGGGAGGCCCCATCGCGCCCGATCCGCCGAGAGCGGCGGCGACCGCGGGCGCCGGGCCCCGGCTCGTGGGGGGCGCAGAACGCGCCCCGCGCGGGCGAGGGGCCGGCGGCGCCGCCTGGGTAGGCACCCCGGCCCGACCGTCAACCGGGGGCGGCGGAAATTGCGCGGGTCGGACGATGATGACCTGCTGGACGGTCAAGTCCGCGATCCAGTGCAGAGGGCCGGCCGCGGCGCTCCTCCTCTCTGTTCGCTCTTCTTGGGGGCGCGGCCCACGCCAACGCGGCGCCAGAGCGCTGCGGTCCGCAGCCGCGCGGAGCTCCCGCCGCGGGCGCGGGCCCCGGGCCGGGCGGTCGGGGCGCCTTTTTTCGCGCCGCGGCGCGCTGAGGGTTGTCGGGCAGATCTTCGGGATTAGCTTGGCCGACGCTCAGGGATGGCGGTTCAAACTCGACCAGATGAGCGTCCCAGCCGTCGTTGTCATCGACCCACGCCCACCCGGCGGGGCTGATGGGCCCGCGGCGCGGCGCTGAGCCCGCCCCCTCCCCGCGCGTCGCCGCCCCCGGGCGACCGCTGGTGCCCTCCTGCGGCCGACCGCGGCGGCGCCGGCTGCGCAGACCTCCTCCTCGTCCCGCAGTCCTTTCTCTCCCACCACTCCAAGGCATCGCAGGAGCCACAGATGGGCAAGATCATCGGCATCGACCTCGGCACCACCAACTCTGTCGTGGCCATCATGGAGGGCGACAAGCCCACCGTGATCGTGAACGAAGAGGGCGGCCGCACCACCCCCTCGGTCATCGGCTTCGCGAAGGATGGTGAGCGCCTCGTCGGCGCGGTCGCCAAGCGCCAGGCCATCACCAACCCGACCCGCACGATCTCCTCGATCAAGCGCTTCATGGGCCGCCGCTTCGACGAGTGCAAAGATGAGCTGCGCTACGTCTCTTACGAGGTGGTCCGCGGCAGCGACGGCGGCCCCCGCGTCAAGATCGACGACAAGCAGTTCAGCGCACCCGAGATCAGCGCGCTGGTGCTGCAGAAGCTCAAGCGTGAGGCCGAGCGGTACCTCAACGCCACGGTGACCGAGGCGGTGATCACCGTCCCCGCCTACTTCAACGACGCCCAGCGCCAGGCCACCAAGGACGCTGGCAAGATCGCCGGCCTCGAGGTCAAGCGCATCATCAACGAGCCGACCGCGGCCGCGCTCGCCTACGGCCTCGACAAGAAGAAGGACGAGATCATCGCAGTCTATGACTTCGGTGGCGGCACCTTCGACATCTCCATCCTCGAGGTGTCCGACGGCATGGTCGAGGTGCTCTCGACCAACGGCGACACCCACCTCGGCGGCGACGACGTCGACCAGGTGCTGATCGACTGGATGATGGCCGAGTTCAAGAAAGAGAGCGGCATCGACGTGCGGGGCGACCGTATGGTGCTCCAGCGCCTCAAGGACGCCGCCGAGAAGGCCAAGATCGAGCTGTCCAGCGCGCTGGCCTCCGAGATCAACCTGCCCTACCTCTCGGTCGACGCCTCGGGCCCCAAACACTTCGTGAGCAGCCTCAGCCGCGCCAAGTTCGAGCAGATGATCGACCCGGTGGTCGACCGCACGCTCGAGCCCTGCCGCAAGGCCCTGAAGGACGCCCGCGAGAAGAACAAGTCCTTCAGCAACATCCACGAGGTGCTGCTGGTCGGCGGCTCCACCCGCATCCCGCTGGTGCAGAAGAAGGTCAAGGAGCTCTTCGGCAAGGAGCCCAACCGCTCGGTCAACCCCGATGAGGTCGTGGCCGTCGGCGCCGCGGTCCAGGGCGGCGTGCTCAGCGGCGACGTCAAGGACCTGCTGCTCATCGACGTGACCCCGCTCTCGCTGGGCATCGAGACCTTGGGCGGCGTGATGACCGTCCTGGTCCCGCGCAACAAGACCATCCCCTGCAAGGCCAGCGAGACCTTCTCCACCGCCGCCGACAACCAGACCGCGGTCGACGTGCAGGTGTACCAGGGCGAGCGCCCGATGGCGAAGGACAACCGCCTGCTCGGCAACTTCCGCCTGGATGGCATCCCGCAGGCCCCCCGCGGCGTGCCCCAGGTCGAGGTCACCTTCGACATCGACGCTAACGGCATCCTCAACGTGTCGGCCAAGGACAAGGCCACCGGCAAGGAGCAGAAGATCACCATCACTAGCTCCAGCGGCCTGTCCAAGGACGACGTCGAGAAGCTGGTGCGCGAGGCCCAGGAGAACGAGGCGGCCGACAAGAACCGCCGCGAGGTCATCGAGGCCCGCAACAACCTCGACAACAGCGTCTACCAGACCGAGAAGCTGCTGAACGAGAACCGCGACAAGCTGCCGCCGAGCGAGGTCAGCGCGGTCGAGGCCGAGCTGAAGTCCGCGAAGGAGGCGCTCGACACCGACGACGCCGCCAAGCTCAAGGCCGCCTTCGACCAGCTCACCCAGGCCAGCCACAAGCTCGCCCAGGCGGCCTACCAGAACCAGCAGGCCGGCGGCGCCACCGCTGACGCTGGCAAGAAGAACGATGGGGACGTCATCGACGCGGAGTACGAGGAGGCATAGGCCCCTCCCCTCTGCCGGGCGCCCGCCCTGCACGCCGCCCCACGGTCCGCCGCGGGGCGGCGTTTGGCGAGGGCAGGCCGCCCGTCAACATTCTCCCCCGGCGCGGCCCTCGCCGCGCCCGCACGCCCCCTGAGCTTGGAGCCTGCCGCTCATGGCCGAGCCCCGCGACTACTACGAAGTGCTTGAGGTCCCGCGCGACGCGGACGACGCGACCATCAAGAAGGCCTACCGCAAGCTGGCCATGCAATACCACCCGGACCGCAACCCGGGTGACGCCGGCGCCGAGGCCAAGTTCAAAGAGGCGTCTGAGGCCTACTCGGTGCTCAGCGATGAGCAGAAGCGGTCCACCTATGACCGTTTTGGCCACGCGGGCCTGCGCGGCCAGGGCCCCGGCGGCGGCCCAGGCTTCCAGAGCGCCGACGAGATCTTCAGCCAGTTCGGCGACCTCTTCGGCGACATGTTCGGTTTTGGCGGCGGCCGCGGCCGTGGGCGGGGCGGCCCCCGCGGCGGCAGCGACCTGCGCATGCGCGTGCAGCTCGACTTCTTGGCGGCCGTGCACGGCACGACCAAAGAGATCGAGGTGCCCCGCGAGCAGGGCTGCGAGACCTGCAGCGGCAGCGGCGCCGAGCCCGGCTCTGCGCCAGTGACCTGCACCACCTGCGGGGGCGCCGGCCAGGTGCTGCAGCAGGTCGCCTTCATGCGGGTCCAGACCACCTGCCCCCGCTGCCGGGGCCGGGGCAAGACCATCAAGGACCCCTGCCGCAAGTGCTCCGGCGCGGGCCGCGTGCGGGTGCCCGAGAAGGTCTCGGTCAACTTCCCGCCGGGCATGGACGCGGGCAAGCAGCTGCGTGTGTCGGGCAAGGGCGACGCCGGTGACCCGGGCGGCCCGACCGGCGACCTCTACATTGAGGTCGAGGTCGGCGAGCACGAGGTCTTCCGCCGCGACGGCGACGACATCATCCTCACCCGGGCCATGTCCTTCCCCCAGGCCTGCCTCGGCGCCGAGATCAAGGTGCCCACGGTCGACGGCGAAGAGAGCCTGACCATCCCTGCGGGAACACCGTCTGGCAAGGTAATCACGCTGCGGGGCAAGGGTGCGCCCCGCCTGGGCGGCAAGCGCGGCCGCGGCGATCAGCACGTGCAGCTCATCGTTGAGGTGCCCGAGAAGCTCAGCAGCGAAGAAGAGGCGCTGGTGCGCAAGCTCGCCGAGCTCCAAAAGCACCCGGTGCACGAGAAGGGCTTGCTCGACGGCCTTCGCGACCTGTTCAAAGGCTGAGCAAGCGCCTCAGCCCTCGGCCTCGTCGGCCCCCTCGCGCAGGGCGGCCGCGCGCAGGCCGAGGCGCTGGGCCCCGCTCAGATCACCCAGCGCCCGCAGCTGCTCGGCGGCGAGGTGCAGGGCGTCGGCGGCGCGCGCGTCCTCGCCCGCCCGCGAGGCGGTCTCGGCGGCGACGCTGAGCATGCGGGCGTTGTCGCGGTCGACGAAGCCCGTGTCCTGCAGGATGTAGCGGGCGGCGTCGAGGTGGTGGTCGAAGGCGCCCCACTCCCCATGCCAAGCCAGCGGGCCGAGCAGGGTGAGGTGCGCGCCGGCCGAGAGCAGCACGCGGCCCTCGATGCTCAACGCGCGCAGCGTGGGCTCGATCAGCGCGCGGGCGCCGACGTGATCACCCGCCTCGACCAACAGCACGGCGAGGTTGAGGCGGGCGAGCGAGGCTTGGGGGTGGCCGACCTCCTCCATCATGGCGAGGGCGGCGCGGCAGCCGGCGGCGGCCTCGTCCAGCCGGCCCTCGCGGCGCGCGACGTCGGCCAGCGCGCCGGTCACCGCGCAGACCGTCCACCGGTCGCCGAGCTCGCTGAGCTCCTCGGCGGCCTGCTGCAGCTCGGCCCGCGCCGCGTCGGGGTGGCCCTCCTGCGCGGTGATCTTGCCGAGCACCAGCCGACAGAGCGCCGCCCCGTGGCGGTCGTGGCCGCGCAGGGCGGACTGCAGCGCCTCGCGGGCGCGCCCGGCGGCGATGGCCAATTCTCCGCGCAGCAGGCGGCCCTTGGCCTCGGCGGCCAGGGCGCGGCCCTCCCCCGCGGCGTCCCCCGCCTCCCGCGCGGCCCGCCGCAGCTCCACCGCGCCGGCCACCGCCGCGGCCAGCTCCCCGGTGTTTCGCAGGTGCTCGAGGCGCAGCAGCTCGACCCCGGGCAGCACGCGGGTCCAGCGGTGGCGGCGGGCGGCCTGCTCCACAGCGTCGAGCCGGGTGGGCAGCTCTGCGGGATCACCCTCCAGCGCGTCAAGCTCAAGCGTCAGCAAGCGGCCGAGGCCCCAGGGC
Organism: Deltaproteobacteria bacterium; assembly: GCA_016792625.1. Lineage (GTDB taxonomy): Bacteria > Myxococcota_A > UBA796 > UBA796 > UBA2385 > JAEUKK01. The sequence goes on along the minus strand of JAEUKK010000123.1, from coordinate 13,222 downwards.
TCCTCGGTCTGGGGCAGCTGCAGCGCGGCCAGCGCCCGCTCCCGCATGGCCAGCACCCGCCGGGCGGCCGCCGGCTCCCCGCGCCGCAGCCGCTCCCGCGCCCCCTCGAGCAGCGCCCCCAAGGCCGGCAAAGCCGCGCCCGAGGCCAAGAGGTGCCGGCCGACCCGCTCCGCGTGCCCCGGCGGCGGGCCGCCCGGCGCGCGGGCCTGCTCCTCGAGCAGCAGCACGATGGCCCGGTGGTGGTCGCGCAGGCGGCCGAGGTCCTGCGCGCGCACCTGCAGCACCTCGCGGAGCATGGCGTGGGAGAAGCTCCACCCGCGGGGGCGCTCAGCCCACTCGGCGAAGCGCCCGACGAAGAGGCGCATCATCAGGCGATCGCTGGCCTCACCCTCACCCAGCGCGCAGGCGGCCGTCCACTCGTCACGGTCGATGACCGCGCCCAGGGCGGCGGCCAGCTCCAGCGCGCGCTGCTCCCGCTCGTTCATGCCGGCGACGAGGCGCTCGAGGCGATCGGCCCAGGTGGCCTGCAGATCGGCGGGCAGCTCCAAGCGGGCGTCGGGGCGCAGGCGGTGGCCTTGGGGGCCGGGCACCAGCTCGCCCTGCGCCGCCCAGGACTCCAAGATCCGCGTCGCGAACATGGGGTTGCCGCCCGAGCGCGCGGCCAGCTGCTCGGCCAGCTCGGGCTCAAGCGGCAGCAGGTCGGCGCAGAGCTGCAGGTGGTCACCCTCCCCCAGGGGCCGCACCGGCACGGTCACCGTCGTGGGGTCATCGGAGATCATGCCGAGCAGGCTCAGGGCCCGTGGCCGCTGGACCAGCGCCTCGACCCGCACCGAGAGCAGGACCAGCAGCGGCAGGGCCTCGGACTCCTGCGTCTCGAGCAGGAAGCGCACCAGCTCGAGCGCGTCGACGCCCTGGTGCGCGTCATCCACCCAGAGCGTGAGCACCGCGTCGCCCTCGCCGGTGCCGCGCCGGTCGCCCAGGGCCTCGAGCAGGCGGGCGAGGCGGGTGAAGCGGGCCCGGGGGTAGAAGCTGGCCGGGCGCTCGCCGGCCTCAGGCGGAGCGGGCGGGGCCTCCATCTCTTCGACCAGGCCGTCAATGTCGTCACGAAGCGCATGGCCCTCGGGGAAGAGCGAGAGCAGGCGGGCCCGCAGCTCGGCGCCCCAGAGCCCCTCGCAGCGCAAGGCCCGGCAGACCATGCCGCCGAGGCCCCAGGGGCTCGGGCCGGGCTTGAGCGCCGGCTCGGTCTCGGCGTGCTGCACGCGCACCACGCGCACCGCGCCCACCTCGTCGCCGCGCTCGACCAGCCAGTCGCCGAGCCGGCTGCGCCCGCAGCCCTCGGCCCCGCTGAGCACCACGACCCGCATACGGCCGTCGGCGTGCACCGCCGAGAGCGCGCCCCAGAGGGTGTCTTGGGCGTCGGTGCGCCCGAGCAGCTGGCGGGGGCGCTGGCCGAGAAGGCGCAGGCCCACGTCACGCAGGGGGCTCGGCCGCGGCGGCGGGCGGGGCGTGCGCCAGCCGCGGGGCATCGGGGTGCGGCGGCGCTCGGCTTGGCGCCCGAAGACCACGCGGGGGGCCGTGCGCTCGCCGGGCGGGCCCGGCCGGGGCGGGACGGTGGGCTCATCCGCCTCGCCCTCGTCGCCAATGGCGCGCCAGAGGCTGATGTCGAGGGTCTGGAGTGAGCGGGGGGCCTCGGGGCTGCCCACCCGCAGCGCGCTGGCCGACAGCGTCAGGAGCGCCCATGCGGCGTCGGCGGCGCGGGCGAAGCGGCGCTCGGGCTGCTTGTGCAGGAGCTGGCGCAGCCAAGCCTCGAGGCCCGGGGGCACCGGCACCAGGGGTTGGAGGGCCGGCGGCTTGTCGGAGAGGTGCGCGCGGCGGCTGTCCTCGACCGTGCTGTCGCGGCCGAAGGGCGCGTCGCCGGTGACCATCGCCCAGGCCACGCAGCCGAGGCTGTAGAGGTCGGTCCACGGGCCCTGGTCGCGCCAGCGGGCCTCGAGCTGCTCGGGCGCCATGTAGGCCGGCGTGCCCGCCACCAGCGCGTCGGTGGGCCCTGGGTGGCCGATGCGCTGGGCGAGGCCAAAGTCGGTGAGCAGGGCGTCAAGCGGGCCGGTGGAGACCCGGGGCGCGGGCACGCCGCCGCCCGGCGCGCGCAGGATGACGTTGCCGGGCTTGATGTCGCGGTGCAGCACGCCCCGCGCGTGCAGGTGGGCCAGGGCGTCGAGCAGCTGCAGCAGCAGGTCGCGGATCTGGGCCCAGCTCAGCGCCCCGATGAAGCGGCCCAGCGGGCGGCCGAGCACCAGCTCCATCGCCAGCCAGGGCGTGCCCACCGGTAGGGGGCAGCCCTCATCCGCCGCGGTGACCGCGCCGTGGTCGATGATCTGGACGACGCCCGGGTGGCTGAGGCTGGCCGCGGCCCGCACCTCGGCGGCGAAGGCCTCGGCGGACCAGGGGTCGGCGCCGCTCTCGGGTTTGAGCAGCTTGATCGCCACCTCTCCGCCGGTGGAGAGGTGGGCGGCCCGCCAGACCTCGCCCATGGCCCCGCGCCCGATGCGCCGCACGCAGCGGAAGGGCCCGAGCGTCCACCCGCCGGCGCCGCCGCGCTCATCCCCCTCGCGCGGCAGCTCGGCGCTCGGGGCCTCGCCGGGGACCGACGCGCGCGACCCGCCGCTCAGCGCGGCGGCGGGGGTCACAGGAGGGGTCGTCGCGCCGCTCATGTCAGGCACTCTACTGCGTCGGAGGGGGCGCGGCCCTCAAGGGGGGGATGCCGCGGGACCGCGGCTGCGCCGGCTCAGCCCACCACCGCGGCCACAGCGCCGCCAGGTTGCTCGACCTGCAGCCGGGTGCCCGCCGCCCATGCGCTGCGGCGCAGCAGGGCGAGGGCCCAGGGCCCACCCGGGGCCAGCGAGCGCAGCGCGCCCACGGTCTCACCCTCGAGGAGGAGCGGGGCGCCCGGGCCGGCCTCACCCTCGAGGGTGACGCGCAGCAGCTTCTTTTGCACCTGCCCCTTGACGTCGATGCGGTTGAGCACCTCTTGGCCGACATAGCAGCCCTTGTCGAAGGCCGCGGTCTCTTGATCGATGGAGAGCTCGTGCACGAGGCTCTTGTCACCGCCGTCGACCGGCCAGCGGGCCCGCCCGGCCTCGACCCGCAGGGCCTCGAGGGTCGACCAGCCGCAGGGCGCGGCCCCCGCGGCGGTCAGCGCCGCCCAGACCGCGTCGACCGCCTCGGTGGGTACGAGCAGATCAACGCCAGGCAGGGCGCTCCGGGCCTTGCGACACAGGCGGATGGACACCCCCGCCAAGCTGCCCTCGGCGTGCCCATGGGCCTCGGCCGGGGCGGAGAGGCCGAGGCCGGCGAGCAGCGCGTCGGCCTCGGGCCCGGCGAGGTGCAGGGCGCAGAGCGGCTGGGGCTCGAGCCCGATGTCGTCGAGCATCAGCACCATCGCGCTGCGGGCGGCGAAGCGGCTGACCGTGTGGCCCTCGAGCAGCAAAAGCGCGGCGTCATCGGCCAGCCAGTACAGGTCGAGCACCATCAAAATGCGCCCACGGTCGTCGGTCTGGCAGTGGCGGTTGCCTTGACCGGGCCGCAGGCGCTTGGTGTTGTTGGTGAACATCGAGTTGGTCCACCGGCGCACCGCCGCGCCGCGCAGCAGCACCGGGTCGAGCTGGGGCAGGGCCCAGAGCCCGACGCCGGCCCGCGCCGCGGCCCGCTCGGCGGTGACCGCGTCGGCCCAGCCCACCCGCTCGGGCACCGCCACGCCGTCGACCTCGGTGGAGCCAAAACCGGCGGCAGCGAGCCGGGCCCACAGCGCCTCGGGCAAGATGCGCGGGGTGGAGCCCACGTCCAGCTCGAGGCCGGAGTCCTCGGCGTCCTCGTCCACCGCCCGCCCCTGCTCCGCTGCGCCCTGTGCCATGGCCCCTCCGCGGCGGGCCGCGCCCGCTCCGCCGGTCTTTAGCGACGCCCGGCCGCCCGTCGAGGGGGTGGGCGCGGGTGGCTCAGGGCGCGGGCGCGGCGGGGCGGGCCAAAGCGGCGCGCAGGGCCTCGACCCGCTCGCGGTTCACGCCCAGATCGCTGTGGCCGACCCGGCTGGCCGAGCGCACATGGGCGAGGGGCAGGGCCGGGTCGAGCGTGAGCTCGAGGTCGTCCACGAAGCCAAAGACGGCGCTGGTGCACTCGACCCGCAGGTAGTCGGGGCCGAGCGCGGCCAGCTCGGCGCCGGGCAAGCTGGCGGCGGCGCGGCGCAGGGCGACCATGGCGAGGTGCCGGTCTGCGCCGACGCTGATCGGAGCGACGTGGTGCTCGGCGTCCTCGGCAGGGGCCAGGCTCGAGACACAGTTGGGCGAGGCCGGGCAGGGGGCGAGCTGGCCCGCCCGGGCCTCGACCTTGCCCGCGGGGCCGGGCGGCGCGCCGGCGCAGCCGATCAGGAGGAGGAGCAGCGCCCAGAGCGATGACCCGCAAGACAAGGACAGCAGGCGGACGGGCGTTGAGCGGGGCAAGGGGCCTCCAGCGCGCCGAGCGGCGCGCCCCCAGCGGTTATCTCTGCGCGGGGCGGCCGCCGCGGCGCCGGCCCTGGGGGGCAGCATGGCGGGTGAGCGCAAAGGCGGCACAGGCAGCGGGATCAACGAGCTGCGCGACAAGCTCGACGAGCTGACCGGCCGGGCGGTCGACGCCGCCGAGGACCGGGCGGCCGAGCTGCAGCGCAAGGCGGCGATCGCCGCGGCCGAAGCGGCGGTCACCGGCGCCTGGCGCGCGATCAAGGGCGTGGTCAGCAGCGAGGCCGAAGACCTGCTCAGCAGCGCCGAGCGCAGCTTGGCCGAGCGCAACGGCCAGGTCGAGGCCCGGGCGACCAAGGTCGAGGGCGCCGCCGCCGCCGCCCGCGCCGAGCGTGAGGCCCGCAGCCGCCGCGCCGCCGAAGAGCTCGCCCGCCTCAAGGCCGCCCGGGCCCAGGGCGCCGACCCGGCCCCGGCCACCCCCGACCGCGCCGGCGCCCCGCCGAAAAAGAGCCTCTGAGCCGGGCTGCGCCGCGTCGCGCGGCCCACCCCTGCGACAGCTTGGTGACAGCGGCCCGGCCCGCGCCCCGGGGCCCCCGCGCGCGCCGCCCCGCGGGCTGGGCCGGTTAGGGCGCCGCCGCCGCCAGCTTGGAGGGGGAATGACCGCGCTGCGCTACACCCGCGTGGTGCTCGAAGGGCAGGCGGCGCTCGTCCCGCCCACGGTGATCACGACCGAGAGCCTCGAGCGCATGCTCGCGCGCACCTACGCGGGCCTCGGGCTGCGGCCCGGCTTCCTCGAGCTGCTCACCGGCATCACCGCCCGCCGCTTCTGGGAAGACGGCGTCAAGCCCAGCGAGGCCGCCACCCGCGCCGCCCGGCGGGTGCTCGCCCAGACCGGCTTCGACCCGCGCCGGATCGGCGCGCTGGTCAGCACCTCGGTCTGCAAAGATTACCTTGAGCCCTCCGTGGCCGCGCTGGTGCACGGCAACCTCGGCCTGCCCTCCTCGGCGCTCAACTTTGACGTGGGCAACGCCTGCCTCGGCTTTTTGAGCGGGGTCAGCGTGGTGGCCAACATGATCGAGCTCGGCCAGATCGAGGCCGGGCTGGTCGTGGCCGGCGAGGGCAGCGGCGAGGTCACCCGGGCCACGGTGCGCAAGCTGATGCAGCCCGGCACCGACATGGACGCGATGCGCGCCAACCTCGCCACCCTGACCCTAGGCTCGGCCGCCGCGGCCTGGCTGCTGGTGCGCGACGAGCTGGGCACCAGCGGCCACCGCCTGCGCGGCATGAACGCCCTGGCGGCCACCGAGCACAGCCGGCTCTGCGTGGGCACCGCCGAGCAGATGACCACCGACCCGACCACCCTGCTGACCGAGGGGGTGGCGCTGGCCGGCCGCACCTGGGCCCGCTTCTGCGCCGACCAGGGCCTCAGCCACGGGCAGATCCGCGAATATTGCCTGCACCAGGTCGGCAAGGCCAACCACGACGCGGTCTGCGGCGCGCTGGGCGTGCCCCTCGACCGCGCCCTGCGGGTCTACCCCGACATCGGGAACGTGGGCGCCTGCGGCGTTCCCCTCACCCTCTCCCGCGCGGTCGAGCAGGGCCGGGTCTCCCACGGGGACACCGTCGCCCTCCTCGGCATCGGCAGCGGCCTCAACTGCGCCATGATGGCGCTGGACTGGTGACCTCGTGAGCAGCCACCCCCGCACCGAGGGCCTCGGCCCTGACGCCAGCCCGGCCCTGCGCGCCGCCTACCCCTGGACCGGCCACACCCTCGACGTGAACGGCGGCCGGATGCACTACCTCGACGAGGGGCCCAAAGATGCCCCTGTCATGTTGTGCGTGCACGGCAACCCCACGTGGAGCTTCTATTGGCGCCGCCTCGTGCAGCGCTTCGCCGGGCCCTTCCGCGTGGTCGTGCCCGACCACATCGGCTGTGGCCTGTCGGACAAACCCCAGGGCTGGCCCTACCGCCTCGAGGGCCACGTCGACAACCTGCGGCTGCTCATCGAGGCCCTTGATCTGAAAGACATCACCCTGGTGGTGCACGACTGGGGCGGGGCGATCGGCTTTGGGGCGGCGACCCGCCTGCGCGAGCGCTTCCGGCGTTTTGTGGTGACCAACACCGCGGCCTTCCGCAGCGAGTTCATCCCCTTCTCGATCCAGACCTGCAAGCTGCCGATCTACGGGCCGCTGGCCGTGCGCGGCTTCAATGGCTTCGCCCGGGTCGCGACCATCCGCGCGCCGGCCAAGCCGCTCGACCCGGTGGCCAAAGAGGGCCTGCTCCTGCCCTATGGCAACTGGCGCGACCGGATCGCCACGCTTCGTTTTGTGCAAGACATCCCCATGTCCGCCGCCCACCCCAGCTGGGAGGAGCTGACCCGCGTCGAATCGGGCCTCGGCATGCTCAAAGACAAGCCCATGCTCATCTTGTGGGGTGAGCAGGACTTCTGCTTCACCCCCGCCTTTCGTGAGCAGTGGCAGAAGCGCTTCCCCGCCGCCGAGGCCCACCCCTGGACCGACGTCGGCCACTACGTGATGGAGGACGCGCCGGATCGGGTCATCGAGGCGATGGAGGTCTGGATGCGCGGGAAGGGAGAGGGTCAGCCGTGAGCCAGAGCCTCAACATCGCCGCCCTGATGGAGGAGCAGGCTGCCCTCCGCCCCGAGCAAACCGCGGTGGTGGCCCCCGACGGGCGCGGCCCCGACGGCCGGGCCCGCTGGGCCAGCCTCCGCTTTCGTGAGCTCAACGCCCAGTGTGACGCCTACGCCCGCGGGCTGGTCGCGCGCGGGGTGCGGCGGGGCGACCGGGTGAGTCTGCTCATCAAGCCCAGCCTGCACTTCATCCCGCTCGTCTTCGCCGTGTTCAAGGTGGGCGCCCTGCCGGTGCTCATCGACCCCGGCATGGGCCTGCGGGGGTTTTTGCGCTGCGTGGGCTCGATGCGCCCCACCGCGCTGATCGGCGAGCCTGTCGCTGTTTTGCTCTCGCGGCTCTTCCCGGGCGCCTTCGGCAGCGTGCGCCTGCGGGTGACCACCGGGCGGGGCCGCGGCCTCGGCTGGGGCCTGCCCGCCCACCAGCTCGCCGAGCCGGGCGAGGCCCCCTTCCCCACCGCGGTCTGCGCGGCCAGCGACGAGGCGGCCATCCTCTTCACCAGCGGCAGCACAGGGCCGGCCAAAGGGGTGACCTACACCCACGGCATCTTCAACGCCCAGACCCGCTATATCCAACAGATGTATGGGATCGAGGCGGGCGAGGTCGATCTGGCCTGCTTCCCCATGTTTGGGCTGTTCACCATGGCCATGGGCTGCACCGTGGTCTTCCCCGACATGGACGTGAGCAAGCCCGGCAAGACCGACCCCAACAAGCTGGTCGAGGCCATCGAGGCGCACCGCTGCACCTCGGCCTTCGGCTCGCCGGCCATCTGGCGCAAGTTGGCCGAGCACGGGCGACAGACCGGGCTGAAGCTGCCCACGCTGCGGCGCATCTTGATGGCCGGCGCGCCGATCCCGGTGTGGATGCACGAGGCCTTCCAAGAGATCTTCGACGGAAAGGCCGAGCTGCACACGCCTTATGGCGCGACCGAGAGCCTGCCAGTGAGCAGCATCGGCAGCAAAGAGGTGCTCAGCGACACCGCCGCGCGCACGCGGGCGGGCGCGGGCACCTGCGTGGGGCGGCCGGCGCCGGGCTGCACCGTGCGCATCATCCAGATCAGCGACGGGCCGATCCCCACCTGGGACTCTGCCCTCGAGCTGCCCCCGGGCCAGATCGGCGAGGTGCTCATCGAGTCCGCCGTGGTCACGCCCGAGTACAAAGATGAGCCCGCGCACACCGCGGCGGCCAAGATCCGCCGAGGGGATACGATCCTCCACCGCATCGGCGACCTCGGATACATCGACCCCCAAGGTCGCCTATGGTTCTGCGGCCGCAAGTCGCACCGCGTCGTGACGCCCGACGGCGCGCTCTTCTGCAGCGAGCCGATGGAGGGCATCTTCAACGAGCACCCCGCGGCCCTGCGCACCGCCCTGGTCGGGGTGGGCGGGCAGCCCGGGCTGGTGGTCGAGCTGCGGCCCGAGGCCCAGGCCGCCGGCGCCGGCCCCCAGGCCCAAGCGACGCTGGTCGCCGCGCTGCGGGCGCTCGGCCAGCGCGACCCGCTCGCCGCGCGCATCACCCGCTTCTGGGTGCACCCGAGCTTCCCGGTCGATCCGCGCCACAACGCCAAGATCGACCGCACGGCCCTCGCCACCTGGGCGGCGGGGCAGGCGCCGATCGCCGGCTCGACCTGAGCCCCGCCGGCGCAGGCGCGCTGGCCCCTCCACCGAGGTGAACCATGAGCACGTCGTCTTCACCGAGGGCCCCCCTCCGCGCGCTGGTCACCGGCGGCGGCGGCTTCCTCGGCCGGGCCATCGTCGAGCAGCTGCGGGCCCGCGGCGACACGGTCAAGGTGCTGGCCCGCGGCCGCTACCCTGAGCTCGAGGCGCTGGGCGCGACCGCCGTGCAGGCCGACCTCGCTGGTGAGATTGATCTCGCCCCGCTTTTGACCGACGTGGACGTTGTTTTCCACGCGGCGAGCAAGACCGGGGTCTGGGGCCCACGCGCGGAGTTCATGCGCACCAACGTCGAGGGGGCCCGGCGCCTGCTCGACGCCTGCCGTCGGGCGGGGGTGCGGCGTTTTGTCTACACCAGCTCACCCAGCGCCACCTTCGATGGGCGCGACGCGAAGGGCGCGACCGAGGCCGACTGCCCCTACCCGACCCACTTTGAGGCGCCTTACCCCGAGTCGAAGGCCATCGCCGAGAAGATGGTGCTCGACGCCAACAGCGACGAGCTGCACACCGTCGCCCTGCGTCCGCACCTCATCTATGGGCCGCGCGACCCCCACATCGTGCCGCGGCTGATCAGCCGGCGGCGGCAGGGGCGGCTGCGGCGGGTGGGCGACGGCACCAACGAGGTCGGCATCACCTATGTCGACAACGCAGCCCAAGCGCACCTCTTGGCCGCTGACCGGCTGGGTCCGGGCGCGGCCTGCGCCGGGCGGGCCTACTTCATCACCGACGACGCGCCGATCACCCTCTGGCGCTGGATCGACGAGCTGCTCGTCGCGGTGGGCGAGCAGCCCGTGCCCGGGTCGGTCTCGGTGGGCACGGCGGTCACCGCCGGGCGCCTGCTGCAGTGGGCCTGGGGCACCTTCGGGCTCAGCGGCGAGCCGCCGATGACCCCCTTCGTCGCCAAAGAGCTGGCCAGCAGCCACTGGTATGACCTGCGCGGGGCCCGCGAAGACCTGGGCTACGTGCCCGCGGTGAGCGGGGCCGAGGGCTTCGCCCGCACTGTGGCCTGGTTCAAGGCGCAGCCGCCGGCCTGAGCCGCCCCGCTTGCCGCGCGCCGCGGCGGTGCCGATAGACCCGCAGTCCGGACGGCGAGGCCCCGCGCCCGCCCCTCCCCGGGCCCCAAGGTCGCCCCGCCATGTTCGGCACCTTCTCGAAGCGGATCGTGCTCTTTGTGCTGACCAACTTCGCGGTCATGCTGCTGGTCGGCGTGCTCGGGCGGCTGTTCGGCGTCGACCAGCTGCTCTACCAGAGCGGCTACAACCCGGTCGGCCTGCTCATCACCTCGACCCTCTTCGGTTTTACGGGCAGCATCATCAGCTTGCTCATCAGCAAGCGCATGGCGCTGTGGTCGACCGGGGCCCAGGTCATCGACCAGCCGGGCAACAACGTCGAGCGCTGGCTGGTCGAGACGGTGCACCAGCAGGCCCGCCGCGCGGGCATCGGCGCGCCCGACGTGGCCATCTACGAGGCGCCCGAGCCCAACGCGTTCGCGACCGGCGCCTTCCGCAACAGCGCGCTGGTCGCCGTCTCGACCGGCCTGCTCCACGCGATGGACAAGCGCGAGGTCGAGGCCGTGCTCGCCCACGAGGTCAGCCACGTGGCCAACGGCGACATGGTCACGATGACCCTGCTGCAGGGCGTGGTCAACACCTTCGTCATCTTCTTTTCGCGCACCGTCGGCTACCTCGTCGACAAGCTGGTCTTCAAAACCGAGCGCGGCCGCGGCATGGGCTACTACATCACCACCTTCGCCGCCGAGATCATCTTTGGCCTGCTGGCCAGCGTCATCGTCATGGCCTACTCGCGCCGCCGCGAGTTCCGCGCCGACGCGGGCGCCGCGGCCCTGGTCGGCGCCCCGGCGATGATCAGCGCGCTGCGCGCCCTGCAGTCGGGCCCCTCGGGCAGCAGCCTGAGCAAAGACCTCGCCGCCTTCGGCATCAACGGCAGCGGCGGCGGCCTGATGGCCCTGCTCAGCACGCACCCGCGCATCGACGACCGCATCGCCGCGCTCGAGGGCCTGCGCAGCTGAGCGGCTGATGGCGGCACAGGCGCCCCGCCGGCCTGCGGCCGTCGGCGCCCGCCCGCCGGGCTCGGCCGGTCGGCCTCGGCCGCTGGCGCGGCCCCCGGCTGCGCCGGGGCCCTCTGGTCGGGCTGGCGCGCGCGAGGCGGGCGCGGGCGCGCGGCGCGGCCGGTTAGGGCACCGCCGAGGTCCACCATGCTCCGCCTGCGCCAGCTGACCATCCGAAAATACCGTGACTGTGAGCCATGTGAGCTCAAGTTCGGGCCTGGCCAGGTCTTCTTGTTGGGCATGAACGGCGGGGGCAAGACGACGCTGGTCGAGCTGTTGAGTCGGCTGGCCAGTCTGGACCTCGGGTTCTTCGAAAACGACACAGCTGACATTGATCTCGATTGGTCAATGACCTCGGAGCTTCACGGCGTTCCTTTCGTCGTCACCACATGGAGCCTGAGGTCTACCCACCGACACCTTTCGCAAGACTACCCGCTTTTCCCCTCTGTTTCAGCTCCATCCGCCACACGAGACTGGAAAATCTCAGCGCGGATTCGCGCCTTCGTCCTTTCGACCGCCCTCGATACCGATACACCAAAATTTGACAGCTGGGTTGCTTCGGGAGACAGCGACGGAGTCATCACCGTGGCCACATCTGAAACGGCGACCGAAGCCGCACAAACGAAGAAATCAAGACTCGCCGGACCTAGTCAGATCCTTGGTGCCGTCATGCAGCTGCTGGCCGTCACAGTGGGAAACGTACCCGACCGTCCGAACCTCGCTCTCGCAGCACTAACCCACAATTTCATAGGCCCAGCTGTGCCCCGGCTCGACGAAGCGCTCGTTAAGTTCGAGGCAATAATTGGGCAAGCAAGCCCAAAGATTACACTACTTAAATCAGACCCCGCCGACCTGGGAATGAGCTTCCCGGTGCGCGTACCACTCGAAGTTTTCAGGCTAACTGTCGGTGCAGACGCGCCAACTCCACCGCAGTTGCGGTCATTTGCACACTATGGCATCCAGTCGCCCGGTTCCGATCCCCCATTCTCTTTGCGTACAGAGCTGGCCAGCCTGCTCGGCGGCGCAGTCGAGATCGTGCCGGTCCTCGAAAGCGAAGACGCCGACGGCTCGCGCACCTACTCCTCCTTCACCTTCTACGTGACCTGGCCCGACGGCTCGAAGCAGCGCCATGACGCCCTCTCCTTCGGCCAAAAGCGCATGATCGCCGCGCTTTGGCACATCGCCTGCACGCCAGACCGCCCGGTCTTCACCGACGAGCTCTCCAACGGCCTGCACGCCGCCTGGATCACACGCCTGCTCGAGCTGCTCGGCGACCAGCAGGCCTTTCACGCCACCCAGAACCCCCTGCTCCTTGACTTGGCCGGCCCCGGCCCGGCCGAAAAGGTGGCCTCACGCTTCGTGCGCTGCGAGGTGGCCCTGGTCGAGGGCAAGCGGCGCTGGCGCTGGCGCAACCCGACCGCTGAGGAAGCGGCGCGCATCAACGCCGGCTACGAGGCGGATTTTCAGCACCTCAGCGACATCCTGCAGAGCGAAGGCCTGTGGTGAGGGCGCTGCAGATCACCATCCTCACCGAAGACAGCGGCAAGCAGGGCGCTCCGGTGATCGAGGCGCTGGTCAAGGCCATCCTGCAGCGCCTCGCGCCCGGGCTCGACAGTCGGCGCTTGGTTGCGCACCGCCCCGCGGGGTTGGTCGCCCAGGCCATGCGCGGCCACAGGTGGAAGTCCACCCGGGGCACGCCCGACCTGCGGCGAGAGCTTCTCCGCGACCTCGGCCGGCGCCTCAGGCAGGGCGACTGGGTGGTGCTGCACCACGACGGTGACTGCGCCTGGTGCGGGGGCGGTGCACCAAGCCATGACGACCAGGTTGCCGCGCTGCGCGCTGAGCTCGAGCGGGCGCTCGGGGCCGACGCCCCGGCCTGCCTGCCGCGGCTGCTGTTGCTGCGGCCCTTTTACAGCGTAGAAGCTTGGCTCTACTTGAACCGCGATCAGGTCGACGCCTTGGTGCGGGCGGGCGAAGCTCCCGCCGCGGCGCAGGCTTGGCTCGACGGCGCGCTGCGCGAGGGTGCCCTCGACCACGTCGAGAAGCCCAAGGACGCCTGCCCCTTGGGTGACGCGCACAACGCGACGCTGACCACCCAGCTCAAGCGCGCGCCCCTCGAGCGCAGCCCGTCGTTTCGGGCGACCCAGGGGGCCTGGGCCGCGGCGCCCACGCTGGCCGATGCCCTTAAGGGATGACTCTGATTCGGCTCGGACGCGCTCCGGGCGAAGCGTGTCGCCCCAGCCTCGGTAGCCGAGGCCTTCGCGGCGAACCCCCTCCTCGCCCGGAGCTACCCCAAAACGCGCCGGACTGGGGGGTTTCCAAAGGGGGGCCTTTGCGGGCTG
>JAEUKK010000118.1 GCA_016792625.1 Deltaproteobacteria bacterium | reverse complement strand
GGCCAGCGGGCAGGCTTCGCGCGGCGCATGGCAGCGCCGCGCGCCAGCCCGCAAAGGCCCCCCTTTGGAAACCCCCCGGGGGCGGCGCGGCCCGCTGCGGCTTTGGGCGATGAAGGGGTTCGCCGCGAAGGCCTCGGCTGCTGCGGGTGTGTGGAGGGCCGCGTCTGCGGGGCGCTCAGTAGCCCAAGCCCAAAAGCAGGTGCACGCCGTCGGAGCTGCCGCCTTGGCTCTCGGCCATGACGAGGTCGGGCGCGCCGTCGCCGTTCAGATCGGCGCCGCTGAGCACCTTGTCGCCGAGGCGGCGGTTGTTGCCGCCGCCGCGCAGGGCCAGGGCGGTGGCGGCCGAGACGGTCAAGGTGCCGCCCGAGCCGCCCATCACCGGGCCGCTCACCAAGTAGGCCGCGCCCTCGTCGGTGTTGCCGAGGTTGGCGCGGTGGGCGCCGATCAGCAGCTCGCTCAGGCCGTCGGGCTCGCCGTCCATGTCGCCGACCACGGCCACGCTGGCGCCCAGGTAGGCGCTGGCCGCGGCCCCGAGCAGGCGGGTGTGGGCCAGGGCCTCGGCGGTCGAGCTGGCGACGGGCTCGAGCGCCACGCCGGTGAGCACGTGCACCGCGCCGTGGTTGGTGCGGTCGGACCACTCGCCGATGAGCAGCTCGGGCAGGCCATCCCCGTCGAGGTCACCCGCGGCCAGGGCGCGGCCCAGGCCCGCGTCCACCTCGTCGCCCTCGATGGCCGGCAGGCTGGTCAGGCTCACCGTGCCGCCGGTGGGCTCGAGCACGTGCACCCGCCCCGCGCGGGCCAGCCCGGCGGCGCTCGCCGCGTAGGGCTCGGCGACGACGACCTCCAGCACGCCGTCCCCGTCGCGATCCATCAGCAGCAGACCGCCGCCCGCGCAGGCCCCGCTGGCCGCGCCGGTCCAGGTGGTGTGGGCGGTGGCCGAGGCGAAGGTGCTCAGCGCGCCCCCGCCGCGCAGCAGCTGGGCCCGGCCGGCGCCCGACACGCCGCCGGGGGCCGCCGCGGCCCAGGCCCCGCTCAGCACCTCGTCGCACTGGGGCGAGCCGATCACCACATCATCGTCGCCGTCGTCATCCTGGTCGCCCACAACTAGTGCGGCGCCGGTGAACAGCCCGGCCAGGCCGCCCGCCCGCTGGGTCGCGCCGACCACGCCGGTGATGGTGTCCACATCGCCCTCGGCGCCGATCACGTCGAGCAGCCACACGCTGCCGCCGTTGTTCGCGCCGCTGTGGTCGGTGCCCGGGGCGCCAAAGAAGAGCTCGGTCGTGCCATCCCCGTCGAAGTCGCCCGCCGCGACGGCGTTCCCGAGCAGGTCACCACCGCCCGCCGCCTTCCAGGCCTGCCGATCACCGGCGCTGGCCGCCCCGCTCAGGTTCGTGCCGCGGGCCCAGGCGGCGTTGCTGTGCACGAGGGTGACGTAGCCGCCGTCGTCATTGCCCGCGCCCGTGCCGATGTCGAAGCTGGGCGCGCCGAGCAGCAGCTCGGGCAGCCCGTCGCCGCTGAGGTCCGGCACCAGCGTGAGCCCGTAGCCCAGGCCGGCCACCCGCCCGTCATCGTCCGACAAGGTCCAAGTCACCTGATCGACGGCGCTGACGGTGTTGTCGCTGTAGGCGCAGACCTCACCCGCCGCGGTGGTGCCGAGGCTGTCGTCGCAGTCGTTGTCGAGCCCGTCGTTGCAGACCTCGTCGGCGTCGGGGTTGACCGCCGCGCGGCTGTCGTCGCAGTCGTCGAGGTTGTCGGCGGTGCCCGCCGGGGCGGCGCAGCGGCTGTCGGGCGCGCTGCTCGACAGGCCGAAGCCGTCGCCGTCGGCGTCGGGGTACCAATCGATGCGGGTGCTCGGGTCGACCGAGGGGTCGGCGTCGTCGGTCAGGGCGTCGCAGTCGTTGTCGAAGCTGTCGCAGACCTCGCTGGCCGCTGGGTTGATCGAGGCGCGCGCGTCGTCGCAGTCGCTGTTGTTGGCCACCCGGCCCACCGGCGCGGCGCAGGCCCGGCTCACCGTGCCCGCGCCGTAGGTGTCGCCGTCCAGGTCGGCGTACCAAGAGCCCCGGCTCGACAGCAGCAGGCTCGGGTCGCTGTCGTCGGCCAGCGCGTCGCAGTCGTTGTCGACCCCGCTGTCGCAGACCTCGGTGGCCGCCGGGTTCACCGCCGCGGCGCTGTCGTCGCAGTCGCCCGGGGTCGCCACGTGGCCGGCCGGCGCGGTGCAGCGCGAGCTCAGGCCGCTGGTGCGCCCGTAGAGATCGCCGTCCAGGTCGGGGTACCAGCGGTGGGCCGCCGTGTAGACCACCCCGCCCGCCCCGGTGTCGGCGTCATCGGTCAGCGCGTCGCAGTCGTTGTCCACGCCGTCGCAGACCTCGCTGGCCGCGGGGTTGCGGGCCGCCGCCGCGTCATCGCAGTCGCCGCCGGGCAGGGCCGCCCCGAAATTGGCCGTGCCCGCGCCGTGGCTGGTGCGCAGCCCTGCGTGAACGCTCTGCACATAGCCGTCGAGATCAGCGTCGTAGTCGTCGTTGTCGCTGCAGTTCGCGTCCACACCGTCGTACCAGAGGTCGGCCGCCCCGGGCGAGACGCTGGCTAGGCCGTCGTTGCAGTCGGTGGTCGGCAGGACGCCCGTGCCCGGCGCGTAGCGGGTGGGGCCGTAGTCGTCGGCCCGGGCCGCGTCGGCGTAGCCGTCGGCGTCGCGGTCAAAGTCGTCGCGCCCGTCGCAGTCGCCGTCGACCCCGTCGTACCAGACCTCGGCGCCCGCCCCGAAGATGGCCGGGTCGGCGTCATCACAGTCATCGGCGGGCAGCGCGCCCCCGAAGCTGGGCGTGCCCGAGCCGCTGGTGGTCGGCCGGCCGGCGTCGGCCACCCGCACGTGCCCATCGCCGTCAGCGTCGAAGTCATCGGCCCCGTCGCAGTCCTGGTCGATGCCATCGTACCAGGTGTCGGTGGCCGCGGGCGAGACCGCCGCTTGGCGGTCATTGCAGTCCCCGCCGGCGATCGGGATGGTGCCGTCGGCGAAGTAGGCCGGCCGCAGGGCCTCGAGCTCCCAGGGGGTGCCGATCACCGCCGCGTCTGCGTAAAAGTCCTGATCGGCGTCAAAGTCCGAGCTGCGGCTGCAGTCGCCGTCGGTGCCGTCCCCGTAGGCCTCGACCGCGCCGGGCTGCACGGCGTCGGCGGGCAGCAGGCCGGGGTTGGTCAAGTTCTCGGCGTCCGACAGGCCGAGCGCCGCGCCATCATCGCAGACCAAGGCGCACAGCGCGGCCAGCTCGCCGCTGGCCCCAGCGCAGGCCGCCGCGCAGTCCAAGCAGTCGTCGCCAAAGCCGTCGGGCCCGGCTTGGTAGAGGCTGGCCGCGCCGTCGCCATCCCAGTCGAAGTCGTCGATCACACCGTCTGCGTCGGCGTCTTCGCCAAGACAGTCTTGATCGATGCCGTCATAGGGCCGGTCGAGCGCCCCGGGGAAGACCGCGGCCGCGGCCAAGCCCGCCGCCCAGGCCGCCTCTCCGCCGGCGGTCCAGTCGGCGGTGGCGTCGAAGACGGTGGGGCTCCGCTCCACCCAGCCGGCGGGCGCCGCGGCGGGATCGTCCCAGCAGTCGTCATAGGCGGCGGGCAGCGGGCCCACCGTCGCGTCGGGCGCGGGCACCGCCGCCGGGTAGCCAGCGCTCCAAAATCCGTCGCGGTCGGCGTCGCCATCGACGTCAGGCTGGCCGTCTTCGAGGCGCAGCAGGCAGTTGTTGTCGGTGCCGTCGTAGAAGACCTCGGCCACCGTCGGGTCGGGCACAGCGGTGGCGTCGGTGTCATCGCAGTCCAGCGCGAGGCAGCCGTCGGCCTCGCCGTCCTCGGCGTCGTCGAAGGTGGCGCCATCACCGTCGAGGTCGCAGTCGGCGAGCACGCTGCCCACGCTGTAGACGCCGCCGCAGTCCTGATCGGTGCCGTCATAGGGCGGGTCGTCGGCCCCGGGGAAGATCTCGGCCAGCGGCAGCCCGGCGCGGTTGACGTCGGCCGCCTCACCCGGCGCGCCGTCGGCGCAGTCGCCGCCGAGCGCCCCCGCCCGGTCAGGCAGGCTGGCGGTGGCGAACCCGTCACCATCGCCGTCAAAGTCGTCGTTGACGCCATCCTCGTCAGAATCGAGGCCCGCGCAGTCGGCGTCGACGTCATCATAGAAGGCCTCGGCCGCCCCGGGGAAGACCGCGCTGGGCAGCGGCTGCTCCAGGTCGTTTTGGGCGAGGAAGGCCTCGATGCCCTCGACCTCGCCCGCCTCAAGGCGGGCCACAAAGGCATCGTCGTCAATGTCGAGGCAGTCGCCGCCGGGCAGCCCGCCGCTGCCCTCGAGCCCGAAGGTGCGCCGGCCCAGGTGCTCGGTGGGCACAAAACCATCGCCGTCGGCGTCAAAGTCGTCATCACCCGCGCAGTCGGCGTCGACCCCATCGTAGGCCACGTCGTCCGCGCCCGGGCGGATGTCGGCGCCGCTGATCCCCGCGACCGGGCCCTCGAGCGCGTCCCAGCAGTCGCCGTCGGCGGCCGAGACGCCGTCGCCGTCGTTGTCGAGGCCCTCCCACTTCGTGCCGCAGCCGAGCAGGAGGAGGCAGAGCAGGGGGGCAGGCAGGGCGGTGCGGGCCACGGGCAGCTCCAGCGCGGGGGGCTCCCGATCATCCCACCCGCGCGGCGCCGGTCCGCGGCGTACTCTCCGCGGGTACCCGAGGACGGTCTGCTGCACGCCGCTCTCGGGCCCACCAACCGGGCCTCGACGGCGGGGCCCGGGCGCCCCGCTGGCGCCGGCTCAGCGCGAGCGGCGCGCCCGCCAGGTCTGCAGCGCGCCGAGCAGGGCCAAGCCCGGGGCGACGAGCAGGGCCAACAAGCCGAGGAGGAGGGTCTGGACCGCGGTCAGGGTGAAGCTGCCCGCGCCGCCCGCCTCGGGCCGGATGGAGATCTGGTCCTCCTCGCCGACCATCCAGGCGAGCAGGTTGGGCAGCAGGTCTTTGTTGCTGAAGTTGTCCACCATCTCATTGGTGGCGAAGTCCGAGTCGCCGATGACCACGAGCTTGCCGCCGGCCTCGCGCACCAGCGCGGGCGGAGGTGCGGGCGGGCTGGCCGCCGGATCGGCGGGAACCGCGCCCTCCACCGGAGCCGCACCCTCCACCGGAGCCGCGCCCTCCACCGGAGCCGCGCCCTCCACCGGAGCCGGAGCCGCGCCCTCCACCGGAGCCGCGCCCTCCACCGGAGCCGCGCCCTCCACCGGAGCCGCCGCGGGCAGCTGCGGGGCCCGCGGGCTGGCCGCGCCGTCCATCCGGGTGCTGCCCACCGGAATGGCCTCAGGGTCGCGCACCTCGACGACCGCCGCCAGCGGAACCGGGCCCGCCATGTCGCGGCCCTCGGTGAACCCCATCTTGGCCGGGTCGGCGTAGTCGCGCTCGGCGAAGCTGTGCATGGTCGTGCGCGCGAGCACCTGCACGGCGAGGCCCTGCTGCTCGGGGTCGAGCACGCCCACCGTCCGGGCCACGCGCAGCACCAGGCCGCCCTTGATCGGGTTGGTGGCTGGGTGCATATCCAGCGAGGCCCGGTCGAGGATCACGTAGCTGAGGTCACCCCCGTCGAGCTGGTAGTTGGGGTTCTGCTCGAGCACGAAGTCGTCGCCGACCGCGAGGTTGTAGCGGCCCAGATCGGCGGCCAGGCCCGGCGCGTGGCCGGGGTCGAGCAGCACGATGGCGTCGCCGCCGCCGGCGATGAAGGCGGCGAGCAGCTCGCGCTCGGGCGCCAGCCAGTCGACCTGCGGGTCGGCCACGAGCAGCACCTCGCAGTCGGCGGGCACCCGGCCTTCGCGCAGCAAAACAACGGGCTTGACGGTGTAGTTCTGGCCTTCGAGCTTGAGCACCGAGATGCCGAGGCCGGTGGGCTGGTGCTCGTCGTCGGCGTCCAGCTCTTCGTGGCCGGTGGTCACGCAGACGATGTGCTCTTTGCCCGCGGTGAGGCGGATCAGCGCGTTGGTCAGCGCCTCTTCATCAAAAGCCGACTCGAGGCGCTGCTGGGGGCGCTCGGCGGGCGGGCCCTCGCCCGCCTCGACCAGCACCACCGTGCCGTAGCTGCTGGTCACCTTGTAGAGCTGGGCGGCGGTGGGCTCCATCAAGGGGTCGTGCAGGCTCAGCTTGAGCTTGGGATTGGCCGCGGTGTAGCCAGCGAAGAGGTCTTTGAACTTGGTCTCTTCGAGCGAGCCCGCGCTGAAAAAGGCGTGCACCTCAATGTCTTTGCCCAGGCCCGCCACGACCTTGGTGGTCTGCTCAGACAGGGTGAAGCGCCCGGTGCGGGTCAGGTCGACCCGCTTGTCGTAGCGCTGGGCCAGCACGTTGAGCGCGATCACCGCGCCCAAGGCGGTGAGCAGCAGGGCGCCGCTGACCGCGCTGTGGCGGGCCCCGCGCTCGGCCGCCCAGCGGCTGAGGCTGGCCCGGTCGACGTAGAGCCCGAGCGAGAGCAGGGCGGCGCCGACGCCGCCGGCCACCTCCCACTCCACGAGCAGCACGTCCGAGAAGGCGGCGTGGACCGCAAAAGCCAGCAGGGCCATCACGCCGAGCGCGCTGAGCAGCCATCCGTAGCGGGTCATCGGGACCTCAGAGACAAGGGGCGCCGCGCGGGGCGCGGGCGCGGCAGGTGCGGGGCCGGCGGGCGGGGCGCGCGCCGACCAGGGGCGACGCTCAACGCCAGCGGAAGCTCTCGACCCGCTGCTGGGTGGCGAAGAGGCAGAAGCCGACGAAGCCCAAGAAGTACACGATGTCTTCGGTGTGCAGCAGGCCCTTCCCGAGCTGATCCAGGTGCGAGAGCATGCTCGCCTCGCCGATGGCCTCCAGCGGGCCGCCGCCGGCCAGCTCGCCGACCCAGCCGAGCAGGTAGAGCAGCAGCAGCGCCGAGAAGCTGAGGATGAAGGCCACGACCTGGTTGCTGGTGTAGCTCGACACCAACATGCCCACGCCGAGGCAGCTCGAGGCCAGCGCGAACATGGCCGCGTAGCTGCCGAAGAGCACGCCCGGGTCGGGGCTGCTCAACGCGAAGAGCACGGCGGCTTGGTAGCCGGTGGCCAAGAACAGCACGGCCATAAAAGCCAAGGCGCCCAAGAACTTGCCGGCGACGATGGCCCCGCTGCTGATCGGCGAGCTGAGCAGCAGCTCGAAGGTGCGCTGCCGCAGATCCTCCGAGAAGATCCGCATCGAGATCCCCGGGACCACGAGCAAGATCACCACGCTCCAGTTGCCGAAGATGCCCGGGATCAGCGCCTCGTCGACGCTGGCCTGCTCGCCGCCATAGGGCGAGAAAGAGGCCTGCAGCACGTAATTGCTGTAGTCGTGCATGGTCAGCACGAAGAAGAAGCCGGTGATGACCAAGAAGCCGAGCAGGGTCAGCCAGCCGGTCGCC
Source organism: Deltaproteobacteria bacterium (assembly GCA_016792625.1). Lineage (GTDB taxonomy): Bacteria > Myxococcota_A > UBA796 > UBA796 > UBA2385 > JAEUKK01. The sequence goes on along the minus strand of JAEUKK010000118.1, from coordinate 6,001 downwards.
GTGGCGAAGTAGGACTCGAGCTCGCGGCGGGTGATCGCGGCCACCGCGCGCAGATCACTGGCTCGGGCGCTGTTCTCGTCGCTCATGCGGCACCTCGGTGGGTCAGGCGCAGGTAGGCCTCTTCCAGGCCCTGCTCAGGCGTCAGCTCGAGCAGGCCGCAGCGCACCGCGGCGGCGGCGATCTGCTCGCGGTGCTCGGGCCCGGCGGCCACGCGCCACCGCCCCTCGGGGCCCACCTCGACCGCGCTCACCCCAGAAAGGGCCCGCAATTCAGCGGCGAGGGCCTCGTCGGGCCGGGCGAGGTGCAGGCGCACCTGCTGGGCCGCGGCGCTGAGGTGGGCGATGCTGTCGCTGGCGACCACGCGCCCCTGGTTGATGATCACGACGCGCTCGCAGACCGCCTCGATCTCGCTGAGCACATGGGTCGAGAGGATGACCGTGCGGTGCCCCCCGGCCAGCTCGCGCAGCAGATCGCGGATCTCGCGGCGCTGGGCCGGGTCGAGGCCGCTGGTCGGCTCGTCGAGGATCAGCACCTCGGGGTCGTGCACGAGGGCTTGGGCGAGGCCCACCCGCTGGCGGTAGCCCTTGGACAGGTTCTCGATGATGCGGTCGCGCACCCCATCGAGGCCGACCCGGGCCAGGGCTTTGTCAACCGCGCCGGCGACGTCGCTCACGCCCTTGATCTGCGCGGCGAAGGCCACGTAGTCGGCCACCGCCATCGAGCCATAGACCGGGGGCACCTCGGGCAGGTAGCCGATGCGCCGCTTGACCCCCTGAGGGTCGTCCAGCACGTCTTTTCCGCCGATCAGGGCGCGACCGCTGGTCGCCCCGATGCAGCCCGACAAGATGCGCATCGTGGTCGACTTGCCGGCGCCGTTGGGCCCGAGGAAGCCGAGCACCTCGCCCTTCTCGACACGGAAGCTGACATCGTTGATGGCGACAAAGTCGCCGTAGCGGCGCGTCAGGCGCTCGACCTCAATCATGCGGGGCTCCAGATCGGCCGCCCAGCGGGGGCGCCTGGCCCGCCCCGTAGAGACCCGCGGGCAGCGCGGCGCCCCGACCGGCGGGGGGCGGGCGCCGTAGTCACCCCGGCCTGGGAGTCAAGGGCCCAAGGCCCCCTCCGGTCTACGGCCGCCGAGCGGGACCAACGCGCTGCGCTACAGTGAGGCCCGCCTGGGGCCGCGCCCGCGTCCCCTCCCCGCGCGCAGCCCCTCCGCGCACAGCGCAGGAGTCATTCATGTCGCCGTCGAGCCCGCTCCTCCCCCTTATCTCCCCCTTGGTCCGCCGCGCCCTCCGTTCCTCGCTGGGCCCCTCCCCCGTCCACCTCGCCCTGCTGGCCCTCAGCGCCGCGGGCTGCGGCTCCGACTGGAAGAGCGAAGACATCGACGGTGACGGCTTTACCGTCGAAGATGGCGACTGCTTCGAGTCCAAAGAGGCGATCGAGGGCGGCAACCTCACCGGCGCCTCGATCTTCCCCGGCGCCGAAGACCTTCCTTACGACGGAATTGACGCCAACTGCGGCAATGACGACGACTTCGACCTCGACGGCGACGGCTGGGTCGAGCTCGAGGCCCACCTCGGCCTGAGCACCATCGGCGTCGACGGCAGCGGTGATCACGTCGGCTTCGGCGACTGCCAGAACACGCCCGGTGTCGAGCAGGCGGCGATCAACGGTTTTGACGCCATCGCCAACGAGCAGATCCACCCCGAGGCCGATGACCTCTGGTACGACGGCATCGACAGCAACTGCGACGGCGCCGACGACTTCGACCAAGACGGCGACGGCGAGGGGGCGGTCGAGGTGCTCGACCTCGACGGCGCCGCGGGCACCGACTGCGACGACATCGACAGCAGCATCTACAGCGGGGCCGACGAGGTCTGCGACGGCATCGACAACGACTGCGACGCCCTGCTCGACGTCGACGACCCCGACCTCGACCCCGACGCCTACGCCACCTACTACTCCGACGTGGATCTCGACGGCTACGGCGATCCGGCCACCGCGGTGGCCAGCTGCGACCCCATCGTGGGCGGCGTGCTGCTCGACGGCGACTGCGACGACGCCGACCTCGCGGTCAACCCCGGCGCGGCCGAGGTCTGCGACGGGCTCGACAACGACTGTGACGCGCTGGTCGACGACCTCGACGATACCCTCGACGTGGCCACCGCCACCGACTGGTTCGCTGACGCCGACGGCGACACCTTCGGCGACGCGCTCACCCTGACCCGCGCCTGCGCCGCCCCCGACGGCGTGGCCCAGGTGCTCAACCCCGACGACTGCGACGACACCCTCGCCGGCGTCAACCCCGCCGCCTCTGAGGTCTGCGACGCCGCCGACAACGACTGCGACGGCGACATCGACGACGCCGACGCCAGCCTCGACCTGACCACCCGCACCGCTTTCTACGCCGACGCCGATCTCGACAGCTTCGGCGACCCGAGCACCGCGCTGCAGGCCTGCGCCGCCCCGGCGGGCACGGTGACCGACAGCAGCGACTGCGACGACACCCTCGTCGCGGTCAACCCCAGCGCCACCGAGGTCTGCAACGGCGGGGTCGACGACGACTGCGACGGCGCGGCCGACGACGCCGACGCCAGCCTCGACCTGACCACCCAGTCCACCTGGTACCAAGACAACGACCTCGACAGCTTCGGCAGCGCGGTCAGCGCCCAGAGCTGCGCCGCCCCGGCCGGCTACATCGCCACCCCCGGCGACTGCGACGACGCCCGCGCGGCGGTCAACCCGCTGGCCACCGAGGTCTGCAACCTGCTCGACGACGACTGCGACGGCCAGACCGACGACGACGACAGCAGCGTGGCCTACGCCCCCGGCGACCGCTGGTACGCCGACGCCGACGCCGACACCTACGGCAACGCCGCCTTGCCCACCGACGCCTGCGTGCAGCCGGCGGGCACGGTCAGCAACGACGACGACTGCAATGACGCGGCGGCGGCGATCAAGCCCGGCGCCTCTGAGGTCTGCGACAGCGGCGTCGACAACGACTGCGACGGCTTCGCCGACGACGCCGACGCTTCGCTGGTGCTGAGCACCCGCGGCTTCTGGTACGCCGACACCGACACCGACGGCTACGGCGCGGGCGCGGTCGCCCGGGCCTGCGCGGCGCCGGCGGGCCGGGTCAGCAACAACACCGACTGCAACGACGGCGCAGCGGCGATCAACCCGGGCGCCACCGAGATCTGCGACGGCGGCATCGACAACAACTGCGCGAATGGCCCCGACGACGCTGACTTCACCGTCGACCTCAGCACGGGCATCGACACCTACGTCGACGCCGACGGCGACACCTACGGCCTCAGCGGCGGCGCCGCGACCCGCTTCTGCGTGGCGCCGGCGGGCCGCTCGGCCAACGACAGCGACTGCGACGACACCCGCGCGGCGGTCAACCCGGCCGCCGACGAGGTCTGCGACGATGGCCTCGACAACGACTGCGACGACAGCCTCGGCCTGACCGCGGGCGGCGGCAGCTGCGAGCTGCTCGAGGGCGCGGTGCGGCCGGCGGCCCAGCTCACCTGGAACGGCGCCGACAGCGACATCTCGGGCGCGACGCTGACCTTGGCCAGCGATCTGAGCGGCGACGACAACGCCGATCTCGTGGTGAGCAGCCCCGAGTACCCGAGCACGGGCGCCACCGGCAGCCGCTACAAGGGCCTGGTCAGCATCGTCGTGGGCAGCGACAGCTGGACGACCGCCACCGACACCACCGCCAACCTCGCCGACGTGGCCCTGCGCCGCTACGAGGGCGGCAACGCCAACGACCGCATGGGCTACGCCACCGCCGCGGGTGACTTCACCGGCGATGGCGTGGTGGACTTGATCTTGGGCGCGCCGGGCCTCGGCTCGGCGGTCAGCGCCCCGGCCGACCGCGGCGGCGTCTACCTCATCGCCGGCCCGATCACCGCCGGCGGCGGGATCACCGCGCTGACCGGCATTCCGCGGCGCGAGGGCACCGCGGCCAGCCAGTACATGGGCGGCAGCCTCGCCGCCAACGGTGACGTGAACGGCGACGCCTTCGCTGATCTGGCCATCGGCGCGCCCGAGTGCGCCTCGGCGGTCATCGGCATGGGCTCGACCGCCTCGACCACCGGCGGCCGGGTGCTCGTGCTGCGCGGCAGCGCGGCCTCCTTCGCGGGCTTGGTCGACACGGCGACCTACACGGGCAGCGAGGCCAACGCCTGCGCGGGCAGCGCGGTGCTGTGGGCCGATCTCGACGGCGATGGCGTCGACGAGCTGCTCATCGGCGAGCAGAACCGCGACAACGGCGCCACCGCTGACGTCGGCCGCGTCTACCTCGCCGATGGCGCCGCGACGGGCGCCGTGCTCCTGAGCGACCTGCCCTACCTGCGCGGCGTCGAGGCGGCCGACCGCCTCGGTCAGTACCTGGGCGCGGGCGACATCGACGGCGACGGCGTCGAAGACCTGCTGCTCGGCGAGGCCAAAGATGGCAGCGACCAGGGCGCGGTGCACCTCGTGTCCGGGGCCGACTTCCCGGCGACCAACAGCACGCCCGAGGCGGTGGCCAGCACGACCATCCGCGGGGCGCTCGCCGGTGACTTCTTCGGCACCGCGGTGGTCGTCGCGGGCGACATCGACGGCTCCCCCGACGGCCTGCCCGAGCTCTGGCTGGGCGCGCAGCGGGCGAACGCCGGCCTCGCCGGTGAGGGCGCCGGCTACCTGCTCTACGGCGGCCTGATGGGCCTCGGCGCGGTCACGGTCGACACCCTGCCCGGCGTGCGGCTCAACGGCGGCACGGCCAGCGCCTACCTGGGCACGGCGGCCGCCGGCGGCGAAGACATGAACGCCGATGGCGTGCCTGACGTCGTCATCAGCGAGGCGCGCGGCTCGGCCAACACCGCGGGCAGCACCCACCTGCTGCTCGGCACCGGCTACTGAGCGCCCCGGGCCCCGCGCCCGGTCGGCTTTGGCGGCGCCGCGCACACCCCGCGGCGCCGCTCGTCGTTTTGGGCGCGATCCCGCGTGCCTGCGGGGGTCGCGGCCCGCTCCGCGGCGGCCGAGGTCCGCCGCGGGGCCGCTCCGCCGCCTGCGGCGGCCGGCTGCGCCGCCCTTCGGCCCGCGCGCGCGGGGGCGGCGCGCTGTTCCGCGCGGCCCGCGCAGGTGGAGGCGGCGCGCCCATCCACGCGCCCCCCGCGCGGGGGCGGCGCGCTCGAACGGCGCGGCCCCCCGCTCGTCCGCCGCGCACCCCAAAACGCCAAACGGGCCCGGTCGCCCGGGCCCGCGGCGCGCGCGGAGGAGGCCCCCCGCTGCCGGTCAGGCCAAGATCTTCTGGAGCTTGGTGGCCAGCATGGTGTTGGACACCTTGAGCTTGCCGGTCATGACCTTCGAGATGGCCGAGCCGGGGTTGTCGAGGATGCCCTCCCAGGTGGCCTTGTCGGTCTTGATGACGCAGCCGGGGTTCTCGTGCTTGCCCTCGGCCACCACGCCCTCGCCGGTCAGGTCGAGCGCCCAGATGCCCGCGCCTTCGATCTCAAACTGGAAGACCGCGTTCACGCTCGTCGCGAGATCGGGGTTCTTCTTGAGCTTGTGGGGGAGGTACTCCTCAAAGAAACCCTTGGTGTCGGCCATGATGCGCTCCTATGGCGTGGGTGTGGGACAGCAGGCGAAGCGGCGGCGGCTGCGCGGTGAATGAACCCTCATTCAGCGGGGGGAGTTTGCCCCAGGGGGCGGGTCTGCGCAAGCGGGTGGTTTTTGTGCCGGCGGCACGGGCTTGTGGGACGTTATTTTCGGTGCCTGCGGCGGCTTGTTTTTCCGTTGGGGCTGCGCGCGGCTCGGGCGCGACGCGCACCGGTTTTGTTGGTTCGGCGCTGGCTGTGCGGCGGGGGCTGTCTGCGACCACGAGCTTGGTCGCGCGGGCCGACTCCGTCGAGTTGGTCGATGCCGGGGGCCGCCGGCCCCCGGACCCCCAGGGCAAGGGGCCAGCGGGGCCCCTTGCATCCCCCGCCAAGGGGGGCCAGTGGGCAGGCTT
>JAEUKK010000080.1 GCA_016792625.1 Deltaproteobacteria bacterium | reverse complement strand
GTGCCATTGCCCGAGCTCGGTCTCCCACCCCGGGTCGAGGTGGTGTGGACCAAGCTCGTCGCGGAGCACCCCCACGTCGGCGTGCGGTTTATGGACGAGAGTGAGCACTTTCGGGCACGGGTCCAGCGGGCGATCTACCGCCTGCAGCGGGCCCAGATCGAGGTCGCCGGCGACGAGGCCACGTCCGAGGTGCCCTCGTGTGAGCCGGTCCACGAGTCGCCCACCGGCATGCTGCGGGCGCTGACCGCGGCAGGGGTCTGAGGGGTCGGGTCGCCGAAGCCCGCGGCCGCGGCGGGCTCACCGCGCGGCGGCGAGGCGCCTCCTCCCCCCGGGTCGGGGCTGCGCGCCGGTGTCCTCCCGCACGCCCCAGGCGCAGCCGGTCGCGCGCAGCGCACAGACCGCCCACCACCCCGGATCGAGCTGCCACCAGGCCTGGCCGAAGCGCGCGCTGTGCGGGAAGGCGTGGTGGTTGTTGTGCCAGCCCTCGCCCATGCTCAGCGCGCCGAACAGCAGGTTGTTCCGGCCCTCTTCGCCCGCGCCCTCAATGGTCCAGTCGAGCGCGCCGTGGCGGTGGGCGGCGAAGTTGACCAGCCAATGCCCGAGGATCGAGGCGGTGATCCGCCCGCAGTGGGCCCAAATCCACAGCTCTGGGCCCCCGGCGGCGAGCAAGGCGAGGCCGGCCAGGAGGTTCAGCGCCCAGCCCCACTTGTCGAGCGCCCGGAGCAGCCCGTCGGAACGGTAGTGGTCAGCGGTGCGCAGGGGCGCCTGCGGCTGCCCCCCGGGCGGGTGGTGCGCGCAGTGCAAGTTCCACCACAGGTCTTGGAAGATGCCGTGCTGGTAGGCATAGTAGGCCGGGCACGCCGGCTGATTTTGCCAGTGGTCGCGCTGGTCATGCACGTCCATCAGCCGCAGGACCGGCCCCACCCCGGTCAGCGCAGCGAGGCTGAGGAGCACCCCCTGGGTCCGCGGGCCGAGCTGCAGGCTCTGGTGGATGAGCGCCCGGTGCAGGCCGACGCTGTGGCCCAGGCAGAGGCAGAGGGCGCAGAGCGCTGCGCCGATGGCCATCGCCGCCGGATCGATCCGGGAGGGGCCCAGGATCACCACCGGCCAGAGGTGCAGGTGCAGCCACAGCGCCTTGGCCGGAGCGAAGCGGATCTCCCCAGGCTGCGGCGGCCAGGCCTCGGCGTGACGGTGGGGGAGCGGGTGATCGGCGGCGGGCATGGGCACCTCTGCCCGCCCGCTTCGCAAGGGGCGTTCCCGAGGGGGCCCGCGTGAACCTACCGTTCAGCAGGCCATCCTCGACCTGGGTGCCTCCGCTTGTTGCCCACGCCGCGGGCGGCCTGTCCACCGCGTGGACAGCGCTGCTTCGCGCGGCGGTGGCCCCAAAAATCGGACCGCGCAGCGGCCACCGGGGAGGTGGGCACGCCGCGCGGCGGGGTGGGCGCGGTCGCCCGGCGCAGGAGCGCGCGGGGACCGCCCGGGGGCTCAGCGGAGCAGGTTCTGGGCGTCGGGGTGGTTGACCACCGCGCCAAAGTCGCGCTGCCACGTGTCCATCCAGGCGGAGAAGGCGGCCCGGTCGTAGGGGGCGGCGATCCAGCCCTCCATCGCGAAGTCACCGTCGGGGTCGATGAGGAAGCGCGCCACCACCGCCTTCTGGTTCAGCTCGTTCGCGAAGCGGATGGCCGTGGCCGGATCGCCCTTGAGGCCGAAGAAGCTGGCGATCAAGGTGCCGCCGCCGAGCGCGCGCAGCCGCAGGTTCGGCTGGGTGCTGTGCTGGGCGAACCACGCCTCGCCGTTCTGGCTGACCTCGTAGGCGAGGAAGGTGAGGTGCTCGGCGATCTGAGCAGAGGCGACGGTGGCCGGGTTGGCGAGCTCGGTCTCGGACATGGGAGGCTCCAAGGTGGGAGGGAGCGGGTGTGCGGGCGCCTCGTAGCGTGCCCGCCCGCGCCCCGGCGCCGAAATTCGTCAGCGCAGCGCGGGCCCCTGGCCTGCAGCTGCGCCGACCGCATGGCCGCGAAATCTCGCGCGCCCCCCTTGACCCCGTGGCGCTTGGGGCGAGGGGGGCCCCATGTCCACCGCACCCAGCGCCTCTCCGCCGCCCGCCCGACCCGCCGACCACCTCGAGATCAACGAGGGGCGGCCCCCTGCGCAGGTCGGCTACCTGCGGCTCTTGCAGCTCGCGCGCCCAGAGCTGCACCTGCTCGTGCCCGGGTCGATCGCGCTGATCATCGGCACCGCCGCCAATTTGGCCTTTCCCAAGCTGCTCGGCGATACGGTCGACGAGGTGTTGGCGGGCGTGGCCCGCGGCGCGGTCGACCGGGCCGCGGTGGCCTTGATCGTCATCTTTGCCGTGGTGGGCGTCGCTTCGGCGGTTCGGGCCTGGCTGTTCACCGTGGCGGGTGAGCGCGTGGTCGCGCGCCTGCGGGGTGACCTCTTCGCCGCGCTGATGCGGCAAGAGGTGGGCTTCTTTGACGCCCGGCGCACCGGCGAGCTGACCAACCGCTTGGCCAGCGACACGACCGTGCTGCAAAACGCCGTCACGGTCAACGTGTCGATGCTGTTGCGCTACCTGCTCGGCGCGATTGGCGCGATCGGCGTGCTGTTCTGGATCTCGTGGAAGCTGACGCTGGTGATGCTCGCCGTGGTCCCCGTGGTCGCGGCGGGTGCGGGCATCTATGGCCGGCTGCTGCGCACCTTGTCCACCCAGGTCCAAGACGCGCTCGCCCGCTCGAGCGCGGTCGCCGAAGAGGCCCTCTCGGGGCTGCGCACCGTGCGCGCCTTCGCCCGCGAGGAGCACGAGGTGGCCCGCTACCGGGCCGCGGTCGACGAAGGCTTCGCGCTCGCCCGCAAGCGGGCGACCATGGGCGCCGGCTTCACCGGCCTCGTGACCTTCGCCGGCTACAGCGCCATCGCCGCGGTCTTGTGGATGGGCGGCACGATGCTCGTCGAGGGCACCCTGTCAGTCGGTGATCTGACCAGTTTTCTCATGTACACGCTGACTGTGGCCTTCTCAATCGGCGCCCTGTCCAGCCTGTATGAGGACTTTAGCAAGGCGATCGGCGCCAGCGCGCGGGTTTTTGAGCTGATGGACCGCGAGCCCGGGCAGCAGACCGGCGGCGCCCGCCCGGCCGAGGTGCGCGGTGAGGTGCGCCTCGAAGCCGTGCACTTCGCCTATCCGACCCGCCCCGACGCGCCGGTGCTGCAGGGCCTCGCCCTCGCCCTGGCCCCGGGTGAGCAGGTGGCCTTGGTCGGCCCCTCGGGTGGGGGAAAGAGCACCGTGGCGGCGCTGCTCTCGCGCTTCTACGACCCCCAGGGAGGGGAGGTGCTGCTGGACGGCGCGCCCCTGCGCGGCCTCGACGCAGGGTGGCTGCGCGAGCAGGTCGGCGTGGTGAGCCAGGAGCCCATCCTCTTCGCCACCTCGATCACCGAGAACATTCGCTACGGGCGCCCCGAGGCCACGACCGAGCAGGTGATGGCCGCGGCCCGCGCCGCCAACGCCCATGACTTCGTGTCGGCCTTCCCCGACGGCTACGAGACCCGGGTGGGCGAGCGTGGGGTGCGGCTGTCCGGCGGCCAGAAGCAGCGCATCGCCATCGCCCGCGCGCTGCTGAAAGACCCGCGGGTGCTCGTGCTCGACGAGGCCACCTCGGCGCTCGACGCGGAGAGCGAGCACTTGGTGCAAGAGGCGCTGGATCGCCTGATGCAAGGCCGCACCACGCTGATCATCGCCCACCGGCTGAGCACGGTGCGCGAGGCCGACCGCGTGGTGGTCATCGACGGGGGCCGCGCGGTCGAGGCGGGCACCCACGACGAGCTGCTGCGGCAGGACGGCCTGTACAAGCGGCTGGTCGAGCGGCAGTTCGCGGCCTGAGGCGCGGGCCGGGCGGCCGCCTCAGCGGGCGGGGCCCTTGCCTTGTTCGTCGGGCTCGAGGCGGGCGGGGCGGGCCTTGGCGTAGGAGCGCACGCTGCCCAGGCCGGCCTTGACCACGTCGTAGGGGATGGCCGAGGCCCAGGCCCGGGCCGGCAAGAAGCTGCCCTGGCGCTGGATTAGGGCGAGGACGCTGACGTAGGCGTTCTTTTGGCAGTCCATGCCCGCGCAGACGTCGGCCATGGCGAGGATGTCGTCGGCGCCATCTTTGTCGAGATCGACGAACATGACGCCCATGATCCCGCCCCAGCTCACCCGCCCAGGGGTCGGGTCGATGGGCAGGCGCTGCAGCACCCGGTCACCTTTCACCACCGCCACAGAGGGGGTGCCCGCCTGATCACCGGTCAGCACGTCAACTTCGCCGACGGGGGCGAGGGTGACCCGGAAGCTCTGCTCGGCGTCGGGGGAGAAGTCGCGGCCCAGCGGCGCGCCCGCCGCGCTGCGCTCGGCGGGGGTCAGCGGGCGGGCCGGCGCGGCTGCAGCCCAGGGGACGGCGAGGCTGAGCAGGAGGAGCAGGGAGGACATCGGGGGCTCCGGGGGAGGTGAGGGGAGGGACCAGCCCCCGGAGCGGGAGCGGCGCCCCGCGGGGAGCGCCGACCCCCGGGGGAGGGCTCAGAGCGTGATGCGGCCCGAGATCGTGGCGAACATCGGGGCCGCCGTGCCAGAGAGCAGGAAGGGCCCGCCGACCAGCCAGCCGGGGTTGACCGCCATGTCGAACTGGGCGGTGTCGCGCTTAAAGCCGAGGCCGACCATGCCGCCGACCTGGCTGCTCCAGGTCTCGGTGTCGGTGAACTCGGCCGAGTCGGCGGCGGTGACCGTCCAGCCAGCGGTGGTGGAGCCGCGCAGCAGCAGCCACTCTTTGATGTTGTACTCGGCGGCGACGTTGGCCACGGGGATGTTCAAGGTCAGCGGCAGGCTGTCATCGACCGAGACCAGCTGCAGGGCCGGCCCGACCGCGATGGCGGCGCGCACCTTGTCGTTGACCCAGCGGGGGCCGAGGGCCAGACCGCCCGAGAGGCCGACCGCCTCGCTGTCGGTGTCGTAGAGCAGGCCGGCGTTCCAGGCCATGAGCTTGTTCTCTTGCAGGTTGCGGCCGCGGGCCTGCAGGTTGACCGCCCACTTCTTCTCGTCGGCCGCGGCGTCGCCGAGCATGGAGATGTCGCCGCCGATCGCGAGGTTCGAGGTGGTGCGGTCCCAGCCGCCCTTGCCCCACACGCCGCCGACGGTGAACTTGTCGTCGACCCAGGTGGTGCGGGTCAGCCAGCCAGTGCTGCCGTCACCTTGGCCGTAGACGGCCATCCAGCTGCCCGGGGTGCCCGGACCGGGCGCGTTCGGCGCGAGGCCGTCGCGGCTGAAGTGCAGCATCTTGCCACCGGCGAAGGTGGCCCCGCCGTCGACCTGGGCGACGCCGTAGTTGAGGTTCACCGCGTCGCCGACCGGCGCGATGGTCGAGGGGTAGAGCAGCGGGTCGCTGTTGTCGACGAAGCCGGGGTTGCCGCTCAGCGCCTCGACGCGGGCGGGGGTGGCCGAGGCCACGCCGCTGAGGCTCAGGATGGTGACGGCGACGATGGTCTTGCGCATGGGTGCTCCTCTGCGTCGGGGGTGGCCGCCGTGGCGGCCGGTCAGGGCTGCCCCTATAACCTGAGTTCGAGGAGCAACCTTGACAGGTCAGCGCGGCGGGCGGAGGATGGGGTGGAGCGTGGCCACCCTTGGCGCGCGTTGGGGTCGCGCATGGGTGCAGAGTGGGAGGTGGCGGGGGCCGCGGGCGAGCCGCTGTGCGCCGCCGCCGACGCGGTGGCGGCCCTGGTCGACCTGGGCTTGGGCTGGCCCGAGGTGAACATCGACTACCCCTGGGGTGAGGCGGTGCTCAAGGTCCGCGGCAAGGTCTTCGCTTTCCTCGGCGCGCCGACCGGCCAGGTCGGCATGACCCTCAAGCTGCCCCTGTCGCAGGGGGTGGCGCTGGCGCTGCCTGGCTGCGCCCCCGCCGGCTACAACCTCGGAAAGAGCGGCTGGGTCTCGATGCGCCTCGACCCAGGCCAGCAGGTGCCCCTGGGTTTGCTTCGTGGGTGGTTGGTCGAGAGCTTCCGGGCTGTCGCGCCGAAGACCGTCGCGGCGCGCCTCCCGCCGGTGGGCTGAACGGGCGCCTGCGCGCTTTTTTTCGCAGCGCCCGGTCCAGATCCGCCCTCCTCCGCCACATAGGGGCGGAGGTCCGCATGCTCGCTCTCGCTCAGGCCTGCCCCCCCGCGCTCGCCCAGCTCCGCCCCGCCCGCGCCGCCGCCGCGCTGGGCGATGACGAGGCCACCGTGGTGGCCGCCCTCCCGGTCGCGCAGGCCCCCCGGCGCCGGGCGGTCGCCCTGCACTACCTCGACCGCCTCTCGCTTGGCCCCCGCCACCTCGTGCAGCGCGCCACGCTGGCCGGCCCCGGGGGCTTCTCCCGCGTGGTGGTGGTCAAGCAGCTCTGCCCCACCCTCGCTGGTGCCCCGGGCGCCGAGCGGGCGCTGCGCCAAGAGGGCGCGGTCCTGGCCCGCCTGCAGAGCCCGCATGTGGTGCGCCTGCTTGATCGGATCGAGGGGGCCGATGGCCCGCAGCTGGTGCTCGAAGAGCTGCCCGGCGCGGATCTGCTCGACATGTTGGCCTCGGGCCCGCTGCCCCTGCGCGCTGGGCTCGAGCTGCTGGCCGGGGTCGCCCGCGGCCTCGCCGCCATCCACGCCGCGCGTGACCTCGCTGGCGCCCGCATGGGCCTCTGCCACGGCGGGCTGCGCGCCGAGAACGTGCGGGTCTGCCCCGCCGGCCGGGTGGTGCTCACGGGCCTGAGCGGCGCCCGCGCGACGGCGGCGCACCACACCGAAGATGACGGCCTGCTGTTTGATCTCGAGACCGACCCCCAGGGCGCGCCGGTGGTGGGCGTGCCCACGCCGGCGGGCGATCTGTGGGCGCTGGGCGAGCTGTTCACGGCGGTGCTGCTCCCCGGGGGGGCCGACTTGTCGCGGCGCAGCCCCCTGCACCAGCTCGGCGGGCGCGACGCTCTGGTGCGCCTGCACCCGGCGGTCGCCGCCCTGCAGGACCGCCTGTGGAGCGCCGCCCCGGGCCGCCGCCCGCCGGCGATCGACGTGGCGCGCGCGCTGGGCGCCGTGGCGGCCACGGTGGCGGGCCCGCGCCTCGCCGACCTGCCGCTGCCCGGCCGCACCGCCCGGGTCGCGGCCCCCCTGACCAGCCCGCACCGGCCGCCGCGCGCGCGGCCGCTGCAGGCCGAGGCCGCCGAGCTCGATCTGGTTGATCCTGCCGGCCCAGAGGGTCTGCACGGCGCCCGGATCCCCGCCCGCGGCCTGGTGCGGCCCCCTTCGGCTGCCGCTGACCCCCGGGTCATCGCTGCGGTGGGCGCCGGCCTGCGCGCCGCGGCGGCGGGGCTGCTCCCGCCCGCGACCCGCCCCGCGCCTGCGCCCGCGTGGGCGGCGCGCGTCGCCGCGGCGGTTGGCTGGATCGCCGTGTTGGGCGGCGCTTTGGTCACTGCGGCCGGTGCTGTGCGCCTCGGCGCGGGCCTGCCCTGAGCTGAGGGAGCCGGCGACGAAGGGAGGCCGTGGGCGCCCCGGCGGTCCGGTATCGGTGGCCACCTTAGACGGAGGGCGCGCGTGGGCGCGGGGGCGCGGTGGAGCTGCCGGACTGGGAGGTGCTCGGGTCACTCGGCGAGGGCGCGAACGCGCGGGTGCTCGCCGTGCGCCACCGCCAAACCGGGGCGCGCGGCGCGCTCAAGCAGCCCCGGGCCACCGGCCAAGCGCGGGTGGCCCGCGAGCTGGCCCTGCTGCGGGGCCTCGCGCTGCCCTGCCTGCCCCGCGTGCTCGACGCGGTGCGCGGCCCGACCGGCTGGTGGGTGGTCCTCGAGCGGATCGAGGGGCAGCCTTGGCCGGGCGGCGCCGCGCCCCTGCCGCCCGCCACCGTCGAGGCGCCCCTGCGCGGCCTGCTGCTCGCCTTGGACGCCTTGCACGGTCAAGGCCTGCTGCACCTCGATCTGAAGCCTGAGCACGTCATCCTCGAGGAGGGCGGCGGCCTGCGCCTGCTCGACCTCGGCCTCGCCGCCGCCGAGGGCGCGCCGGGGGAGGGGGCGGGCAGCCCCGGCTGGGCCGCGCCCGAGGTCTGGGCGGGCCGCGCGCCCGGGCCCGCGGCCGACCTCTTCGCCGTCGGTCTGCTCATCGTGCACGCGCTCACCGGCCAGGCCCCGCCCGCGCTGCCCGGGGCGCGGTGGTCGGCCCTCGACGCGCTGCCCGCCCTGCCGCCGGGCTGGCGCGCCCTCATCGACGACCTCCTGCACGTCGATCCCGACGCGCGCCCGGCCTCGGCCCGCGGCGCGCTGGGCCGGATCGGCGCCGCCGCGGGGCCCGGGCCCGCGCTGCCCTGCCCGGCGGGGCCGGTGGAGGGGCCGGCTGATCTGCGGGCCTTATTTTGGGGGCCCGACCGCGTCTTCCACCTGCAAACCGACGCCGCGGACGCGCTCTGGGCGCGGGCTGGCGGGGCGCCGGAGCGGATCTTGGCCGAGCTCGGCGCCTGGGTCGCCCAGGGCCTCGCCCGGGTCGACGGGGCGCGCCTGCGGGTGAGCCGGGCCGGGCTGGATCACCTCGCCGCCGAAGCGCTGCGCCCGCGGGCCCCCGCGGGCCCCCCGGCGTTGCCCGCCCACCCGGTCGCGGCGCAGGCGCTCGCTTGGCTCTGGTCGGCCGGCGCCCCGGTGGATCGCCCGGGCCTCTTGGCGCTGTTGGGCTGCGAAGATGATGTAATGGACGTCGCTCTCGCAGAGCTGGCCGCGCTTGGCGCGGTGGAGGCCCTGCCCACCGGCGCCGGGCCGCCCACCGCGGTGCGCGCGCTGCGGCCGCCGGTCGGGCAGCCCCTGCCGCCCCACGCGCTCGGGGCGCTGGCCGGCGCATTGCCGCAGGGGAGCCCGGAGCGCCTGGGCGTGCTGCTCCGGAGCGGCGCCCCTGAGGCGATCTTGGAGGAGGCGCTCGCGTTGGCTGCGGCGCGGGGGCGCGACGGCCGCCTGGGCCTCGCGCTCGCGGTGCTCGAGGAGGTGCTGCCGGTCGCCGAAGAGCGCGGCGGCGGGCTCGGCCGGGCCCTGCTGCTGCGCCTCGCCGGGCACGCCCTGGCCACCGGGCGCCCGGGCGCGCTGGACCGGGCCGCCCGCGCGGCGGGCGGGGGGCGCCTCGCGGACCCGGCGGTGGCTGCCTTGCTCCGGGGTTTTGGCCTGCTCTGGGCGGGCAGCGCGGCCGAGGCCTTCGCAGAGAGCTTCAGCCTCGATCCCCTGCCAGACGCCGATCTGGAGGACTGGCGGGTCGGCCTGGGCGTGATGGCGGCGAGCGCGATCAGCCCCGAGGCCCTCGCCGACGCGGTCGCCCGGGCCGAGGCGGAGCGCCAGGGGCCGCCGGGCCCCGACACGGTCGGGCGCGTGCTCGGCTGGCGCGCCCAGCTGCACTACGCCGAAGAGCGGCACCTCGAGGCCGCCGCCTTGCACCGGGCCTCGGCCGAGGGGCGGAGCCGGGCCGACAGCCGCGCCGCCGCGCTGCTCGGGGCCGCCTCGGCCTGGCTGGCCGCGGGCGCGCTCGACGAGGCCGAAGCCGACGCCCGGGCGGCGGCCGCGGTGGCCCGGGCCTGCCGGCTGCCGATGGTCGAGGCCCGCGCCGAGTGGCGGCTGCGGGAGCGGGCCTACCGGGCGGGGGTCGCGCAGGCCCCCGATGAGGAGCTGCTCGCCGCGGTGGCCGAGCTCGGCGCCCCCGCCCTGCAGGGCCTGCTGCAGCTCAATGAGGCGGCGGTGGCCTGGCGGGCCGGGCGCTCTGATCGGGCCTGCGCGCTGGCCCAGGCGGCGGCGGAGTCCAGCGGGCGGGCCGACGCGGGCGCGGCCCGGGCGCTGAGCCGGGCGCTGGCCCTGCGCTGCGGGGCGGCCGCGGCGGCCGGCGAGCGCGGCCTGCTGCAGGAGGAGGCCCGGGCCCTGCCCTGGCGGGGCATCACGGCGCAGATCTTGGGCTTGATCGCCCAGTCCGATGAGGAGGTGGAGGAAGCGCGGCGGCTCGGGGCTGAGCTGCAGGCCGCGGGCCGCTCTGGGCGGCTGGAGGTGCTCGGGGTCGACGAGCTGCGCGCGCTGCCGCAGGGCGGGCTGCGCTGAGCTACAGCTCGCGCGGAACAGCGTCCTGCACGTCGGTGTGGACGAGATCGCGCCCGGCCGACCGCGGCGCGGCGGCGCAGCCGCCGGTCGCGCAGCGACCGAGCCGGGCGGTCGCCGATCCCGCCGCAGGCGGAGCGGCGACCGGGGCCCCGGCGAGCGCGGCGGGGGGCCGCAGGCGCCCAAGGGGGGCGGACCGAGGGGATGCACGGCCCAAAAAGACGCTGGGCCGGCCGCGTGGAGCGGTCGACCCAGGTGGTCGGCGGCGCGGCCCGTGGGGGCCGGCCGACCAAGCTCAGCGCGAGGCCAGCGCGACGCTCGCGGCCACGCCCTGCCAGCCCGGCAGGACGGTCGCGGCGTTGACGCCCAGCTCGCCCAGCAGGTCGAGGAGGGAGCCGGCGGCCTTGGCGGGGAGGGTGAACCGGCGGGCCGACCACCAGGGGTGGCCGCCAGCCCGGGCCGCCTTGAGCAGCGCGCTGGACTGATCGAGCTCAGCCGCGGCGATCAGGTCGGCGCCCGCGCCGGCCGGGATGGTCGCGTAGGAGGCGCGCAGGCCCGGCGCGAAGCCGGCGCCGCCCGCCCGGGGGGCCAGAGCCTCTTCCAGGCCGGCGGCCTCGAACAGACCGGGGCCGCCGTTGCGCTTGCGGCGCACGGCCCAGATCGACAGATCCTCGGGGAGCTTGCCCTGGTTGGTGCGGACGGACTCGGCGGCGGCGAACCACGCGGCGACGAGGGCCGAGCTGGTCCAGGTCAGGGCGCGGGTGGGAACGCCGTTGTGCGCGGCGTTGACCAGCAGGTCGCGCAGCTCGGGGTCAGGGAAGGCCGCGCTGGCCGGCGACCAGCCGCCGTCTTCGCCCTTCTTCTTGCCCTTGGCGGGCTCGGCGGCCTTGGCCGAGGCGCGGTTGAGCAGCGCCAGGGCGTTGTGGGCGGGCGAGAAGCCCTCGGCGGCCTGCAGCACGCCGCTGAGCGAGGCCCACTCGGCCGCGCGCAGGCTGGCCTGGGTCGGGGCCTCGCCGGCCGCCTTGAGCACCGCCGCGTCGGCGCGGTGGGCAGCGGGGGTCAGGTCCCAGCTGGCCTTGGCCTGGCCGCGGAACACCCAGTCGGTCGCGTCGCCGTCGGCGGAGGCCCACAGGCGCTGGTCGATGCTCGGCGCCGGACTGATCGGCGGGTTCGGGCGGCTGCCGCGGCGGATGCGCGCAGAGGAGAGCGGGTCGAGGGCGCGGAGGAGGTCGATGGCGTCCTCGAAGGCGACCGTGATGTCGGCCAGCTTCTCTTCGTGGGCGCGGCGGCGGCCGATCTCTTTGCTTCGGTTGTTCTGACCGCCGAGGTTGACGGGCGCCGCGGGTGCGGCGGGGGTGTTGGTGCTCATCGGGTGCTCCTGGCCTGTCGGGTGGGCGTTCAGCCGCGCCGTGTCCGTCGCGCCGGCCCCTGGACCTGCCCCACACAGGTCGAAGGAGGCGGTGACTCCCCGGTCGCGGGCCCCCGATCTTTGCCACAGCCTCGGTCAATGGCCAGAGCGGCCATCGGCGAAAATTTCTCTGCCTTTCACGAGAAGTGCTTCCAGGTGCATGAAGTCGAGAGTGTTTATCTGGGCGGTGTGGGTGGTGGATCCCCGCCCGTCCCGCGCGGGCGTCGGCGCGCCCGCGGCGCGGGGCCCGCCCCCCGATCCACCCCGGACCCTGACCGCCGGGCGGCCGAGCCGGCCCTGGGGCCGATCTCCGGTGAGGGTGGGGGCCCACGGGGCGCGCGCCGCCCCGCAGCCGGACCCCTGCCTGCGCGAGGGTGACCTTCTGGGCGGGCATCGCGCTGTCGACCACCGCCGACACAGGCGCGCGGCTCGGCCCGGCGCGGCCGCACGGCCGCAGCGAGGGCCGCGGGGCGCCGCACGATCAGGCGCACCAGGGCGGGCGAGGGGCGCGCTGGACCTCCGGTGGACCGCGGGGGAGCGTGGCGCGCGCGGGCTGGCGGGGTCGGCGCCGGGCGCCGGAGCGAGCCTGTCGGCGGGCGCGGCCGCGCGGCGGGCGGGTGGTCCCCTGGGGTCGCAGCCCTGGTGCGCCGAAGGCCGGAGCCCTCGCGCGCGGCTGCGGGCCGGAGCCAGAGGGAGCGGGGGCCGGCGGGGCCGCGTCGCCCTTCGGAGGCCCCCCGGCCGCGCTGCCCAGGGCGGAGCGACCCCGGAGCGAGGGCGTCGGCGCCCAGCGGCGGGGGGCCAGCGGCGAGGCTGCGGTGCCGGCTGCGTTGAGAATGCTGCGCTGGACGCTATTCGTGGGTCAGGGCCGATGCCGAAGGCCGGGCTCTGCGCCCGCTCAGCCGTGCAAGCCGAGGCCCCGGTAGGTCGGCGCCCGCTCGACGAGCTGATCGCCGCGGTGGAGCAGGACCTCGGTGAAGCGCTCCATCACTGGCGCGACCTGGCCCGGGCGACAGACGACGGGATCACCGATCTGCAGGCCCGCTTCGCCGTCGGTCGCCTGCAACAAGCTGTAGGCCTCGCCCCAGCCCGAGCCGGGCACCGGCCGCAGACGGGCGGGCCAGACGACCTGGGGCTCGACGGCCTTGCCGTTGGCGACGCCCACCCAGCCGCCGCTCGCGCAGGCCACCTGCTCGGGATCGGGCCGGCGCACCACTGGCAAGGCGAAGTGGAAGGCGGGGCGCAGGTCGATGCCCATGCCGTCGCAGCGCAGGGGGGCGAGGAAGCCGCCGCCGAGGCTGACCTCGGTGAGCACCGGGTCAGAGACGGCCATGTCGAGGCTCGCGGTGCTGCCGCCGTTGACCACAGCGATGGGGTGGCCATCTTCGCGAAGCGCGGCCACGACAGCGCCGCGCCGATCCGCCGCCGCCGCGGCGCTGCGCCGGCGAAGCAGCGGGCGCACCGGGCCGACCGCCCACCAGTGCGCGCCGGCGCGCAGCTCAGCGGTCCCGCTCTCCCACGTCATCACGCCGGTGACCTGCAGGCCGCCGAGGTCGCGCAGGCGCCCGGCCAGCGCGCGCGCCGCCTCGCTGTCGGCGAGGGCGCTGCGGCGCACCCCGAGGATGACCTCAGCCACGGGCTGCCAAGTCGCGTCAACGTCGACGCAGACGTTGATCTCGACGCCGAGCTCGCGGGCCGCCGCGCCGAGCATCTGGCCTTGGGCGAGATCGTCGACCACCACGAGCACCTGGCGGCCGGCGGCGACCAGCTCAGCCACCTGGGCGGCCTCTTGGGGGCGGGCCGGCGGCACAGCGATGAGCAGGTCGTCGAAGCCGAGCTCGGCGAGCAGGCTGGCCTCGGCGGTGCTGCCGCAGTGCACACCTTGCAGCGCGCGGGGGCCGGTGGTGAACAGGTGCCGGAGGACCCCGGTGCTGCGCAGCTCGCTGGTCACGAGGCGGATGGACAGGCGGCGGTCGCCGAGCACGCCAGCGAGGGTGGCCGCGTTGTGGTCGAGGGCGTCGAGGTCGACCATGGCCGCTGGCAGCGTCTCCTGCGCGAGCAGCGAGGTCCACGCGGCGCCCGCCCCCTCAGCGGTTGACGGGCCGGCGGCGGCACGGGGGGCCTCGCCGCCGTCGGGGGCCGGCCCTGCGCTCGCGGAGGCGGCCTCGGCCGCGTCTGCAGGGGAGGTGGCCGCGAGGGGGGCGTCTTCCGGTGGGGCGGTCTGCTCCGGGGCGTTCATCGGGGGCGGTCCTCTGCGGGGCGGGAGCGCGGCGTCGATGCTCGTGCGCCGGTGCGCGCGGGCGGTCGGTATCCGGGCGCGCCCGCGCAGGCCCGCCGGCGGCGCCGACCGCGGGTCTAGTCGCGGCGCCGTGACAACTGGTGACGAAGTGGACCACGCGGGCCGGCTGCGCGCAAGCCGCGAAGGGCCACGCTGCACCAAAGTGGCCTGTGCGGGGTTGTTCACGGTGAGTTGTGCGCAGGCGAATTGCGCCGGGCCCGGGCCCGCCCTTGCGCGGGGCAGGCCACCGGGCGCTGCGCGCGCTGTGACCGTTCGGGAACAGATCGGCCCGCCGCCGCGACGCCGCCGGATCGCGGCTCTACAGCGCAGATCGGGCCGCGCAGGCCCTCGGCGGGGCGCCCGCCCTCCGCTTCGGGGCGCCCCGCCGGTCGGCGCGCGCCGCCGCCGCAGCGCCCCTTGTCCGCATGACGCCCGCGGCCATCCGCGCGGCTCCTTCGTCCTCATCGGTGATCTGGATGTCCCCCGACACCGCCGCCTCGGCCCCCCTCGCCGACCCGCGGCCGACCGCAGCGCCCGCCCCGAGCCCCGGCGAGCAGGGCGCCCCCGCCTTTGACCTCTGGGCCCACAGCCGCCGCGCCTTGGACTGGCCGGTGCTGCTCGAGCGCCTCGCGGGCCACGCCCACACGATCCCCGGCGCAGAGGCGGCGCGGAACCTTCGCCTCGCGGCCGAGCTTGACGAGGTCCAGCGCGCCTACGCCGAGGTGCAGGAGCTCGAGGCCCTCGCCGCGCTGCTCGAGCGCCCGCCGATGGGCGGCATCGTCGACTGCGCGCCGCTGCTCTCGCGGCTGGACCGGGGCGGCTTGCTCGACCTGCCCGAGCTGCGCGAGCTGGTCGGCGTCGTGCTCGCGCTAGACCGCCTGGGCGGCTGGCTGCGCGAGCTGGGTGAGGCCCAGCCGACCTTGGCCGCGCGGGGCCCGCGCTTTTGCATCGAAGCGGAGCTGATCAAGCTGCTGAGCGTCGCCTTCGACGAGCTCGGCGAGCTGAGCAGCCGGGCCTTCCCTGAGCTCGGTCGGCTGCGCCAGCGCTGCGCCCAGCTCGAGGCCCAGATCCGCGACATGCTCGAGGAGTACCTGCGGGACGAGGCCTTCGGCCAGCACCTGCAGGACCGCTTCATCACCGAGCGGGAGGGGCGCTTCGTCCTGCCGATGAAGGTCAGCGCGCCCCGCGCCTTGGGCATCGTGCACGCGACCTCGCAGACCGGCGAGACCGTGTTCATGGAGCCGGCGGCGGTCGTCGTGCGCAGCAACCTGCTGCGCGAGGCGCGCTTCGCCGTGGAGCGTGAGGTCCGGCGCATCATCGCCGAGCTCTGCGGTCGCCTCGGCGCCGCCCTGCCCCAGATCACCGACGCGCTGGACGAGGCGCTGGCCGTCGATCTCGCGCTCTGCCGCCAAGGCCTGGGCCGCGAGCTGGAGGGGGTCATCCCCGAGGTGAGGCGCGGCGGCGTGATGCGCCTGCGCCAAGCCCGCCACCCCGTGCTGGTCCTGCGCGGGGTCGACGTCGTGGCCAATGATCTGCGCCTGGATGGCCGGCAACCCGGTCTGATTTTGACCGGCCCCAACACCGGCGGCAAGACGGTGGCGATGAAGACGCTGGGCCTCATGGCCTTGCTCGTGCGGGCGGGGGTGCCCCTGCCCGCCGCCGAGGGCTGTCGGGTCGACCTTTTTGACCGCGTGGTCGCCGATGTCGGCGATCTGCAGGACGTGTCGGGCGATCTGTCGACCTTCTCGGGCCACGTGCGGGTGCTCAAGGCGGCGCTCGCGGCCGCCGGGCCCCACTCGCTCATCCTGCTCGATGAAGCCGGCGTCGGCACCGATCCAGCGCAGGGCGCGGCGATCGCCCGGGCCGCGCTCGAGGCGCTGATCGGCGCGGGTGGTCGGGTCTGCGCGACCACCCACTACGCCGAGGTCAAGGCGCTCTCCGCCGCTGATCCACGCTTTGGCATCGCGGCGGCGCAGTACGCCCATGGCCGCCCGACCTACCGGATGGAGCCGGGCCACATCGGCCAGTCCCACGCCTTCTCGATCGCCCGGCAGCTCGCCTTGCCTGAGCCCGTGGTGACCCGCGCGCGCGAGCTGCTCGATGAGGGCACGCGCCAGCTCGGTGATCTCACCGAGGCGTTGGAGGCGGCGCAGGCCGAGGCGCGCTTGGCCGCGGCCCGCCTCGACGCCCAAGCCGAGGCCTTGGCTCAGCGGGAGAAGCGGCTGGAGCGCAAAGAGAAGGAGGTGGCCCACCGCAAGCAGCAGCTCGAGCAGGAGGTCGCCAAGAACTTCGCCCGGCGCCTCAAAGACCGCGAAGAAGAGGTCAAGGGGCTCATCGCCGCGCTCCAAGAGCGGCCCGATCTCAGCCTCGCCGGCCGCAGCCTCAAGCAGATCCGCGACATCCAGGAGGAGCTGCGCACGCCCCCGCCGGCGCCCCCGCCGCCCGAGCCCGAGCCGACCCCGCTGGTGGTGGGGGAGCGTGTGCATCTACGCACGCTGGACCGGGTGGGAGAGGTGGCGGCCATCTTGCCCAAGGACCGCTACGAGCTCACCGTTGGCGGCCTGCGCCTCAAGCTCCCCCGTGAGGAGCTGCTGCGCCTTGACGGCCGTGGGCGGCCGATCCCCGCTCCGGTGCGCGAGGCCCGCCCCGCGCCGGCGCCGGCCCCCGCGGCCGCGCCCGCTGCGCCGCTCATCCACAAGGCCCCGCAGGTTGATCACAAAGAGCTGCAGGGCCTTCGCATGGACGCGAACACGCTCGACCTGCGCGGGGTGCGGGTCGACGAGGCCCTCGCCATGGCGGCCGACTTCCTCGACCGCCTCGCGCTGACTGGCCTGCCGGTGGCCTTTTTGCTGCACGGCCACGGCACAGGGGCGTTGAAGAAGGCGGTGCGGGATTGGCTGCCCACCTGCGGCTACGCGGACGCTTGGCGGCCCTGCTACCCGGGCGAGGGCGGCGACGCCTACACGATCGTCGGCCTGCGCTGAGCGAAACCGCCGCGATGCTGGCCACTTTTTGTGGACAGGGCGGTGCAGGTGTGGCAGCGTCTGGCCCGCCCTGGGCTTGCGCGCGGCGAGTGGATGGGGTACACCTGTTCAGGTGAGTGGCGGGCGGCGCCGCGGTGTTCCTCGCCGCGACGGCGCGGGTCGCGACGGGTCGGCGGGGGTGCGATGGGGCGGCAAGCGCGCCAACGGTGGGTCGGTCGCCTCGCGGCGCAGAGCGTGCAGCGCCTGCTGTGCGCGCTCGGCGTGCTGTGCGGGCTGTCGGCGGGCTGCGGCTACGGCAGCCGCTACCCCGAGCCGGTGACCCGCAGCGGCGCCCCGCTGGCCGGCGACAGCGGGGTTCCCAGCGGCGAGCTGCCCTGCTCCTCGTCCGCGCCGGTCTCGGTGGCCTACGTCACCTTCATCAACGTCGTGCCGGTGCAGCTTGGCTACGTCGGCCCCGACTGCGTCGAGGTGATGCTCCAGCAGGTCAACGCGGCCTATGCCGGCTACACGCTGCAGCTGTCTGAGGGCTCCATCATCACCGTGCGCGACCTGCAAGGCGCGCTGCTGACTTGGGTCGAGGTCCCCGACACGGGCGGCGCAGCCTGGTCGGTCGAGGTCCCATGAGCCCGCTGTGCCGTGCCCGCGCCTCGGCGCTGCTCGCGCTGGGCGGGGTTTTGTCGGCCTGCAATCGCTCGCTTGACGAAGACGCCTGGTGCAAAGAGGCCGCCTATGCCATCGCTGGCCGCACCGAAGAGTGCACGGGCGACGGCGCCCTGGCGACCGCCCGCTACGAGGCCTTTTTCGACGCCTACACCTGCGTCGAGGTGCCGCCCGAGTCGTTGGCCGACGACACCGCCGGCGCGGTCGCGCCCCAGAACTTGGCCCACTGCGCGCTCGCCATTCGCAACCTGCCCTGCGAGCTGGTCGACGAGTGTGGCGACGCCCTCGACCGCTACATGACCGCCTCGCCGGTCTGCCGCCTGCTCGTCGAGGGGGGGCCTTGATGCCCGGGGCGCTGGCGGCGCTGCGCTGCGGGTTGCTCCGGGCGTTGCTGCGGGCATTTCACCGCGTTGCGTCGCTGGGCCTCGTGGTGCTCTGCGCCGCCGCATTGACCGCGGCGCCCGCGGCCCGGGCCCGGCCGCTGGGCTGTGAGCAGAACTACCCGATCGCCGGCACCGCCGGCTTCGCGAACGCGCAAGCGGCGCGCAAGACCAACGTGAACACCTACAGCGCCGCTGCTTTCGCCGAGCGGGTCGCGCACCGCTCGGGCCTCGCCGGGCAGCTGCCGGTGCGGCAGCAGCCCGTTCAGGGCTTCCTCTCGGGCGAGATGAACGACACCTTCGGGGCGGCGCGGGTCCCGACCTGGTGCGGCGACACCAAGGCCGACGCCGAGACCGATCTCACCTTCCTCGACGAAGAGGCCCGGCTCGCCCGCAAAGAGCGGGTCTATGAGCAGCCCCTCGATCTGTACGCCTTCAACGTCGTCTTTGGCGTCGGCGGGCGCGGCGTGGGGGCCTTTTACTCGGCCAGCGTGACCCAGAGCGTGCTGGGCTACCGGCTCTGGGCGGTGCCTGCCCAGATCATCAACACCTACCCGGCCTCCTTTGCCCCGCTGGTCGGCAATTTCCAGCGCGGCGATGGCGTGGCGAGCTACGCGGTCGACTGGATCGGCGGCGGCTACATCAACACCCGCTTCGTCGGCGCGCGCGTCGGCTACACCGGCGCACGGGGCTTTTTCGGCTCGGTCGATGAGCGCACCGTCGGGCTGTTTGGCACCATCTCGACCACCTTTGGGTCCGAGGCAGACGGCCTCAGCCGCGACGAGGCCCTCGCCTACCTGCGCGCGGGGGTGCAAGACCTCTCCTTGCGCCGCTTTGGCGCTGACAAGCTCGGGTCGGCGGTCGGCATGACCAGCCTCTACCTGCGCGATCTGCCCACCGGGCTCGAGGTGGTCGGCGGCGGCGAGGCCGGGCGGCTGCGCACCCTGCACTTCGAGCAGAAGGCCATCGCCGACATGATCGAAGCGGCGGCCTCTGTGCGCACCGGCGCCGACAAGGGCCTGTTCGACGCGCACCTCGGCTGGCACACCCCCGGCTTCTACGCGCACCGGGGCGAAGAAGGCCCGCCCTCTGACAACCCGCGCTTCGCTGGTCGCCTCGGCGTGGTCTCGTTGCCGCCCCGCTACACCCAAGGTGTCGACGGGGGGCGCTTCTTCTCGGCGCGGCTGCAGCTCAACAACGGGGTGGGCAGCCTCCAGGTCCTGTTCAACGACCCCGAGCAGCTGGCGCTCTACCCCTTCGCGACCAACGCGCTCTCGGTCCGCGTCGGCATGGACCTCGTGGCGGGTGACCGATGAGCCCGCGCTGCCCCCCGGTGCTGCGCGCGGCCGGCCTCGTGGGCCTGCTCTCCGCCGCTGGCTGCGCCCGCGACCCCGTCCTGCTCGGCTTTTGGGACATCACTGCCCTCGAGATTGACGCCGGCGACGGGCCTGTCGACCAGATTGACATGGGCACCATCGAGTTCAAAGAGGGCGAGGCCGCGCTCATCCTGCGCTACCGCTGGGCGGACGGGGCCTTCGAGCCGATCGCCCAGCCGCGGGTGGTGGTGCTCTCGGCCTCGACCGATGACCGGGCCGACGACCTCGCGGGCGCCTACGCCCAAGAGGGTGAACGCCACCTCGTCGACCTCGACACCGATGTGTACCTCATCCTCGACTATGTCGGCGCAGAGGCCCGCCTCGAGGGCGAGGGGGTGCGCCCGCCCGACCAGCTCGGGGTGAGCCGCGAGGCCCCCGCCGAGGTCGCGGTGACCTGGTGGCTGGAGCGCTGAAGCCCCATGACCGCCTTCCCCCTCCGGCCCTACCAGATCGAGGCCGTCGACGCGGTGATCGCCGCCCGCAAGCGCGGCGTGCGCCGGCAGGTCGTCTGCTTGCCCACCGGTGCGGGCAAGACCGTGATCTTCTCGCGGCTCGCCGCCCTCGCCCGCCGCCCGGTGCTCGTGCTCGCCCACCGCTCTGAGCTGCTCACCCAGGCCGTCGACAAGCTGCGGCGCACGCTCGGGGGCCCCGCCGGGGGCGCAGACGTGGTCGGGCTCGAGGCGGCCGCCGCCCGCGCGGGGGCCGAGGCGCGGGTGGTCGTGGCCAGCGTGCGCTCTCTGCATGAAGAGCGGCTCGCGCGCCTGATGGCCGAGCGCCGCTTTGGTCTCGTCATCTACGACGAGTGCCACCACGCCCCGGCGGCCGACAACCAGCGGGTGCTGCGCAGCCTCGGCTGCCTCGATCCCGACTGGGACGGCACCCTGCTCGGCTTCACCGCCACGCCCCAGCGGGCGGATGGTCTGCCGCTCAGCGATCTCTTCCAAGAGGTCGTATACAGCCGCGGTCTCGTCGAGCTGGTCGAGGACGGCTACCTCGTCCCGCTGCGGGGCTTCCGCCTGCACACCGGGGCGCGGCTCAGCGGCGCGACCGGGGCGCGCGAAGACCTCGAGATGGACGACGAGCGCGTCGACATCGAAGAGCGCAACGCGCTGGTCGCCCGCGCGGTGCAGGAGCTCGCCCGCGACCGCCGCAGCCTCGTGTTCTGCGTCACCGTCGAGCACGCGCGCCACATGGCGCTGGCCCTGCGCAAGCTCGGCGTGCGCGCCGATCTGGTTCACGGCGCGATGGATCCGGCAGACCGTGCGGCGGTGCTGGCCCGCTTCGCCCAGGGTGAGCTGCAGGCGGTCACCAACGTGGGCGTGCTGACCGAGGGCTTCGACGACCCGGGTGTGAGCTGCGTGGTCATGGCCCGGCCCACCCGCAGCCAGGCCCTCTACGTGCAGTGCGTGGGCCGCGGCACCCGCCCGGCCCCCGACAAACAAGACTGCCTCGTGCTCGACTTTGTCGACGCGAGCAGCCTGCCGCTGGTCACCTTGCCCGTGCTCTGGGGCCTGCCGCGTGACCTCGACCTGGGCGGCGAAGACGTGCGCGAAGCGGCGGCCTACCTTCGGCGCTTGCCCTTCGACCTGCCCGGCTTCGCGCTCGAGGCCGGCGCCATCACTTTGCAAGAGATCAAAGATCGCGCCGCGGCCTTCGACCCCCTCCGCTCGGCCGTCGATCCCGAGCTGCGGGCCATCTCGGGCAACGGCTGGTGCTCCTTGGGCAGCCTCGGGCTCTGCCTGCACCTCACCATCGCGGGCCGGGTGGTCGAGGTGCGCATCGAGGCCACCGGTCGGCCGGGCCGCCGCGACCGGTGGGAGGTCCGTTGGGATGGCAAGGTGATGGCGCGCTTCTCGCAGATCGAGGCCGCGGTCGAGGCGGTGGACTTCGAGGTCGACCGGCGGGGCCCGCGGTGGTCCGCAGCGGCCCGCGAGGACGCCGCCTGGCGGCGGGGCCCGGTCGATCCTCCGCGGCGCGCCCAGCTCGACGAGCGCGGCCTGCGGGCCGCTGACCTGGGCGAGGCGCTCCAGCTGCTCAGCCTCCACCGCGCGGCGCCGGCCCGCCCGCCCTCGGCCTTCACCGACGCCCGCCCGGGCCGATGAGGTCGGGCAGCGTGCCTGGAGCGCCCGTGTCCGATCCTTCGGTTTCGCCGGTCCACCCCGCGCCGCTGCCCGCGGCGGGCCTGGGGGTGGCTGCAGACGGGGGGCCAGCCCTGGTGCCGATGGGCCAATATGCCGCGGCGACCCCGCCTGTGCCGCCCGCGGGCTTCGCCGCGCGCCGCAGCGACGCCCTGCGGCGGATCGCGCTTGAGCAGGCAGCACCCGTGGCGACGGCGCTGAGCGTGGCCCTCGCCGTCCTCGCCCTCGCCCACCTCGTGCTGGTCGCCCCTGAGCACCGGGTCGCCCTCAGCGTGGTCGCGGCGAGCTCGGCCACCATCACCGGCGCGGTCCGCCTGTGGATCGCCCGCCGCCCGGCCCAGCTGCTGGCGCAGGCCCACGCGATCTTGGGCTTGCTCCTGGGCGTAGCGCTCGTCAACAGCGCGCATCACGTCATTCGCACCGGTGAGCTCTGGCAGTCCACCAACCTGATGCTCGTGCTGCTCGGGGCGGCGGCGCTGACCTTCTCCTGGCGGGTCGTGATCCTCCTGTGGGGCCTCGCCTGGGCGGCCTTCGCGCTCACCCTGATGGTCTGGGCGCCGCCCACGGCCGAGGCGACCCACTGGAGCATCGCCTTGGGCATGAGCAACGTGGTGGCCGTGGTCTCGGTGCGGGCCCGCAGGCGGCAGATCGACCGCCTGCTGCAGGCAGAGCTCGAGGCGAACCTCGGCCGCGCCGCCGCCGAGGCGCTCGCCGCTGACCTCGACGCCGCCCGTCAGCGCGCGGTCGAGCTGGCCAGCCAGCGCGACGGCCTGATCGGCACCCTCAGCCATGAGCTGCGCAGCCCCTTGCAGGGCGTGCTCGGCGCGGCCGAGCTGCTCGGGCCGGTCGCGCAGACCCAGGCCCAGCGCCAAGCGGTGCAGACCGTGGCGACCAGCGGTGCGATGATGCTCCACGTCGTCAATCAGGTGCTCGAGCACGGCCGCGCGGCGCACGAGCCGGTCGAGCTCGGCTCCGAGCCCTTCCACCTCAGCGAGGTGATCGACGAGGTGTTCGGGGTTTTGGCCGCGCGCGCGGCCGCCCAGCGCACGCCGCTGAGCTGGCGCCCCCCGGCGGGTGGGCTGCCGATGCTCCGGGGTGATCGCGGGCGGGTGCGCCAGATCTTGCTCAACCTGGTCAGCAACGCGGTCAAGTTCACCGCGGGCGGCCTGGTGCGGGTCGAGGTCGACGCCCCCGACCCCGCCGGCCTCGTCGAGCTGCGGGTGATCGACACCGGCGTCGGCTTCGATCCGGCCGTCGCTGAGCGCATCTTCGAGCCCTACCGCCAGGCGGGGCCCGAGGTCGCCCGCCGTTTTGGGGGCACGGGCCTCGGGCTCAGCATCTCGCGGGCCTTCGCCCGGCGGATGGGGGGTGACCTCGTCGCCCAGGGCGCGCCGGGCGCCGGCGCCTGCTTCACGCTGCGGCTGGCCCTCCCGGCTTGCGGGCCGGCCCCCCGACCGCTCACCGGCCTGCCCCTCGCCGTGGTCGGTGATGGCCCGCTGCACGTCGATCTCGTCGCGCGTCTGGGTGCGCTGGGCGCGGCCCTCACCGGCCCCCAGGCGGCCCGGCGCCACTTCCTGCTGCGGGGGCCGCTGGGGGCCACCCGCCTGCTCGCGCTGGGCGCCGACGGCGCCCACACCCTGCAGCCCCCCTGGTCCGACGGCGAGCTCTGCCGCGCGGCGCGCCGCGGCCGCAGCGCCTTGGCCGCGGCCCCGCTGGTCCGGGCCCCGCAGCTCGGCGTGCTGCTGGTCGACGACACGCCCTCGGCGGTGCTCCCCCTGCAGCTCGCGCTCGAGGCCGCCGGGCACGCGGTCACCGTGGTTAGCTCTGCCGAGGGCGCCCTCGCCGCGATGCGCGGCGCCGACGCGCTCGGCGCACACCCCGCCCTGGTCATCACCGATCTGCACCTCGGGGGCATGAGCGGCGAGGCGCTGGCCCGCGCCCTCCGCCTGCGCGGCAGCGCCCCCCGGGTGTGGGTGCTTACCGGCGACCGGCTCCCCGCCGACGCGCTCGCCACCGCCGGGGTCGAGCGGGTGCTGCACAAGCCGGTCAGCCCCACCGCCCTCGCCCTCGAGGTCAGCGCGCTGGCCGCTGCGCTGGTCCAGCCCGGCGCGGCTTGAGCGCCCTTCGCTCAGCCCTCGGTGTCGGGTCGGGGCGGCGCGGCGAAGTGGCCCAGCGCGACGAGAGACAGGGGGTGCGGGAAGTGGGCGTCGGCGAGGCCCTGCGCCCCTGCCGGGTCGCCGCCCAGCAGGGCCGTGCGGCAGCGCCGACCGGTGCGGCGCACCGCGGTGATCAGCTCCTCGCCGCCCATATCGCTGAGGTCGGCCTCGGTGATGACCAGCTCGACCTCCTGCTCGCGCAGCACGAGCAGCGCCTCGACCCCGCTGCCCACCCGCTGCGGCTGCAGGCCGCGCCGCCGCAGCATCTTCTCCACCAGGCGCCCGCGCTGCTGGTCGTGCTCGACCACGAGCACCCGCCCGCGCGGCGCCCCACCACTGCTGTCGGACATCGCGCCCCCCAAAGTGTCCGCGACACGCGGCGCCGCTCCCGTCGCCGCGCCGCGCGCCTGAACTTGGTGCGGACTATCGCCCCCCTCCTTCCGCGTTGGGCAGGTGAAACAGGCCTGGAAGACCCCATACGGCGACTCCCGTATGGGGCGGGCTCAGCGCGCGGCGCCGGGCCCGTCGGCGGTCGCCTGGGCGCCGGCCGGCGCTGCCTTGCGCGCCGCGGCCTCGTCCGAGACGCGCACCAGGCCGCTGATCCGGATGAGGGGGAAGCCCAGGCGCAGCGCGTCGAGCTGGCCCGCCGCGCCCGTGCCCTTGACGAAGCCGACGTCGACGCGCAGGCGCTCGCTCATGCCCCGCAGCCCATAGGCCACCGCGGCCAGCTCACCTGCGCTGGCGCGCCCGTCGAAGACGATGGTCGGCACGATGATCTCGGTGGTCCACACCAGGCTGCGGCCGAGCAGCAGGTCCAGCCCGGCCTCGCCGACCAGGGCGCCGCCGCGGCTCAGGTCGACCACCGTGCCCAGCGGCTGCCCCGCGCCGGTCCACGCGCTGACCCCGGCGTGCAGGCCCGCGCGCTGGGCCAGGGCCTCGCGCATCGCGCCGCCGCGCTCCTCGGGTCGCCAGCTCAGGCCGAGGCCGCCGCCGATCAGCCCGGCGCTCCGGTCCCGCGAGGCGAGGCGCGCGTAGCCGATCGTCGCCCGCGCGCTGGCCCGCAGGCGCGGGCGCTCCAGCACGCCGAGCTCGCCGGTGGCGAGCACCAGCGCCGGCCACTCCTCATTGATGGGGATGAGCCCAGTCACGCCGATCTGGGCCTTCTCCGACAGCGCGGCGGCGCCCCCGACCAGCAGGCCGTCGGTGCTGACCAGCAGCTGCTCGCCGGCGCAGAGCGTGCCTGCGCGGTTGACCACGAGGCCGCTCTCGCGGCTCAGCGGCCCGTCAGCGCAGCGGGCAGGGGAGGGGACCGCGGGGGACACAGACCCATCGAGCCCCTCTGACGCGGGGGGAGCGGCGGCCGCAGGGCCCGCCTCGCCGCTGGTCGCCGCGGGGAGCGCCCCATCTCCACCCGCCGCCGGGGCTGCGCGGGCCGCAGGGCCGCTGAGCGCGAAGGCCAAGCCCAGGGCCGCCGCGGCGGTCACGCTCCGGCGAGCTCCGCGAACAGCGCCTCGACGCGGGCCCGGCCGCGGAAGCCCCGCTCCTCGATCACGGCCTCGCCGTCGCGCAAGACCACCATGGTGGGGATGCCCCGCACGCCGAAGGCCGCGGCGAGGGCGCCCTGGCTGTCCACGTCGATCTTGCCAACCGCGACCCGGCCCGCGTAGGTCAGGGCCAGATCAGAGAGGATGGGCCCCAGCGCCTTGCAGGGCTCACACCAAGCCGCCCAGAAGTCGAGGATGATCGGGACCGGCGAGGCGACCGCGAGGTCCTCAAAGTTGTCCTCGGTGATCTCGAGCAGGTGGGCGTCGCCGGCCCCGCGCTGGTCGGCGTCGCCGCCGTAGTCATCATCATCGTCGTCCGACATTCGACCTCCACCCGCGGTCATATCCGGTGGCCGGGCGCCCCGCGCGGCGCCGCGAGGAGCGCCCGTGCCGAGCCCGCCCCCCTCCGCCTTGCCCGCCCGGGATCCGGCCGCCGAGGACCAGTTCGTCGCCGCTTGGCGCGACGCTGATCTCGCCGAAGATGACCTGCTTGAGGCTGTGGTCGCGGCCCTGTCCGCGGGGCGCCCGCAGCTCGGCGCCCGCCTGGTCGGCCTGCTCCCGCCCCAGCCCGACGAGCCGCCGGCGATCAGCCGCGCCCGCCGGGCGGCCCGCCTGCTGTTGCACGAGGGGGGCCCGGCCGCCGCCCAAGCCCTGCACGACGAGCTCGAGCCGCTGCGCAGCCTGCACTTTCTGCGGGGGCGGGCCCGCCAACGGGCCACGCTGCTCGGCCAGCCGACCCCGCGCCGCCGCCGCTGAAGCCGATCAGGGGTCGGGTGCGCCGCCCACCCCCGCGGCCCGATCCGCTGCTGCTGGTGTTCCCCGCAATGACTGGCGCGGTTCCACGCCCGCCTCGTCGAGAGGGGCCCGCAGCGCTCCACTCCCGCGGCTGTTCTTTTCACGTCAACCGCAGACCTGTGCTGCCGTTGAGGGGGCCTCCGGATACTGTTCCACGCGATGCGCACCACCCCCTCCACCGGGGCGACGCGGCGCGTGGGCCGGCTCCGCCCGATCCTCCTCCGCCTCGCCCTCGGCCTCGCCGTCCTCCTCACCCTCAGCGCGCTGACCGCTGAGGCGTGGGCGCGCCTGCGCGTGCGCGCGGGCGACCGGCTGGTGCGCGAAGACAGCGGGCTCGACGGCGCGCTTCGGGGCCCGTCCGAGGGTGTGGCCCTCGAGCCGCTGCCTACACCCACCCCCGAAGAAGAGGCGCTCTGGGCTGCGCCGCGCTTCACCGTCCAGCTCAGCCCGCGCTGCCCTGACCTCGAGGCTTGCTCACACCACCGCGAGGTACCGCTCGAGGCGCGGGCCGCCGGCCTGCCCGTCCAGGCCGCCGTTCTCGGCTACGACCTGCACGAGGTGACCCGGGCCCTGGCGCCCGAGGCCATGGGCGGCGAGAGTGAGCTGAGCATCGCCGTGCGGCTGATCCTCGCCGAGGTGGGGGCCGACCGCCTGCTCAGCAACCGCTGGGGGCTGGTCGAGGCGACCGGGGTGCTGCGCTCGGTGCGCAACCGCCTCGACCCGGCGGTCTACAACCCCGATGGGCAGGCCGATCTGCGGCCCTACCCGGGCTGCGGGCCCGCCGGCAGCTTCGCGAGCTGCGCCCGGCCGTCTGAGTACCTGGGCCTGCGCTCCGATCTCGCGCTGCACCCCGGCGCCGCCTGGCCCGAGCCGCTGCTGGTCGCGGCGGTCGACCGCGCCGTGCTCGCCTATTGGCTCGAAGGCCAGGGCCAGCTCGGTGATCCCACCGGCGGCGCCACCCGTTTTGAGCACCGCTGCGGCGGCCGGCGCTACGGCGAAGAGATGGCCCGCTGCGCGCAGGCGGGCGGCGTGGGCGCGGTCACCGGCCCGCTGGTCTTCCTCGGGCCCGAGCGCTTCGCCGCCGACCGCGGCTACTACACCGTCGCCGAGACCGCCCGCGTCGAGTTCGAGAGCTGGTGGGGCCGCCGCACCCGGGGCAGCCGCGCCGCCGAGGGCATGGCCCGCCTCTCCGCCGCGTTGGGCCCGCCGCGCGACGCCGCCGTCTCCTCTCGCCTCGCCCGGGCGCTCGGCCTCGCCCGCCGCTGAGCCCGAGAGAGGGCGCCCCGCCGGCCTTCGGCCGACGGCGGCCGCCCGCCGGGCTCGGCCGGTCGGCCTCGGCCGCTGCGCGGCCCGCCTGCGGCGGCCCTCTGGTCGGCCTGGCGCGCGCGAGGCGCCGCCCCAGCAGATCGCGGGCCCCTCAAGCCGGTCGGCTGCCCCCCCGCATCGCCGCCACGGCGGTGGTCGCCACCACGACCGCGCCGAGGCCCGCCCAGAGCGGCGCCTCGTCCTCGGCGCCGATGAGGCCGAGGCCCACCGCGCCGACCAGCAGGCCGTTGTTGAGCAGGTGCATCAGCACGGGCACAAACAACGAGCCGCTGCGGAGGGCCGCCGCCCCAAAGAGCAGGCCCAAGGCCGCGGTCGGTGCGATCCGAAAGTAGCTGAGGTGCAGCAGGCCAAAGAGGGCGGCGACCAGCGCGACCCGGCCGGCGGGCGGAAGGCTGCGCTCCAACAAGCCGAGCAGGGCGCCGCGGAAGAGCAGCTCCTCGCAGATCGCGGGCAGCAGCGCCAACAGCGCGATCACCAGCGGCAGCGGAAGGTCGAGGGTGAGCAGGGCGCCCAGCTCCTCGAGCGCGCGGGTCGGCGTGGGCAGCAGCGGCGCCTGCAGGTCGGCGACCAGCTGGCCGACCAGGGGGCAGAGCGCGCCGGCGAGCAGCCCCAGCGCCAGATCCCGGGCGGTCGGGGCGCGCAGCCGCAGGGCCTCACGCGCGGGGCGCCCGGCGGCGATGACGCCGAGAACGCCGGGCAGCGCGATGGTCAGCGCTTGCGAGAGCAGCAGCCCGCTCACCAGATCGCGCGCCTGCAGCAGCTGGCCGAGGAACCAGAAGCTGACAAAAGCCACGCCCGCGGTGGCCAGGGCCTCGCGCCCGGTGCGCCCAGCGCTGCGGTCCTCGGCGGCTTGGGGCAGCAGCGCGGTGCTCTGGAGCAGCCGCTCGGTCAGGCTCAGGGCCAGGGCCGCCCAGGCGAGCCCGCCGACCAGCGCGCCGGCCGCGGCCCCGGCGCCGAGCTCACCCTGCAGGGCGCCCGCGATGGCCAAGGCGGGGCCACCCACGGGGATCAACGTCAGCGCGGGGATCTCGGTCGCGCCGGGCACCACCGGCAGGCTGGCGAGGCCGCCGGCCACCAGCAGCAGCGGCACGGCCAGCACGCGCGCTTGGCGGGCGTCCCGGGCCCGGGCGCTCAACGCGAGGATGCCCGCCGAGACCTGCAAGAGCAGGGGTGTGGCCAGCAGCGCGACCAGGGCCAGCCGAGAGGGCGGCACCGAGAGGTCGGGGATGGCCATCGGGCCGAGCTGCAGCGGGCTCAGCGCGACGGTGACCACCAGCGCCGAGAGGCCGACCGCGCCCACCGCCCCGCAGGCGCCGAGCACGATGAGGGCCTTGCCCCAGACCAGGGTGCGCCGGTCGAGGCTGCTGACCAGAAGGCTCTCCAGCGTGCCATTCTCGCGCTCAGCGGGCAGGGTCGAGATGCCCACGGGCAGGGCGCCCGAGAGCAGCACGGCCACGAGCAGGGGCGCGACGAGGCGCGACAGCAGGGCCCCGGCCCGATCGGTCGAATCGTCGAGATCGACCATAGTGAGCTGCATCAGCTCGTCGGGGCGCACGGGCACCCCCGCCGCTTGCCAGCGGGCGGCCTCGTCTTCGACGCGCAGCCGCTCGATGACCACGTTGACCCGCTCCTGGCCGCGCAGGGCGGTGAAGTCTTTGCTGCTGAAGACCACGGTGAAGGTGGGGCGGCCGTCGACGAGGGCCTCGTCCTCGGTCGCTGAAGCGGTCACCGTCACCACCGCCTCGGCCGGCGTCGGCGCGGGCTCCAAACGATCCGCGGGCTCGACCATGGCCCAAAACTCGTCGGGCGCGTGCACGAGGGCGACCTCGGTGGCGAGGCGGGCCTTGATCCCCTCGCCGCTGCCGAGGATCACGATGAGGCCCAATAGCACCATGACGAAGGGCAGCAGCAGCATGCTGGCCAGCGCGGCGGGGTCGCGCGAGAGCACGCGCAGCTCGTGCGTGATCAGCGCCCCGAGGCGGGGTGCGCCCCTCATGCGCCGGCCTCGGCCGCCCGCACCGCCCGGATGAACACGTCCTCGAGGTGGCGGGCGCCGGTCTGCGCCCGCAGCGCGTCGAGCGTGCCCGTGGCCAGCACCCGACCGCCGTGGATGATCGCGAGCTGGTCGGCGAGGCGCTCCGCCTCGGACATGACGTGGGTGCTGTAGATCACGCAGCGGCCGGCGGCCCGGGCCTCCTCGACGAACTCGAGCAAAATCTGGGCGACCATCACGTCGAGGCCGAGGGTCGGCTCGTCGAAGATGATGATGGGCGGGTCATGTACGATGGCCCGGGCGATGTTGACCTTCTGGCGGTTGCCGGTGCTCAGCCGCTCGCAGCGCTGGTGCGCGTGCGGCAGCAGGTCGAAGCGCCGCAGCAGGGCGTCGGCGCGGGCGTCGGCCCCCGAGATGCCCTGCAGGCGCGCCGTGCTGACCAGGACCTCCCGCGCGGTCAGGCGCCCGTGCACCCCCGTGGTCGTCGAGAGATAGCCGATGCTCCCCCGGACCGCGGCGGGGGCGGCGACCAGGTCGTGCCCGTCGATGCTCGCCCGCCCCGCGTCGGGGATGAGCAAGGTCGACAGCAGCCGCAGCAGGGTGCTTTTGCCGGCGCCGTTGGGGCCGAGCAGGCCGAAGACCTCGCCCGGTCGACAGACGAAGCGCACGTCGCGCACGGCGTCGAGCGGGGCCGGGGTAAAGAAGCGCTTGCAGAGGCCATCGACGACAACCCCCCCGGGCAGGTGGGTGGGCAGCGCAGGGGGAGCGGGGCTCAGGGGCCACCTCGACGGGCAGGGTCAGCGGGAGAGAGGCGGATCCCCAAGGCCGCGCGCAGGCCGAGGCCGCCGCCGATGCCCAGCACCAGCCGCTCGCCCCGAAAAGCCCAGGCGCAGCCGGCGAGCAGCGCCGCGCTGATGCCCAGGTTCGCCGCCGTGGCGAGGGCCGCGTGGGCGGGCTGCAGCTCGGCGCTGAGCGCGGCCCGGCCGGCGAGCACGACGTTGAGCATGGGCACCGCCGCGGTCTGCAGCCCCATCGCGGTGCGCTCGTCGAGGCTCAGCATGGTCAGGGCGAGCATGGGCATGACCATCGCGCCGGCGATGGTCTGCGCTTGGCGGCTGTTCCGCGCGGGCAGGGTGACCAGCAGGTTGGCCAGGGGCACGACGGGCAGGGCGCTGGTGAGCACCAGCAGCCCGAGCAGCACCTGATCGGCGCGCAGCTCGAGGCGCATGTCGAGCTCGGCGCCCAGCGTGGCCATGCCGTGGGCCACGCTCAGCCCGAGGCCGAGCAGGCTGCCGGCCGCTGTGAACAGCGTCCAGCAGATGATCGTCAGCACCTTGCCCCCGAGGATGGCCAGGCGCGGGGCGCCGCTGACCAGGGTGGTCTCGAGCGTGCCGCGCTCACGTTCGCCGGCCACGGCCTCGACGCTGGGGGCGGTCGCGCCGGCGATGATGTTGACCACCACCATCATCGGCAGGATCATCCCCAACAAGCGGCCGAGCACCTCGGAGGGGGTGGCCCGGTCCTCGGCCTCGAGGCGCAGGGGCCGCACGTCGGCGGGGTCGACCCCCCAGGCGTCGAGGATGGCCTTGCGGCGGTGCCCCTTGAGCACGCTGAGCCGCGCCTTCGCCGCCGACTGCGCGGCGACCGAGCGGTCGCGGGTGCCCGCGGAGAGCAGCTCGATCGACCAGAGCTCGCCCTGCACCGTCGCGATGATGCCGATGTCGGCGATGTCTTCGCTGAGGGCCGCCCGAATGTCGGGCTGATCCGCGGGCAGGGGGAGCACGCGCAGGGCGGCCGTCCCGGGCGGCGCGCTGGGCTGGCCCAGGCCCGGCGGAGCGGCCGGCTCCGCCTCATCCACGTCTGGGGCCGGCGCGACGATGGATCGGCGCGGGGCGGGCACCGAGAGGTAGGCGCGCAGCAGGGCCTCAGCCGCGGCCGCCGCCGCCGCGTCCTCGGGGCGGGCGGGCCGCACCTCGAGCAGCGTGGTGGGGGGCTCCTGCTCGGCGCGGCCCTCGGTGAGCAGCAGCAGCTGCACCGCGGCCCAAAAGACGAGGGGGCCGAGCAGCACGGGCATGAGGACGGTCGAGAAGAGCACGCTCGGGTCGCGCAGGCCCTCGAGCAGCTCGCGGCGGGTGAGCGCGACCGCCGCCCGCGCCGCCCGCAGGCTCATGCCCCGCCCCGCAGCAGGCCGCCTAGGCCGAGGCCCGCGGCCACCGCGATCAGGCCCCCCAGCACGCTGATCCCGACGTAGGCGAGGGCGTGCAGCGGGCGCCCGCCCTGCCAGAGCTGGGCGGCCTCGAGGCTGAAGGTCGAAAAGGTCGTGAAGCTGCCCAAGAAGCCGACGGCGAGGGGCAGGCGCAGGCTTGGGCGCAGCTGGGGGCCGCCGACCCCGACCAGCAGGCCCAAGGCGGCGCAGCCGACGAGGTTGATCACCAAGGTGGCCGCCGCGGGCGCGCCGGGCAGGCTGCGGCTGAGCCAGGCCCCCAAACCAAAACGGGCCAGCGCGCCGAGCGCGCCGAAGAGGGCGACGCCGACCAGCGCGTCAATTGAGGGGCTCGGGGCAGGCGGCAGGGGGGCCTCGACCGGGGGCGCGCGGCGCCCGCGGAGCTTCAGTGGGGCAGGGCCGAGAGCGTGAGCGCGCCGAGGGCGAGCGCGCAGAGGCCGACCCCGACCAAAAAGCCGCCCACGCCGCCGATGAGAGCGAACTTGACCCGGCCGCTGCCCGCACGTTTGGGCGCGTCGGGGGCCTCGCCCAGGGCCTCGAGCCAGTCGCCGGGGGCCTGTTGGGGCCGGGCGGCGACCTCAGCGCCGGCGGGGGCCTGAGCGGCGGCCTTCACCGCCTCGGCCTGGGCGTTGCGGGCGGCCTCAGCGGCGAGGCGGGGCACGGTGGCCTCGGCCCAGTCGCGCAGCCAGGGCGTGGGCAGCCCGGAGCGCAGGCGCCGGCAGCGCTGCTCAACGCTGCGGGCGTCGGGCCGATCATGCGACTCGAAGGCCAACATCTCGAGCAGCAGCATGCGGACGCCGCGCTCGGCCGCCCGCACCTCGGGCGCGTCGTCTTCGGCGAGGGCGTGGCCGACGGTCTCGAGCAGGTTGCCCAAGAAGGCGGCGTGATCGGCGGCGGCCCGGGGCGGGTCGGGGAACCGCTTGCCGGTGAGCGTGTTCGCCATGAGGATGCCCAGCGCGTAGACATCGCCCTGGTGCGTGTCTTCGCCGCGGTGGCGCTCGGGCGCGAGGTAGCGGCTGCTCCCCATGATCACGCCTTGGTGCACGGCCGCCTCCCTCCCCTTGAGATCGGCGTTGGCGACGCCAAAGTCGAGGAGCTTCACCTCCCCCTGCCGGGTGATGCGGACGTTGCCCGGCTTCACGTCGCGGTGGACCAAGCGCAGCGGGGCCTCTTCGCCCGGCGGGGTGAGGTTGTGGGCCGCGTGCAGGGCGCCGGCCACCTCTTCGACGATCTCGAGCAGCACGGGCAGCGAGGGGCGGTCGCGCTGAATGGCCGTGCTGAGGTCAATCCCGTCGATGTACTCCATCACCACGCCCCAGCCGCCCGTGCCCGAGGTGCTGTGGCGGAAGAGGCTGTGCACGCCGACCACCGCGCGGTGGCGGATGCGCCCGAGCAGGCGGGCCTCGTCGCGCATGCGGCGGGCGACCTCTTCGGCGGCCGGGCCCTCGTAGTGCATGAGCTTGAGCGCCACTTGGCGCGAGAAGCCGCCCACGTCGTGCAGGCTCGCGCGCCAGACGGTGCCAAAGCCGCCGCGGCCGACGATCTCGTGGAGCTGGAAGCGGCGCGCGGCGGTCGATGGGGCGGTCGACGCGGGGCTCGGCACGGGCATGGGGAGGGGCCTCCGGTCGGGCATCATGGCAGGGCACCAGCGCGGCGCGCTCCGTCGCCGATCTTCGCGCGGAGAATGGCGCTATTGACGCTGTTTTTGGCCACGC
Organism: Deltaproteobacteria bacterium; assembly: GCA_016792625.1. GTDB lineage: Bacteria > Myxococcota_A > UBA796 > UBA796 > UBA2385 > JAEUKK01. The sequence goes on along the minus strand of JAEUKK010000080.1, from coordinate 27,609 downwards.
ACGGTCGGCTGGTCGGCGCGGTCGCCGGCCGCGGCGAGGGCGCGGCGGATAGGCGCGCGGCCTCGGCTCAGCCCGGGAAGCCGAGCTCGCGCAGGTAGATGTGCTCGAGCTGCGAGCGGCTGCGGCTGAGCTGGCTGCGCAGGTAGAGCAGCACGCCGGCGGCCATCGCGAGGGCGCGGCGGGCCGGGCCGGGGCGGGCGGCGGGCGCGATGCCCAGGGCCACCGCTTGGCGGCGCACGCGCGCGTCAACGTGGGCCAAGAAGGCCGGGAGCTGGCGGAGCACGGGGTGGTCGTCGGCCCGCCCGGCCAGCGCGCGGGCGGCGGCCGGGGCGACGGCGAGCTGCAGCTCGATGAGGCCGTAGAAAGGCAGGGCGAGGCCGGGGCGCTCGGCGAGCAGGCGGCGGGTCTCGCGCTCGCCCCAGGCGACGTGCTCCTCTTCTTCTTTGCAGACCACGCGCAGCTTCTTCTTGATGCCAGGGATGCGCGGGTCGCTGTCGGGCAGGGTCTGCAGCAGCACGTCGCGGAAGATGTCGAGCACCATCCCCTCGCCAATCGCGTGCTCCATCATGACCTTGAGCGGGTAGTAGTCGTTGTGGGCGGCGAGCAGGCGCACGGCCCAGTGGGCCTTCATGGGCTGCATGTCGAGCGCGCGGAAGATGTCGGCGAACAGCTCGAGGTGGTTGAGCTCTTGGCGGGCTTGGCGCAGGTAGAAGCGCGCCGCCTCGAGGCTGCCCGCCGCATACAGCGAGCGGCCGCAGTAGACGCCGGTGGCCTCGCCGTAGAGCGCCTGGCTGAGCATGAACCGCACCAGCTGGTGATCGTCGGGCCGGCTCAGGTCGAAGACAGCGCCCCCGAAGTCAAAGGGCGCGTCGTGGGAGCTGAGGGGCACCGCCGCAGCGGGTGCGGCGGCCGGCGGGGTCGGGGCGTCGTCTTGGGCGTGCATGGGGCCACCCTAGCACAGACATCGGGGCCCGCCTGCCGGCGAAGCGCTGCCCCCGCGCAGGTTCTGCCCGCCTGAGGCGCCCTCAGTCGGCGGTCGCGCCCTCGGCCATGTACAGCACGGTGTCGGCGGCGAGGCCGTGGTCGCGGTTGCTCGCCACGGTGCCCTCTTTCAGCACGTCGACGGCGACCTGACCCCCGCTGAGGCCGGCCACGGCGAGGCCGGTGGGCAGCACCGCGTCGACCGGGACCTGGGTGTCGAGGCTGGACCAGAGCACGGCGGTGCGGTCGGGCAGGGCGCCCGCCGCGGCGAGGGCGGCGATGCTGCCCTCGGCGTCCCAGGTGGAGAGGGCAGCGCCGTGAATGGTCTCGAGGCCGGCGACTTCGGGGCCCCACTGCAGGCGGTCGGCGAGGAAGGGCGCCACGAGGTCGGGCGTGCTGTCGAGCACCACGCTGCGCAGGGGACGGCTCTGGTTGGCCGGGCTGTGCAGCAGGTCGGCGACGCCCCGGCCGCCGGTGCCCAAGCCGACGAGGTGGACCTCGTCGAGGTTGACCTCGACCGGCACGCGCACGCCGGCGTCGGCGGCGGTCTCGGGGTCGTAGATGGCGTCCATCATCGTCTGGGCAAAGGCGCCGCCCTGGCGCAGGAAGCCCTCAGGGCCGAGATCATCGACGCTGTCGCCCGTGGCCACATCGGCGCGGTGCCACTGATCGCCCCAGCAGTTGCTCGGCAGCACGACCACGACGCCCGCGTCGACCAGGGTGGCGATGAGCGTGCCCTCGCTGCCCTCTTCGGGGTCGACGGGGAAGCGGCTGAGGCCGAGCGTCTCCCACACTTTGGCGATGCCCCACTGGCGGGTCAGGCGCGAGTCGGCCCGGTAGTGAATGCCGGCCAGCGGGTCGGTCTCATCGGGCTCGACGATGTAGTCGAAGGCGCCCGAGTGCAGGACCAGCGCGGCGGGGGCCGGGCCCTCGAGCGTGCTGCGGAAGGCGAAGAAGACGCGCGCGGTCTCGCCATCGGGGCAGGTCACCGCGGTGTCGACCGCCTGGATGACCGCGTCGTCGCTGGCCACGTGCTCGCTCTCGTAGGCGACCTCGGAGAAGTCGAGCTTGGCGAGGTCTTCGTAGGGCTGCGCACACGCGGTGAGGAGCGGGAGGAGGAGCAGCGCCTGGCGCATGGGGACCTCGGGGGGCACAGCGGGCGAGGGGAGGGGAGGGTGGGCCCGGCCGCGCGTGGCGGCGCAGCGGCCCTGCTCCCGCGCAGCATAGCGGCGGCGGCCGGCGCGGGGCCAGCGGAGAGGTCTCTCGCTGATCTCTCGCGCACAACGGCGTGATGCACGTCATCATCGAAGGGGCGGCCGCGCGGCCACCGGCCCCGCGGCGGCCCGCTGCCTGGCGCGCGCGCCTGCGGTGGGGGCGCGGCGCCTGTGGTACAAGGGCGGCCCGTCCGGCCGGAGGCGCAGCCCATGATCAGCACCCCCCGCGCGGCGCGCCACGGCGCCCGCTCCCCGCTCTCGCCCGCCCGCGTGGCTGGCGCGCTGCTCTCCCTCGCCGTCGGCGGCGCCGCGCTCAGCGCTTGCGCCACCGAGGCGCCCCCTCCGCCCCCCGCCGAGGACAAGTGCCCCCGGGTCACCATGGACCTCGAAGGCCAGTGGCTGCGGGTCAACGGCAACGCAGGTGACCCCAAGCACCGCTTTGAAGTGCAGAAAAAGGGCGCCGACACGGTGCTCTGGTACGTCGGCGGCGCGTTCACCAAAAAAGAGCTGCGCGGCGAGCGGCGCGAGACCGACTGGCGCTTCACCCAGGCGGTCTCGGGTGCCCAAGAAGAGGCCTTTAAGAAGGGTGAGCTCGAGCTCACCCGCGTCTTCGTCGAGCCTCAAAAGAAGCTCTGCGCGCTGCGGGTCTCGGTGGGCACGGTGAAGTGGGACGCGGCGGCCAACAAAGAGCGCGAGACCATCGCGCCCGGCTTCCAAGAGTTCTTGCCCATGCCCGAGGGCGGCACCTTCACCTTCCGGCCCTGCGACGGCACGCTCTTCTTTGCCAAGGCGGCCACCGACTGGAAGGTGGCCGAGGCCGAGCTCAAGAACGGCGGCGCGGTCTTCAACACCGCGCTCGGCGAGGCGCTCAGCGTCGGCGCCTGGACCGACGCGGCGGCCGACGGCGACGCCGCCTGCACCTACGACATGGACCTCTACTTCGACGACAAGCCGGCGAAGGACAAAGAGAACAAGGCCCGCGGCCCGGCGGTGGCCGGCGCGGTCCTGAGCACCCCGGCGGGCGACAAGCGGCCGTGGACCGTGCCCGACTGGTTCGCCCCCTGGTCGGGCAACCACCACTTCGAGGTCTACCGCTACCGCTCCTGCGCCGGTGGGCCGCGTGAGCTCATCGGGGTCAGCTGCTCGGAAGCCGTGCTGCAGTGAGCGCGCCCTCGCTGACCCGAGCGTCAGCGACGCCATTCTCCCAACATTGAGCGCGCCGCCGTCTGCGCGCAGGAGCCCGCATGCGCTGGGGCCTCGTCGATAGCATCACGTCCTTGGAGAAGGGCAAGCGGGCCAGCGGCCTGCGCACCTGGGACCCGAGCCTGCCCCTCTTTGCTGACCACTTCCCTGGTTTTCCCGTGGTGCCCGGCGTGCTCACGCTGGAGAGCTTGGCCCAGCTCGCCGGCAAGCTCATCGGCTACTCCGTCCGCAAAGATCGGGGCGACTGGCCCTTCCCCATCCTCAGCATGATGGAGAAGGTCAAGTTCCGGCGCTTCATCCCCCCGGCCACGCCCTGCGTGCTCGAGGCGGAGATCGTCGAGCTGCGCGATGAGAGCGCGATCGTCGACGTGCGCGCCCTCGTCGAGGACAAGTGGCGGGCCCGCGCCCAGCAGGTCTTCGTGTTCAACGCCGTGCCGCTGCGTGATCCCGTCGAGCAGGCCCGGGTCGAGGCGCTGGAGCGCAGCGAGCTGGCCCGCCTGTGGGCCGACTACCCCGGCGACTTCTGAGCCCTGGAGCCCCCATGCACAGCCCCCCGCCAGCCCGCCGCCGCGTGGTCATCACCGGCATCGGCGCCGTCACCCCGCACGGCGTCGGCGTCGACGCCTGCTGGGCCGGCGTGATCGAGGGCCGGAACACCATCGGCCCGATCAGCAGGTTCAACGCGGCGTCTTTCCCGGTGCGCTTCGCGGCCGAGGCGCCAGAGCCCGAGACCCTGCCCGAGGTCCCGCCCGAGGTCGCCCACATCCTGCTCGATCTGAAGGGCCGCTTGGCCGCGGTCGCCGCCGCCGAGGCGCTGGCGATGGCCAAGCTGCCGCCCTTGGGCGCGCGGCTGGGCGTCTGCCTGGGCTCTGAGGCCGCCCGCCCTGACTTGGCCGAGCTGGCCGTCCGCATGCGCAGCGGCGAGCTGCCCGGCGCGCTCGAGCTCGACCGCATGTCGCCCGCCGCGCCGACCCGCCTGGTCGCGGCGATGGCCGGGGCGCTCGGTCCGATGAGCACGGTGTCCACCGCTTGCACCAGCAGCAGCCAGAGCGTGGGCGAGGGCCTGCTGCGCATCCGGCGGGGCGAGGCCGACGCGATGATCGTCGGGGGTGTCGACGTGCTCGTCGATCCCATCATGGTGACCGGCTTCTCGAAGCTCGGCGCGCTCAGCCAGCGCAACGACGACCCGGCCACCGCCAGCCGCCCCTTCGACCTGCACCGCGACGGCTTTGTGCTCGGGGAGGGCGCCGGCTTCCTCATCATCGAGGACCTCGAGCTGGCCGAGCGCCGCGGCGCCACCATCCTCGCTGAGCTCAGCGGATTTGGCTGCTCCTGCAACGCCTACCGCATCACCGACTCGCCGCCCGACGGCCGCGGCGCCGCCCAGAGCATGGAGGCCGCGCTCGAGGACGCCGGCCTCAGCCCCGAAGACATCGACTACATCAACGCCCACGGCACCAGCACCCCGATGAACGACAGCAGCGAGGCGGCGGGCATCGTGCGCGCGCTGGGCGAGCGCGCGGCCGAAGTGCCGACCAGCAGCACCAAGTCGATGACCGGGCACCTCGTCGCGGCCTGCGGCGCGGTCGAGGCCATCTTCTGCGTGCTGGCCACCCGCGATGGTGTCATGCCGCCGACCCGCAACCTCGAGCAGCCCGACCCGGCCTGCCCGCTGCGCCACATCCCCAACGCGGCCCTGCGCGGCCCGGTCCGCCACGCGCTGACCAACGCCTTTGGTTTTGGCGGCAGCAACGGCACCTTGGTGATCTCGCGCTGGCCTGGGGCCTCGGCGTGAGCGCCGCGCGGGTCGCCGTCACCGGCCTCGGCCTCGTCTGCCCCTTAGGTGCTGCCTTTAACGAGCAGGTCGCTGTTTTGGCCGCCCGGCTCGCCGCGGGTGAGCGCGCGCTGCGCCCGCACCCCCCGCTCGCCCAGCTGCCCGACGGGGGCCTGGCCGGGGTGGTGGGCGCGCTGGACCTCGACCGCTTCTTGCTCCGCCGCAAGGACAAGAAGCTGCTCGCCCGCCCCTCGGCGCTGGCGCTCGCCTGCGCGGGCCCGCTGGTCAGCGCCTACCCGGGTGACCGCCGAGAGCTGGCCTTGTACCTTGGCGTCGGCCGCGAGCCGCCCGATGATGGCGAGAGCGAGGCCACCCTCGCGCTGAGCGCCCGCGACGGGCTGCTCGACGAGGGCCTGCTCGCCGGGCCGGGCCGCGACCGCTACCCGCCGCTGCTGCCGCTCAAGACTCTGCCGAACATGGCCCCGGCCCACATCTCGATCAACCTCGGGCTCATGGGCGAGAACGCCGCCTGGGCCGGTGTGTGGGGCGCGGGCCTGCTCGCGCTGCGGGCTGGCCTGCGGGCGGTGGCCGAGGGGCGGGCGCCGGCCGCCTTGGTCGGGGGAGCCGACAGCCGCGTCGATCTCGGCAGCGCGCGTGACCGCCTGCGGGTGGGAGAGGAGGGCGCGCCGGCGGAGGGCGCGGCCCTGCTGCTGCTCGAGCCCGAGGCGGAGGCGCGAAGCCGCGGGGCCAAGGTCTACGGCTGGCTGGTCGAAGCTGACCCCGCCGAGCTGGGCGCCATCGACGCGCGCGGCGTAAACATTGACCAGATGGGTGATCTCGGGGCGGCGGCCGCGCCGGTGGCCGCTGTGCTCGCGCTGTGCGGTGACCGCCCCCGGGCGGTGTGGGCGGCCGACCCGGGCCTACCCGCCCTCGCGGTCGGTGTCCGCCCTGACACCGCGTGCTAAAAGCTCCGACCGGCGCGCTGCCCGTGGCCCCAGCCGCCCGCGCGCCCCGCGGCCCCGCGCAGCCCCTCCGCCGGAGCTGACCCCCACACGCCTGCGCCCGCTCGGCCCGCTGAGCGCCGCAGACAGCCCCCGGAGCCGCCGTGGCGAGCCGTGAACACGCCCGACGCTTTCACTTCCTCCGCGAGATCGCGTCTGGCGGCTTCGGCAGCGTCTTTTTGACCAAGGTGATGCACGCCGACGGCTTCTCTCGGCTGGTCGCGGTCAAGGTCTTGAAGTCGCAGTGGTCCGACAACGAAGAGGTCGCGCGGCGGATGCGCGACGAGGCCCGCCTGCTCGGCCTGCTGCGCCACCGGAACATCGTCGAGGTCATGGACATGACCAGCATCGACGGCCGGGCCGCCGTGGTGATGGAGTACCTCGAGGCGGTCGACTTCCGCAGCATCGTGGCCGAGCTGGAGCGCAGCGAGGAGCGCATGCCGGTCAAGGCCGCCCTCGAGGTCGGCGCGGCGGTCGCCAGCGCGCTCGACGCCGCCTACAACCGGCCGCCCATCCCCGGCGACAAGCCGCTGCGCGTCATTCACCGCGACATCAAGCCCAGCAACCTGATGCTCGATGACACGGGCTTGGTGAAGGTGCTCGACTTTGGCGTCGCCCGCAGCGATCTCGCCAACCGCGAGAGCCACACCCAAGAGCTGCAGTTCGGCTCGGTCGACTACATGGCGCCCGAGCGCCTCTTCTTTGAGCCCGAGACCCCGGCCAGCGACGTCTACTCGCTCGGGGCCAGTATTTTCGAGCTGCTCGCCCGCGAGCCCTTCGGCAAGGCCCAGGGCCGGCCCGAGAAGCACGCCGCCTACGTCGCCGACCGCCTGAGCTTCCTGCGCGCGGGCGTGGGCGTCTCGGGCGCGGCGGGCGCCGAGCTCGACAAGCTGCTGCGCGGGGCCCTCGCCTTCAACTACGAGGAGCGCCCGACCGCGGCCGAGTTCCACCAGCGGGCCCGGGCGCTGGGCCGCCTGATGGACGACGAGGACCTCGCCTCGTGGTCGGAGCGCGTGGTGCCCCCGCTGCTCAAGGCCCAGCAGGCCCTGGTCGCTGAAGAGAACCCGCTGCAGGACCAAGTGCTGCGCGAAGACACGCGGGCGCTGAGCGGCGAGGCCGCGGCGGCCATGCTCCAAGACGCCTCGGGCCTCGGCGATGCGCTGCGCCACGGCGCCTTGGCCGAGCTCGAGGACTCCGACGCCTTCGCGGTGGGCGAGGGCCCGGTGGTGGCCGAGCCGGTGCCTGCGCCGGTCGACGAGTGGGATGACGGCCCGACCAACGCCGGGCGTGGCGTGCGGGTGACCCGCCCCGATCTGGGCCGCGAAGCCTCGAAGGCCGAGACGGCGGCCCCGGGTCGGTCCGATCCGCTGCGGGTGGCGCCGGTGGTCGCCATCTCGAAGGGCGGGGGCGTGGAGCCCGAGAGCAAGCCCGAGCTCGCCCGGCCGCGCGGCCGTCCGGCGGGCCCGGCCCCGAAGATCGAGCTCGTGTCCGAGGGGCGGGGTGAGGAGCCGACGCACCGGCCACCCGCCGCGGCCCGCCCGGCGGCCGCTCCCGCCGTCGAGGCGGAGCCCGCGCCGGTCGAGGCCCCCACCGCCGCCACGACCCCTGCCGCTGCTCCGGTCGCGGCTGCAGCTGCTGCTCCGGTCTCCGCTCCGGCTGCTCCGGCTGCATCTGCTCCGGCTGCATCTGCTCCGGCTGAATCGGCTGCCCCGGTCGCTGCTCCGGCCGCTCCGGCTGCGCCTGCTCCGGCTGCGTCTGCTCCGGCCGCTCCGGCTGCGTCTGCTCCGGCCGCCCCGGTCCCCGACGCCGCCGGCTTGGGCGCCTTGGATGTCACCCGCGCCGCCCGCCCCGCCGCGCCGGCGGTGCAGGGCCCCGTGCACGAGGGGCCGCTGCCGCCCCTCCCCAGCCCGCCCGGGCTCCCCGCGGTGGTGCTGCGGCCCCTCCCGCCGGCGCAGCCGCTGGCATCGGGCCCGGCCACCCCGGGCCTCGCTGGGCCCGCCGTCGGCTCCCCCTCCGCCCTCTCGACCCCGGCGGTCGCCCTGCTGGCCGCCGCTTCGCCCGGTGCGGGGTCGCCGGCCTCCGCCCCGGCCTCTGTGGTGCTTGTCAGCGAGGCTGATCTCAGCAGCGACCCCCTCGGCGATCTGCCGCTCAGCCCGGCCACCGGCGCGCCCAAGGGGCCCGGCGCCCGCGCCGCGGTGCCGGTGGTCCCCGATGGCCCTGCTTTTGACGCGACCGACGTGCCCTCGAACACCGTGCCGGTCGAGGCGCTGATCCCCGCCGCCGAGCGCCAACCCCCGCGCGCGGCCTGGTCCCCCTACGAGGAGGACGACAGCCCGACCCAGATGCAGCCAGTCGAAGAGGTCGCTGGCGGCCGCGAAGACACCGAGGTGGACGTTGTTCCCTCCGCGCAGGTCGAAGACGACGAGGACCTCGACAGCGCCCGGCCGCCGCTGGGCGCGCCGACGGGGCCCCAGGCGGTGCCCGCCGCGCCGGCGCTGAGCCCGCCGGCCCCGCCTGCGCCGGCTGCCCCGGCGGCGCGCCCCGCCGCCAAAGGTGGCGCGGGCATCAAGCTCGCAGCCCTGGCTGCGGTGGGCTGTTTTGGCCTGCTTGCCTTGAGCGCGGTGGCGGTCGGCGGCGTGTTCTTCTGGCGCGCCCGCACCGAGGCGCCGCCCGCTGCGGTCGTCGGTGTGCCCCAAGCCGAGGGCGCCGCGGCGCTGGCCGCCGACGAGCCCGAAGAGGGTGAGCCGACCGAGGCCGCGCCCGCCGCCGAGGCCGGTGCGCCCGCCGAGCCCGCCGCGATGGCGCGGTTCTCGGTGGCCGCCGACGCGCCCTTCGCCGCTGAGGTCAAGTCGGTCGACGTGAGCTGCGACAACAAGGCCCAGGCCAAGGGAGAGTCCGCCGCCGAGGTCGATCCGGGCGGGGCCTCGACCTGTACGGTGAAGGTGATGCTCAAGGATCGCAGCCGCAAGGTCGTGAAGGTCACCTCGCCCGCGGCGGGCGCTTGGGCCTGCTTCCCCGCCGGTGAGCCCCGGTGCACACAGTGAGCCCCGGGTCGGCGCGCGGCCACGCGGGCGCCCTGGCGGCGCTCGGCGATGAGGCCATCGTGATCACCGGCGTGGGCGTGCTCAGCGCGGCGGGCCGCGGCCTCGGCGCCTTGTCCACCGCGCTGCGTGCGGATGCGCCCTGTTGGAGCCCCATCACCTCGACCCTGCCCGTGCCGCGGGCGGCCAAGGTCCAGGTGCCGCTGCCCCCTTGGGATGCCCCCGACGGCCCCTTCCCCGATGATCGCAAGGCTGTGCTCGCCCTGGTTGCCCTCGAAGATGCCCTTATAGACGCCGGTCTCGCCGAGGGGATACCCTATGGCCCGGGTCGGCGCGGCGTCTTTTTGGGCACCGGCCTGAGCAGCGTGACCCCTGCCGAGCTGGCCGAGGACGTCTACCCTCACCTCACCGCCGATCAGCGCTTCGACCGGCCCGCGATGGCCCGCGACCTCGCCCCCGACCGCGCGGCCCCACGGCGCCACCTGCCCGCCCGGGTCACCGCGGCGGTGGCCGCCCGGGTGGGCGCGGAGGGCCCGACCGGCACCAATTTCTCGGCCTGCGCGGCCGCGGCCCAGGCGATCGCCGAGGGGCTGTGGGCCCTGCGCCGCGGCGAGGTCGATCTGGCCGTGGTGGGCGGCCATGACAGCATGATCCACCCGCTCGGGCTGCTCAGCTTCGTGGTGCTCGGCGCGCTCAGCCCCGGCTTCTGCCGCCCCTTCGACCGCGGGCGCGACGGCTTCATGATCGGCGAGGGCGCGGCCACCTTCGTGCTCGAGCGCCTGGGCGACGCCCGGGCCCGAGGCGCGCGCCCCCGTGCGGTGCTGCTCGGCGCGGGCACCAGCGCTGACGCCTGGAACGCCACTGCGCCGCACCCCGAGGGGGCGGGCGCCGAGCTGTCGATGCGCCGGGCGCTGCGAGACGGCGGCCTCTCCGCCGATGACGTGCAGTACGTCAATTGCCACGGCACGGGCACGCCGCTGGGCGACGAGGCCGAGACCCGCGCGGTGGCCCGGGTCTTTGGCGACCGGGTGCCGGTCTCGAGCATCAAGGGCGCCATCGGCCACACCATCGCCGCGGCGGGCGCGCTGGAGTGCGCGGCCTGCGTCGCGGCCCTCGAGGGCGGCTTCTTGCCCGGCACGGTCGGCCTCGACGAGCTCGACCCCGAGATCGCCGTCCCCGTGGTGCAGGCCGCTCGCCCGGCCGCGCTGCAGGTCGTCTTGTCCAACTCTTTTGGCTTCGGTGGCCAGAACTGCAGCTTGTTGCTGGGCGCCGCGCCGCCGGCGGGCTCCGCGGCCCCCTGAGCCCGGCCCGCCCGACGCCTTGGGTCTGCGCAGGCCCGACCTCCCCCCACGCACCCGCGCGCCTCTGCGGAGGCGGGAGCCCCCATGTCCTCCCCCGTCGTCGGCCCCCAGACGCTTCGACCTGTCACCCTCTCGGCGGTCAGCCTGTTCTGCCCGGCGGGCATCGGCCCCGAGGGCGCTCGCGGCGGCGCGCCGGGCCCCGTGCCGGGGTTTCAGCCGGTGAAGTGGATCCCCGACCGCAAGGGCCTCAAGCTGATGAGCCGCGCGGTGCAGCTCGGCGTGGCGGCGGTCCGCCAAGCCATCGCGCTGGACGGCACCCTCGACGAGCTGCCCCCGCTGCGCCGCGCGCTCTTCGTGGGCGCGAGCCCGCAGACCGGCGACCCCGAGGACCTGCGCCCCGCGTTGGACAAGGCGCTCGGCCCGGCGGGCTTCGACCTCGACAAGTTCGCCCGCGAGGGCATTGACCTCATCCATCCGCTCTGGTTGGTCAAGGGCCTGAGCAACAACGTGCTCGGCTTCGCCAGCGCCGCCCACGACCTACAGGGCACCAACGCGAACTGGTGTGATGGCGAAGATGGCGGCTGGACGGCCATCCTCGAGGGTTGGGACGCGGTGGCCGAGGGCAGGGCCGATCTGGCGGTGGCCGGCGGCGCCGACGCGCTCATCGGCGCCGAGGGGCTGCTGGGCGGCGTGGCCTGCGGGGAGGGCGCCGCCTTTTTGGTCTGGCGGGTGGCCCGGCCGGGCGAGCGCGTCGATCCGCGGCCACACAAGGGCCAGCTCCCCCCGGATGGTTCCGACCTCGGGCGCCTCGGCGCGGCCACGTGGCCGGTCCGCTATGCCCGCGCCGTGCTGGGTGGGGGGCTCCGCTGACGGATTGTTGACACCCCGTGCCGCGCGCCGCGCGCGGCCGCGGCGGTCTGGCGGTAGGATGCTGTCGAAGCCAGTGGCGCGGTTGAGTAGAATATGCGCCACGACGATGCTCTCCCCTTCAAGCGATGATGTTGGAGCTCCCCCCCCATGACCAAAGCCCCCTACGCACGCATCTCCGTCGACACCTTCGACAGCGCCGATCCCGAGGTGTGGGGCAAGGTGCGCACCGCCTTCGCTGAGGCGCTGGGCCGCGAAGAGGACGAGGTCGAGCTCCAGCACAAGATCATCGAAGAGCTCGACGCCGAGAGCCTCGACTTCCTCGACATCGCCTTTCGGCTCGAGCGCGCCTTTGACATCAAGATCCCCCGCGGCGGCATCGAGAACACCGCCAAGGCCGGCATGGGCGACGAGGTCTACGAGATCGACGGTGTGCTGACCGACGCGGCCATCACCCGCCTGCGCGAGGCCATGCCCGAGGTTGACCCGGCCGAGTTCCCGGCTGGTCTGCGGGTGACCGAGGTGGCCGAGCTGTTCCGGGTCGCCACCTTCTACAACCTCGTGGTGCACCTCCTCAACGAGAAGGCCGCCTGAGCAGCGCCCGGCGGGCGCCCGCGCGCGGCGCCCGAGGGCCGAGGTCGCATGCCCGCCCGCTTCTTGTTCTTGGTGCACGCGCTCTCGCCGGTGCACCGCCGCTTTATCGGCCTCCGTCGCGCCGATCCCGCGATTACGCTCGGCCTGCGCGACGGCACCGACCCCTACCGGGCGATCGGGCGCATCTGTCGCCTGCGGCTGGGCGCGGTGGCCGCGGGTGAGGTCTGGGGTGTGCCGCTCGACCCGGCGCAGATGATCGAAGACCAAGAGCGCGCGCTGGTGCGCCTTGAGCGCGCGGCGCGCTTGGCCATGCTCGAGCAGCCCGTGGCGGCGATCGGCCTCGGCAGCCTCGCCGCGGTGGTCGGCGGGCGGGGTGAGGCCCTTCAAGAGCGCTTGTCGGTGCCCGTGACCACGGGGGCTGCGGCCACCACCTGGGCCTTGTGGAAGAACACCGTCCGGGTGCTTGAGCGCCGACCCGACGCCACCGCGGCGGTTATCGGCGCAGCGGGCCCGGTCGGGCGGGCGGTGGCTGAGCTTTTGGCCGCGGACGGGTATCGTGTGCGGGTTGACGCCAAGCGCGCGGCCAAGGGCCTCGACGTCGAGGCGGCCGACGGTCCCGAGGCGGCCGCCAAGGGCTGCGCGGTGGTGGTCGGCGCCGCGACCACCGGCGGGCTGCTGCCGCCCCAGGCGCTGGCCTCGGGGGCGGTGGTGGTCGATGTGGCGCTGCCCAGCATCCTGACCGGCCCGGCGCCCGCCGGCGTGCGTATGTTGGCCGGCGAGGCCGTGTCCTGCCCGCCGAGCTGGGATCCGGGCCTGTGGGGCCGCGCCTACCAGGTGCTCGCTGGCTACGGCCCGCAGCAGGTCTATGCCTGCCTCATCGAGCCGCTGGTGCTGGCGGTCGAGGGTCGCGGCGCGCCCTATGCCCTGGGTCGCAAGCTCGAAGCGGCCACCGTCCGCCACTTTGCCGCCCAGGCCGAGGCCTTGGGCTTCCAGCCCCGCCTCGCCGCCGGCTGGTGGGCGGCCTCGATCTGAGCGGGAGGGGAGAGGGCTCACCTTCGGCCGCGGAGGTTCCGAACCCGGGGGCCAGGGAGGTCCCTCATGCGCGCGCCCGCCGCCCCGAACCTGTTGTGTCTGCTCGGCCTGGGCCTCGGTCCCGGCCTATGGGCCGGCTGCGCGCCCGCCCCGGGCCCCAATTCGGTCGCCCCCGCGGCCGCCGAGGCGACGCCGACCCCGGTGGTGTCGGGCACAGCCGCGGCCCGGATCAACCCGCGCCCGCCCCGCACGGACCGCCTCGCGCTGACCGTCGAGGGCATGGATCCGGCGGAGTGGGCGGCGGACCGGGGCCTCGAGCTGCTGACCGTGGCGCCCTTGTCCGGCTTCGTGACCGTCGCGGTGCCCGACGGGTGGGATGTGGGCGCCCTGCTCAGCCGCCTACAAGATGACCCCAACGTCGGCTGCACGCTGCAAGAGGCCTGGGCTTATGCCGGCTCGGCCGGCGCGGCCGTCGATGGTGAAGACAGCGCAGGGCACGATGATCCCGCGCTGCGCTGGCAGCTCGACGTGGCCGAAGTGCCCGCCTGGGTCGACCCGGGCGGCCCCCGGGTGGTGGTGGCGGTCATCGACAGCGGCCTCGTGGGCCAAGAGGACGGCGGCGCGACCTGGGCGCCCCCGGCCTTCGGCGGCGTCTCAGTCCACTCGCCCCGCGACTTCGTGAACGGCGACCCTTGGCCTCAAGACGACCAGCGGCACGGCAGCCACATGGCCAGCCTCATCGCCGCGCAGGGGCCGAGCGGCGGCGCGGCCGGCGTCGCGCCGGGGGTCGAGCTGATGCCCCTCAAGGTGCTCGACCACGAGAACGTGGGCACTGAGCTTGACGTGGTGGAGGCCATCTACTGGGCCACCGTGCGCGGCGCCGACGTCATCAACCTCAGCCTGAGCTTCTGGCCCGACTACCTGCCCAGCGAGGCCCTGCTCGGCGCGCTCGACTTCGCCGCCGACAACGGCGTGGTGCTGGTCGGCGCGGCGGGGAACCTCGGGCTCGCCGAGCTCAGCTGGCCGGCGGCCAGCCCCGAGGTCATCGCGGTGGGGTCGGGCTGCTTGCGGGCCGATGGCGGCCTGGAGCTCGCGCCCTACAGCAACCGCGGCCTGGGCGTCGATCTCATCGCGCCGGGCGGCTGCTTGGACCGCGATGTGGACGGCGACGGCCGGGTCGACGGCCTGGTCGGCGAGGCCCCGGTGATCAGCGTCAACGGCCTGCCCGTGCATGGGGAGAGCGAGCTGGTGCTCTGGTCGGGCACCAGCCAGGCGGCGGCGCTGGTGAGCGGCGCCGCGGCGCGCCTGCTCGCGGCGGGCGCCGAGCCTGAGGCGGTGCGGGCGCTGCTGCGCGCCGGGCTGGCCGCCGATCTGCTCGACGGCGACGCCGACGCGCACCTGCTCGCCGGCGCGGGCGGCGGGCGCCTGCGCCTCGGGGCTGCCCTCGAGGCGGCGGGTCTGGGCGCATCGGCGGGAAATGGCGTGCTCGGCGCGCTCTTGCCCGTGCTTCAGGTCGACACCGGCGGGCAGACCACCGCTACCGTCTACGGGTCGGCGGTTGATCGGCTCAGCGGGGCGCCCCTGACCGGTGTGGAGCTGTGGATCCGCGCGGTGGATGGGGCCGGGGCCTCGGTCGCGCTGCGCTGCACCACCGACCGGAGCGGGGGCTGCGCGGTGGGGGTCGAGGCCCTGGGCGGCGGCGCGGCGGAGAGCTGGACCTTTGAGCTGCAGGCGGTCACCCACCGCGACGGCGTGGTGTCGCGGCCGGCAGCCGCCCTGTTCGGCCACGACGGCCTCGCGGTGCTCTCGGCGGCCACGGCGGCCGAGGGCCTGCGGGGCGAGGTGCTCGCGCTGGCCTGGGAGGCGGGCGTCGACGAGGTCTACGGCGAGGTCGCTGCGGCCTGGTCCTTCATCGACCTCGCCGCGGGCGCGGATCGGCTGCCGCGCGCTGTGCTCGCCACCCAGGCCGCGGTCGAGGCTCTCGGCGAGATCGAGGCCGCCGCGCTGCCCGCCTCGCGCGGCGGGGCACAGTCCGATCTCATTGAGGTCGATCTCCTTCGGATCGATGGGTCCGGGCTCTCGGCCAGCCCCATCGGCTATAGCACCCTCCCCGTTGTGGGCTTGCGTGTGCGCGAGCTGCCCGGCGGGCCGGTGGCCGCGCACCCCGCCGACCTCCACACGGCCGGTGGTTCGGGCCTGTCCACTAGCCCCCTCGGCTACGCCCCGGTCGATTTGGGGCGGGCTGTGCCCGTCGGGGATGGTCTGATGGACGTTGGTCTCAGCGAGCGGATCGCCGCGGGGGGCTGGCGCGCGCGGGGCGGCCAAGGCGCGGGCGACCTGCTGCCGGCCCTGGGCCTGCCGCGGGCTGAGGCGCCGGCGCTCGCCGGCAGCTCGGCGGACGGGGCGATGGCCTTCAGTGAAGAGCGCGGCTGGTGACCGGGGCCTTTTGATCGGGAGCGCCCGGTCCGATGCGCAGGGGGACCGCCCCCCCCGCCGTCTGCCGGAGCCCACCGATGAGCCCACTGCTCGCCCTCCTCCTCCTCTACCGCCCCGCCGCTGCCGCCCACGGCGGCTGCGGGAACGGAGAGGTCTCCGGCTCCGAGGCCTGCGATGACGCCGGCGAGGTCGACGGGGATGGCTGCAGCGCCGACTGTGAGGTCGAGCCGGGCTGGGTCTGCGGTGCCCAGCAGCTCTCGGCGGGCACCGCTGAGAACGTGCCGCGCACGGCGGGGTGGCTCTTCCTCGAGACCGCGACCTGGCAGCCCTACGCGCCGCCCACCACGGTCAAGACGCTGCCCCTCGACGGCGCCCCTTCGATCTGGCTGCCCGGCCTGCCCTCGAACGCGGGGGTGCACCAGCTCTACCTGGGCACCAACTATCTGCTCGACGACGACTACTTCGGACTGAGCATCGGGCTCGCGCCGGGTGAGGTGACCGCCGCCGACGCCGACTGGCTGCTGCTGAGCTGGAAGGGGGCCACCGAGACGGCGAACGGCCGCGTGGCGCCGCAGGGCCTGCGCCTCTCTCGGGTGATGGGGCCCACCAACCCCGATGATCTGTGGTCGCTGACCAACACCGTCATGCCGGTGGCGGTCGGCCTGACCCGGGGCAGCGCGGCCTGGACCCCGGAGACCAGCTACCTCTTCCGCGTCGAGCACACCGCGGATCGCCTGCGCATCTGGGTGGACGGTACCCTCGAGTTTGACGTGCTGGGCGGCACTCCGGTGGGCGGGCTGGGGGTGTACGCCTTCTCGCAGCCCTATGTGTACGCGAGCATGACCGGTGCGAGCGGGGCCAGCGTCTGTGGCACCGACGATCGCGATCAGGACAATGATCTGCTCACCGTGTGGGAGGAGCTCGGGCTGGGCACCGACCCCGACGACCAGGACTCCGACGACGACTACCTGAGCGATGGGGACGAGGTCGCGGTCGGGACAGACCCCCTCGACCCCGACAGCGATGGGGACAGCCTGCTCGACGGAGAGGAGCGGGAGCGCGGGTCTGATCCCCTGCTCTTCGACACCGACGGCGATGGCTTGCACGACGGCGCAGAGGCAGCGGCGGGCACGCAGCCGCGGGTCCCCGACTCCGACGGCGACGGGCTGCTTGACGGCGTCGAGGTCGACCTGGGCACCGATCCGCTGCGCGTGGACACCGACGACGACGGCCTGGACGACGCCACCGAGCAGCGCCTGGGCAGCTCGCCCCTTCTTGCCGACACCGACGGCGATGGCCTGGGCGACCGCGCGGAGCAGGAGGTGGGCGGCGACCCGACCCGTGCGGACACCGACGGCGACGGGCTCGGCGACCGGGAAGAGGCGGAGGATCACCTCACGGCAGTGAACAACGCCGACACCGACGGGGATGGTCTGGGCGACGGCGCCGAGCTGGGCTTCGGCAGCGACCCGTTGACCACCGACGGCGACGGCGACGGGCTGAGCGACCCCGAGGAGCAGGCCTTTGGCACCTTGCCCCGCCGCGCTGACACCGATGAGGATGGCCTGCTGGACGGCGAGGAGCGCGATCTGGGCACAGACCCGTGGGCGCCCGACAGCGACTTCGACGGGCTGCTGGACGGCGCGGAGCGGGCCTGGGGCCTGAGCCCGCTGGTGCCCGACGCGGACGGCGACGGGCTGCTCGACGGGGCCGAGGTGCTGGTCCACGGCACCGACCCCTTCGACGAGGACACCGATGGCGACGGCCTGCTCGACGGGGAGGAGGCGCTGATCCACGCCACCGATCCGCTGCGTGACGACAGCGACGCCGATGGTCTGCTGGATGGAGCAGAGGTCCTGATCCACCGCACCCTCCCCCTGAGCCCTGACTCGGACGGCGACGGCCTGCGCGACGGCCTCGAGGTGGGCCGGGCGGGGACCGACCCGCTGTTGGCCGACACCGACGGAGACGGCCTGCTGGACGGCGTAGAGCGCGCCGCCGGCCTCTCTCCGCTGTTGGCCGACACCGACTGCGACGGGCGGGAGGACGGTGCGGAGCGCGCCGACGGCACGGATCCCCAGCGTGGTGACGCCGACAATGACGGGCTGAACGACATGGAGGAGCGCCGGGCAGGCACCGACCCCGCCGACCGCGACTCGGATGGTGACGGCCTGGACGACGGCGCCGAGCTGCGCGCGGCCACCGATCCGCTGGACCCCGACAGCGACGGGGACGGACTCGGCGAGGCCGAGGAGCGCGCGCTGGGCCTCGACCCCCTCGACCCGGACAGCGACGAGGACGGCTTACTGGACGCCGAAGAGCTAGGCCTCGGCCTCGATGCAGCGCGCCCCGATGGGGATCTGGACGGCATCAGCGATCTGGAGGAGCTGCGGGTGCGGGGCACCGCGCCCTGGAGACGCGACACCGATGGGGACGGGCTCGATGATGGGGTGGAGGTCTATCTCTCCCGCACCGATCCGCTGGTGATGGACGGCACGCCTTCCGTCCACCCGTCGGGGGACACCGACGGCGACGGCTACACCGATGAAGAAGAGGCGCGGCTCGGCTCCGACCCCGCGCACCAAGACAGCGACCGCGACGGGCTGAGCGACGGCGCCGAGGCCCGGGCCCGCACCGAGCTGCTGCGCGGCGACAGCGACGGCGACGGCGTGCGCGACGGCGAAGAGCTGCGCCTCGGCCTCGACCCGCTGAACCCCGATGGCGACGGCGATGGCCTCAGCGACGGCTGGGAGCTGCGGGTCAGCGGCACCCGCCCCGACCGGGCAGACACCGACGATGACGGCGTGCTGGACGCTGATGAGGCGGCGCTCGGCCTCAGCGCGGTCCACGCGGACAGCGACGCCGACGGGCTGCTGGACGGCGAAGAGCTGGCGCTGGGCCTCGACCCGCGCGACCCCGACCCGGCGGGCGCGGGCTGCCCCGAGGGCCCGGCCGGCGCGGGGCGCTGCCTGGGCGCCGACCCGGCTTGGCCCGACGACCTCGACCACCTCGTCGATCTGGACGGCGATGGGCGCGCGTTGGCCGCTGAGCTGGCCTTGGGCACCGATCCGCTGCGCGCCGACAGCGACGGCGACGGCATCCTCGACGGGTGCGAGCGGGCGAGCGGGGCCGACCCCACCCTGGCCGACAGCGACGGCGACGGCCTGCTCGACGCCGAGGAGGGCGCAGCGGGCGCTGATCCGATGCGGCGGGACAGCGACGGCGACGGCCTGCTCGACGCCGACGAGCTGCGCAGCTTCTCCACCGACCCCACCTGGGGGGACTCCGATCACGACGGCCTCACCGACGGGGAGGAGCTCCTCTACGGGACCGATCCGACCGCCTGGGACACCGACGGCGACGGCCAAGCCGACGTGGTGGACACCTTTTCCGTGACGCTGGGCCTCATCGGCAGCGACAGCGCCGAGGGCGAGTGGCCGGGCAAGGGCACCGACGGCGGCAAAGACAGCGGCGCGCTCGATCTTGGCACCGACGGAGAGTCGTCCGCGGAGGGGGACTATCGCCGGAGCGCCTCGATGCGGTGGGAGCCGGGCTGCGCGGCCGCCCCGACCCGCGCGGGTGGCTTCGGCGGCGCGCTGCTCGCGGGGATCAGCCTGCTGCTGGGCCTTCTGCGCCGGCGGCGCTGAGCGGGCCGCGGCTCAGAGCGCGGTGCAGCCCTCGGCGGCGAAGGCCGCCACCTCGGCCCCGACCGTGAAGCAGGCCCCGTCGGCCCGCCGGAGCAGCAGCCCGAGCTGGTCGAGGTCGGCCGCGCCGTAGCGGCTATCGCCCACGCCTGGGGTGCCCGAGCTGTCGGGGCGCAGCATCAGCTCGGCGCTGGGGGTGGCGCCGCCGCAGCCCTTGGGCGCGGCCTCGACCCGGTGGCAGCGCGACTCCACCCCATCTTCGCGCAGCAGGCCGCAGGCCTCGGCGCTGTGCGGGGCGTCGGCCCGGGCCAACGCGAGGTCGTATGCGCCCGCGCCCTCGATCTTGACGCGCAGGCCGTCACCGTCGACGAGCACGCGCACCTCGGGGGTGGTGGCTGCGGCGACGGCGAAGCCCGTGTCCCACCACCAGCCGGTGTCGGCGGCGCCTTCGCTGATGTTGAGGACGAAGTCGCCGTAGGCGGTCTCGCTGTAGCCGTCGAGCGCGATGATCACGACGTCGCCCCGCCGGAAGGTCGCGCTGAGCTGCGAGGACAGGCCGTAGATGCTGTCGTCATTGCAGCCGACGATCGCCCCCTCGCAGCCGCCGAGGTACAGGGTCAACATGGTGTCGTAGGTGCTGCCGTTGGTGTCGAAGGTGTAGGCGCCGTCGGCGGGCGCGCTCCACCAATAGAGCAGGTCTTCGCCGGCGCCAGCCCGGTAGCTCCACCCCGTGTCGGCCCCGCCCTCTTCGCCGCAGTAGGCGTGGTCATCGCCCATGCCGCTGTTCGTGCCGGTGGCGACCGCGGGGCCCACCACGGTGCCGAGCCAGGTGTCGGCGCACTCCAGATCGGAGGGCGGGCCGTCGTCGTCGGGGGCCTCGCCGCCGCTATCGGGGTCGGGCTCGGCGGGCGTCGGGTCAAAGAGCGCCTGGGTGGCGGTCTTGTACGGGAGGGGTACGAGGCCGCCGCAGCCGGTGAGGGCGACGAGGGCGAGGGAGCTCAACGGCGTGCGCACAGGCGGCCTCCAGCGGCTGCACTCTGCCACGCTGGAGGCCGCTCTGCACGCGCGGCCACGCGGGCTCCGCTCGAACCCCGGGGGTTGGCCGGTGCAACCTGCCCCGGTCGGCGCGGGATCAGGCGCGGGGGAGGCGGCGGATCAGCGCCTCGGCGAGCCGCCCCGCCGTCTCGGGCCCGTGGCGCAGGAACAGCGAGGGCTCGACCAGCTCGAGCTCCATCAGCTGGGGCTGGCCGGCAGCGTCTTTGAGGAAGTCCACCCGGGCGTAGAGCAGCGGCTGGCCCGGATCGGAGAGCTGGGCCAGCGCCACGGCGATCACGGCCTCACCGAGGGCATTTTCGGCAGCGCTGAGCGTGTAGGGCTCGTCGCGCGCGCCCCAGTCGTCCTGCACCCGCCAGTCGCCGGCCTTGGGCACTTTGCGCACCCCGTGGGCGTAGACGCCGTCGATCCAGAGGCCGCTCATCTCGCCGACCGACTCGACGCCGTCGAGGTAGGGCTGCAGCATCATCGCGCCTTCGCGGAGGGCGGCGCGCAGGGCCTCCTTGGCGGAGCTGCCGTCCTCTGGGCCAAAACGCGCGGTGCGGACGGCGTTGGCCCCGATGACCGGCTTCATAAAGCCCCGGCCCCAGCCGCGGGCGCGCAGCACTTCGACGGGATCAACGTCCTGGTCGGGCTCTACCCATATGGTCTCGGGCAGGGGCAGGCCCGCAGCCTCGAGCTGGCGCAGGTAGCGCTTATCGGTGTTCCAACGGATGATCTCAGGCGGGTTGAGGAGCAGGGTGCGGGCCGCGCAAGCCTCGGCCCAGGCGACAAATTCTGCGCGCCGGTGGTGGTAGTCCCAGGTCGTGCGGATCAGCGCGGCAGAGAAGCCGGCCCAGTCCACGGCTGGCTCGTCCCAGGCGACGGTGACGAAGGGCTGGCCCCGCGCCAGCAGCGCCGCGCGCAGGTGGGCGTCATCGTCCTCGTGGTCGGGCTTGTCGGCGCAGCTCACCAGCGCGACAGGGCGAGGGGAGGGGTGCCAGCGGTCGGTCATGGGCGCTCCGGATGTGCGGCTGGTTAGCCTGCGCGCCCCGCCTCGGCCGCCCGAAGTCCCGGGGGCGGAGCCCTCGTGAATAACCTCACTGACGCTGTCTCGGCGCTGTCGACCACCCAAGGGCCATGGATGTGCGTGGAGCGCGGGGGGCCCGCCCAAGCGCGCGCCGCCGCTCTGTTGGCCTGGGACGGCTTGCCGCTGCTGGTGCCCGATCCCGCGCTGTTCGCCGCCCGCCACCTCGGCGTCGGGCTGGGGCTCATCCGCCACGAGCCGCTGCCGGTCGACGCGCCCGACGGGCTGAGCCCGCACCTGCCGCCCGCTGCGCGCGTCGTTGGTGTGCCTGAGGGGATCTTCGGGCCGACGCTGTTGGGCGAGGCGGCCGATCCGGCGGCGGTCTGCGCGGCTTGGGGGGTCGATCTGGCGCCCGATGGCCCCGCGGTCGACGCCGGCTGCGGCCTCGGCGTGATGGCCCGGCGCATGGCCCTCGCCGTCGCCGCGGGGGAGCGGGAGGGCCCCGTGCTCGCCTTTGACCGCGCGCCAGCCATGGTGCGCCTCGCCCGAAGCAGCGTGCACGACAGCGCTTCGGTGGCCTTCGCCCCGCGCTCGCGGCGCGAGCTGGCCCCCTTCGGCCCCGCGCTCCCGCCCCTGCCCGCCGGCGCGGTGGAGTGGGCGGTGGGCGACGCCCTCCGTCCGCCGCTGCTGCCCGGCTCGGTGGCCTGGCTCCACATCGGCAACCTGCTCGACATGGTGCCCGAGGGGCCTGCCGCGGTGCTCTCCGCCCTGACCCCGGCGCTGATGCCCGGCGGCCTGCTCACGCTGAGCACGCCCTTTGACGAGGAGGCGGCGCCCCTGCCCGGCGGCGGCCCCGACCCGGTCGCCGAGCTCTCCGCCGCGCTGCGCGAGGCCGGCCTGCACGAGGTCACCAGCCAAGACCCGGTGCCTTGGCTCATCCGCGAGTATGACCGCGGCTGGCGGATCTTGCTCTGCCGCTGCGTGGCTGCGCGCCTGCCCCTGCGACCGAGCGGGGCCCGCGGTCGCCGCTGAGCGCGCCCCCTGGCGGTGCAGGCGGGCGGTGGGCCGATAGACGCCGCAGGTGCAGCTAAACGCCCGCGGGACGCCCCGCCGCGGGCCGGAGCCGAGATGGACCCCCAAGACCCGCGCCCCACCCTCTCTCGCAGCCTGGGCCTCGCCCCTGAGCTGTCCCCGCAGCCGGGCAGCAAGCGCGTCTTTCTGCGCACCTTTGGCTGCCAGATGAACGACTACGACTCGGGCAAGCTGCGCGCGCTGCTCGCCAAAGACGGCTACGCGACGACCGACGAGATGGGCGAGGCCGACCTGATCATCGTCAACACCTGCTCGGTGCGCGAGAAGCCCGAGCAGAAGCTGCACAGCTTCTTGGGCGAGGCCTTCGCGGTCAAGCGGCGGCGCGGCGGGCGCGCGACGGTGGCCGTGGCCGGCTGCGTGGCCCAACAAGAGGGCGAGAAGCTGCTCGCCCGCTACCGCGAGCTCGACCTCGTCTTCGGCCCCGACGCTGTTCCCGGCATCGTGGCGATGGTCGAGGCGAGCAAGCGCGCCCCGGTGGTCGACACACAATTCCTCGAGGCCTCGGACTATGTGTTCGCCGATGAGCTCGACCCCACCGCCAAAGAGCGCGTGTCGGCCTTCGTGACCATCCAGAAGGGCTGCGACAACAAGTGCACCTTCTGCATCGTGCCGATGACCCGTGGGCCCGAGCTGAGCCGGCCGAGCGGCGACATTTTGACCGAGGTGCGGGCCTTGGCCGCGGGCAGCGTGCGCGAGATCACGCTCATCGGCCAGAACGTCAACTCCTATGGCCTCAAGGTCGACGGCGAGAAGACCTTCGCTGAGCTGCTCTACGCCGTGGCGGCGGTGCCGGGGGTCGAGCGCATCCGCTACACGACCAGCCACCCGCGCGACATGGGCGACGACGTGGTGCAGGCCTACCGAGACCTCCCCCAGCTCACCAGCCACCTGCACCTGCCGGTCCAATCTGGGTCGGATCGGGTCCTGCGGCGGATGAAGCGCTTCTATACCCGCGACCGGTATCGTGAGCTGGTGCACGCCCTGCGCGAGGCCCGACCCGACCTCGCCCTGTCGACCGACGTCATCGTCGGCTTCCCCGGCGAGACCGACGAGGACTTCGAAGAGACCCTCTCCCTCCTCGACGAACTGCGCTTCCACACGTCGTTCTCGTTCAAGTACAGCCCGCGCCCGAACACCTCGGCGCTCAAGCTGCTCGAGCGCGAAGAGGCCGTGCCTGAGGAGGTGGCGCAGGCCCGCCTGCTGCGCTTCCAAGAGCGCCAGCGCATCATCTCGCTGGAGGAGAACCAGCGGATGGAGGGGCAGGTCTACCCGCTCCTCGTCGAGGGCCCCTCGCGCCACGACGAAGGGGTGCTCTGCGGCCGCACCAGCACGTTTAAGATGGTGAACTTCCCGGGCGATCTATCGCTGGTCGGCCAGACGGTGCCCGTGCGCGTGACCCGCGCCTTCACCAACAGCCTGCGGGGCGAGCCGGTCTGAGCCCCGTTGGCCCGCGCCGCGGCAGCCCGGCCTCACATCTTGTAGGGGACGGCCTTGGTGAACAGCGGCTCGGCGGCGCCGGCGCCAGCGATCTTGCTGAGGCGCAGCTCGACGGTGCCGCTCTGCTCGCTGACCGGCACCTGGACCTTGAGCCACGCGAAGGTGGGGCCCAGGTCAGCCACCCCGGCCTTGCTCACGAAGACGCGGGTCTCGGCCACCTTTTTCCCAGCGAGGAAGGCCTCGGCGCCCACCCAGCCGTCGGCGGTCACGTCGCCGGTCTTGGCCGCGATGAGCAGCGGCAGCTCGATCACGACGGAGTCGACGTCCTTCCCGACGACGGCAGCCGGGTAGTGGTCGCCGAGCGGCTTCTTGCCCGCGGTGTCGAGGCGGATGGCCGGCGGGCCGCTGGCCGCGGCGGGCTTGGGCGCGGTGGCGGCCGCGGCGGGCTTCGGCTTGGGCGGCGGGGCTAGCTCGGGGTCGTCGAAGTCAGGGTCGCCGTCAAAGCCCTCGCTGGCGCGGGGCGCCGCCTCACGGGGCGCGTCCCACTCGGGGTCTTCGTCGTCGCCCTCACTCGGCGCGGGGGCCCCGCCCTCTTTCTTCGGGTCTTTGCCGCCCTTCTTCGGTGGGGCCTTGGGCGCGATCGGCCCGAAGTCTTCGTCGTCGAGGCCCTCGTCGTCCTGGGCGGCGGCGCGCCCCGGGCCGAGCAGGAGCGCGAGGCCGAGGAGCGCGAGGGCGACGGGGAGGCGGGCGCTGGTCGGGTGCGGCATGGGCTCCTCAGGCGCGGGGGCGAGGCGCGCGCGGCGCATCCTTAGAGGGAGGCGCGCCGCCGTCAAGACCGCGGCTGCGCCACAACCCGCGCGGGCCCGGCGGCGTCCCGGGTGATCCCCCCCCTGGCCGTCGGGGGTGCCCTGCCACGCGTTGGCTTCGACCAGGCCCGCCGATCAGCCGCGCAGCTCTCGCTTGAGGATCTTGCCCGTCGGGCCTTTGGGCAGCGCGGCGATGATCTCGACGAAGCGGGGGGCCTTGTAGGCGGCGAGGCGCTCGCGGCAGTAGGCGATGAGGGCGGCGCCGTCGGCCGCCGCCCCAGGCTTGAGCGCGACCACGGCCTTGACCTCTTCGCCGAGGCGGTCGTCAGGCACGCCGATCACGGCCGCCTCAGCCACAGCGGGGTGGCCGTAGAGCACCTCTTCGATCTCGCGCGGGTACACGTTGAAGCCGCCGCGGATGATCATGTCTTTTTTGCGATCCACGATGAAGTAGAAGCCGTCGGCGTCGCGCACGGCCACGTCGCCGGTGTGGAACCAGCCGTCTTTGATGACCTCCGCGTCGGCTTCGGGCCGGCGGAAGTAGCCCTTCATCACGTTGTGGCCCTTGATCGCGATCTCGCCGGGCGTATCGGGGGTCTCGATCAACTCACCCTCCCCGTCGACGAGGCGAAACTCGACACCCCAAATGGGAAGGCCAATGGAGCCGGGCTTCTTTGGTCGGTCGAGCCGGTTGAACGACGCGACCGGAGAGGTCTCGCTCAGCCCATAGCCCTCAAGGATGTTCACGCCAAAACGTTCGTCGAAGGCCCGCATCACCTCAACGGGCATGGCCGCGCCGCCCGAGACGCAGTGGGTCAGCGAGGCGAGGTCGGCCGGGTTCGCCCCGGGGTGGTGCAGCAGGGCGAAGTACATGGTCGGCACGCCGGCGAAGAGCGTGACCTTGTGCATCTTCATGAGCGCCACGGCGTCGTCGGGGGTAAAACGCGGAAGCAGCACGATGGTGCCACCAGCGCCCAGCACGGCGTTTTGGATGACCGTCTGCCCAAAGCTGTGGAACAAGGGCAGGGTGCAGAGCGCCACCGTCTGCGGCCCGATGGGGAGCAGCTGGGTGCGCACATAGTGGGCGTTGAAGAAGAGGTTGAAGTGGGTGAGGGCCGCGCCCTTGGACCGACCGGTGGTGCCCGAGGTGTAGAGCAGCACGGCGGTGTCGTCGGGGGCCGAGGCGGGCATCTCGGTGATCGGGGCGGCCCCGGCCAGCAGGGCGGCGAAGCTGTGCGCACCCTCGGGCGCGCTCGTGTCGCGCGGATCGGCGCGCACCACGATGAGGTGGGCGCAGGCGGGCGTGCGGGCGAAGGCGGCTTGGGCCGCCTCGAGGAAGCCCTCCCACACCACGACCGCGACCGCCTCGCTGTCGGCGAGGTGGTAGGCGAGCTCATCAGCGGTCAGCAGCACATTCAGGGGCACCACGGCAGCTTGGGCGTACTGCGCGCCGAAGTAGGCGACGGTGAACTGGGGCACGTTCGGCAGCAGCAGCGCGACGTGCTGGCCCG
This sequence comes from Deltaproteobacteria bacterium, assembly GCA_016792625.1. Classification (GTDB taxonomy): domain Bacteria; phylum Myxococcota_A; class UBA796; order UBA796; family UBA2385; genus JAEUKK01. The sequence continues at coordinate 1,616 of JAEUKK010000080.1, read as the reverse complement.
GGCGCAGGCCGAGGCCGCGCAGCGCCCCACCAAATCGTTGGGAGAGGCCGTGCAGCGCGGCGTAGGTGACGGTGTGCGGGCCGAGGATCAAGGCGGGCCGATCGGGGTGCGCCGCGGCGGCTTCGCGCAGCAGGACGGTCAAGTTCAAGCTCATGGTGCTCCTCGGCGCGCGGGCGGGTGCGCGCGGCGCCATCTTGCCACAGCGGCGCCCCCCGGCGGTGGCGGTCACAAAACGTCCGGGCGCGCCCGCAGGTGCCTCGATACAGCACGGCGCCGGCGGAGATCCCCGCCCCGTGGAGCCCCCCTGCCGCCGAACCCCTACCAGCGCGTGCGTGAGCTTCAGCGAAGCCGGGTCGGCGGCGGCTGGGCGGCGCTGCTCCCCGCCCTGGCCGCGGCGCTCGCGGTCCCCCTCACCCGGCCGGTGCTCTTCGGCTTCCTCGACGGGCCCGAGATCGCCGATGGGGTCGCTGGTCTGGCCCTGCGCTTCGCGGGGTTGATCGCGGCGGCGCTGGCCCTGCACACCTACAGCGATCTGGTGCGCGGCCCCGACCGGGCGGTGCTCGACCCACATCCCGTCCAGGCCCGGGCCCTGCTCTGGGCCATCGCGCGGGGCACGGCGCGTGAGCGGCTGTACTTGCCGTTGGGCGCGGGTTTTTTGCTGGCGCCCCTGCTCCTGGCCGGCGCGCCGGTGGCTTGGCTCGGCGCGATGGGGGTGGTGCTCGGGGCCTACGCCGCCGGGCTCGGGGTGGGCTTCGCGGTGCACCTCGGCGCGGTCTGGGCGGGCCTCTCGCCGGCGCTCGCACGGGGCCTCGATCTGCTCCGGGGCGACAACCCGCGCATGCAGGCCGCGCTCATCTACGCGCCTGGCGCTGCGTTGGCCGTGGTGCTCGGCGCGGTGGCGCTGGCCTCGACCGGCCTGGCCGCGGCGCTCGAGGGGCAGCCCTGGGGCTGGGTCTGGTTGCTGACCCCCGCCGTGCTGGGCCTCGTGGGCTTCGCCTGCGCCTTGCCGCTCGCCGACCGTTATTATGTGCGGGCGACGGCGCTGCTGACCGAGGTCGACGGCCAGTATGAGCACCGCGTGGCCGCCAGCGGGGCCCGGGGCCCCGAGCCGGTCTACTTCGAGTGGGCGGCCCGGGGGCAGCCCGAGCTGCTGCGCGCCCTGCGCCAGGGCTGGCGGGCCCACCGGGCCTGGGCCATCGGCGCCTGGACGCTCGGCCTGTCCACCCTGCTGGCGGTGTGGTCCGACGAGGTTGACGTGTTTGGGCGCATCCTCGCGGTCGGCGGCGGGGGTGCGCTGCTCATCGGCGCGCTGCCCTTCCGCCTCGCCGAGGGTGACCCGCCGTGGCTGGATCGGGCCTTGGGCCTCCGCTCGACGGCCGTCGCCTGGGGTCGGGCGCGCTGCGCTGCGCTGTACGCCCAGGGTGTCGTCGTTCCGGGCCTCGCAGGGGTGGTGCGACACGGGGTGTCCGAGGTGATCCCGGGGCTGTTGTTGGTCGAGCTGGCCGCGCTGGCCGCCAGCGGCGCGGCGGCGGCCCTCGCGGCGCGAGGCGGCCCGCGGGCGGCCTGGGGCTATGGCGCGGGTGCGGTGGTGGCGTGGGCGGCGCTGGCCGGGGGCT
>JAEUKK010000069.1 GCA_016792625.1 Deltaproteobacteria bacterium | reverse complement strand
GGTCGGCCGACCGCGCCCGGCCGACCGCGGGGCGCGGCGCAGCCGCGGTCGGCGCAGCCGTCCGAGCCGGGCGGTCGCCGATCCCGCCGCAGGCGGAGCGGCGACCGGGGCCCCGGCGACGCCCAGGCGGGGGGCCGAAGGCGCCCCTCGGTGAAGCTCCGAGAATAACGTGCTGCAGTCTGTCCCGGGCCTAACTCTCAGGCCCCGGCCGCGCCGCCCTCGGCCACCCGCGCGACGTGCTCGAGCACGCGCCGGTGCACCGCGTGGAGGATGGCGTCGGACCACAGCGTCCAGTAGGCCGTCGGCGCCATGTCGAAGGTGTACCAGGTGGTGCCGGTGAGGCGCGTGCGGCCGCCGGGCAGGGGCTCGAGCAAGAACTCGCCGCGCTGGCTCGACAAGATGTGCTGGGCGAGGTGCGGGGCGGCCACTGCGCCCCAGGGGCTCAGCTCGTCCATGGTCGGGGGGTTCTCGACCACGTCGAAGGCTAGGCGACGCCCAGGCTCCCACACGGTGACCGGCTCGACGAAGGCCCCGGTGGAGAACTCGCAGTGGCGCACCGCGCCGACGCCCTCGCCCTCGATGCGGGCCCGCTGCGGCCAGGCCACCCCGAGCTGAAAATACCACGCTGGGAGCTGCTCTGGCGGGATCTCAGGGAAGGCGATGACCACCTGCCACACGGCCTCGGGCGGGGCGTCGACCTCGACCGTGGTCGCCACGGCGTGCACCAGCGCCGGCCCCGGCGCGGGCTCGGCGGCCAGCAACAGGGGCCAGGCCAACATCGGCGCGCCCAGGCCCGCCCGCGCGCCGCCCGGGCCCGCCTCGGCCAGCGCCCGCCCAAGCAGCGACCCGCCGGCCGACAAGAGCGCGAAGAGCGGCGCGGCCATCGAGATGCAGATGAGCCCGTCAAGGGCGAAGAGCAGCACCATCGACAGGGCCGCCGCCGTGGTCAGCAGGCTGACCCCCAGGGTGGGGAGCACCCCCCGCGGCGCCTGATGGTTGAACGCATAGCCCGCCACCGCCCCCATCAAGGCCGGGCAGCCGACGAAGAGCGCCGCGCCATAGGCCCCAGCGAGCAGGGTGCTCAGCGCGACCATGCCCAGGCTGAGGCCCGCCCCGAGCCCGACCGCCAGCAGGGCCGAGCGCGCCGCCCGGTCTAAGCTCGGGCTGGCCACGGCCCGCGGCGGCCGCGGGGGCAGCGCGGCCAGCGCCGTGATGAGCAGCAGGTTGGCGAAGGGCACAAAAAACCCGAGGCCGACCAGCGCGGGCAGCCCCGCGTCGCGGGCCCGGCGGGCCGACATGGCCGCGCCGACCCAGGCGAAGGGCAGCGACCAGAGCGCCATCACCCACACGACCCAGTCGGGCGCGCCGGCCAGCACCTCGAGCCGCCAGCTCAAGATGGGCGAGAGGTAGCGCAGGGGCGAGAGCGCGCCGCCGGTCGTGGCGTACACCAGAGCAGCGTCGACGGCGTACTTTAGTGCCATCAGGCCAAAGCCCCAGGCGAGGTAAGGCCCGCGGCCGACACCCCCGCGCACGGCCCAGGGCGGGGCGCGGTCGGCGGGCGGCGGGGTGGTGGGGTCGGTCGGCTGGGGCATGGGGCACCTCGGGGATGCCGCCGGCTTAGCGTATTTTGGGGTGGGTCGCGGGTGGTCTTGGGCGGGGCGGCGCCGCAGCTCAGCTGGGCAGGTCGCGGGCGGGGCGGAAGCCGACGTTCACGCTGCAGGTGCCCACGCCGAAGCCAAAACGGTTGGCCAAGCGGCAAAGGCGAGAGGTGCCGGTCCAACAGCCGCCGCGGACCGGGCGCTCGCCCCGCCGCTCGTCGAAGCTGAGCTCGGCGCACCAGTCGCGGCAGCCGCCCGCGAGGTCGTGCACCCCATAGGGGCTCTGGTCGCCGGCCATCGCCCCCACGTCGCGTGGGAGCAGCTTGCCGGGGGCGCTCTCGGCCATCAGACACAGGCTCGCGTCGAAGCGGTTGCCCCAGGGGAAGTGGCGCCCATCGCCGCCGCGACCCGCCTTCTCCCACTCGGGTTCGGTGGGCAGGCGGCCCCCCATCCACTGGCAGCAGGCCAGGGCGTCGGACCAGTCGACCCCGAACACCGGCAGGTCGGGCGTGTAGCAGTCACCCTCACCGTCGGTGAAAGGCAGCGGCCACGGGTCGGCAACGTTGTATGGGGGCCAGAGATAGGTCGCCACGCTCACCCCCGAGGTCTGCAGGCGGGGGCGCCGCCGGTCTGCCGCGGTCGGGTCGACCGCGGCCAGCTCGAGCAAGAAGCGGCGGTACTCGGCCATTGTCACCGGCAGCTTGCGGATGAGGAAGCCGGGCAGATCTCGGCGCTCGGCCGCGAGCTGGGTGCGCAGGTTGGGGTCGCCGCCGAGCTGCGCGGGCCCCGCGGGCACGTAGGCCCAGCCCCTGGGCGCCTCGATGAGCGGGGTCGGGTGCGCGGTGGTCCACCGCTCGCCCCGGCCGATCCGCAGGGTCGTCGCCGCAGATCGGCCCGCGCCATCGAACCAGCGCAGGTGCCAGGCACCCGGGTTGAGCTCGACCTCGTCGGGGCCGGTCGCCCCGAGGGCGCGCAGGGTTCGCGGGGGGCCGAGCGCCCAGCGGGCGTGGGCCTCGATGATCGGCCGGAGCTCGACCCCCGCGCCCGCCGGCAGCGGGGTGAGGTCGAGCTGCGCGGCGCGCTCGAGCTGCGCCACAAAACCGGGCACGCCGAGCGCGCGCAGGCGGCGCTCGTGGTGCCCGGCGGCCCCGGCATCACCCACCGTCGCCGCGCGCTGCAGGCGGTCGAGCAGCAGGGCCGAGAGCGCCGCCCGCGCCGGCGGGTGGTCGGGGGCCTCGGCTTGGGCCGCCTCGGCCGCGGCGATCGCCTCTTCTTCGGCGCGCTCGGCCTCGCCGCGGGCGGCGGCTTCGTCTTCTTCGGCGACCAGCAGGGCCTCTTTTTCCTCCAGCGGGGCCCAGGTCGGGGTCTGGGCCCGCGCGGCCTCGGCCGCCGCCGCCGCCGCCGCGCCGCGGCCCCAGGCGGTGCGCGCGCGGGTTTGGGCTTCGCTCGCGCGGGTCAGCCAGGCCTCGGCCCGGGCGATGCGTTGGCGACCGTCGAGGATAGTGTCAAGCGCGTCAATCACGTCGGCGATGCTCGCGGGCCGGTCGGCCGGTCGGCTCGCCGTCATCGCCAACAGCAGGGACTGGAGCGGCCCGAGGCCCTCGGCCGCCATCAGCGCCGCCGGCGGGCCCCGCAGCGGCGCCCGCAGCCGCACAGCCGCGGAGTCGCCTTCGAACATGGGCCGCCAGAGGGCCAGCTCGGCCCAGACCACGCCGAGCGCCCACAGATCGGACCGCGCGCTGGGCGGCGCGCCGCTGAGCAGCTCGGGCGCGATGTAGCCGGGGCTGCCGGCGAGGCCGGCCTGGGTGGCGCCGACGGTCGTGGCCAGCCCCCAGTCGAGCAGCAGCACCTCGTCAAAGCGCCCCAGCATGATGTTGTGGGGCTTGATGTCGCGGTGCAGCAAGCCGCGGGCGTGGGCATACTGGAGGGCCAGGGCGACGGCCCGGCCGACGCGCAGGCGCGCGCTCAGCGGGGCGAGGGCCGGCGTGGGCGCGCTGCCCATCTTCTCGTGCAGGCTCTGACCCTCGACCCGCTTCATCACCAGCCAGGGCGCGCCGCTCTCGTCAAAACCGGCGTCGTGCACCGGCACGATGTGGGGGTGCTCGAGCTGGGCGGTGACCCGCGCCTCGTGCAAGAAGGCCGCGCGGCGAGCGGGGTCGTGGATGGGGTCGCGCAGGCGCTTGACCGCCACGGGGCGCTGCAGGACGTCGTCTTCGGCGAGAAAGACCGCCCCCATGCCGCCCTGGCCGAGGAGCGCGCCGAGGCGGTATCGACCGGCGAAGAGCTCGCCCGGCTCGGGTGCTGTGCGGGCCGGCCCCGCGGCGTCGGCCGCTGGGGGCAGGCCCTCGGTCGGCGCGAGCGGGTAGGGCCGGGCCGGCGTCGGCGCCCGCGGCGCGAAGGTGCTGGTGGGCGCGGTGGTCTCTTCGGCCGAGGCGCCCGCCTCGTCCCAGGGCGCGAAGGTGTCGGAGTGCGCGTCGCCGGTCGCCGGTTGCGGGGCGTCGGGGGCTGTCCCCACCCCCTCGGCCCCTGCGGACAGCAGGTCAAAGGTCTGGTCGGGCGCCCCGGCCGGGGCAGGGTCGGCCCCTGACGAGACGTTGACCGATGGATCGCGGGGAGCGGGCACCGAGACCTCCGCGCGTGCACTACTCCGGCAGGCGCGCCGATGCTCGGGGCGGGGAGGGGAGCGATGTCAGGGCTGAAGGCGGAAGAGCAAGAGGGTGCAGGGTGCGGTCCGGCGCAGGATGCGGGCGCGGCTGCGGTGGTTGGGGGGCCTCCGCTGGCGCATCGGTTTGCGTTGGGGGCGGTCGAGTTGAGCGAAGCCAACGGCGACAATCGGCGCACCCTGACCATTGGTAGTGGCGATAAAGTGCTATTGCGGGAGGTGGGGCTCCCAAAGGAGGGCCAGGCTCACTATGTTGCGGTGCGCGTCGAAAACGGTGGAAATGACTGTGTCTTGGTGCCGGCGACTGTTTCTGCTGTGACCATCTATTGCGCGGGCGCGAAGGAGGGCGCGGTGCGGGTCGATACCACCTTCGCCGGCTCGGTCTCTCCCAAGCCCAATTGGGTGAACAGACAGAAAGCGCTGCTGGTGCATACCGCGAAGGGGGCCAAGCTGTGGGTGTTCTATAAGGTCCCGACTACCGATCCGGTGAATGGATTGGACGTGCGCCAGATCGACGGGGAGGTGCGCTACACCCCTTCTTGTAATGCCGGCCCCATCGCACCGGTGGACAAGGGAGGCTTCAAGCTGCTCATTGGTGTGGTTGGGTATAGCGGCTACGTGGGGGAGCTGACCGTATCGAACGGCGGGCAGGACCCAGTGTCGGTCCAGATTCCCACCGAGCAGAGCCCCGACAACTTCGGCCCGCAGGTTGAGTTCGCTGCAGAGGTCTTGTTGGGGCAGTGATGGTCGTCTCGACTCGCTCGTCGCCGGATGTGGCGGCGCTCGCGGCCGCCCTCTGCCTCTGTCGGCCGTCGGACGTAGTCGACCGCGTACGAGCGCTGGGCTGCGCAGGCCCCGCGTGTCGCGACCCGGTGCTTGTGTACTCGGGTGGGGCTTCGCAGTGGGTGAAATCTGGAACCTTGCGCCTTCCGTGCGTTTGGAAGGCCATGGGCCAAACAGGCTCCCGGGTGAACTGTAGCGACCTCGCCGCGCTCTGCTTCGCGTTGATCGAGGCGCTGGGCGGTTCGGCGCGCGGGATCATGGTTCAGCCCTGCGGCGGCGGCCAACTCACCCCCCGCGCGGACCAGCGCCCGATGGGCTGCCCGCCGGCCGGGTCGACAGAACCATGGGACTACCACTTCATCGTCGCCGACGTGCCTTCGGCTGACGGTTCTTGCTGTTGGGTCGACACCACCCTCGGGCCGAGCCCCTGGGCGGCGCTGCGCGCGCCTGACGCCCGTGGGTACTCGGCCGCGGCCTTTGATGCGAGCTGCCAGCCGGTGCACACCCAGGACAGAGAACTGTACAGCTGCATCGAGTGGGTGGCCGCCCCTCCTCTGCATGACGATGAGTTGACCGCTCTGCTCACCCCGGCGACGGTCGAACTTTCGACCACGCTGGCGACTTGGCGGAGGATCTTCAGCGGGCGCACCGGCGACCTGTCGGCCGGGTCTGCGTTCGCCGATGGGCTGCTGCGGCGGGGGGCGGCGATCTTCGGGCCGGGCGAGGATGGCGCGCTCCTCTCGCCTTCGGAGGCCCAGGCCGAAAACGCCGCGGTGCGCGTCGAGCTCGCGATCTTCGGCGATGCTGAACAGGCATCGAAGGCCCTCGACCGGGCGCCCGAGGCCCTGCCCCAGCCGCGTGGTGCGCCGGTACCCTCGGCCTCCCCCACCGTCTGGCGACCTCTGCCGGGCGGGCTCAAGTCGCGCACGACCGGGTGGGGTGAGGTGATGTTGGCGGGGGGCTGCGCGCTGCTGCGCATCCAACCCCTGCACCGCGATGCCGGTCCGGCCCGCGACCTCGCGGTGTACCGCGCGCTGGAGGCCTTCGACCTCAGCAGCTGAGCGCGGCGGGCGGGCCTAGGGTCGCGCCATCCCACCGAGGACGGCCCCGCCCACCAAGACGCCGGGGCATGCGGACGCCCCCGCGTATGCTGCCGCGGAAATCGTCGACGGACGAGATCTGCCGAAGCCATGGACCGGCCCGACGGCCTCCCCGATCGTGTCGGCAGCCCCCGACGGGCTGCAAACCCCGGAGGCTGGGCCTCCAGCCACGGCTGTGGATGTGGAGCGCCGCGCTCCGCTACGCTGGGGATGAGGGCTCGATGGCGATCTACGGCGTGTACAGCGTCCCCACCCAGGGGGAGACCGCGGACCTTGTGCTGGAGCGCACCTCCTCGGTCGAGCTGGTGGCTTGCCCGGGGCCCCGGCGCGCGGCATGGGAGCTTCCGGAGGTGGGCGACCGGGTCGGGTCGCGCTACCTCTTGACCGAGCTGCTTGGGGATGGTGGTCAAGGTATTGTTTTTGCTGCGTTTGACGAGGGCCTGCACCGCGAGGTCGCGGTCAAGCTGCCCCGGGGTGGCCGACCGGTCGACGAAGAGCGCCGCCAAGCCCGGCTGCTGCGCGAGGCGCGGATCACCGCAGGGCTGCGCCCGAGCCGCGCCCTGGTGCTGCTCCTCGACGCGGGAGAGGACCTGCGGTTTGGCCCCTACTTGGTGTTGCCGCACATCGCCCACGCCAGCACCCTGGCCGAGGCCGTCGCAGACGCGCACGCGGCGGGTCGCCCGCTGACCGCCCTGCTGCGCGCCTTCGCTGACCTCGCCGACGCGGTCGCAGGCCTCCACGAGCAGGGCCTCGTCCACGCAGACCTCCACGCCAAGAACGTCCTGCTGCGCACCAGTGTTGATGATCGTTACGAGGTGTTCCTCATCGACCTTGGCGTCGCGCAGCCGATCTCCGCCACACCGGCGATGGGGGTCGGCGCGCCGAGCGCGCTCGCGCCCGAGGTGGTGCGCGGCACGGCGCTCTGCGCCCCCAGCATCGACATCTACGGCCTGGGCACGCTGCTCTCGCAGGTCTTGTCCGGGGAGCAGTACCTCGGCGGCCTGCGGCTCGACTCCTGCCTGGGATTGCTGCGCGCGGCGCCCCCGCCGGCCGGGCTGCCCGCGGACTGCCCGGCGGCGCTGGTCGAGCTGGTCCGCGCATGTATGGCCGTCGAGGCCGAAGATCGGCCGCCGACCGCCCGGCTCGTCGCCGAGCGCGTGCGGGCCCACCTGCGGGCCCAAGCCGCAGAGGCCGAGGCACTCGCGCTGCTCGCCGCCGCCACGGAGATTGAGGCGCGTGCCGCTGCTCTGCAGCTGGAGCACGACCAGCGACGCGGCGCGCAGCGCACCGCCCGGGGAAAGGTGCCCCCGACCGACGTCGAGGCGCTTCGTCCGCTGCTGCTCGAAGATGACCGCTTGCACGAGCTCGTCGACGAGATCAACGGTCTGCGGCTCGAAGCCGAGGGCCTGGAGCGGGCGGCCCAGCTGCGCGCGCCCGACGCCCCCGCGGTGCGCGCGGCCTGCTTCGACCGCTTGGCCGCACGCCACGCCGCGTGTGAGGCCGCCGGCGCGCCGCGCCAGGCCGCGCGCTACGCCGAGCAGCTCCGCGGGGTCGACGCGGGGCGGGCGGTGGTGCACCTCGCCAGGCCCGGCTTTTTTGCGCTCCCGGTCGACAGCCCGGCCAGCGTGCGGGTTCGGGCGTATGCCCAGCGCGAGGGGCGCCTGCAGCTCGGGCCTGTGCTCTGGGAGGGGACCGGCGATGGTCTCGAGCGCCCGCTGCCCCCCGGCAGCTACTGCGCAGAGCTCGAGGCCGAGCACGGGCTGCGGTTCTCCTACCCCTTCGTCGTCGAGCGCGGCGTTTTGGTCCGACCGACCGACGCGCGTGGCGCCCCGACGGCGATCTGCGTGCCGCGGGCGGGCGAGGTCCACGACGACGAGATCTACGTGCCCGCGGGCATCACCATGGACGGCGGCGATCCAGAGGCGATCGGCTCGGCGCGGCGGGACGTCGCGGCGCTCTGGTGCGACAACTTTGTGATCGCCCGCCAGCTCGTCACGTTCGCGCAGATCGCAGCGTGGCTCGGCGAGGCGCGCGACCTCGGGATGTACACCGACGCGCTGCTGCCGGCGCCGCGGGGCAGCGCCCCGGAGCGCTCGGCCCTCAAGCCCTCTGAGCGCGGCCCCTTCGAGATCGGCGCAGATCATGATGGAGATCAATACGATCCGGAGTGGCCCGCGCTGTTGATTGACCGGGTCACCGCCCTCATCTTGCTGGCCGCCCACGGGGCCTGCTCTGGCCGCAGCATGCGCCTCCCCCGGGCTACGGAGTGGCTGCGAGCTGCCCGGGGGGCCGATCTTCGCTGCTACCCGTGGGGAAACACGTTCGACCCGTCGTTCTCGATGAACCGCACGGGTGGCAAGCTGCCCGGGGCGGCTGGCCGCCATCCGGTCGACACGAGCCCCTTCGGCATGGCGGACACCTGCGGCTGCGTGGCGGTTCTCGTCGACGCCGACGAGAACTTTCCCGACCAGGACCTCACGATGACCCGGGGCGGCGGCTGGGTGCTCGGCGCCTCTGCGGCGCGGTTGACCTCGCGCCTGTCACTGGCGGGGCCGCAGTCGCGCTCGGTCGGGGTCGGTCTGCGCTGGGCGCGGAGCCTCGGCCCCTCGCGCTAGTTCTGTCAGGCCTGTGTCAATTGCGTGAGCGGGCGGACTTCGGCGGGGCGTGGGGTTCCGCTCGCGCCGCAAATGCGCCGCTGGCCGCTCGGGCCGGGCCCTGGTGCAGGGCGGCTGCGAGCGGGTCCGGCGCGCGCTGACATCTTCTGACAGTGAACTACTGCAGGTCGGGCCTGGCCATGGTTTGATGGAGGCAAGAGCGGGCCCCCGCCGCGTGCGGCAGGGGCTGCAGCCCGGGCCGGCTGTCAGGGGGCGCACTCCTGATCGATGGCCTGGGCGGCCTTCTCGAGGAGCACGGCCATGCTGCCCATCGCCGGGTCGACCTCGGCCGCCAAGACGAGCTGCCACAGCTGGTCAGCCGCCGCGCGCAGCACCTCGGCCGGCAAACCCAGGAAGAGCGCGACCTCTTCGGCGGCAAGCGCGCCCTCGATGCCCTCGAGCTTGTCGATGCGCACCTCAATGTCGTCGACGAGCAGCAGGTCTCGGTCCAGGCTCAGGGCCAGCTTGGCGGCCCACCGCTGCCACATGGAGGGCAGATCGCTGTCCGAGGCGCCCAAGTTATCGTTGATATCGTTCACAACCAGGAAGACCCAGTCGCTCACCGGGCCGGTCGTGGGGCCCGGGTCGGGGTCGTTCTTGTCGAGATCGACGACGACCTCGGCGTCGGGCGCAGCGCCGGCGGGCGCTGGGGCGAGGCTGAGCAGGCCGAAGAGGCCGATCAGCACGATGATGAGGAGGTGGAGCAGCGGGGGCAGGGGCGGGCGGGGCATCCTTGTACTCCTTGCTGCGGGGGCGGTAGGCTCGATCTGCTTGACGCTCGAGCCTTGAAGAACGTACACCAGACAGCCTCAGCCACAATGTTGTCAGTGTGACAGTTTGGTGAAGTCCATAAGGTCGATCATCGAGAGCTTTAGGTGAAGCGTGAACGGGGCGTGGGCGGCAAACGAAGCTGGTCGCGATCGGACAGGGATCAGCTCCAACCGCGACGCCCGTGGCGCGTCCGGGGACGATGAGGTCGAATCGCCCTGAACAGCGTGGCCCTGCTTATTTGCATCGATCTGATGTTTGCGATACTCTACTCCGGCGATCAGGTCAGGGTTGATCGCGTGCAGGAGGGAAGGGTGTGCAACTGGTTGTCCGTCGCCACCCCCCTCGATTTGGAGGTCCTTCGAATGGTCGCTGATTCACTTGTCGAGACTGCAGAAGCATCCCCGCGATTCTTGAACCTCGACCCCTCCCCGGTCGCTCCCGATCCGGCCCGGGTCGAGCTTGACGAGCTCATCCGGCTTTTTCATGGTTGGGTCGCCGCGGAGCAGAAAGCTGCCACCCCAGATGAGGGAAATGTCGGTTCTCAGCTCATGAAGGCGCTCGCCGCCGCTGGTAAATTTCGGGTGCAGGTCAGCGGCCAACTCGACGCGTACTTCCTGCAGCACCTGCGCAGTGGCTACTTCCCGCGCAGCAAGAAGCTTCAGGGGATGGGCAAACATCCAGATGAGGTTGATCGGAAAGATGTGCGCAAGTCCAGAGATGGGTTAGAGTTTGACCCACGCTATATGACTGTCTTTTTCGGCGGCCTTGTCCTTAGAGGGAACACTCGGGTCTCAAACCAAGCGCCAGCCGTCGAACTATGGGATGACTTTGTAGATGAAACCGCTCGTCTAATGAGAATTCTCGCAAGTATTCAAAGACGAGCGGCGTCAGCGGACGATGTAGAGCCATCGCCAGTGACGGTTGACTTGGTAGAGTTGGTCGACCTTGCTGCCCAGGCTCAGGGTGAGCTGACTGTTCGGGTACGCACCTTTGTCGAGTCGAGAGCGGTACCTACATCCACAGTGCTGTTGAATGCGTTGAACAGGGTAGCCGGGTCAAGCAAGAGTCCGTCGCAGGACGCTCCCAACGTACCAGATACCCTGACTCGACTGTTGGGTGCGCTAGAGTCGCTTGCAACACAATATGAAAGAGGCGAGACGGGCCCATCCGTATTGAGCACATCGCTCGGATCGACAACGAAGACAGACTACCGGGCCTTGAGTTCCCATCTCGCACGGGCTGAGGCATTCATGGGTGTAGTAGAGCAAGTCCGTCGCGTCGCGCCGCGCGAAGCGTACGTCTAGTCTCCCGGCTGACGGGGCTTGCTGCTCCAGGGGTGTAGCTCATGCGTGGTACTGTTTCGTGGTGGGCGATGGGCGCGCGCCCGAGTGCGGCTGTTCGCTCCCTCGGCGCGCTCCATGGCACAGGTGCGCGCGCGCTGGTGACCGCTGGCGCGGGCGGCCTGCTGGTGCTGTATCCTGCACCGCAAGGGGCGTGGCCCCTGGCTGCTGTTGCCCCACCGGCCGCGGCGGTGCAAGGGTGGTCGGTCGGCGTCTCTGGCGTGTGGTACAAAGAGGAGCTGGATCTGACCCTGGATTGGGGTCGGTTTTGGAGCGGGGTTGGCGCCGATACCGCCGAGGGTGTGGGCCAGGGTGACGGTGAGGATCAGGTGTTTGGCCTGATGGTCGCCCGCCTCTCGCCCGAGCTGGTGCGCCTCAATCAGGGCCTCGACAGCTGGTTGATGCAGGCCTATGTCGCCCGCTTTGGGCAGTGGCCACCAGTCTGCGTACTGCGGGCCTCGGACCCTGCGGTGTCGCTGCACCTGCTGCGCGCCCGCGATTTGGGGGCGTTGGTCGAGGCTGCGCGTTGGCTTCGGCACGCGGTGGTGCGCAAGCGGGGCGAGCACCAGGGCGAGGCGCTCTGGTCCTGGTCGGAGCTGATCGTGGGCGCGCCAGTCAACTTGGCGCCGTTCGGGGCGATGGGCGGGGACCAAGAGCCGTCCTGCCCCGAGCCATTCCCCTGGATGGTGAGCGCACCGGCTCCCCGTGGTCCGGCGCTGCCCGGGCAGCTGACCCTGCGGCTGCGGGTAGGCCCGGGGGGCGCGGCGCTCGGGCTGGCCGCCTTCAACGAGCTTCGCGCACGGGTGGATACAGCTGACGCTACGGGTGGGTATCCGTATGTGCCTGGCCCAGACGCGTTGACCGTTGCCGTCAATATACCCGATCTTCGCGCTGAGGGCGGCTGGGCGCGGGTTCGGACCGCGCTTGCCGCGCGGCTCGCGCCCCCCACCGGGGGCTTTCGCGGCGAGCTGTTCGTCGATGTGGGCCTACCAGGGCTGATCCCTGCGGGGTTCGCCGCCGAGTCGGGCGTGGCAGACAGCTTCGCGATCGAGGCGCGTCGGGCGGCCCGAGACCTGCGCACGCAGCGGCTCCGCGACGCGCTGCTCTCTCCCGTTTCAGGGCTACGGGTGCGCCTGGACGCCCTGGTCGACGCGCTTCGTGTCAGCCGCGTCGCGCGTGACGAGCTCGCGTCGGCGGCGGAGTGTTTTGCCTCGTTCTTGTCTGATGCCCCCGACCTCGCAGGCCTCATTGGCGCGCCGCTGCTCGCGCTGCTTCGGTGGCCGCGTCCGGCGCCGGGCGTCGGGGCGGCTCGCTCCGCAATCGCGGTCCAGCGTGTTGATCAACGTGAAGCAGCTCGTTTTGAGGCCCTCCGAAGCGCGCTGCTGCATATCCGAAACGAACGTCCGCACCCCGACGCGGCCCCCTCTCTCTCGATGCGGCACGCGGGCGGCGGTGAGCCCCCAGAGGTGCGGGATGTTGTCGCCACCTATGGCGCCGCGGTCCGTGCGCTGTCCCGCGGGTTCCCGCTCGGCGCCGGTGGGCCAGCAGCGGGGGGCATCGCTGACGCCGCGGGCGGGCCGCTCGCGTTGATCGTGCGGGGGGTCGAGCCATGGCCGCGGGGCCGCGGTCTGGCCCCGGGCCTGGTGCAGCTGCTCGTGCCGGTCGGCGTGTCCTGCCCCCAAGACTTGGTGATTGGCCCGGCCTTGGCCGAGGCCACGCTCGACGCCGCCGAGGGGCGGGAGCTCGCAGATGTGCACGTGCCGGCAGAGCGTGCGGTCTACGACCAGATGGACCGCCTAGCGGCGCTGACCAGCGTGCCCCTTGATGAGGGGGATAGCGTCAACGAGCTGCTCGAGCGTGTGGCAGAGGGGCTGCGGCGGTTCCCCATGGGGCCTACCCCCGAGCTGCGCGTGGGCAGGGACCGCACAGGCCTGTGGGCCGCCTTCGGAAAGATTGTGCGCACCTTCCCCTCGCTGCAGATCGGGGTGGTGATGACCGAGCTGCTCAGTCGAGACCGGGATGGGGGGCCGTTGAGCCCACCAGGGGTCGTCGGTCCATTGACTTGGGCATTGGTGGGCCCCCTCATCGTACGTGGGAGCGTCGGGCATGGGGCGGCCCATGAGGTCACACCCCTCGGGTGCGACGTAGCGGTCCTCTCCGCGCTGTTGGTGCTCGGCTGGGAGACGGGCACGGCGCGGGGCGCTGAGGACCGCGGCCGGGCGCCGACGTGGGTGGAGCAGGGGAAGTTGCTGCTAGACCGTGCGTTGGAGCATGGTGCGCTCCTCTTTGACGACGAGACCCGTGGCAGCGGCCTGTCGGATGCGCAAGATCCGACGCGTGCACTGGGCGTGCTGCGCGCGCTGCGCGAAGACCTGGGGGCGGACACCGGGCGGTGGTTGGCCTCGGTGGGGCGCATTCGCGTGGGGCTCGACGAGCTGTGCGAGGGGGACTCGCGGCATCGCGACCCTCGCGGCGTGGACCACCTCGAGGTCATCGAGACCTGGCGGGCGCTCACGCACGCGGCGTTGCAACGGCAGTGGTCCCGCGCCAACGCCCGGCCCTACATCGACGCCGCGGGCGGAGTGGGTGCGAAAGCTCGGCGTGACGTACTGAACGCCGTCGCCAGCGGGGTCACTCCCCGGGGGCGCGCGGGGCTGCAGTCCGTCACGCCCTGGATCCCCTTCGTGGGCTTGCCGGAGGACGCCGCCGGGGAAGGCTCCCTCGCGGTCTCGGCGTGGCGGTGGAGCGGGGACGCTGCGCCGGCTGCGCTGGTATTGGAGCGGCGCCTCTGCGACCTGCCCCGGCCGCGCCGCTGGCTTGGCATGGTGGAGCTGTGCGCGACCATCGCCTCGCTCGGCTGGGAGGATGGCGTCGGTGTCGCTGAAGAGATGGTGAGGTGGCTGGAGAGTGACGCGCCGGTCCGCTGAGCGAGAGAGGGCGGTGGCGCCTCGGGCCCGGGCCCGAGCGTGCCCCGCTCGCCCGATTGGTGACACCTGACCGGGCGAGCGGGGTTGGGGGCGCCCACCCCTGGAGCCCCGCATGCCATCTCTCCGCCGTCCGGCAGCTGCCCTCGCTCTCCTATTCGCGCTCGCCTGCACCCCAGCCAGCCCCTTCGAGGGCCCCGGCTACGACCGCGATCAGGGCCTGACCACCGACGCCCCGGGCCCCTATGTCGCCGTGGTCACCGAGGCGGTGGTCTCTTCTGATGGCCACGATCTGTTCGATCAGCACGTCGATCAGATCGAGGAGGACCTCGCCGACCGCCCGGGCCTCGTGGGGGTCTCTCTGCGCGGCGAGGTCTTCGGCGACAGCCGCTGGACCCTCTCGGTCTGGGAGGACGAGGCGGCGCTGGGCGCCTTCCTCGGCGGGCAGGCCCACGGCGCCGCGATGGGCGCGGCCCACCGCAGCACCGACCGGGTGCGCAGCGCGCGGTGGTCGGTCGGCCGGGCACAGGTGCCGCCCGACTGGGACGCCGCCCTCGAGCGGCTGGACGGCGCGCAGGCCTATTGAGGGCTGGACCGTCGCGCAGGCGGCCGCTATGGCCCCCGCGGAGGAGCCATGAGCGCCGCGCCCACAGACCCCGCGCTGCTCCGCCGCCTGCTGCGGGCCCGTGATCGTGTCGCGGCCGCCCCCCACGAGCGGTGGTCGGTCGCCCGCCTGGCCAAGCTCAGCGGGGTGTCACCCGCGCACTTCGCCCGCAGCTTCCACGCCGCGTTTGGCGCGCCGCCGCACCGCGTGGTGCTCAGCCTGCGGCTCGAGCGCGCCGCGGCCCTGCTGCGCGACACCGACCTGCCCATCGCTGAGGTGGCCCTGGCCAGCGGCTGGCGCAGTCTCGGGTCCTTCGGGCGCACCTTCTCGGCGGTGCTCGGCCTGAGCCCCAGCGCGCACCGCGCCCAATCGCAGGCCGCCCGCGCCGCCCTCGCCGCCGTCCCGCCCTGTTTTCTGCAGGCGGGGGCGCGGCCCGACCTCACGATCGCAGTTTCGGAGAAGCGCCGGCAGCAGGCCACGGAGTAGGCTCGGGGCGAACCTGAGGAGGTGGCCATGAGCCAGGGTGTGGGCGTCGTCGGCGTGCTGGTGCACGATCAGGACGAGGCGCTGTCATTTTATGTGAACCGGGTCGGTTTTGTGGTGCACACCGATGTGCGCAACGGGCCCTTTCGCTGGCTGACCATCCAGCACCCCGCGCAGCCCGACCTGCAGCTGGGCCTCGTGGCGCCGGGGCCGCCGCTGCACGACGCCGAGACCGCCCAGGCCCTGCGTGCCCTGGTCGCCAAGGGCGCGATGCCCGGCCTCGTGATGCACGTCGATGACTGCGCCGCCACCTGCGCGCGCTTGGTCGCCGCCGGCGTCGAGCTGAACCAAGAGCCCATCGCCCGCTTCGGCAACGTCGACGCGGGCTTCCGCGACCCCTCGGGCAACGGCTGGAAGATCATCCAGCGGGGGCGGTGAGCATGGGCCCCCTTTGGCTCGCCCGCCTGCGCCGCGCGCACCGCTGGCTCTCGGCTGCCTTCTCACTCTGCGTGCTCGCCAACTTCGGCGCCATGGCGCTCGGAGATGAGCAGATTGGCGTCGTGGTCGGCACCTTGACCCTGCTCCCCCTCGTGCCCCTGATGGTCACCGGGCTCAGCTTGCTGTTGCTGCCGGCCCGACCGGCCGCCGGACCCCCGGGGGCCTGAGCGCGGGGGCGGGGGCAGGGCCTCAGCCCGAGGGGGCCGCGCCCGGCCGACCGCGGGGCGCGGCGCAGCCGCGGTCGGCGCAAGCCGACCGAGCCGGGCGGGCGCCGATCCCGCCGCAGGCGGAGCGGCGACCGGGGCCCCGGCGACGCCCAGGCGGGGGGCCGAGGGCGCCCAGCCAGACCGGTCTGGTGCTCAGCCCTCGACGACCGCGTCGACCAGGTCAAGACCCCGGTCGATGATCTCGAAGCCCTCGCAGAGCTGCTCTTCGGTGATCGAGAGCGGCGGGTTGCACATGATCCCGCTCGGGCGCAGGAAGGTGAACAGACCCTCTCGACGGAAAAAGGCGCCGAGCTGGCCCATCACCGGGTGGCTGCCGCCATAGCCGCAGAGCGGCTGCTTCTCACTGTTCTTGCACAGGTCGAGGGTGCCGAAGAGGCCGATCGCCCGGCCCTCGGCCACCGAGGGGTGCTTGGCGGCGAGTCGGTCCATCTCGCGGCGCATCACCCCCTCCATCCGGGCGGCGTTGCCGACGAGGTCCTCGTCCTCCATCACGTCGAGCACGGCCATCGCCACCGCGAGGCAGTAGGGGTGCGCGTTATAGGTCAGGCCGCCCCAGAAGACGTTCTCGCGGAAATAATCCGCGATCTTGTCGCTGACCGCCATGCAGCCCAGCGGCACGTAGGAGCTGGTCAGCCCCTTGGCCATTGTGCACACATCGGGCACGATGTCGCCGTGCTCAAAGGCGTAACGTTTGCCCGTGCGCCCCCAGCCGGCCATCACCTCGTCGCAGACGAGCAGGATGCCGTGCTGGTCGAGCAGGGCCTTGAGCCCCTGCAGGTAGCCCTTGGGCGGCGGCAAGATGCCGTTGGTGCCGGTGACCGTCTCGATGAACATCGCCGCGATGGTGTGGGGGCCCTCGTAGTCGATGACCTCAGACAGATAGGTCAGGTTGTTCTCGACGATCTCTTCGTCGGTCTCGCCGAATTTGAAGCGGTAGGGTCGGGGGTCCATCACGCGGATGACCCCGGGCATGCCCGGCTCGTTCGCCCAGCGGCGGTTGTCGCCGGTGAGCTGCAGCGTGGCGTTCGTGCCGCCGTGGTAGCTGCGGTAGCGGCTCAAGATCTTCTGCCGGCCGCTGTAGAGGCGCACCGCCTTGATCGCCGACTCGTTCGCCTCGGCCCCGCCGAGCGTGTAGAAGAAGGTGTTGAGGTGCCCCGGGGTGAGCTCAGCGAGGCGCTTGCTCAGGCGGGCCCGCACCTCGGTCGCCGCGCCGGGGTAGGCGAAGATGAGCCCCGTGGCGGCGTCCTGCATGGCCTTGACCACCTTGGGGTGGCTGTGGCCGATGTTCACGCTCATCAGCTGGCTGTTGAAGTCGAGCACCCGCTGGCCATCCGGGGTGTAGAGATAGACCCCCTCGGCCCGCTCGACCGGCAGGGGAGAGACCTTGCCGGTGGCCGACCAGGAGTAGAGGCTGTAGCGCTGGCAGTCCTCGATCATCTGCTGCGAGGTCATCTTGCCGGTGGGGGTGGTGGGCTCGCTCATGGGGCGCCTCGGTGCGGGGAGAGGGGTGGAGGGAGAGGTGTGCGGGATGGCGGGAGGAGGACAGGCTGAGGGGTGAGGTGCAGATGCCCGGCCCCCTCGCGGGTGGCCGGGCACCAGACCGGTCGGGGCGCCGGGGCGCTCAGCTCATCCAGGTCCAGTCGGCTTGCAGGGCCCACTTGCTGGTGACCTTGCGCGGGCGCGTCCAAAACAGGTAACCATCCCAGCCGGTCATGTTGCCGTGGCCAAACTTGCTGTCGTTCCAGCCGCCGAAGCCAAAGGGCTCGCGGGGCACGGGGACGCCGACGTTGACGCCGCACATGCCGGCGTCGACCTTCGACATCACGTAGCGGGCCACCGCGCCGCTGGTGGTGTAGACCGAGCTCGCATTGCCGTAGGGGTTGTTGTTCTCGATGGCGATGGCCTCATCGAGCGTGTTCACCCGCACGATGCTCAGCACCGGCCCGAAGATCTCTTCGCAGCCCGCCGGCATGTCGGGAGAGACCCGGTCGAGGATGGTCGGGCCCACCCACCAGCCGCCGGGGTCGGCGCTGGCCCCGCGGCCGTCGACCCGCACGACCGCGCCCATCTTCTCGGCCCCGTCGATGTAGCCCTTGATGCGGGCGTGGGCCGCCGCGCTGATCACCGGCCCGAGCTCGGCCCCCATGCGGATCTGCCCGGCTTTGGCCACCACCGCGTCGATCACCTTGTCACAGTCCCCCACCGCCACGAGCACGCTCGCCGCCATGCAGCGCTGGCCAGCGCAGCCCGAGAAGCTGGCCACGATGTTCTCAGCCGAGAGCGCGACATCAGCGTCCGGCACGACGATCAGGTGGTTTTTGGCGCCGCCGAGGCAGAGCGCACGTTTGCCCGTCGCCGCCGCGCGGCCATAGACCAGCTTGGCCACCTTGGTGCTGCCCACAAAACCCACCGCCTTGATCGTCGGGTGGTCACAGAGGGCCTCGACCACCGCCTGCGCGCCGTTGACGATGTTGAAGATGCCGTCAGGCAGACCCGCCTGCTGCAGCAGCACAGCGAGGCGCTGGGTCGACAGGGGCACCCGCTCGCTCGGCTTGAGGATGAAGGCGTTGCCGCCCACCAGGGCCTGCGGCAACATCCACAGGGGCACCATGAGGGGGAAATTGAAGGGGGTCACCCCGGCGACCACGCCCAGCGGCTCTTGGGTGGTCTGGCAGTTCACGCCCTTGCTCACGTCGAGCTGTTCGCCCACCCCCATATTGCCGAGGCTGCAGCCGAACTCAACACACTCGATGGCTTTTTCGACCTCGGCCCGGGCCTCGGCGTAGATCTTGCCGTTCTCGTGGCTGACCAGCCAGGTCAGCGCGTCGAGCTCGCGGTGCATCAGCTCGCGCAGGCGGAACATCACCTGGGCCCGGTCGCGCACGGGCAGGGCCCGCCACGCGGGCAGGGCCGCCTGGGCCGCCGCCACCGCCGCGTCGACGTCGGCCCGGTCGCTGAGGTGCACCTCGGCCATCACCGCCCCGTGGCGGGGGTTGTGGATCGGCAGCCGCCCGTGGTCGGCCTGCGGGGCGACAAAAGCCCCGCCGATCCAGTTGACGGCCGCGCTGGTCGTGCACAGCGCGTCGCTGTTCGCGGCGAAGGGCAGGGTGAAGCTTGAGGGTGAGGCGTTCATGTGGGCTCCGATTTGGGGGCGGTCGTGGGCGAGGCCGGGGGCATCAGCCGCATGAAGAGCAGGTACAGCCCGGCCGCCGATAGGGTGCCGACGAACCAGGCATAGGTGTAGAGGGTGTCGAAGACCGCGGGCACCACACCCTCGCCGAACAGCCCGGCTTGGTGCAAGAAGCCGGGCACGTTGGGCAGCACGCCGAGGCCAAAAGCCAGCAGGGCGGCGGGGTTGAAGCCCCGGGTGTATTGGTAGGCGCCATCACGGCGGTAGAGGCTCAGGCGGTCGAGGCGGGTGCGGCGCAGGATGAAGTAGTCGGCCAACATCACGCCGCCGATCGGCCCGAGCAAGGCCGAGTAGCCGACCAGCCAGGTGAAGATGTAGCCGCCGGTGGTCTCGATCAGCTTCCAGGGCAAGATCACGAGGCCGAGCCCCGCGGTCACCAGCCCGCCGACGCGGAAGTTCACCCGCTGCGGCGCGGCGTTGATCAGCGCGTTGGCCGGTGAGACCACGTTCGCCGCGATGTTCGTCGACAGTGTAGCGATGGCCAAGGCCAGCAGAGAGACCCCCACGGTCAGGCCGCCGCCGATCTTGCCGGCGAGCACGGTCGGGTCCCAGATGGGGGCGCCGGGCGCGCCGGTGGCCGGGTCAGCGAAGATGACCGTGGTGGCGCTGGTCACGGCGACCGAGATGAAGGCGAACAGCGTCATCGTGGTCGGCAGGCCGATGGCCTGGCCGAGCACCTGGTCACGCTGCGTCTTGGCGTAGCGCGTAAAGTCGGGGATGTTCAGCGACAGGGTCGCCCAGAAGCCGACCATGCCGGTCAGAGACGGCGCGAAGACCGCCCAGAACTGCCCCTCTTTGGCCCCGCCCGGCCCAAACTGGCCCTGGTTGGCCAACATCGCGCCAAAGCCATCGGCCCGCACATAGGCCCAGCCGAGCAAGGCGAGCCCGATGGCGATGAGGAAGGGGGCGGCGAGGTCCTCAAGCTTGCGGATGGACTCGACCCCCTTGTAGATGATGCCGACCTGGATGCCCCAGAAGAACAGGTAGCAGGCCAGCTCGCCGGGGTTGATGCCGAGCAGGGGCAGGTCGGCCCCGACCAGGGCGTCGCCGCTCACCGCGTTGACCAGCTGGTAGATCGAAAATCCGCCGAACCAGGTCTGGATGCCGAACCAGCCGCAGGCCACCAGCGCCCGCAGCAGGCTGGGGATGTGGGCCCCGTTCACCCCAAAAGACGCCCGGGCGAGCACCGGGAAGGGCACCCCGTGCGCCGTGCCCGCGTGGCCGTTGAGGATCATCGGCACCAGCACGATGAGGTTGGCCAGCATGATGGTCAGCACCGCCTGCCACCAGCTCATGCCCTGGTCGATGAGGCCGCCGGCCAGGGTGTAGGTCGGTACGCAGACCACCATGCCGATCCACAGCGCGGCCATGCTCATCACCGACCAGTGGCGCTCCTCGTCGCGCACGGGCCGGATGTCGTCGTTGATGAGGTCCGGGTCGGCGCCGGGGACGCCGAACGCGGCGCCGGGATCGGTGAGGCTGGCCATCGGGGGGCTCCGCGGCAAAGAGGAGAGAGGTCCGGCGCTAGGGCGCGCAGACGGCCGGGCTCAGCCCCGCGGCACCGGGCCCGGGCGCGGCTGGCCGTTGCGCAGGCGCTGGGCCGACCAGAAGGGCGCGTCGCAGGGCCGGTCGACGTAGCGGCCCGCCCCGCGCACCGTGCGCAGCTGGCCGCGGTCATAGACGTGGGCCCCGCGCGAGAAGGTGTGGACGGGGTTGCCGACCACCTCCATGCCCTCGTAGATGTTGAAGTCGATGTTTTGGTGGTGGGTCTTGGCCGAGATGGTGCGCGAGAGGGACGGGTCCCACACCACCACGTCGGCGTCGGCGCCGGGCACCAGCGCGCCCTTCTTCGGGTGCACGTTGAAGATGCGCGCGGCGTTGGTCGAGGTCGCCGCCACAAACTGCGAAGGGGTCAGCTTGCCGCTGCGCACGCCGTGGTGCCAGAGCACGGCCATGCGGTCTTCGACCCCGCCGGTGCCGTTGGGGATCTTGCGAAAATCCTCGCGCCCCGCCCGCTTCTGCGGCGTGCAAAAGCAGCAATGGTCGGTGGCGGTGGTCTGCAGCATGCCCGCCTGCAGGCCGCGCCAGAGGGCCTCTTGGTGCTCCTTGCTGCGGAAGGGGGGCGACATCACGAAGTGCGCCGCCGCGTCCCAGTCGGGGTTGCGGTAGACGCTGTCGTCGATCACGAGGTGCTGGGCCAGCACCTCGCCAAAGACCTGCTGGCCCTCGAGGCGGGCGCGGGTGATGGCGCCCAGCGCGTCTTCGCACGAGGTGTGCACGATGTAGACCGGCACGCCGAGCACCTCGGCGATGCGAATGGCGCGGTTGGCCGCCTCGCCCTCGACCTCGGGCGGGCGCGAGAGCGGGTGACCCTCGGGCCCGCGGAAGCCGGCGTCATAGATCTTCTGCTGCAGCACATAGACCAGCTCGCCGTTCTCGGCGTGCAGGGTGGGCAGGGCGCCGAGCTCTTGGCAGCGCAAGAAGCTGTTCACCAACGTCTCGTCGTCGCACATGATCGCGTTCTTGTACGCCATAAAGTGCTTGAAGCTGTTCACCCCGCGCTCACGGGCCAGGGTGCCCATGTCTTCGCGCACGCTCTGGTCCCACCAGGTGATGGCGACGTGGAAGCTGTAGTCGCAGGCCGCCTTCTCGGCCCAGCCCCGCCAGGTCTCATAGGCCTCGAGGATGCGCTGCCCCGGGCTGGGGATCACAAAATCGATGCACATGGTCGTGCCGCCGGCCGCGGCCGCCGAGGTGCCGGTGAAGAAGTCCTCCGACGCCACGGTGCCCATAAAGGGCAGCTCCATGTGCGTGTGGGGGTCGATGCCACCGGGCATGACATAGGCCCCGCCCGCGTCAATGACCTGGGCGCCCGCAGGCGCCTCGAGCGCGGGCCCGACCGCCGCGATGGCCTCGCCGACGATGAGCAGATCACCGCGCTGCTCGCCATCGGCGGTCACCAGGGTGCCGCCGCGAATGAGGGTAGAGGGGGTCTGCTGTTGGCTCATGGCGGGGCTCCGCGCGGGGAGAGTGGGGGTCTGTCGGCGGGTGCCCGCCAAGGGTCCATCGGGTGTCGGCGGGGCGGCCCGCCGAACATCAGCGTGGCTTCGGCCGCGGGCTCAGTGGCTGCCCTTCTTGGGCCGCAGCGCGGCGTCTTCGGTCAGGTGCAGGTTCCAGGTGGCCGGGGCATAGCCGTTGTCCACCGGCTCCATCGTGATGCAGCCCTCGACCGGGCACACGATCTGACAGAGGTTGCAGCCCACACACTCCGACTCGTCGACGATGGGCACCCGCAGGCTGCCGTCGGGGTTCGGGTGGATGCACTGGTGCGCGCCGTCGTGGCAGGCGGTCACGCAGAGCTGGCAGCCGATGCACTTGTTCGCGTCGATCTTGGCGACCGTCTCGTAGTTCAGGTCGAGCTCGCCCCACTCGGTGTAGGCCGGCACTGCGCGCCCGACCAGCCCGTCGAGGGTCTCGATCTGGTGCTTGCGCATATACCCTTCGAGGCCCTCGATCATGTCCTCGACGATGCGGTAGCCGCGCAGCATGACCTCGGTGCAGACCTGCACGCTGCTGCTGCCGAGCAGCAAGAACTCGACCGCGTGCTGCCAGTTGGCCACACCGCCGATGCCGCTGATCGGCAGGTTGAAGCGCGGGTCACGGGCGAGCGCCGCGGCCATGTGCAGGGCGATCGGCCGCACCGCCACGCCGCAGTAGCCGCCGTTGGTCGAGCGCCCGTTGACCAGCGGCCGGGGCACCATCGTGTCGAGGTCGACGCCGATGATGCTCTTGATGGTGTTGATGAGCGACACACCATCCGCGCCACCGGCCTGGGCGGCGAGGCCGTGGGGCAGGATGTCGCTCACGTTGGGGGTCAGCTTCACCAGCACCGGTACCGTGGCGAACTCTTTGGCCCACGACGTGATGCGGGCGTTGACCGTCGGCTCTTGGCCGACCGCCGAGCCCATCCCGCGCTCACACATGCCGTGCGGGCAGCCAAAGTTGAGCTCAAGGCCGTCTGCGCCGGCGTCTTCGCTGCGCTTGATGATCTCCTTCCACTCTTCGCGGGTCTCGACCATCAGGCTCGCGATGACCGCGTGCTTGGGGTAGCGCTTCTTGACCTCGGCCATCTCGCGGAAATTGCTCTCCAGCGGCCGATCCGTGATGAGCTCGATGTTGTTGAAGCCCACCCCGTTGCGCCCGCCCCAGGGGATGGCCCCAAAGCGGCTCGACACGTTCTGAATGGGCTGGCCCAGCGTCTTCCAGACCGCGCCGCCCCAGCCGGCGTCAAAAGCCCGCATGATCTGGGGGCCCGAGTTGGTCGGCGGCGCGCTGGCCAGCCAGAAGGGGTTGGGGGAGCGGATCCCCGCGGTGTTTGCGGAAATGTCGGGCATCAGGCCACCTCCGCGCCGGCGCGGCGCAGCAGCTCGTCGATGGCGACGGCGGCGTCGCGGCCCTCTGCGACCGCGTTGACCACCTCTTTGCCGCCGTTTTTGCAGTCCCCGCCCACGAAGACCCGCGGGTTCCCCGTGCGACCCGCGGCGTCGGCGACCACGCGCCCCCGCGCGGTCTGCACGCCGTCCAGCCCCTCGACGAGGTGCCCGAGCGTGCCCTGGCCGATGGCCAGCAGCACGAGCTGGGCGGGCAGCAGCTCGGGATCGACGCCCAGCGGCCGCTTGTCGGGGCCGAGCGGGGCGAGGCGCAGGCCGGTGACCGCGCCCTCTGCCACCTCAAAAGCCACCGGCTGGCGGCGGAAGGCTGCGCGCACGCCGAGCTTGCGGGCGCCCTCCCACTCGTGGCGGTAGCCGCTCATGCCGGCCTCATCGCCGCGGTAGACGAGCACGACGTCAGGCACGCCCAAGCCGCGCAGCTCACGCACCGCGTCCATGGCGGTGTTGCCGCCGCCGACCACCGCCGCGGTCTGCACCCCGCGCAGATTCACCTGCCCGAGCTTCATCTGCTCGATGAAGGCGACCGCGCCCATCACCCCGCGCAGGCCCTCGCCCTCGAGGCCGAGCCGGCTGTCGGGCCCGAGGCCGACGCCGATGAACAGCGCGTCGTGGCGGTCGAGCAGGGTGGCCCAGGACAGGTCGGTGGGCACCGAGACGCCCGTCACCACGTCAATGCCGCCGATGGCCAGCACGGCCTCGGCCTCGGCGAGGCCATCGGCGCTGGGCAGCTTGTAGGGGGCGATGCCGGTCACGTTCAGGCCGCCGAGCTGCGCGCGGGCCTCGTAGATGGTGACCCGGTGGCCGAAGCGGCGCAGGCGGTGGGCGCAGGCGAGGCTGGCCGGGCCGCCCCCGACGAGGCCGACGCTGCGGCCGCTGTCGGGGCCGGCGGCGTAGGGCAGGGGGCCCCGGGCCAGGGCGGCGTCGGTGGCGAAGCGCTGCAGCTTGCCGATCTGGATGGGGGGCACGCCCAGCGCGTTGTAGACGCAGTCGCCGACGCAGAGCACCTCGACCGGGCAGACGCGGGCGCAGCTCTGGCCGAGGATGTTGCTGTCGAAGATGGTGCGCGCCGAGCCCTCAAGGTTGCCCGTGGCGATCTTGCGGATGAACTCGGGGATGTTGATGCCAGTCGGGCAGGCCTTGATGCAGGGCGCGTCGCTGCAGTACAGGCAGCGGTTCGCCTCGGTGGCGGCTTGCAGCGGGCTGAGGGGCGGCTTGCCGTCGGTGAAGCTGAGCTCCGACCGGTCGGGCGGCAGCGGGCGCATGGGGCGTGCTCCGGGTGGGGTGGAGGGCGGTCCTCGGCCGCCCCGCGGGGCCACGATCCTGTCACATGGCCAGGGGCTCGTGAGTGGCATCGTGAGAACGACGTGCAGATGGTTGTTCGCGCCTGCGCTCCCTCCGAAGGCCTCCAGAAGGGGCGGCGCGGGGACTGGGCGCCCCGCCCGCCTGCGGCGGTCGGCGGCCCTCCTCCGGGCTCGGGCTTCGCCCTCGGCCGCTGCGCGGCCCGCGCGGGGCGCGGCCCTCCGTCCGGCCTGGCGCGCGCGAGGCGGCGGCGGTCGCGGTCAGCGCAGCTCGGCGGGCTCTTCGTCGTCGACGTCGACCTCAGGCTCGGTGTCGTCAATGAGCGGCTGGTCGTCCGCGATGTCGAGGCCGAAGCGCCGGGCGTGCTCACGCTCGAGGCGCGCGAGCTCTCGCTCGCGGAGGTCGAGGAACTCGGCCACTGCGCCGGCTTCCAGGCGCTCCCAGGCTTCAGGCGGGATGCCGTGGCTCGCGAGCACCTCGGGCGCGGGGCGCGGGGCGACGCCGCGGAGCATCGGCTGCGTGGTGAGCTCCTCCAACCTGCGGATCGACGCGGGGCTGAGCAGCAGGCGTGCGGCGAGCCGGTTCGTCACCCGCGGCCCCGACCCGATGGCCGCGCTCTGCTCCTCACCCAAGCGGGCCACTGTCCAACTCGGCGGCACCCGTGCGCCGGCCATTCCGTCTTTTAGGGGGTCACCATGGAAGGGGCTGCCGTTGAGCTCGAGAGGCTTCAATGACTTCAAGAACAGATGGAAGGCGCGCACTCGTGCAGACTTCGGGTGGAAGGACTGTGGGAGCGGGCTCAAGACGAGGTGGCGGTTGTCCACTCCCACCGCGCGGCCTGCGGCCAGGGCCCGCGCTGCATGCACCACTTCGTCGAAGCTCTGCCCGCCGCCTCCGGTGTATGCGCCGCTGAGGCTGGTCGCCCACAGCCATCGTGTCAGCTCGTCCTTTGCCGCGGCCGTCGGCTTCGGGGCGTCGTGGGTGAAGACAGTCAGCGCGACGAGCTGAAGAGCATAGGGCACCACCTTGCCGTTGCTCGCGCCGATCAGCTCGCCGATCAGCTCGGTGGCGCGGCTCCATGCCTCGCTGATCGCGGCCATTTGGTCGGATAGCGCGGGTTCGTTTCCGGCCAGAACCTTGGGCCAGTCGGTGGTGTAGATGCTGATCTTGAGGGTTGCGAGCAGGACCCGCAGCAGGGGGGTGTGGCCGAATGTGGCGAAGGTCGGGGTTCGGGCCAGGGCGGCGTCTGCTGCGGCTGCGAAGTCGAAGCGACCTTCGCGCCACGAGAGCGCCGCGAAGAGCTCGCTCGCTCGGACGGGCGTGGCCGTGTTGTTGAGGCGGATAAAGACCTGAACGGCCTCCTCGAGCGGGGCGTCTGTGATGTCGAGGTAATGGACGCGGGCGACTGCAAAGGTCCGCTGTAGGGTGTATGCGATCTCTCTGCGCCGGTCCCAGGCTTTGCGTTCGGCCGAGCCCGCGATCGTCTGGTCTCTGCGCGCGTCGATCCACTCGGTGAGCGCGTTACCTTCGCGTAGAAGCAAGCGCAGTGGAAAGTGGTGCGCTTCGGGGCGCCGTGGGGTGCAGAACACCCGGCCACCGAGCGGAGCCGCGTCGAGGTCGACGTATACGAGGAATGCCCGGGTGCTCCCTTGGGCTGCGGCCGCCTCAACCTCGGTCAGGTGCAGCGCGCCAATGAGCGCCGAGACGCGCTGGTGGCCGTCGAGGACGTATCCCACCGGGGTCGGCTCGGGGGGCGCCGCAGCTGACACCTTGATTGGACCGACATGCACTCGGCTAGAGTAGCGCTCCCTCGTCGTCCAGACGAGCAGAGTGCCGATTGGATAGCCCCGAGCGATGCTGTCGAAAAGTCCGAGGAGCTGTCCCCGGCTCCAGACGAGCCCGCGTTGAAACCCGGGTACCCGAAGGCGGCCACCCCGTACTTCGCTAAAGAGCGTGTTTAGGCTCCAAGAGCGAGACTCAATCGTGGCCATGGTGCCTCATAGGGCGCTGAGCAGCGCGTCGAGCATCTGGTCAAGCTCACGCCCGCCGTCTCCCGCTCGATCCCGCAGGCTGCGGTCGTGGATGGTCGGGCTGGTCCATTCGAGGAGCGCGCATATGGTGCGGGAGCCGAACAGGCTCTTGAGGTCCGCGAAGTCTCGATCCGCGGTCGACAAGGCCTCATACTCTCCGTACCGCTGCCAATACTCGAGCTTTAGGGCGTCTTCAGGGACGTAGTTCTCAACCGCGCGCTTCCTCAGCACCCAGAGCCCGGGGCGGACCTGCGCTGGCAGCGCCTGGATGGCTTGGTCCACCTTGTCGGCAGTGCCACCCGTACGAAAGCGGCCCCCCTGGGCCGGGGGCGCCGACAGATCACTGTCCACCATCACGAAGGTGCGGGGCGGTACACCCGCGGGCGGCATGGGGCCGACGGTCGCTTGCGCGGCGGTGGTGTCGCCCCCGCCGTGCACCAAGCAGAAGACTTCGCCGTCGCCCGCGCCCTCGATCCAGCGGGTCCGGATGTGGTCGGTGAGGGTGTCGCCCAGCCGACGACGTAGGCGTCGCTCCCCGGTGCGGAGCAGAACGAGGCGGACCAGTCGGCCATCGCACTGCGCGTTCTCGACGACGATGCGCAGTGGTCGAGACAGCCATTGTGCGCCGAGATCGGCCGGCGCGTGCACGTCGCCGTTCGCGGCAACGTCCGTGCTCGCTCCGAGCGAATCGAGGGTGAGCGTCCGTACCGGGGAGCCCCGTCCACGGCGTGCGCTCGCGTTCGCGAGCCGCTCGATGTCCTCGCGGACGGCGACGCCCTCGGCCTTCAACCAAGCCGAGCCCCGTAGCGCTTGCGGGTCGTCGACCCACCAGTCGTGGCCACGGTCTTGGCAAGCCCAAAAGGCCGCCGTAAGGTGCCGATGCGCCGCCGCATCCGCGAGCGCCTCGGGCGAGAAGCGGACCCTCATCGCCGCGCGCGCCCTGCGCGTGCGATGGCCTGAGCTTCGCGCAGCGCTGCGTCAAACCAGCCCTCGGGCCAGCCTGGGATCGCGCCATGTGCGTCGATCTCGAGTGCGCGCACCTTCGTCTGGCCCGCCTCTTCGTCGACCCACCACAGGGCGACCGCGGACGGCTCGAGGGTGCCCTCGGCGACCCGGCGCTGCAGCCGGAGGATGAAGGTCTCGGAGTGGGTCTCGACCAGCAGTGCGCAGCGGCCCGCCTGGACCGCCGCGATGCACTGATCGGCCATCTGGGCCTGGGCGGCGGGATGCAGGTGGGCCTCGGGCTCTTCGACGCTCAGCAGCGGCGCCCGTTGCCCTGCGGCGACCGGTGGCAGCAGCGCGAGCTGCGTGAGCACGGGCAGGGCGTGGCTGAGCCCCGTGCCGAGCTGCGCGAGGGGCAGGGCCGGGTGGTGTGGGCTGCGTCGACCTTGGAGAACGGTGCCCGAGACAGGACCCTGGACCAGCTCTTCCAGTGAGAGCTCCACGTCCAGCACCGCCGCGACGGCAGACTGTAGTTCCTCCCACACTGATCGGCGGCCGGTCCACCAAGCCGCGTCGATGGCCGCGCGGGTGTCCTCGCCGGTCGCGCCGACCTCAAGGCGCTGTTCGGCGCGCTGCGGCGTGAAGTCAGCGCCGCCGAGGCCGCGCGCCGCGCCGAGCGCGACGCAAGCAAAGGGCTCTGGGAGCGCCGGCTGGGCGTCGTGGTGGCCCTCCCAGCGGGGCACCAAACCGTTGAACCCGCTGGGCACGGGGCCAGCGCTGGCCTCAACGGGGCGCCCAGCCCTGCCCCGCAGCGCCAGCGCGCCGTCGGGCCCCGATAGCCGCCACTCGCGCATGAGCTGGCCTGGCGTGTGCAGGCTCAGCGCGGTGTCAGCGGACAGCTCGCAGTCAAGGTGAACTTGGCCGTCGATCGCAGCGAGCGGCTGCGAGATGCCGACCTCGAAGTCTTGCAACGTGCGCCCGTGGCGCAGGTCGAGGTGGCTGGCGCCGAGGCGATGCGGGCCGACGACGAGCGGCAAACCGGGCGGACCTTCGCCGCGCAGCCCCGCAGAGATGGCCGCCGGAAGGGTGCATACGGCGCTCTTTCCCGCGCCGTTGTAGCCGAACACGATGGTCAACGGACGAAGGTCGAGCGCGACGGCACCGGCGAAAGCCTTGTAGGCGCGGATACGGAGCTGGCTGAGCGGCAGAAGCATCGGGCGGACCTCTGGGCGTCGTCCTAATGCCAGCCGTGGGGTCGGGCGACCACCCCGCCTCCCCAGCCCGGCCCGCCTCCACCGGATAGACGCGCGCCCCCGCCGAGGCCCCATGCGCCTGCCCGCTCCCCCGACCCTGCTCGCCTTGGCCGCGCTGCTGCTCGTCCTCGGCCTCGCGGCGGCCCGGCTCGGCGGCGGCCCCGCGCCCCTGCGGCTCAGCGGCGGGGCGACCGGCGGGCACCGGCACGCGCTGGCCGAGGCGCTGGGCGCGCTGGCCGACCCCGACGCGCTGGCGGTCGAGGTGCTGCCCACCGACGGCTCCCGCGAGTCGCTCAGCGCGGTGGCCGCCGGCAGCCTTGACGCGGCCCTGGTGCAGGGCGGGCTCGGGCCGGTCGACGGGGTCTGCCAGCTCGCGCCGGTGCTCATCGAGCCGCTGCACGTGCTCGTGCGCGGCGGCCTGCCGCTCGACCAGGGCCTCGAGGTGCTGCGCGGCCGGCGGGTCAACCTGAGCACGGCGGGCAGCGGCACCCGGCTGGCCGCCGAGCGCCTGCTCTCGGTCGCGGGCGTCTCGGCCGGGGCCATCCAGCCCCTCGACCTGCCCTACGAGCAGCTTGAACGCCTTCGCGGCGACGACCTGCCTGACGTGCTCTTCACCGTGTCGCCCCTGCCGAGCCCCCTGGCCGACCGCCTCGTGCGGGCCGAGGGCTACCGCCTGCTGCCCCTGCCCTGGGGCGAGGCGGTGCACCTGCGGGCGCCCGACCTGCGCCCGGCCCTGATCCCCGGCGGGGCCTATGGCCTCGGCCCCGCGCCCGAGCCGCCGAGCGACCTGCCCACGGTGGGGGCGCGCCTGCTCTTGGTGGCCCGCTGTGACCTCGACCCGGGGGCGGCGCGGGCCCTGCTCGGGGCGCTGACCGACGATCGCTTCGCCCAGCGGGCCGGCCTGCCCTTGGTGCCCGAGGCCGAGTGGCGGCTGCTGGCCGAGCGCCCCCAGCACGCCGCGGTGGGGCCCTTTTTGCGCCGCCACGACCCCGCGTGGACGGGCGGCGACCTCGAGTGGATCGAGAGCCTGCGCTCGCTGCTCGGCAGCGTCGGCCTCGCCGCCTTCTTCGGCTGGCGCTGGCTCAAGCGGAGGCGCTTGGCCCGCAGCGAGCGCTTCATCGGCGCGGTGGCCTCCCTCGAAGACCAGGTGGGCACGGTCGAGCGCACGGCGGGCCACCTCGACCTCGACGCCCTCCTCGCCTTGCGGCAGCAGCTCGGCGCGCTCAAGGCCGAGGCCCTGCGCCTGCACGCCGAGGGACAGCTCGAGGGGGCCGAGACCCTGGCCACCTTCCTCGCCCAGGTCACCGACGCCCGGCACCACCTCAACGCGCTGATCTTGCATGAGCGTGAGCGCCGCGAAGAAGAGGAGCTGGCCCTGCGCGCCGCGCACGCCTCCAGCGCCGCGCCCACGGGCCGATAGACTCCCGCTCCGGAGGTCCGATGCTGCGCCCCACCGCCCCCTGCCTGCTCTTGGCCCTGCTCCCCACCATGGCGACGGCCGCGCCCTCGGCCGGCCAGAGCAAGGCCACCCTCTCCCGCCCCGTCGCCGGCCACGCGGTGCTCGAGCTGCGGGGCGGCGGCAGCGCGCCCGCGGGCCCCGGGCTGCCGATGCAGCGGGCGACCATCTGCGGCGAGCTGAGCCCGCTGGCCCGGGTCGCGGTCGAGTCCTGCGGCAACGGCGCGGGCACCCTGCACAATGACGCGATGGCTGACTTCTTTCACGTGCGGGCCAAGGTCACGGCCCTGCAGCGCGCGGGCGAGCGCCTCGAGGGCGCCCTGCAGGTGGGCGTGGGCATCGCCGAGGTCACCAGCACCGCCGACGCCCTGGGCCTCAAGTTCGGCGCGGCCCAAGAGCTGCAGCCGGTCGAGGCGGCGGGCACCGAGGCCAGCCTCTCGGCCAAGGGCCGCTGGTGGTTCAGCGACAAGGCCCACGCCGTGGTCGACCTCAACGCGGGCGTGGCCCATATCCCCGGGGCGCCGGCCGTGGTCGGCACCCCCACCAGCACGGTGCCCTTCGCGACCCTGACCGCGGGCCTCGGCTTCTGAGCCGACGAGGCGGCGGCCACCGGTTCGGCCCCACCTGAATGGTCCGGGGATACTGGGCGCCCGGGCGGTCCCCCCAGGGGGTCGGCGGCCGCCCCCGGGCGCGCCAAGGTCGCGCCCGGGCCGCCTCCGTCGCCCGGTGGGCGACCGCTGCGCGCCCCTGGGGGCACCTGGCGCGATATGCGGGGCCGCAAGGAGGCCCCCCCGATGACCGTGCCGACCAACCCCCTCTGGCGCCAGCTCGAGCAGACCCCCGAGGCCCATGGCCTCTCGGTCAAAGAGCTGGTCGCGAAGGTCTGCAGCGGCGGGGTGCGCCTGCCGCGCTTTCAGCGCCCGCTCCGGTGGCAGGCCAAAGACGTCGTGGCCTTGTTTGACAGCTTGCTGCGGGGCTACCCGGTGGGCGCGCTCATGTTCTGGCAGCGCCGCGCTGAGGCCGACCCCCACCTGCCCCTCGGCGGCTCCACCATCGTGGTGCCCGAGGCCAGCGATGCGTGGTGGATCGTCGATGGCCAGCAGCGCGTCACCGCGCTGGTGGCGGGTGTCCTCGACCTCGACCACGGCCGTGATCGACGCTGGCGGGTCTACTTTGACGTCGAGCGGGCCAGCTTCCACTCCGGCCCTGTGCCGCTCGACCGGCTCGGCCTCGCCCTGGCGGTGCCCGCGCTCTTCGACGCAAAGGCCATGCACAAGTGGCTGCACCTGCATGATCTGACCGACGAGCAACAAGAATTGGTCGTGACCGCGCACGACCGGCTGACCGCCTCGCGGCTCAACGCCTATGTGCTCAAGGGGGCCGATGAGCAGGCGCTGCGGGCGGTCTTCGCGCGCACCAACAGCGCCGGGGCGCGCATGCGCAGCGACGAGGTCTTCCAAGCCCTGATGGGGCGGGGTGACTCGATCACGGCGGCGGGCGGCGGGGCCCCCGCGCGCCCGGTGCTTGACCTGGGGCTGCTCGCGGCGGCCTGTGACGCCGACGGCTTTGGCGCACCCCCGCGCGCCGAGGTG
This sequence comes from Deltaproteobacteria bacterium, assembly GCA_016792625.1. Lineage (GTDB taxonomy): Bacteria > Myxococcota_A > UBA796 > UBA796 > UBA2385 > JAEUKK01. The sequence continues at coordinate 9,129 of JAEUKK010000069.1, read as the reverse complement.
CAGAAGGCGGCGCTCGCGGTGGCGGGCCTCGACCCCGTGCGCCGCTTTGAGCGCCTCAGCGACGACGAGCTGCTGAAGCTGCCCGACGCCGCCGAGCTCGAAGCCGCTCTGCGGGCCGCGGTGAGCTTCCTGCAGCGGCCCACTGACGACGGGGTCGAGCCCGGCGCCGAGATCCCCGCCTATGCCTTCCTCCCCTATCCAGTCGTCTTCGTCATCTTAACCAAGTGGTTCTACCATCACCCGTCGCCTGAGCGCACCGCGCGCATCCGGCTCAGCCGCTGGCTGTGGCGCGGCGCGGCCTCGGGCGCGCATGAGCGGGCGGCGGTCTCGATGATGCGCCTGCAGGTCCGGGCGATCAAGGGCGAGGACATGGAGGCAGACCTCGCGGCCCTTGAGCGGGCGGTGCGCCCCGTGGCGCGCATCGACTGGGAGCTGCGCCCCTTCCACGCCCACAGCGCCCGCAGCCGCATCGAGCTGCTCACCCTGCTCGCGCGCCAGCCGGTCGATGGTGACGACAAGCCGGTCGACTGGCGTGGCGCCCTGAGCAGCGGTGATCGGCTCGCGCGCGAGATCATCGCCAGCGGGCAGTGGGAGCGGCTCTCACCCCCGGCGCAGGCGCTCGCCCGCACTGCGGCCAACCGCGCCCTGCTCACCGCGCGCCACAGCGGCCTGCGCGTGGTGCTCAGGGATTGGCGGGGCGCGGGCCGCGAGGCGGCGCTCGACAGCCACCTGCTCCACGCCCAGCAGATTGACCTGCTGTCTGCCGACGACCCCAACGGCTGGGCTGAGGTGCTCGAGCGCCGGGCGGCGCGCCTCAACCTCGCCGTGAGCCAGCTGCTGTCGCGCCGCGCAGGCGTGGGCGAGCCTGAGCTTCGTCCCCGAGGCCACTACTTTGAGCGGGTCGACGAGGGCGAGTCGCTTATCGATGGCCCGGGCGACCCGCTTGCCGAAGCGCCCTTGCTGTGTGCGGACGGCGCGCCGCTGCGCGTGCTCGCTGCGGGCGGCGCGCGTCGATGAGCGGCGTGCTGCTCGAGGTGTGGTTGCCCACGGGCCTTGTGGGCACGCTGCGCCGCTCGCCCCAGGGGCTGGTCCGGTGGGCCCCAGACCCCGCGTGGCTCGCGCAGGGGCAGTCGCCCCGGCTGGGGCTCGGCTTCCTCGCCGACCCCGGGCCCCGGGTCGCGGGGACCGGCCTCCCCCCTTGGTTTGAGAACCTGCTGCCCGAGGTCGGCAGCGCGCTGCGGGCGCGGCTCGCCCGCATCCACGGGATACGGCCCACGGACAGCTTCGGCCTTTTGGGCGCATTGGGGCCCGATCTGCCTGGTGCGGTCACAGTCGTGCCGCAGGGCGCCCTCGCGTCTGCGCCCGGTCGCGACCCGGGCGATGGGCAGCCGATCCCTTCGCATGGGGCCGCGGAGGCGCCCCGGCTGCGGTTCTCCCTCGCCGGCATGCAGCTCAAGCTCTCGATGACCGCGGCGGGGGAGCGGCTGGCCGTACCGGCCCGAGACCAGCTCGGCGCCTGGATCGTCAAGCTCCCCGGCCGTGGGTATGCCGCGCTGCCCCAGGTGGAGCATGCAACCATGCGGTGGGCGGCAGCCGCAGGGCACCCGGTGCCGCAGACGCGGGTCGTCCCGGTCAGCGCGCTCGACGGCTTGCCCGCCGGTTGGGTCGAGTCCGGGGGTGATGCCTTCGCCATCGAGCGCTTTGATCGCCGGGCCGACGGCACCCGTGTCCACCACGAAGACCTCTGTCAGGCGCTGGAGCTCCTCCCTGACCACAAGTACGGCGACGATCCCCACCAGGCCATCGGCTACGACGGTCTGGTGCGGCTGGTGGTCGACGCCTGCGGCGAGGGCGAAGGGCGCCAGCTGGCCCGGCGCGTCGGCTTCGTGATCGCCAGCGGCAACAACGACGCCCACCTCAAGAACTGGAGCTTGTGTTGGGGGGCGGCGCGGCGGCCCACCCTCAGCCCCGTCTATGACCACGTCGCGACGGTCAGCTGGCCCGCGTGGGGCTGGGACGCGGACAGACCCCCGACCTTGGGCCTCTCGCTGGGGGGAAAACGGTCCTTTGCTGCGCTCACCGGCGCGGTGCTCGACCGCTTCGTCGCCCGTTCGGGCCAAGCATGGGCCGCGGACGAGCTGCGGCGGGGGATCCTTGACGCGTCCGCAGCCGTAGACGCCCTCGGACCGTCGGCTCCAGAGGCCATGCGCCGCGCCCTCGCCGAGCACTGGCGCCGCGTGCCGATCCTGCGCGAGGTGGCGGTACCACCGTTTATCTGAGGGGCGACCGGCGGGTGGTCAGCGCACGCCGCGCACCGAGGCGGCCCAGCGCTGGTAGAGCTCGCCGCGCACGCCGTCGGCGGCGCGCTCGACCTCGCGGTCGAGGCGGGTCAGCGCGCGGCGCAGGGTCTCGGTGGCCGCGGCGGCCTGGACCAGCACGCTGGCCACGCTGGCCCGGCTCGACTCGCGGGCCTGGGTGGTGCTGCAGAAGCTCAGCAGGTCTTCGCGCAGGGCGCTGAGCTCGGGCTCGAGGCGGGCGGCCACCGGGCGGGTGGCGGCGACGCCGAGGCGCTCGGCGAGCTGGACGTAGAGGGGCACCTGGGCCCGACCGGTGGGGCGGATCACCGCCTCGAGGCCGTCGGGGAAGAGGTCGAGGGACAGGCCCTCGGCCTCGGCCACGCCGAAGTCGGCCAGGGCGCTGACCAGGCGCGACAGCGCGCCCACGCGGCGGTCGAGGCTGTCCTCGGCGGCCGAGACGCCCGAGGCGTGGCCGGCGAAGGCGCGGCTGACCGAGTGGCGGTCGGCGATGAGCAGCTCGAGATCGAGGGCGGCGGCCTCGGCCTCGCGGGCGGCGTCGAGCACGCTGGGGTCGGCGCTCAGCGCGCGGGCCAGCGGCACGAGCTGGGCGGCCATGGCCAGCAGGGCGGTGCGGGTCTTGTCTGCATAGGCGGGCATCGAGGGCTCACTTCGCCCGGCGGTCGCTGGCGCGGGGGCCGCCCCGGCTCACCCGGGGCGCGCCCCGCGCGCGTCCCAGCGCCGCGGGTGCCGTGGAGCCTGCCGCGCGGCGGCGCCGGCGCGCAAGCCCCCCGCGAGAGCCCGCGCCCCGGCGGCCCCGGCGGCCCTCGGGTGAGGCGGCGCCGGCCGGCCCCGCGGCGCGCCCAGCCTCAAGCCTGGCGCACGACCATGGGCGAGAAGCCGCCGAAGATCATGCGCGCGCCGTCAAAGGGCATGGGCGGGGTGAAGGCCTCCATCCGCGGGTCGGCCATCATCTTGTCGTGGGCCACGTCGGCGGTGGCCTTGTCGGGCCAGGTCACCCAGCTGAACACGACCTTCTCGCCCGGCAGCAGCCCGACCGCCCGCCGAAAGTCGGTCTGCTTGCCGTCGGGCACGTCCTCTTCCCAACACTCGACCTGCGAGAGGGCCCCGTGGTCGCGGGCGATGGGCCACCAGTCCTCGGCCACCTTGGTATACGCGTCCTTCTTGTCGGCGGGCACGGGGATCACGAAGCCGTTGACGTACATCCAACACCTCTCTCCATCGCGGGGGCGCGGCCGGCGCCCGCCGATGTGGGGGCAGCGCCGCGTCCGCTGCGGCTATCGGGCCCGGGCGTCGCGCGCCGCGCGCCGAGGCGCCGCCGGCCCCGGTCTGCGCCCTGCGACGCCGCAAGGTGGGCGTCGGGGTGCCCGGTCTGGGCCCTGCGACGCCGCAGGGTGGGCGCCGGGGTGCCCGGTCTGGGCCCTGCGACGCCGCAAGGTGGGCGCCGGGGTGCCCGGCCTGGGCGCTGGGGCGCCGCAAGGTGGGCGCCGGGGTGCCCGGTCTGGGCGCTGGGGCGCCGCAAGGTAGGCGCCGGGGTGCCCGGTCTGGGCGCTGGGGCGCCGCAAGGTGGGCGGCCCGGCGCTGCGGCTCCGACTGTCCGTTGGCCGTTGGGGTGGGCGCGCCGAGGTTAGCTGGGGAGGGTGGCCGCCGGTGCCGCCGCGGGTCGACGCCGCGGCAGCGCGGCCCCGGGAGCACGCGATGCCCAGCGAGCGCCGCCGATGAGCCTGAAGGGCCCGATGACCCGGCGCGCGGGGGCCTGGGCCCTCGTCTTGCTCTTCGGCGCCCTGGTGGCGATCCGCCTCGGCTGGTGTGCGGCTGGGCCCCCCGCGGTCGAGCGCCCGGTCTCTCCGCCGCTTGCGGGCGCGGGGGCTCCGGGCGGGCAGGCCCGGCGGTCGGCGCCCGCGCCATCCGCCCGGGGCGAGATGGGCGAACCGCAGCCGCAAGATGCGCCGGCCCCCACCGCGGGCGCGGCCGCAGCGGCGGCTGAGGCCGTCGACACCGGCAGCCCGCTGTTTGACACGAGCGATACGGGGCTCGGTGCGGCCTTCGAGTCCCTCCGGCCAGAGGTCACAGACTGCTACAACGCGTGGATCGCGACCGACGGAAAGTTCGAAGGCCGGCTCGAGCTGCTGTTTGTGATCGGTCAGGACACCGGCGACGGCCCGCTGGCCGATCCTCCGCCGGGGGAGCTTTGGCCGGTGGCGCGGGTCAAGACGCTTCGGGATGAGCTCCACCACCCGATGGTTGAGCTGTGCGTCAAGAACGCGATCAGCGGGCTGGAGTTCCTCCCCGACGAAGGGGAGGAGCGCCTCGTGGTCGAGGTCCCCTTTCGGTTTACATCGCGGTAGAGAGGGGCGTGGCCGCCGATGCCCCCGCGGGTCCACGCCGCGGCAGCGCGGCCCCGGGTCGCGCGGCCCGCGCCCCCGCGGCGCGATGGCACAGCGCCGGGCCCCTGCTGGGCGCGCCCGCCCTCAGCCCAGGGCCCGGCGGTAGCGCAGGATCACCGCGCCGTTGCGCAGCGGGGTGGCCGCCCGCAGCTCGAGGCGGCGGGTCTGGGGCAGCCCGGCTTGGTGTAGGGTTGGGCCGTGCCCGCTGATGCGCGGGTGGACCAGGAAATGGTACTCATCGATGAGATCGAGGCGGTCCAAGGCCGTCGCCAGGGCGCCGCTGCCCAACAGCACGCCGTTGGGGGTCATGTCCTTGAGGCGCTGGACCGCCGCGCCCAGCTCACCCTTGAGGTGGTGGCTGTGGGCCCAGGGGAAGTGCGCGCGGGTCGACGACACGACGTACTTCGGCTTGGCCTCGAGCAGCACCGCCCAGGCGCGGATGGCGGGCGGCGCGTCGACCTCGCCGGCGGCGATCGGCGGCCAGGCGGCCTCCATCATCTCGTAGGTGACGCGGCCCCAGAGCATCGCCCCCGCCTCGTCCATCAGCTGGGTGAAGTGGGCGTGGGTCTCGTCATCGGCGATGCCCTCGCGGTGGTCGACGCAGCCGTCGAGGGTGAGGTTGAGGGCGAAGGTGAGCAGGCCCATGGTGTGCACTCTCGGGTGGGCGCCAGCGGCGCGGTGTGGGGATCAGGCGGCCCGCGCTCAGGGCCGGGCGGGCGCAGCTGGGCCGGCGGGCGCGCAGCCGCCGGGCTTGACGGTGCGGTGGGCGACCGCCGGGTGCCGGGCCAGCGCGGCCTCGGGCCGCCGCGGCCGGGGGAGCAGCTCGCCCCCGCAGTTGGGGCAGCGGCCCCCCAGCGTGCCCTCGGCGCAGCGCGCGCAGAAGGTGCACTCAAAGGAGCAGATGCGGGCCTCGGCCGACCCGGGCGGCAGGTCTCGGTCACAACATTCGCAGCTTGGACGCAGCTCCAACATCCGGCGCACCTCCTGTCGCGGGTCTAACGAGGCCGGCGGCGCGCGGCCGGCGCTTGGCCGGCGCGGATGGGGCTGCGGCGCCGCGGGCGCTGGCGCGCGCTTGGCCCCAGGCCTGCCCTGGGCCCCGCGGGCCGATCCGCACGAAGCCGCCGCGCAGCTCCCCCCCGTGCCGCGGTCGGGCCCGATGCCCGCGATCTCGCTTGTCTCGCCTGCGCGCGTGTGCGAAGCTCATCGAGCCCGCGGCGCGCCGGAGCCCGGACCGTGCCGAGCCCCCCGCGACCCGCAGCGCCCGCCCCGCCCAGCCTCGGCCCGATGAACCACCCACACGATGATCTGGAGCTGGACCTTGACCTGCACCCGCCGCTCCACCGACGCCGTGCCCACGCGTACGCTGGCCTTCGCGAAGGCCCGCGCCAACCCCAAGAGGATGCTCCTGATGACCATTGGCCGAACAATCTCGCACCTGGGCGGCTGCCTGTTCGCCCTCTTTTCATTGAGCGCCGCCGGCACCTCGGCGGCCGGTGGCCCCGACGAAGGCCACGCGCGAGAGCTCTCGGTGAGCGCCCTGCGGTCCACCGTAGAGTTGGACGAGTATGGAAGGGGATGGAGGGTGAACTTCACCTTGTGGGAGGGGGTCGATTGGGAGCCCATGCCCGTGCAGTGGACCAAGTCCGAGCTCGGCCCCGAGGGGCCAGGCTTGACCTACGGCGTGGATGGCCGGCAGGTCGGCGTTTTGTTCCCCGGTCGGCCGGTCGCCAGGACGGCGGATGGGTTTGTGATCCGTTGGTTGGCCCGGACGACTGAGCTGGTCTTTCACAGCGAAGTGGAAGAGCTGTGCGCTGGCCCTATCGAGATCGCCATTCTGGGCCGCGACATCGCCGGGGAAGAGACCGTGCTGCGCGTGACGGGTGAGGTGACCGACGCGCGCTGGCTTCGCAAAAACTGCAAGGCGAAGGGCTGAGCGGTGGTCCACCGGCGGGCGCTTCGAGAGCGGCGCCGCGGCCGGTGCTCGCGGGGGGCGGGGCCGTGGCGTGCGTGCCCTGCGCGCGTGCCTGCGGGCGTGGGGCGTTTCGGCGGCTTGCGCGGCCGCTGGCGCGCGGCTTCGTGGATCGGGGTGGCGCTGGCCCCGCGGGCCGATCCGCCCGAAAGCGTCGCGCATCTCCCCCGCCGTAAGAATTCCGGCCGCGACCACGAGATCCCGCTTGCATCGCCCAAGCGCTCGTGCGAAGCTGAACGGGCCGGCGGCGAGTGCCGTCCCGGACCCTGACCGATCCCCTCGTGACCCGCAGCAACCGCCGCACCCACCGCTCGGTCAGATGAACCACCCACACAATGATTTGGAGTTGGCACGTGTCTTGCACCCCCCCCCGTTCGAACCGTAACCGTCGCCTTCCGTGCGCTCGCCTACTCGAAGGCGAGCACGAACCCCGGCGCGAACTTCATCCCTTTCGGCCCTGAAGAGCTCGAGAGCCTCGCGCCGGTGCTCAAAGCCTTCCGCGCCACGCTGACCGCCGAGTCCTGCACGGCGAGCGTCAGCCACCAAGCGGCCTGGCAGACCAGCGAAGACGGCGTCGAATGGGGCGACGGCACCGACCCCAACAAGTGGAACGTCATCGGCAGCGCGCTCAGCGGCGTCGGCCAGGGCCAGCAGACCAAGACGAGCAGCTGGGTGACCGACCTGAGCGCGATGAAGCGCTTCGTGCGCTTCGGCGTGGCGGCCGCCCAGGTCAGCGGCGACGCGCTGCAGCAAGGCTTGGTGACCCTCACCCTCGACCTCGAGAGCCGGAGCTGACCATGATGCGACGAGATCGACGGGGTGAGATGGGGGTGGCGGTGTGGGCGGGGCTGGGGCCAAACGCAGGCCGTGGTTTGGTGGAGGGTCTGGGTGGTTCGACGGTTCGGCCGGGTTCGCCCGCGGGGTGGCAGGCACGACCCGCCGGGATCCGCTTGCCAGATGGGAGACCCTTGTCATGTGTGTTCTTCAACTGCGATACGGTTCCCGACCGGCTGGAGGCGCTGAGAACTGCGTACAACGACGCGCTCGGAATCGTAAACAATCCGTTTAGTACACCGCAGAGCGTCGCCGAATCCCTACAAACGATGGAGGAGAGTATGGTGGAATTCCGGAAACTCAGCGAGAAGTTTCAGCGCTGTTGCCCATAGGTGAAACGATGTCGTCGAGAGCCAATGTCAGAAGATTTGCTTCCGCGGGTACGATGTTGTTTGGGTCGGCCCTCATCGTATGGGGCGCCATAGTCGTAGTTGATCCCAGCGATGCGGTCGCTCAGGATGTAGTCACGGCATCGCGTACTGAACTTGTAGAGTCCACGGCTGGCGGGCGGGCATTGGCTCGGCAGCTGGGCCGTTGGGGAATTAGCCTGTATGTGCCCGAAGGTGTGGACTGGCAGCCACCGCCGCCCCTTTGGCGAGATATCCCTGGGGGAATGGTGCGGCTCGCGATTCAGGCGCAGGATGGTCGGTATGTCACAGTCGCAGGTGGTGGCTTGGTCGACCTTGTGCTCAACGGCGAAGAGATCCGCGGCCTCCGTTCGGAGCCACTCCACCTACGGGCCCGATACACCGCGGATGAGGTGTGCGAAGGGGCCATCCAAATGATCGTCCCCGGGCGCAACGCGGCGGGCGAAGAGACCGTGCTTCGGATCGCGGGTGCGCCTGCCGACGCCGCGTGGCAGAAACGGCACTGCAAGGCCAAGCGCTGATGCCAAGGCGGGGCTGCCTGCCCACGCCGTGCTCAGCGCGCGCGCCGCGCGCCCATCCGACGCCCGACAAGGAGGGTCGATGCTCCGACGCCGTGTGATCGCCGTCCTCTTGGCGCTGTCGAGCGCAGCCGCCCTCACCTGGTTCGAGCTGCTCGGCAGCCCGCTCTATCTGACCAAGTTCTCGCTCTTGCCGCCGGTGGCCCTGTTGATCGGCCTGGGGCTGGCCGGGCTGCATGAGCTGGTGCACGCGGGTGCGCCCATCACCGCGCGCTTGCGCCGGATTCGGGGCGGCGTGTATCTGTGGCAGGCGGCGATGGCCTTGTCGGGCCTGATTCAGAGCGTCAATGTTCGGGTTGAGCTGCTGCGCGACAACCCAGACTTTCCCATCCTGCCCGGCGCTGATGAGGCCCTCTATTTTCTCTACGTCGCGATGGTCCTCGATTTTGTGGTGCTGCGACCGCTCGATGTGTGGTTTGGCGCCCCAGCGCCACCCGCAGCGCCGACCCCCTGATGGGTGCCGCGCCTCACCCCCGACCTCGAGCGCTGGAGCTGACCATGATGCCACGAGATCGACAGGGCGAGATGGGGGTAGGGCTGTGGGCGGCGCCGCCGTCGTCGTCCGTCGCCCCGCCCGCTGTCGTCCGGCCCGCTGTCGTCCGGCCCGCTGTCGTCCGGCCCGCTGTCGTCCGGCCCGCTGTCGTCCGGCCCGCTGTCGTCCGGCCCGCTGTCGTCCGG
>JAEUKK010000054.1 GCA_016792625.1 Deltaproteobacteria bacterium | reverse complement strand
ATGGCGCGCAGATCGGCCGTGACCTGCGCGCGGTGCTCGGGGCCCCCGCGTGCCAAGCCGGGCCAGAGCGCGGCCACCGCCCCGCGGGTGTCGCCCAAGCCGAGCAGGGCCGCGGCGTGGCGGCGGCGCAGGGTGGCGGCGATCGCGGGGTGATCGCCCTCGAGCGCGGTGATCGCGGCGCCCAGCGCACCGCGGGCGAGGCCCAAGCGGGCCGCGCGCGCCGGCTCGCCCGCCGCCACCCACAGGCGCAGGCAGGTCGCCAGCGGCTGGCCGAGGGCCTCGGCGTAGCGGGCGGCCAAGGCCAGCGCGCCCTTGCGCTCGAGGTAGGCCACCGCGCCCGGCGCGTCGTGCAGCAGCTCGGCGAGCACCCACGCGGCGCGCTCCACGTCCCCTTCGGCGTCGAGGCGCGCATGGGCATCGAGGTAGAGCCGCCGCAGCAGGCCCATGACCTCGGCGCTCACGTCCACGCTTGACCGGGCCCTCCCCGCGCTGAGCTGGCCGACCGTGCGCGGGCCGGCGGCGCCGAAGAGCCAGCGCTCCAGGCCGCCGGCCTCGCCGCCCAAGGGGATGGCGTGGCGCAGGGCCTCAAGCAGCTCGGTCGTGCTGGCCGCGTCCGAGAAGCGCCGCAGCAGGTCGTTGAGGTAGCGGGTCTGGGCGCCGCTGAGCTTGCTCCACACCCGCCAGAGCGGCGCGAAGGCCGAGAGCGCGCCCTGCAGGCGGGCCCAGAGGCTGGGGCCCGCGGGCGCCGCCGCCGGGCGGCCGCTGCCCAAGCCGCGCAGGGCCCGCAGCGCGCGGCCCAGCGTGGCGTCGACCGCGCCGGCGACCAGGGCGACCGCGCCGAGACCGACGCCAGCCAGCGCCGAGAGCGAGGTCTGGGCCCAGCCGGGCAGGCTGCGAAAACGGGAGCCCAGCGCGCCCGCCGCCGCCCGCGGGGGCTGCCCGGGCGTGGGGCGGCGGGCCGAGAGCAGGGCCCGGGTGAGCCATCCGCCCAGGCCGGCGAGCAGCCCGCCGAGACGGCTCTGGGCCGCCGGGCCGGGGCCCCCGCCGCTGCCGGTGGCGCCGGCCGCCGCCGCGGCGATGGCCGCCTGGCCTTCGACGCTCCACACGCCGAGGCGGGCGGCGCGGTGGGCCGCGGGCTCGGGGGGCTCCTCGGCGGGCAGCGGCGGGGTGGGCCCGACCGCCGGGGCCGCGCGCAAGATCAGCCCGCTGAGGTCAATGAGCGCGGCGGGGTCGAGGGCCGCGGCCGGCAGGGGGCTGAAGCGCCGCGCCCCGGCCACAGCCCAGAGCGCGCCGCCGGCCAGCGGGCAGGGCTCGCCGTCGAGCGCGCTGAGCCCCACGCCATCTTCGACGAGGCGGTCGAGCTGCGGCTGCGGCCCGAGGCGGCGGGGCGCGCCCAATCGCAAGAGCAGGGCGCCGCCCGAGGTAGGGGCGCCGTCGGGCACCCCGCCGGGGGGCGGCAGGGCGAGCAGGCGGTCACCCGGCGCCCAAGCGCAGAGCAGGGCGCGCAGGGCACCCTCCGCGGCCGGGGGCGGCGGCCAAGCCGGCAGGGGGAGCAGCAGGCCCGCGCAGACGAGGCTGCCGGATCGACGCCGGGGAGGGCCTTGGGGCGCGGCGCCCAGGGGTGCCACCCGGGCCGGCGGGCGGGGCGGCGGGCGCGGGGCCCGCGGCGGGGGCGCGCCGAGCAGGGCGGCCACCTGGGCGGCCAGCGGGTCGGCGCCGGGCGGGGCGCGGCGGGCGCTCATCGGCGCCCCCTGGGGGCCGGCGCGGGCAGCACCGCGGTCACGTCGGCGCGCGGGGCGGCGCCGGCGGCCTCGGCGGGCGGGCGCAGGGTGGCGATGACCTCGCCGCCATGGGGCCGAACAATGTGCAGCACGCCGTCTTGGTCGAGCCAGGCCACGGCGTCACCCCGGGGCGAGGCGGCGGCCCAGCGCAGCGCCCCGGTCTGGGCCACCGGCGCGCTGTTGCGCCCCCAGCGCAGGCTGAGCGCGCCGGCCTCTTCGATCAGGGCGACGGGGTGGCCGCCCGACCCGCCCGGCTGGAAGATCCCCCAGAGCGTGTGGGTGGTGGCGGGCAGGCTCAGGTCGAGCGCGCCGCGCACGCCCCAGGACTCCACCTTGTCGCCCGGCGCCGGCTGCCGGCGCAGGGCCACCCAGGCCCGCGGGTAGGGCCCGACGCAGGCCGTCCACAGGCGGGCGGCGCCCGCCGTCGACTTGGCGAAGTGGGTGTTGCCGGCCTGATCTTGCAGCGGCCAGTAGGCGTGCTTGCCGTCCATCACCAGCTTGCGCGAAGGGCTGCGGCCGCCGAACAGGCTGGCCAGCGCGCGGTCCTTGGTCACACCCCAGGCCCGGCCGTCGCCCAGGACGGGGTGCTGGGCGCTGCGCTGCGCCCGCGGCGGGCCGCTGGTGCTCACCACCACCGCGAGGCCCGGCGCGCCGCAGCTCGGGGGCGCGGGCATGGTCGCGGGCCAGCCGTAGACGTGCACGCCGTCGTCGTGGGCGTAGACGTCGATGCAGGCGCCGGGCTGGGGCAGCACCAGCGCGCCGGCCCCGTCATCGGCGGCGCAGAGCATGCCCAGCGGGGCCTGGCCCGGGTCGAGATCGCCCTCCCAGACCTCGTCGTGGTCGAGCTCCTCGACCAGGGGCAGCTCGAGCTCGTCGGGCCGGGGCTGGCTGGCGACCCGCCCGCGCAGATCGACCCGCAGGGTGTCGTGCTCATCGTCCCAGCAGAGGCTGGCGATCTTGCCCTGGATCCACCCGAGGGCCACGGGGATGCCGACCAGGGCCCGGGTGGCGATGCGCGCCTCGTCGGCTGACCCCACCGCGGGCACGGGGATGGCCACGGCCTCGCCCTCGGTGGTGAGCCCGAGCAGCCGCGCGCCCGAGGGGCAGAAGAAGAAGCCGGGCCGCAGCGCGAGCGGGGCGTCGAGGCGCGGTCGGCTGCGCGGCCGGGGCGCGGGCGCGGGGCCAAAAGCCGCCGCCGCCTCGGCGGGCGCGGCCCAGCGGCGCAGGGGGGCCCCGTCGCGGCGCAGCTCGACCGCCGGGCCCTCGTCGGTCTCAACGCTGTGCAGCTCGATGATCTCGGCCTCGGGCAGGGCGTGGGCGGGCCGCCCGCCGAGCAGCAGCAGGGGCGCGCGCAGGCCCTGGGCGGCGAGCCCGGCCTCGGCCGCGCGCAGGGCCTCGGCGCTGGCCGGGCGCAGGCATCGCAGGCCAAAAAGGCGCTGCAGCCAGCCCTCACCGAGGCCGAGCTGCAGCCAGCCCTCAGCCTCGGGATCCGCCTGGATCGCCCCCCAGCGCAGGGCCTCGCCCGCCGCCGCGCACCACGCGGCCCGGGCGGCCAGGGCCGCGGCCTGGGCCAGCCGGGGCAGGCCGAGCTGGGCCGGGCCCGCGTCGAGCAGGGCCACGGGCAGGGCGGGCGGGCGCGGGGCCTCGGCCCGCAGCTGCAAAAAGGCCAGCTCTTGGTCGGCGGCCCGGCGCAAAAACTCGTCGGGAGCAGCGTCGAGCAGGGCCCACTCGCTGTGCAGCAGCCGGTGCATGGGGCCCCGCCGGGCCCAGCCCTCGAGGCCGTCGGGCGCCCCGGGGCCCGCGGTGGGGCGGGCGGGCGCCGGCCGCAGCGCGGGCAGCAGGGCCTGGGCCAGCGGGCCGATCACCGCGCGGGCGTGCGCCGGGCAGCGGGCCAAGCCCGCGTCGAGGGCCTGGCCCGCCGTCGGCAAGGACACGGCGGGCCGGGCCGGGCTGCGGGCGGGGCGGCTCAGGGGGCCTCCGCGCGGGCGGTCAGCGCCGCCAGGCTGGCCGGGCGCGCCGGGCCGAGCGCGAGGCAGCGCCCGCGGCCGGGCAGCAGCGCCCAGGGCGCGCCCCCCGCCGGGGCCCGGCCGAGCACCGCCGCGGCGAGCAGGGGCAGGGGCAGGTCGGGGCGGCTGTGGGTGGGCAGCAGCAGGGCCGGCGCCGCCGGGTCGACCCCGAGGTAGACCGCGCCGTCGGCCCAGGGCAGGGCCGAGGCCGGCGCGTCGGGCAAAAAAACCAGCACCAGCACGTCATCTTCGGGGTCAAGGTGCAGGCTGAGGGCCGCGGCCTGGGGCAGCGCCGCCGCGGCCAGCGCGCGGGCCGCCACCCCCCAGCCGGCCACCGCGACCGGCCGCAGGGGCGGGTGGCGGGGCAGCCAGCGGGGGGCGAGCGCGGCGGCAGGAGAGGGCGCGGGCACGGCCGCTCAGCCCTGCGCCAGGCCGAGGGCGCCGAGCGCCGCGGCCCGCGCGGCGGCGAGCGGGGCGGGCAGGTCCTCGGGGGCGAAGGCCACGTCCACGTCGCGCAGCCAGCCGAGCAGGCGGGCGCGGGCCCCGGGCTCTTTCAGATCGGCGGCCAGCAGGGCATCCAACGCGGCCTGCAGGCGCCCGGCGGTAGCGGCGGGCCCGTCGCTGGCCGCGGCGACGGCGTGGGTCAGGTGCGGGTGGGCGGCGGCGGCGAGCAGCTGGGGCAGCAGGGCCTGGGCGCGCTCTTGCTCCCAAGCGGTGGGGGCCACGCGCAGCAGGGGCCAGAGGTCGGCGGGGCTGGCCACGCTCCGGCCGGCGAGCGCGGCGGCGGCGGCCACGAGGCGCTGGCTGCGCACCATCCGCCGGTCGCTGAGCGGAACACCCCCGGCGCGCAGGGTGCGCAGGGCCTCGGCCAAGGCCGGCCGGGCCGGCCCCAGATCGACCGCGTCGGCCGCGGCGCGCAGGGCGTCGAGGTCGGCGACGTGAGCGGCGGGCGGGGCCTCGGCCACCGGGGCGGCGCCCGCCTCGAGCAGCTCTTCGAGGCGGGCGTCGGGCAGGGCGTCGACGAAGACGCGCAGCAAGAAGCGGTCGGCGAGCGCGGCCAGGGCCGGGTCTTCGGGCAGGTGGTTGCAGGCGCCCACGCAGACGCGCAGGGGCACGGTCAGCGTGGTGCGGCCGCGGCGGAAGCGGCGCTCGTTGAGCAAGCCGAGCAGGCTGTTGAGGATGGCGGTCGAGCCGAGGAAAAGCTCGTCAAGGAAGGCGATCTCGGCCTCGGGCAACATGCCGGTGGTCTCGACCACCAGCTCACCCTCGCGCAGCCGCCGCAGGTCGACCGGCCCGAAGAGCTCAGCGGGCTCGGTGAAGCGGCCGAGCAGGTACTCGAAGGTCTGGGCGCCCAGCGCCTGGGCCACCCGCCGCACCGCCGCCGACTTGGCCGTGCCCGGCGGGCCGACCACGAGCATGTGCTCGCCGGCCACAGCGCAGAGCAGCACCAGCTCGGCGATCGCCTCGCGGCCGACCAAGCCCGCGGTGGCCTGACCCAGGGCGGCGCGCAGCCGAGTTAGGGGCGCAGCGAGGGCCTCACCCACGTCGGGGGCACCGGTCACGTCGCGAGGGGGGAGCGCAGAGGGCGACGACATGCGGGCTCCGGGGGGAGAGGCCCGGCCGCCTATCGCCGCGCCGCCCGCGCCGGGCTCACCAGGGCGCCGCGCCGGCGAAGAGGAAGAGGTCGATGAGCGCCGGGCGGGCCCGCTGCAGCAGAGCAGCGACCTGGCCGTTGTCTCCGAGGCGCAGGTGGGGTGAGAGCCGGGCCATGAGCGCGTCGACGCCCACCGGGGCCTCACCCTCGGCGGCGGCCAGGGCGGCCACCCAGAGCGCGTGGGCGGCGCGCCCGAGGCCGGCGGCGACGCTGCCCTCGGCGTGGGCCCGCTTGCTCAGCAGCTCACCCTGCAGGATGCGCGCGCAGAGGGCCATCGCCTCTTCGTCGAGGGCCGGCGGCCCCTGCGGCAGGCGGGCGGCGGCGCGGTCGAGGTCGGCGGCGAGGCGGGCGGCAAACTCCGCCTCGGCGGCCGAGGGCGCGCCCCCGGCGGCGATGGCGGCGCGCAGCACCAAGCGCTCGCCCTCGAGCACCGCGCCAAAGGCCGCGGCGGCCCGGGCGGCGTCGGAGCCCGGGTCGGGGCGGCGCACCGCGCCCAGGGCCGCCGCGCGCAGGCGGGCGAGCAGGGCGCCCAGCGGGGCGGGAGGGCCGTCGAGCAGGCCGATCAGGTGGTCTTCGAGCTGCATCCAGTCGTCGAGGCTGACGCCCAGGCCGGGCAGCAGGGCGACCGCTTGGGGGGCGAAGCGCGGGATGGGCAGGGCGCGGGGCAGATCGGCGGCCTCGGCGGCCACCTCATCCATCGGGGCGCCCGCGCGCTGGCCGGCGGCGAGGCCCGTGCAGTGCGGGCGGGCCACCGCGGCGCGCCCGCGCGGGTCATCGACGAGGTGCACCGGAAAGGCGCGGCAGAAGGCGGGCTTGGCCGCCGCTCCCCAGCGGCGGTGCACGCCGCAGCGGTTGTCGGCCTCTAAAAAGACGCAGGCTCCGTTGTTCTTCTCCAAAAAATGAGCCGGGCCGGCTGGGCCCTCGACCAGCTTGAAGAAGGGGCGCCCGGCGAGCTGGGGGAACTCGGCCGCCAGCGGCCGCGCGGCGAGGCCCGCGATGATCTCGGGCTCGACCGGGCCGAGCTGGAAGTGGCGGCAGCAATCTCCGCAGGCGCCGCAGGCCCAGCGGGCGCCGGCCAGGGTGCGGGCCGCCCGCGGCTCCGGCTGGGTCATGCTCCCCTCCCCCTTGGTTGCTCAGCGCAGGCGGAGCTGCACACGCTCGCGGGCGCCGCTCACCTCGAGCTGCGTCTCGCCGTGGCGGATGGCGCGGGCCCGCGCCTCTTCTACCTTTTGGTCGACCAGCACGTCAGTCTGGAGCGGGTCGTGGTGGTAGAGCGAGAGGCGCTTGACCTCGGCCTGCACCGCGAGGTCGACCAGGGTGTTGGCCCGGGCGTGGCCCCAGCCGGCCCGCCGGGGGTACTCCTGATCGGTGTACTGCGCGTCGCCGATGAGCAGGTCGGCCCCGTAGGCGAAGTCGACGAACTCGAGCGGCGCCTTGCGCATGCGGTCGAGGTCACGCAGGCTCTCGTGGTGGTTGAGAAGGACCGCGTCCAGCTCGTTGTCGGTGCTGTAGACCACCGAGAGGCCCTGGTGCTCAAAGCGGTAGGCGATGCTGCCGCCCGGGTGGCGCCCGCGGAAGATGCGCACCCGCACGCCGTTGATCTCAACGCCCTCGCGGTGGAGCGCCTCATCTGCCCCGGCCAGGCGCCCGAGCCCCACGGTCGCCATCGCGGCGCGCGCGGTCGGCGCCTCGGCCTCGTCGACCCCCTCATCGAGGCTGCCCTCGGCCTCGCCGAGCTCGCCGCGGGTGATCACCGCGCCCAGGTCGCGGAAGCTGACCGGGAAGTACTGCGCCTGCATCTGGCCCGAGAGCAGGTCGTACATGCAGCCGGGCCCCGCGTGGTTGCCGTAGACCGTGATGCGCGAGCGCGGGTCATAGGCCGGGGTGAAGAAGGGGAAGCCCTGGATGTGGTCCCAGTGCGAGTGGCTGAAGAAGAGGTGCGCCCGCACCGGCGCGGCGGCGGCGTTGCGGGCCAGCTCGACGCCCAGCGCACGAATGCCGGTGCCCGCGTCGCAGATGAACAGCTCGCCGCCAAAGTCGAGGGCCACACAGGAGCTGTTGCCGCCGTAGCGCTGGGTCGCCGAGCCAGGCGTGGGGATCGAGCCGCGGGTGCCCCAGAACTCGACGAGCGCGCGGCCCGCGGCGGCGGCGAGGTCACCTTCGGTCGGCGCCGGGCGCGGCGTGTCGGTGGGGCCCCCCGGGCCGTGCGTCGACATGGGCCCTCCTGCCACCGCGCGCAGGCACGCGCGCCCTCCCACGCAGCCCCACCGCCGCGCGTCCGCGCACCGTAGCACGGGGGACACCTCAGGGCGGGGGTATTCCCCTACAATATCGTCTGGATCAACACTCTCGCGGTCAGACGACCAGGGGTCGACCGGTGGCGGCGCGGTGCGGACCCGGCGGATCGAGCGCGGCCTCAGCCCCGCTCGAAGCGGAGCATGACGTCCCCGAGCTGGATCAGGTCGCCGTCGAAGAGCATGGCCCGGTGCACCCGCACCTGGTTGAGCAGCACGCCGTTGCCGCCGTCGAGGTCCTCGATGAAGACATCACCGGCCTGGCGCAGGAAGCGGGCGTGGCGCCGAGAGACCTGCGGAGACCGCAGCTGCAGGTCATTCTCGCTGCAGCGCCCGATGCTGCCACCGCTGGGCGGCAGGTCGAGGGCTTGGCCGAGGCCCGGGCCCAGCTCGACCCGCAGGCGGGCCGGGCTCACCCGCGTCGCCGGCCCGCGCAAGGGGCGCTGGAAGGCCATGGTCTGGCCGCCCGAGGCGACCTCGTCGCTCTCGTCCTCGGGGGCCACCGCGAGGGGGGCGGTGCGGTCCTCGGCGGAGGGATCGGGGAGGAGGGCCGGCGGCGGGAGCCGCGGCGGCGGCGGCGTGGTCAGCGGGGGGAAGGGCAGCGTGGCGCCGCGGGGCGTGGCCTCGCGCAGGCGCGCGCGCAACATGGGCGGTGGGTGTCGGGTCCAGGCGGGGGCGGTCATCGGGACCTCCAGAGAGCGCTCCTTCTGGGTGTCGGCACCGACCGGCCCGGCGGAGAGCCCCCCGCGCGCCGCGCCTGCTACGCTCGGGTCCGACGAGGGGAGGCCGCGCGATGGGTGGTGGAGCCGACAGCGGGCCCGCGTACGGCCGAGAGAACGACGCGCCCGTCGAGGTCCTGGGCGTGCACGCGCCCCGCTCTGTGCCGCCGACCGCCGACCTGCCCACCGAAGACGCCCCGCTGCAGGACCCTGCCGCCTCTGACCCGGTGCTCCGGGCTGATCGACAGCGCGCGCTCGCGGTGCGCGATGCGCCCCGGGCCGCGCCCTCGCCCCGGTCGACCATGGCCCTGACCGCCGCGGACGAGCACCCCTCTGACCTGCTGCGCGCCCTCGCCGAGCGGCGCGAGGCCACCCGACGGCGGGCGGCGGGGCTGGCGGGGCTGGCCGGGCCCGCCGGTGAGGTGCCGCCGGTGGCGGGTCGGTACCATGACCGCGGGCTCATCGCCTGCGGCGCGATGGGCGAGGTTCGGCAGGTCTGGGACGGCCTGCTGCACACCCATCACGCCATCAAGGTCATGCTGCCCCAGCTCGCGCGCCGCCCCCAGGCCCGCGCACGTTTCCTGCGCGAGATCCGCGTCACCGCCTCGCTGAACCACCCCGGCATCGTCTCGGTCATCGACCGCGGCGAGCTCGACGACCGCCGCCTCTGGTACGTGATGGACGAGGTGCGCGGCGAGACGCTGGGCCACATCATGCACCAGGTGCGCTTGACCAAGGCGGGCCGGCCACCCGACGCCACCGCCGGCAGCACCCGCCGCCTCATCGCCGCCTTCGAGCAGCTCTGCCAAGCGGTGGCCTCTGCGCACCAAGTGGGCGTGGTGCACCGCGATCTGAAGCCCGACAACGTGATGATCGGGCGTTTTGGCGAGGTGCGGGTGATGGACTGGGGGCTCGCCTTGGCCCGCGGCGAGGACGACCCGGCGGCGGTGGGTCCGCTGCTCGACCGCAGCCCCACCGACAGCCGGTCGACCCAGGCGGGCCACGTGCTCGGCACGCCGATGTACATGGCGCCTGAGCAGGCCGCCGGCGCCCTGGATCAGATCGGCCCGCACAGCGACGTGTATGCCCTTGGGGTCATTCTTTTCGAGCTCATCGCCGGCGAGCCCCCCTGGGCCGACGCGCCCACCGCCGACGACCGCCAGGCCGAGCCCTCGGCGCTGGACCGCTCGGCTGACGCCCCCCGTGAGCTCTGCGCCATCGCCAGCCGCGCCATGCGGGTGGACCCTGCCGGCCGCTACCCCTCCGCGGCGGCCCTGGCTGAGGACGTCGCGGCCTGGCTGGACGGCGCCCGCCGCCGGGCCGAGGCCCTCGAGCTGGTCGCCGCCGCCGCCCGGGCCCAGCCCGAGGTGCGCGCCGCGGCCGAGGCCGCCCGCCGGCGCCTGGGCGCGGCCCGCGACGCGCTGCAGGCCCTGCCCGAAGGGGCGCCGGTCGAAGACAAGGCCCCGCTCTGGCGCGATGAAGACGAGGCCCTGCGCCAGCGGCGCGAGAGCCGCCTGCGCGACATCGAGCTGATGCAGGGGGCCCGGGCCGCGCTCAACCTCGTGCCCGACCTGCCTGAGGGCCACCGCCTGCTCGCCCAGCACTACGCCGACCGCCTGATCGAGGCCGAGCGTGAGGGTCGGCTCGACGAGGCGGCCGAAGCCGAAGAGCTGCTCAAGGTCCACGACCGCGGGCAGCACGCGGCGCTGCTGCGCGGCGACGGCCGGGTCGACCTGCGCAGCGCGCCGGCGGGGGCCGAGGTGCGGGCCCTGCGCTTCGTCGAGCTCGGCCGCCGCTTGGTGCTGGTCGACGACGGCGTGATCGGCAACACCCCCCTGCGCGGCCACGAGCTGCCGCGGGGCTCCTACCTGCTCGAGCTGCGGGCGCCGGGCCACACGCCGGCCCGGGTTGGGGTGCGGCTCGGCCGCCTCGAAGAGGAGCGC
This sequence comes from Deltaproteobacteria bacterium, assembly GCA_016792625.1. Taxonomy (GTDB): domain Bacteria; phylum Myxococcota_A; class UBA796; order UBA796; family UBA2385; genus JAEUKK01. The sequence continues at coordinate 57,084 of JAEUKK010000054.1, read as the reverse complement.
ATGCAGCCGCCGGGCGGCCCACCCCTGACCGTGCGGCTGCTGCCGGCCGGCGCGGTGGGCCCCGAGGTGGTGCACGTCCCGGGCGGCTGGTTCTGGAGCGGCGGAGATCCGCTCGCCGTCGACGCGCTGCCCGCCCGCCGCCTCTGGGTCGACAGCCTGCTGGTCCAGCGCTTCCCGGTCCAGGTCTCGGCCTGGGCCGCCTGGGTGCGCGAGGTCTGGGCCGCGGGCGGCGACGCCGCTGAGCTCGTGCCCGCCGGCCCCGACGGCGCTTGGGCGCCCGACGCCGCGGGCTGCCCCTGCCCGCGCCCCGAGCTGCTGCGCCTGCCCCTGAGCGGGGCGCCCCTGCGCCATTTTCACGCCTACGCCGGCTGGCTGGCCGCGCAGACCGGCGTGCCCTGGCGCCTGCCCCACGACCAGGAGTGGGAGAAGGCCGCCCGCGGCGTCGATGGCCGCCATTACCCTTGGGGAGACCATTTTGACGCGAGCTGGGCCGTCTCAGGCCTCAGCGGGGGCAGCGCCCCGCGGGCGCTCGAGGTCGACGCCCAGCTGGCCGATGTGGGGCCTTTTGGTGTCGTCGGCGCGGCGGGCAACCTGCGCGAGCTCTGCCGCAACCGCTACCGCCGGGCCGGGCCGCCGCCCGACAGCCGCGTCGACCCCTTCGAAGACGACGCCACCGACGCCGACGTGCACGTGGTGGTGCGCGGCGGCAGCTTCACCAGCATGGCCTTTCATTGCCGACTGGCGGGGCGTTTTGTCAGCCGACCCGTGCAGGGCAGCGGGGTGCTGACCGCCCGCTTGGTCGCCTCGATCCCCGACGGCGCGGCCTGAGGGCCCGCACCGCAGCGGGCGACCTCGGGCGCAGCCGACCGCCCACCGGTCGCGACGTTCAGCGCAGCCCGGTGAAGCCCACCGGCCGCGGCCGCCCGGCGGCCAGCGCGGCGTCGACCGCGGGCAGCAGCTGGCTGGCCACCGTCGCGTGCCCGCGCGGGCTCAGGTGCACCACGTCGAGGAACTGATCGCGGTGGGGGAAGACCTGGGCGAGCTCATCTTCGGGCATGGCCATCTGGGCGGCGGTGCGGGCCACAAAGTCGGCCTCGAGGGGCAGGTCGCGCGGCTCGAGGGCCGCGGCGGCGGCCGGGGGCGCGGCGAAGTCGACCTCGACCACGCCCCGACAGACCGCCCCGTGGTGGGCGCAGGCGTCGGCGACGTGGTCGCCATAGCGCCAGCCATAGGCGTAGGAGAGCTGCAAAACGACGACAGGCACGCCCATCTTGGCCGCCATCCCAAAGAGGCGGGCGTTGGCCTCGGCGGTGTGGGCGGCGGCGGCCTCGGCGGCGATGCGCAGCTGCTGCTCGTTGTCCTCGGACTCGCGGGCGTGCAGCAGCCGCACCAAGAGGCGGCTGCGGTTGGCCAAGGCGAGCCCGCCGAGCTGGAGCCCCGGCAGGGCGCCAGCGTCGGCCAAGCGGAAGAGCGCTTGGTCGAGGTCATTGGCGCTGGCCTGCACCACGAGCAGGTCGGGCCGGAAGGACAGCGCCTGCTCTTGGAAGATGTGGCTCATGCAGTCGGCCCGGCAGCCCTGCAGGGCGGCCACCCGCACGTCGACGCCGGGGCGCTCGCGCTCGATGAGATCGGCGTAGCGGTCCTGCACCTCGACACCTTTGCCGAAGCTCACCGAGTCGCCGAGCAGCAGCACCCGCTGGGCGCCGGCCGCGCTGGCCCACGGGTCGTCTCGATAGCCCAGGGCGTTGTTGTCGACGGGGTAGGGCAGCGGCACCTGGTCGAAGGGGGGCCGGCGGGCCTCGGGCAGCTCGAGCCAGTCGCCGGGCTTGCGCCGGGCGAGCACGGCGTCCATTTGGTGGTCGACCCACTGGTCACGCAGGTAGGCCCAGCGCGAGACCTTCAGCTCGACGAAGAAGCTGAACCGCGCGAGGTCGGCGTCGACCGGGGCCACCCGCAGGCCGAGCTCGACGAGGCCGAGCAGGCACAGCAGGCCGAGCACAGGCACGGCCGAGAAGAAGGCGCGCCGCCGCAGGGCGCGCTGCGCCGCCGCGTCGCGGCGCCGCATCACTCGGCGCCCTGGGTCAGCTCGAGCCGGCCCGCTTGCACGTCGCGCAGCACCTGGGTGCTGCCATCGGGCCAGCGCACTTGCAGCGCGTCGATCTTGGCGGCGTCGCCGAGGCCGATCCAGGCGAGGGGCTCGGCTTGCACCGCGCCGGTCACGCTGCGCAGCTCGCGGGTGATCGTGCGCTCGCCCACCTTGGCGGTGATCATCGCCCCGACGCCGTCAGAGTTGCCGCCGGCGGCCCGCAGGCGCAGGGTGACCGTCTTGCCGCCGTGCTGGTTGACCAGGGCGAGCACGCTGGCCTGGTCGACGCCGGGGGCCGGGTCGGTGTTGCGCAGCACAAGGTCCTGCCGGCCGTCGTTGTTGAGGTCGACCGGCGCGACGATGTAGCCGTCCTCGACGCGGTCGACGCCCTCGAAGTAGCCGACCTCGGTGAAGCTGCCGTCGCCGTTGTTCCGGAAGAGCGCGTTGCGCTGGCGGCCGCCCATGCTCCACCGCAGGCCGGGGCCGGTGGCCGCCGCGTCGTTGCGCAGCACCGAGAGCACCGGGTTCGGGCCGCCGTTGGTGGCGAAGATGGGCCGGCCGTGCACATCGTTGGGCATCGGGTCGCTGCGATCAGCCGGGGCGGTCGCGTAGCCGAGGATGGCGTCACCGTAGAGCGCGACCTCAGAGCGGAAGAACAGGCTGTCGAGGCGCTCTTCGCCGCCGCTCCACAGGCCGTTGGGCAGGTAGTAGTCGAGCAGGCCGTCGTGGTTGAAGTCGATCCACTCGCCGGCCGCCGCCGCGTCGCCCGCCCACTCGAGGCCCGGGGTGGTGGCGGTGACGTCCTTAAAGGTGCCGTCGCCCATGTTTTGGTAGAGGGTGAGCGCGGTGTACTCGGCGCGCAGGCTCTCCATCACCTTGCCCATCTTCGACTGCGGGTCGAGCAGGCCCTCGGTCGCCGTCGCCATGCGCTGGCCGGCGGTCATCGTGATGTTGGTGGCCATCACGTCCATCCGGCCGTCGTTGTTGAAGTCACCGACCGCCATGCCCATGCTCAGGCCGCCCTTGCCCATGCCCATGGCCTCGGTGGCTTGGGTCCAGCTGCCCTTGCCCTCGTTGCGGTAGACCGGGTTGAAGCGCCCGCTGTCGTCGACGACCAGCAGGTCGGGGTCGCCGTCGTTGTCGATGTCAGAGGCCAGCGCGGCGTGCGCGTAGACGTCGTTCTCGCTGACCACCGCGTCGCCTTCGGCGGCCTCGGCGAAGGTCCAGCCGCCGCGGTTGAACCACACGCCCTGGGCAGCCAGCCAGCTCGGCCGGCCGCGGCCCGCGATGCCGCTGGTGAAGTCGCGGATGCCCGGAAAGCCGATGTACACGTCAATCCGACCGTCGCCGTCGAAGTCGGCCAAGGTCATCGGCATGGCGCGGTCGTATTGGCGGCGGCGGGGCAGCACGTCTTTGCGCTCGGCGAAGGTGCCGTCGCCCTTGTTCTCAAAGGCCACGAAGTCGCCGCGCGGGTCGGTCTGGCCGACGACGAAGCGCAGCAGCACGATGTCGCGATCACCGTCACCGTCGAGGTCGGCGAAGGCGGCCGACTTGACCGTGCCCTCGCTGGCCAGGCCCGCCTTGGCGGTGATGTCTTCAAAACCCGCGCCGGTGTTGCGCAGCAGCTGCAGCGGGCCATAGTTGCCGACCAACAGATCGACGCGGGCGTCGTTGTCGATGTCAGCGGCGACCAGGGCGTAGCCGCCGCGGCGGATGGCCTCTTTGCGGTCAGACGAGGGGAGGGCCGCGAGGCCCAGCGCCGCCGTCTCGTCGGTGAAGGAGGGCGCGCGGGCGCTGGTCAGGCGATCCACCTGGATGGCGTTGATCTTGGTGATCTTGCGCGCGGGGCCCGGGCTGAGCTCGAGCGCGAGGTAGCCGCGGACCTGTTGGCGGCCGCCGGCGGCGAGCGCGCCCCGCAGGTCGAGGCGCACGGTCAGGCTCAGCGCCCCGCCCTCGCCCAGCTCGACGTCGACCACGTCGAGGGCCGCATGATCGACGCTGCTGAACCGGCTGAGGAAGTGCACCAGCTCGTCATCACCCGCCGCCAGCTCAACCCGCTCTTCACGCACGCCGTCTTGGTCGCGGACCAGCGTGGCCTTGGCGCTGGCCCACCGCAGGCCCACAGACTTGTCGGCGAAGAGCGCATGGACCGCGCCGCCCTGCCGGGCCCGCAGACCCCGGGCGAAGGGCTCGAGCACCGCGCGCTCAGCCTCGGCCACAGCGCCCTCAAGGGCGTTGATCTGGGCCATCTCGGGGTTGTCGGCCAGCGCACGCTCCATACCGGTGACGTAGCTGCGGGCCCAGGTCGCGTCGGTCGGCGGCTCTGCGCCGGGCGCGACCACACCGGGGCCCTTCGGACCACCCGGACCACCCGGGCCGACCGCGGCCGGCCCGCCCGTGGAGGGGGCCTCAGGCGCGCCACAGGCGGCGAGGAGGCAGAGCACGAGCAGGGGCGAGCGGTGGAGCGGCATGGGCAGACCTCGCGAGAAGTGCAGCGCTTCACCCCACCTGCGATCACCCAGAGTCCCCTTGGGTGGCCGGCAGCGCGGGGCAGCGTGGGTCAATTTGTACCACCTCCGGCGCGTCTGGACAATCGGAGACATGTGTCCTCACGATGTCAAGTCGCGTGCAGCAGCCCTCTCCTCAACCGACCGGTGCAGACACATCACGCCAATGGCTTCAATCACGCCATTCTGAGCGCAGGGATCGTCCCGGGCTGTGGGCTGCCCCGGGGAGCGCGGCGCACACAACCCGGCGCGGCGGCGCACAGCGCTCCGCACCACCTGCCGAAGCCGGTGGCGCGCGGTGCCCGCCGCGCCGGTGCGCTCCGCCTGCGCTGCCGCTGCGCTTGATCTGCGCGCCCGCCCGCGCGCCGGCGCCGGCCCTTCGCCGCACCCAGGCCCACGCCCGCGACAGGCGCGGGCCGCGCCCTTTAGATCGGCGCTTCGTGCATGCCCGGGCGCACGAGTTCGAGCTTGACCAGCGACATCGCGCCGTTGACCAGCCGGGTCAGCTCTTGGCGGCTCTCGAGCGAGAGCAGCTGCCGGGCCACGAACTTGGGCCGGAAGTAGAACTTGCGGTGGCAGAGCTTGAGCAGCTCGAGCAGCTCTTCTTTTTTGAGGTGCTGCTCCCACACCACGGGCACTTCAGCGCCGCAGAGCGGATCTTTCATGATCCGCTCCCAGCAGTCGGCCGCGTACAGGCCGAGCTTGGCGCCCTCGTCGAAGGTCGGCGTGTTCGGGTACGGCGTGTAGATCGCAAAAGCCGCGTAGTCGGGGTCGAGGGTGAGCGCCGCGTCGAGGTTCTTGACGATGTCTTCGCGCGAACGCTCGTGGGGCCCGCCGATCATGATGTAGGCGACGCTGCGCACGCCCTCCTCGCGGCACCAGCGGAAGACGCGGTGCACATCGTCGGTGTCGCAGTGCTTCTGGTGCACCGCGAGGCCCTCGTTGTGCATGGACTCGACGCCGAAGTGAATCTTGGTCGCGCCCATCTCTTTGCAGCGGCGCACCTGCTCGCGGGTCGTGCCGGCGATCGTCGTCTTGTAGCCCCAGTTGAACTTGAGGCCCCGGCGCTCGATGCCGTCGCAGAACTTCATCGCCCACTGGGCGTTGGGCGTGAACAGGTCGTCGACGAAGAAGACCTCAGTGATGCCCAGGCTGACGCAGTGCTCCATCTCGTCGAGGATGTTGTCGATCTCACGCATCCGGTACTTTTTGGTGTACGTGAAGCAGAAGGGGCAAGAGTGCGGGCAGCCCCGGCTGGTGACCGCGGTGGTGACCATGGGCTGCTTGGCGCCGGGCACCCAGTAGTCGCGGTAGCGGGTGCGGCTGCGGTCGGGCCAGATCTGCCAGCTGAGGTCTTTGGGCTCTTTGCGCGCCGCGTTCTTGATCACGCTGCCGTCGGTGTCTTTGAACCAGACGCCCTCGATGCCCTCGGCGCTGCGCCCGCCCTCCCAGGCCTCGACCAGCTCGACGAAGGCGTCGTCGCCATCGCCGGTGCAGATCGCGTCGACCCCGCGCAGGCCAATGGCGTACTCGGGGAACATGATCGGGTGCGGCCCGCCCAGCACGATCTTGGCCCGCGGGTTGCGCTTGCGCACCGCGTCGATCGACAGCTGCACATCGGGCAGCGAGTGGGTGTAGGCCGAGATGCCCACCACGTCGAGATCGTAGCGGTCGAGCCCCTTCTCGAAGTCGGGGTGGTCCATGTCGTCGACGATGGCGTCGTAGATCTCGCAGCGCAGCGGGCTGCGCTTCTCGAGGCTGGCCTGCAGGTACATCAGGCCGAGCGGCGGGAAGCAGTAGACCCCATAGGCCATGCTCTCGGCGATGCCGGCCCACACGCGCTTCTTCTCGGGCGGGTTGATCAGCGTGACGCTCATGGGGGGCTCCGTGGGGCTCTGGCCCGGGCAGGCGGCGCGGGGGCGCGCCGCGCCCGAATGGGCCGCGCTATCGTCATCCTCGCACAGGTCCAGGCGCGCGGGGCGGGCGGCGCGCGGGGCAGGCGGCGGTCTTCAGCGCGGCGCGGCGAGCTTGCGCTCCAGCGCGTCGAAAAGCGCAGCCTCGCGGCTGGCCTTGACCTGATCGCGGCTGCCCTGGATCCACTCCCACTGGGCGGGGTCGAGCGCGCGGCCCAGCTCGACGCCCGCCCGCATGAGCGCCACGTTCAAGTGGTGGCGCCGGCCCCGGGCCTCGAGCAAGCGCGCCCGGCTCTCGGCCATGCGGGCCAGGGGCGCGGCCAAAGCCGCCGCTTGGGCGGGGGGCACCGGCCGCTGCAGCAGGCCCGCCGCCAGCTCGGCCGCCTCGAGCCCGCCGCGGCCGGCCGGCTGGCCGCGCTGGGCCCGCAGCTCTTGCTCGACGGCGAGGCTGGCCGGCACAAAAACGGGCATCAGCTCGAGGCCCGAGCGCGGGGCCCACAGGCGCAGCGCGGCGTGCGCGCCGAGGCTCAGCACCGCGCCCAGCGCCAGCAGCGAGAGGGTGCGGCTCATCGCGGCGCCCCTTGCGCCGGCGGACCACCCCCGGGGGGCGTTGCGGGGGGCGGGAGCCCCCCGCCCACAGGCTCTGTCAACGCACCACCCGCGCCGCTGGCCGCAGCCACCGCGGCGATGTCGGCCTCGAGCGCGCGCTCGAGGTCCAAGATCTCTTGCTGGACGGCGATCATCGCGGCGTGGTCGGCCCGCACCTGGGCGAGGTGGGCGCCGAGCTGGGCGCGCTGATCGGGCCGCAAGGGCAGGCCTGCGGCGTCCAGCGCGTTGATCCCGTCAATTAGGTCGGTCAGCGACAGCGTGCTGCCCATCCAGGCGTAGCCCCGCTGGATCTGCCGCGCGTCGACCGGGCCGCGCAGCTCGGCGGCCAGTGCGGCGGCGTCGGCGGCCCCCAGCGGCGCCGCCCCGGGCACCACCTCGACATAGGGCGTCAGCACGTAGGTCTCGGGCGCAGCCTCGGCGCGGGCCCAGGCGGCGAGCCCCAGGTGGCCGGCCAGGCAGCCGGCGACGACCAGGGCCGCCGCCCGATCCTTCGGGCTCACCCGTAGACCCGCCCGAGGTGCTTCTGGGCCTGGACGCGCCACCAGGGCCACTGGTGCGCGCTGTCGCGGCCCCAGATGTCGGTCTCGCTGGGAATGCCCTTGGCGCGCAGCACCTGGCCGAGGGCGATGGTCTCTTCGATGCAGCCCTCTTCGTAGGCGCCCTGGCCGCAGACCAGCGTCAGGTGCGTGTTCTCGCGCACACGCGCGAGGTGCGGGCCGCCAAGCCCGGGCACAAAAGCCAGCGGGTTGTTGAAGTAGACCGCCGGGCTGTCGTGGCCGCCGTTGATATTGCGCACGTCGTAGCGGCCCGAGAAGCAGAAGGCCCGACGGAAGGTCTCGGGGTACTTCAGCGCCAGCAGGGCCGCGTACATGCCGCCGAGGCTGGTGCCGGTGACCGCCAAGGGGTGCTGCGGGCTGCGGCAGTCGGCGCGCACAAAAGGCACCAGCGTCTCGAGCACAAAGCGCTCGTAGACGGCGTGCCGGCCGATGCGCCACTCGGGGTCGGACTCTTTGCGCGTCCACGCCTCGGCGACGTTGCTCTCGGGGCAGTAGAGCTTGATGCGGCCGGCGCGCAAAAGCGGCCCCAGCGCGTCAATCATGCCCTGCTGCTGCCACTCGTGGGCCATGCCCGCCGCAGACGGCATCACGAGGATCGGCTGGCCGAACCACCCAAAGGACCAGAGGTGGACCGGCCGGCCCAGCTCGGGGCTGTCGATGGTCTGGTGGCGGCCGGCGATGGCGCGGTCGTGGGCGGCGGGAGCGGACATGGCGGCCTCCAAGGCGGGGCGCGGATTAGCCGGGCCGCGCCGCCGCTGCACCCGCGGCCCCCTCCGCCGGAGCCCGCCGCCCATGCCACACCGCCTCATCGTCATCGCGCCTTCGCACTACTCTGAGAAGGCCGCCTGGGCGCTCGATCTCGCCAAGCTGCCCTATGTGCGCGAGGTCCACGCGCCGCTGGCCCATGTCGCGGCGGTCAAGGCGGCGGGCGGCAAGCGCAGCACGCCGGTGCTGGTGGTCGAGGGCGAAACCAAGCGCGTGATCGACGACTCGACGGCCATCTTGCGGTGGATCCAGACCGAGCCCAGCGCGGACTGGCGACCCTATGGCCCGAGCGACGACCCCGAGATCTTGGCCTGGGAAGAGCGCTTTGACGCCGACCTCGGCCCCCACAGCCGGCGCCTGGCCTACTTTCACCTGCTGCCCCACAAGGCCCTGGCCCTGCCCTGCATGACCCACGGGGCCCCAGGCTGGGAGGCGACGATGCTCAGCCTCACCTACCCCCTCGTCCGCCGCGGGATGGAGAAAAACATGCGCATCGACGCCACCGGCGCCGCGCGCTCCCGCGACAAGCTGCTCGCGGTCTTCGACGCGGTCGACGCCGCGCTCTCTGACGGCCGCCCCTACCTCTGCGGCGACCAGATCAGCGCCGCTGACGTCACCTTCGCCGCGCTGGCCGGCCCGCTGCTGCTGCCGGCGACCTACCCCACGCCCCTGCCCCGCCTCGACCAGCTGTCTGTGGAGGCCCAAGAGGCGCTGGCCGGCTGGGCACAGCGCCCGGCGGGGGTCTACGGGGTTCGGCTGTGGGCGGGGCGAAAGGTGGCCTAAAGGCCCACAGGCGCGTCGTCATGGGGAAGGGCGCCCCGCCGGCCTGCGGCCGTCGGCGGCCCCCGTCCGCGCGCGGGGCTGCGCCCCTTGGTCGCTGCGCGACCGGCGCTGCGCGCCGCGCTCCCGTCGGCCTGGCGCGCGCGAGGCGGAGCGGGCGCGACCACGCTCCGCGTCATCCGCCGGTCTTGCGCAGCACCTCGGCGTAGAAGCGCCGCGCCCGGAGGCTCGGCGCCTCGATGGCCCGCGCGGTGAACGCGGCGCGGAGCGCGGCGCCCTGGGGGTCGCGCTCGTGGGGCTGCAGGTCTGCGAGGGATCGATCCGGGGGCAACGCGAACGGGCCGGTGACCCGGTACCCCCGGGTCCCAAACCCGAGCAAGAGCCGCCGCCCCCAGGCCTCGAGGGCCTCGTCGTCACCGGGGTCGGTTGCGTCGACGATGCGCTCCAGTAGGTCAACGTGCTCAGCTGACAGCCCCCGAGCGAGCAACAAGCGCTGGGCTTGCTCGGGGTTGTCGTCGTCGAGGGCCGCTTCGCACTGCGCCTCGAAGAGGGGCTCGGGCAAGGCGCGCACCAGCTGGTCATAGACGCGCGCCTCGGCCGAGCCCGCGGCCGCGCGGCGCGGCGCGACCTGCAGCGCGGCCGCCAGCGCCTCGGCCGGTGCGCCCCGGACGAGGTCGCGGAGGCTCCCGCTGGGCTCCCCAAGCAGCGCAGCCCATCGCCACCAGAGCTCGGGCTGCTCCCGCATCAGACGGGCGAAGGTCGCGTCGAGGTCCCAGACCCGCCGCCCGAGGGCCGCCAGCGGGTTGGGGAGGGCGATCCACTCGCCGAGCCGGTGCAGGACCACCTGCTCGAGCGCCGCGAAGCGCGCAGCCTCTGCGTCGCCGGCCTCACCGCGCAGCAGAAACAGGCTCTGAATACCCTCGAGCCACGCGGGCGCCTCGGTCAAGCCCCGGGCCAGCGCGCCGACCTCAGCGGCGCTCAGCCGCCCAGCGCGCGCCGCCCGATAGGCCCACCGATCCACCGCCGCGCGGGTCTGCAGTCCTGGGTGCTGCACGAGCTGCTGCAGCAGCGCGAACTCATCAACACCGAAAACAGCCTGCTCAAGGGCAATGAGCAAAATCGCCGCATCTTCATCAGGCACCCTGGCGAGGTCGGCGCGCAGCGCCCGAAGGTCGGCCGCGAGCCCCGTGCCCAAACCTTCGCCCCCTGCGGCTGCCTGCGCCGCGGCGCGGATCGCGGCAGACAGGCCTGCGGCCCCCGCCGACCAGCCCGTGGTCAAGAGGCGACGCCGGGCGGCGGCGGTCAGGCTGGTCCAATGTTCTCCGTCGAGGAGCGCAGCAAAAGGTTCGGGCTGTTGGGCCGCCCAAGCAGAGACCAGCACGTCGCCGGCAGAGCCACGACCTTCGGGCAGCGCGTTGAGGAGCTGGCCGACCGCCGCGGGCCCGAGGTGGAGGGCGACCAGCGCGCCGACCAGCTGCGGCGGCGGCGCGAGGTAAAGTTCGTGCTGCAGCTCAACCTGCGCACGCCACCACGCGGCTTGGCCCTCGCTGAGCACTTGGTCGGCGGCCGCCACGGGATCCAAGACCACGAAGATCGGGTCGTGCGCGCACCGCCAGGCGAGGAACACAGGGTCCGCGAGCCGGGCCCGGAGCACATCGGCCGCGACCGAGCGGCTGCACCAACGCTTCAGGGCAGCCTGAAGCAGGGCATCTTCGGCGGCAGCGCGCGCTGCGGGCGGGGCCGCCGGCGGGAGCTCGACGAGCAGCGCCCGCAGCAGACCCTCGAGCACCTCGGTCAGCGCGCCCGGCAACGGCGGCGCGCCCACGGTCGGCTCTTGGCCCAGCGACCGCACCACCTGCCAGCCCCGCTCGGGGGCGACGCGGACCATGGCGCGGGTGAGCGCGGCCATCTGCGCCCACGCCTGCGCGAGCGCTGGGTTTTCGGGGTTCCAGCCGGCGCCGCTGAGGGTCACGGTGTTGCCCTCGGCGGACCTCATCGAGACCCCGGCGGCGAACCAGTGGTCGAACAGCTGCGCGGCCACCTCGACCCAGCCCGCTGTGCGCGAGGTCTCGCTCTCGATGTGCTCCAGGGCGATCTTGGCGACATGTGCCGCGCCAGCAGCATCGAGGCGGACCGGGTCAAGCTGCGCGCGCAGCGCAGCCGCGAGCCGCTGCTTGCCCGTGCCGTCTGTGGCGTGCGCATGGGCGTTGAGCAGATGCTTGAGCTCAGCGGTGACCTGCGCGCGCGGGCCGAGGGCCGACATCGGATCGGCCTTGGCGGACGCTTCGCTCGCGAGCCGGACGATCAGCTCGCCACGGCTCGCGGGCCCCCCCTCGGGCCGAAGCAGGTCGGGCTGGTCGAGCAGCGCGCCGATGTGCAGCAGCTGGGTGTCGACCAGCGCGGCGATGTTGGCGATCCCCCAGGCGGTCGAGCCAAGGTCGTCGAGGCGCTCGTCGAGCACCGAAAGGTCCTCGCCGTGCGCCCACCGTGCGGCCCAGGGCACACGCAGCTGGGGGAAGAGGGCCGGGAGCAGGTCGCGGTCGGGCACCGGCGGCGGCAGGGCGCGGCGCAGGTGGTCGCCCAGCACCCGGAGAAAACGGTCTTGCCAGTGCTGCTCGAGCTCCGACTCCATGTCGACCGTCACCTTGCACGGCACCGGGAGCACCTGAAAGCCGCCCCGGAACACCGGCAGCGAAGCGCGCAGCTTCTTCGCCATCTCGGCGAGCATGGCGGCCCCGTCGATGCTCTGCGCGTTCATGTTGACGCAGAGCACCAACAGGTCGGGCAGCTGCGCGGCGCAGATGCCGCCCACATCGGTGATCCCGGTGCGGCTGTCGACCAGGACGTGGTCATACTCGGTCAGCCACTCTTCGCGCAGGTCTTCGAGGGCCTCGCCCAGCCCTCGCTCGGCCATCCGCCGGAAGTCGAGTTTTACGACCTCGGTGATGTAGCGCTCGGCGTCGCTGCGGTGCCGGCCGGCGTCGATGAAGTGCAGGTGACCCGGGCCGCCGAGCCAGGGCCCGGGGATCGTGCGACGCATCGACCGCCAATCGGCCCGGCTGTCATTGTGGCTGCCCAGAATGATGTCAAGCACCCCAGGGCCATCGTTCTCGCCTGGCGCGAGGTAGCGCTTGAGGCCGGGCGCCTCGAGGTCCCAGTCGAGGCAGAGCACCTTGCGGCCCCAGCTCGCGAGCAAAAAGGCCACGTTGGCCAGCAGCGCGGTACGACCAACACCGCCCTTGTAGCTGTAAAAGGTCGTGAGGTGGCCACCGGGCGGCGCGCGGACGAAGGCGCTCATGTGCGTGCTCCGAAGGTGGCGTACATCGGCGGCGCCGGCGGAATCGAAATGGGCGGGAGCGGCGGTACATCCTCGCGCAGCGGCCGGGGGTTCAAGATGCTCGGCGCCATGTTTTTCGCGAAGCTGCGAAGCTCTTTGAAGAAGTCAGGCATGTCAAGACGCGCTCGGTGATAGCGCAGGTCGAGCCCAATAAAGTTCTCAAGATCACGCCGTTGCACGCCATGGACAAGGTCGGCCAGTCCTGGCATGAGCTTGTCGAGGCGTTGGCGGGCCTCTGTCGATGTGTCGAGATCGTTGAAGCGGACGACGAAGATGCTTGGATGTGGGTGCCGCTTGTCGTCACGAAGAAACGCGCCTATCGCCTCTGAGACGCACCACTTGCTCAGCCAGTAGGGCTCACTGACGACGAGCAGATGGACCTTTGCGCCATGATGTGCGCTTGAGATCTCGGTTGGCCAATGTTGGCCATCGTCGACTTGTGCGTCGACGAACAAGTTTGGGTCGGGCACGCCAGCTTCATGCAGAAAGTCCCTGAGCAGGGGCACGAGCGTGTGTCGTACCCAGTCGCCCATCTCGCCCTTGTTCCGGTAGCTGACGAACACATCGCAGGTGTAGGACATCACCGCTCCCCACTGCCGCCTAACGCTGGCCACCGCCCACCGCGCCCGGACCCGCCTCGCGGCGCCAGGCCGACCGGCGGGCGGGCCGCAGGCCCGGTCGCGCTGCGACCGAGCGCGCAGCGCGAGCCCAGCGGGGGGCCGCCGCCCGGCCCAGCCGGGCGGGGCGCTCGACCCAGCCTCGACGACCAGTCCGCCCACCAGCCTCCCCCACCCCCCACCTCGTTAGCCCCCCGCCCACCGGAGGGCGCCGATGCGGCGGGCCAGCGCGCAGATCACCCGGGCCGGCGCGGCGGCGCTCGGCCTGCTCGTCGCCACCCCGGCCGCGGCCTCGACCCTGCTCGATCCGCTCGGCGGCCTCGCGCTCATCGACCCGCTGACCCTCGACAGCGGCCTGCTCGGCGGCGGGGTCGCGGTGCGCGGCGGGGCCGGTGACGAGGGCGGGGCGCTGGCGGTGGCGCTCGAGGCGCCCTTCTACCGAGAGCTCTCGCTGCAGGTCGGCTGGCAGCAAGACCTCTGGTTTGACCGCCCCGACGGCCACAGCCTGAGCTGGCGGCTGCGCATGCCAGTGATCCAGACCGCCAGCTATGGCGAGGTGGACGCACTTCTGCTGCACTACCGCGGGGCGGTCGCCCTGCGTGAGGTCGACCCGCTGGCCGCCGCCCACGAGGCCGGCGTGGGCCACGTGGTCGCCCGGCCGGGCCTGGGCGCGGGCCTCAGTCACCACCAGCAGCTCGCCGCCCTGGTGCGGGCGCCCGACGAGGCCGACGGCCGGGCGCGGGCGGGCCTCGTGGTGCGCGAGGCGGTGATCGTGGGCCTCGGCGGCCGACCGACCGATGGGGGCGCCTGGGCGCTGAGCCTGAGCCTCGCCGAGCTCGAGCTGCGCCACTACGGGCTCGTCTCGCGGGCCGATGGCCGCATGGACCTGCACTTCGCCGCGCCGGGCCTGCACCTGGGGCGCGGGCGCCAGAGCTGGAGCATCTCGCTGGCCCCCCGCTACCGCCTCGCCTGGGGCGCCGCCGGGGCGCAGAGCCACTGGGCCGGGGTCGCCGGGCTGCGCTACGGCCACAGCCCGACGCTGGAGTGAACGTGATGGACGCTGCTTTGGCGTGGCTTCGCCCCGTTCTCGCCCTCACGGTGCTGCTCGTCGCACCGGGTGCGGTGGGCCGGGCCCAGGCGACGGAGGAGGCGCCGGTGCCGCCCCCGACCGAGCAGCCGCCGGCCCCGCAGGGGGAGGGGCCGACACCGCCCGTCGCGCCGTTGACCCCACCGGTAGACGCGGCGAACGCGGCGGAAGCGCCGCCCGGCCCGCCGCCCCAGCGCCTCGTGCTGCTGCTCCACGGCTACACCAGCGGCAGCGGCGAGCTGGCCGGCCTCGCCGAGCTGCTGCGCGGGCCGGGGCCAGGGGGCGCGCCCCCGCTGCACGTGCACAGCCTTGATTTCGGGGCGTTTACCCGGGTCAGCCACGACCACAACCTCGCCGTCGACACCCTCGCCGAGCTGCTGCTCGCCGCGGTGGCCGCGCTGCCCGACCGCTGCCGGGTCTGCCACGCCCAGGCCGAGGCCGCGGTGCCCGTGGCGATCGTCGCGCGGAGTTTTGGCGGGATCATCGCGCGGGAGGCCATGCTGCGCGGCCTCGCCTCGCGCCGGGCGCCTTGGCACATCGACCGCTTCGTCACCATGGGCACGCCGTGGATGGGCTCGACGCTCACGCGCTTCTCGACCGGCTTTCAGTCCATCGTGGTCAACGGCCTCGTGCGCACGCTGCTGTTTGGGTTTGTGCGCCCCGACCGCGGCGGGGCCTTTGGGCGCGTGCAGGACGCCCAGGCCCGCGCGATGCGGGTGGGCAGCCCCTACCTGTGGGACCGGGCGGTGGACTGGGAGCGACACCTGCGCCGCCGGGCCGCCGATGGGCTTGCGCTGCCCGCCACCCTGCACCTCATCGGGATCGGCGCAGCCGACGTCGAGGGGCGCGGGGATGGCGTGGTGCGCCTTCCCTCGGCCTATGTCGCGCCGCTCGCGCCCAGCGCCGAGGCCGAGACCCTGCTGACCCCCCTGCGCCACCGCGAGCTGTGGAACCACCCGGCGGGTGATCCGCGGGCGCCTGCGCTGGCCGCGGCGGGCCCGCTGCTGCTGCGCTTCCTCGACGAAGGCAGCCTGCGGGGCGCTGCTCTCGACGGCCTGGTGCTGCCGCTGGACCCGCCCCGCCACCCCGCGCTGCCCGCCGAGGCCCGGCCCACCGTCTTTGGCCTCAGCGCCGGCGCCGCGCTCGACCCCGCGCTGCAGGAGGCCCTGGGCGGCCTGCGCGAGATCGGCGACCTGCACCTGCGGGTGGAGCTGGAGCAGGAGGGCCGCCGCCAGGAGCTGGCCCTGCCCGACGCCCTCTCGCTCTTTGTCAGCGACCCCGACTGGAGCCGCGAGTGGCCCGGCCTCGTCTACGCCGCCGACGAGGCCGCCGCGCCTGGCGCCGACACCCTGCAGGTGGCCCCGAGCCCGAGCCGCCAGCTCTCGGTGACCGGCGTGCCCGCGGGCGTCCCCTGGGCCTTGGGGGTGCGGATCGGCGGCCTGGGCTGGGTGCCCGCCGCCGCCCTGCGCTTGGAGTCGGACGGCGACGCGCTCGCGCCCAGCGACCGCCCCGAACACTTCGCGCTGCGGGTGCAGCAGGCCCACCTGCTGCGGCTGATCCTCGACGCCGAGGTGCTCGAGGCCGCAGGCCACAGCGGCCCAGTGCGCATCGAGGGCCTGCGCCTGCAGCCGGTGGGTGGGGCCCGCCCCCGTGCTAGGGCGCCGGCAGCGGCCCTGCCCTTCCCGCCCGTGGGCGCGCCCGCCGGACCTCGCCCATGACCCGCCTGCGCGTAGACTTGCCCGAGGGGCCGCTCGACATCATCGGCGACATCCACGGCGAGATTGACGCGCTGCGGGCCTTGCTCGCGCGCTTGGGCGTGGATCTGGCCCGGCGCCGGGCCCCCCGCCACCTCGTCTTTGTCGGCGATCTGGTCGACCGCGGGCCCGACAGCGTGGCGGTGGTGCAGCTGGTCGCCGATCTGGTCGAGGCGGGCCAAGCCACCGTGGTGATGGGCAACCACGAGCTGAACCTGCTGCAGGGCGAGCGCAAAGAGGGCAACGGCTGGCTGTGGGACGGCCTGGGCCCCGACGGCGGCCCCGACCACTTCCCCTTCCGCCCGGGGGGTGACCGCAGCCAACCCGCGGTGCCGCGGCCTTTTGACAGCCGCCAGGCCAGCGCCGCCGAGCGTGACGCGCTGCTGGCCTTTTTCCGCGGGCTGCCCCTGGTGGCCGAGCGCCCCGACCTGCGGGTGGTGCACGCGGCGCCCGACGCGGCGGCCCTCGCCGCCCTGCCCGAGACCGGCGATGTGGTGCAGATCGCCGCCGAGCATGACCGGCGCACCCACGCGCGCCTGCAGGCCACCGGCGTGCTGGCCCAGGCCGCCGCCGAGCGCGCCGCCTGGGGCATGCTGCGCGACCCGAACCGGCCGCCCAGCACGCTGCTCGAGGCGGTGGCCACCCAGGCCGAGGCCGAGCAGGCGGGCAACCCGATCAACGTGCTCACCAGCGGCCTCGAGCGCAGGGTGCCGTTCTCGCGCATGTTTTGGGCCGGCGGCAAGTGGCGTTTTGTCGCCCGCGACCCCTGGTGGGAACGCTACGGCGCCGCGGACCCGGCCGCCCCCGCGGTGGTGGTCGGCCACTACTGGCGCCGTCGGGGCGCGGGGCCGGTGCCCGACAAGGCCGACGTGTGGTGGGTCGACCCGCGGCTCGGCTGGGCGGGGCCGACCCAGCGGGCCTACTGCGTCGACTTCAGCGTGGGACGGCGCTTTGTCGAGCGGGCCGAAGGCGCGCGCAGCTTCGCGGGCGGGCTCGGGGCCCTGCGCTGGCCCGAGGCCACCCTCGTCTTTGACGACAGGGACGACGTGATTCACACCCGGGCCGGCCAAGGGCCCGCCGTCGTGTAGGCTCGACCGCCCGGGGGCGGCGCCCCCGCGTGGGGGCGATGATGGAGATCTTGAGCGTGAGCGCAGAGGTGGCCCCCTGGTCGAAGACCGGCGGGCTCGGCGATGTGGCGGCGGCCCTGCCCAAGGCCCTGGCCGCCCGCGGCCACCGGGTGCTCGCCGTCGCCCCACGCTACGCGCCCTACCCCGACGCGTGGGATACGGGCATGCGCCTGCGCTTTCCGCTCTTTGGGCAGGTGCACGAGGTCCGCCTCTTTCACACCCAGGCGGCCGGCTTCGACCTGCTCTTCGTCGACCACCCCGCCATCTGCCGCGGCGGCATCTATGGCGATGAGCGCGGCGGCTACGGCGACAACCTGTTCCGCTTCGCCCTGCTCAGCCGGGCGGCGATCGAGGCGGCCCGCCGCTTCCCGGTCTCGGCCGGCGGTGACGCGGCCCGGCCGCTCACCGAGGCGGGCCCCCTGCGCGTGCTGAGCCACGACTGGCACGCTGGTTTGGTGCCCGTCTACCTGCGCCACCACTACCAGGCGCACGGGCTGCTGACCGACGCGCGGGTGGCCCACGTGATCCACAACCTCGCCCACCAGGGCGTGGCCAGCTTCGACGACTGGTGGGGCCTCGACCTGCCCGCCGCCGCGGCGCCCGTGCTCGACATGCACGGGCGGATGAACTGCATGAAGGCGGCCCTGGTCAGCGCGGACCGGGTGGTGGCGGTCAGCCCGAGCTACGCCCGCGAGATCACCGAGCAGGAGCATGGTTTCGGCCTCGACGGCATTCTGCGCATGCGCGGCGGGGCGCTCAGCGGCATCATCAACGGCATCGACCCCACCGAGTGGAGCCCGGCCGCCGACCGCCACCTGCCCGCTACCTTCGGGCCCGAGGTCTGGCCCGAGGCCCCGACCAAGCCCGGCCCGGTGGGGGGCAAGCTGCGCTGCAAGGCCGAGCTGCAGCGTGAGCTCGGGCTGCCCGTGCGCGCCGACCTGCCCGTGCTCGGCTTCATCGGCCGGCTGACCGGGCAGAAGGGCATCGACCTGCTCGAGGCGGTGGGGCCCTGGCTGGCCCACCAGCCCTGCCAGGTCGTGCTGCTCGGCACGGGCGAGGAGCGCTACGAGCGCGCGCTCTCGGCCCTCGGCCGGCGCTACCCGAGCGCGGTAGCGGTCAAGGTCGGCTTTGACGTGGGCCTCGCCCACCGGATCACCGCCGGCGCCGACATTTTGCTCATGCCCAGCCGCTTTGAGCCCTGCGGCCTCAACCAGCTCTATGCCCTCGCCTACGGCACCGTGCCCCTGGTGCACGCCACCGGCGGCCTGCGCGACACGGTGCACAGCTTCGACCCCGGGCGCGACGCGGGCACGGGCTGGGCTTTTGGGCCGGCCAGCCCCGAGGCCTTCCAGCACGCGCTGTCGATGGCCCTGCTGACCTGGCACCAATTCCCGGCCAGCTTCGCCGGCTTGGCCCGCCGTGGCATGGCCGAGCGCAACGACTGGGCGGCCAGCGCCGAGGCCTATGTGCGGCTGCTCGCCGGCTGAGCGGCGGGCGCCCTTGCCCCCCGCTGGCGGGCCGGCGTAGGCTCGGCCCAACCGGAGCGGTGAGCCGACGGCGCGGGCGTGCGGCCCGGGCAGGCCCGCCCGAGGCTGGAGGTCCGATGTCGTCGTGGTCTGCCCCCCTGCGCGCCCTGTGCGCGCTGCCCCTCGCCCTCGCCCTGTCGAGCACCGCCGCCGCCCAAGACGGCATCGTCAAGGCCCAGCTCGAGGCCAAGGGCGTCAAGTTCGAGGTCGACGCCGACGGCGACTTCAAGTGTGTGTTTCGGCTCGAGAGCGGCCGCACCCAGGTGGTGTGGGTGCGCTCCAAGGTGTCTGAGTACGGCGCGATCAAGGTGCGGGAGATCTGGTCGCCCGGCTACCGCGCCGACACCCCCGACTTCCCGGCGATCATCGCCAACCAGCTGCTGACCAGCAGCAACAGCGTCAAGCTCGGCGGCTGGGTCAAGCAGGGCCAGAACGCCGTCTTTGTGGTCAAGATCTCGGGGGATGCCTCGGCCGACCAGCTGGTGAACGGCATCAACGCGGCGGTGGAGTCCGCCGACGCGCTGGAGCTGGCCCTGACCGGCAAAGACGACCTCTAAGCCCGCCTCGCGCGCGGCAGGGAGCAGAGGGGCCGCGCGCGGAGCGCGCGGGTCGGCCCCCGGCCGACGGAGCGCAGCGAACCCCCGCCGCGCCCGGCCCGGCGCAGCGCGCCGGGGCCGCCCCATGGCTCAAGGGCCGAGGCGCGCCGCCCAAGCCTGCGCCGCCGCCGGTCGGGCCTCGAGCAGGGCCCGCAGCGCCGCGACCCCCGGGGCGAGCCCCGCCGCCCCCGGCTCGGTCAGCGGGTCGGCCAGCGCGTCGTCGCCCGCCCCGCCGACCTCGGCCCAGGTGGGCGGGTCCCCCAGCGCGCTGGCCCAGGCCTCGACCGCCGCGGGCGCGGCCCGCAGGTGGGCGGAGATCACCATGGCGTCGTGTCCACGGGGGTTGGTAGGGGCCTTCGCGGGCACCTGCCCTTCGGTGGGAATGGCTGCGCCACCAAATGGAGGGGACCACCGGTCAAGCTCGGCGAGGGTTCGGGGTGTTGACTGCACGACCTCGCGCAGCAGCGCCGGGAGCACCGCGCCCGCCACCGGTCGCAGCGAGTCGAGCAGGCCCGGAAGCCAGGGCAGCAGCAGCTCTTCGGGCAGCTCGCCAAAGGCCCGGCTGAGCAGCTCGGCGGCCAGGCCCGAGACCACCGGCGCAAAGCTCAACGCCAACAGCAGGCTGCCGAGCGCCTGCGGCAGGGCGGCGAGGCTCATCGGGTTGTCCATCAGCGCCTGAAAGTCGTCGCGGACGGTGGCGCCCGACTTGAGCTCGAGCGTCCACTCGGCGGCCCAGAGCAGGCCAAGTTTGCCCGGATCGACGGTGAGCGGGCCCGCTTGGCGCAGCGCGATGATCACCTGGCTGCGGTGGCAGCCGAGCGACAAGGCCAGGGTCTCGAGGGTCAGGACGAAGGACAGCACGCCAGCGAGCTGTGCGGGGCTCGTCCCCCGGTCTGCGAAGCCTTGCGGTAACAACGACGCATAGTGTTGATAACCAGTCGCGACAAAAGCGCCCAACCACCCGGGGAGGCCCGAGGGGCGCGACCGCAGGTGGTGCACGAGGCGGCGCACCCGCTCGAACAGCTCGCGCGCGTTGGCCGCGCTGAGCTCGAGGGCGAGCAGCTCGACCGCCCGGGCGCCCAGCTCGTCAGAGAGTCGCTCGCGATCGGCGAGCAGCAGGGCGTCTTCGGCCAGGGCCAGCACCTGCGCGGCGGTGGCCTGGGGGGCGAAGGCGCGGTCACGGAGCCGCCGCTCGAGCACCTGCTCGACCGTCACGCCCTCGTAGGCCAGCTCGATGAGCTCACGCAGGGCCGGCCCGTGCAGCTTGACGTCCCAGCTCTCTTGCACACGTGGCACGCCGAGCCGCCGCTCACCCGTGACCGGGCGCACCGCCTCGCTGCCCGGCAGCAGCGCGCGGAGGCGCCAGAGCAGGTCCGAGACGGCCGTGGGCCCCGCCCCGCCCTTCTGCAGGTCGAGCAACACCCGCGTGATGGTGGTCTTGCCGGGGGTGACGCCGACGCCCGCCAGCCGACCGTACACGTCCCGCACCAGGGGCGGTAACGTGGCGTAGCCCACCCGACCGACCCGATCACCCCCCATGACCATGCCGCAGAGGTGCCGCACGCTGCGGCGCATGCCCAGCTCGCCCTTATCGAGGCAGGTCTCTGCGGCGTCGGCGAAGTCGTAGGGGCTCGGGTGCAGCCGCCCGCGCAGGCGCGCGAGCAAGATCGAGGTCTGGTAGATGGCGATCGCGTCAGCGGTCGATGCCATGTAGTGGGCCTCTCGGGCCTTCGCGACCACCCCCGTGCACCACTGCAGCAGCTGCTCGTGGTCTTCGCTGAGCAAGTTGGGCGGGCGGGTCAGCAGGCCAGCGGCGCCCCCGTCGACGAGGAGGTCGGAGGGCGGGGCGGAGGGCGGGGCGGAGGCCTTCTTGCCCCTGGCCTTGGCCTTGGGCGCCTCGACCTCGGCCTCGTCAGCCCCCTCACCTCGGCCCGCGCGGCCGGCTTTGGCCAAGGTTAGCGGCTTGAGCTTGAGCGCCTTGAGGGCCTTCTCCCAGCTCTGCTCGGCGACGGCGACGCTACCCCGGGCGAGCCCGAACTGGCGCTCGATGGCCGAGTACGCCGAGGGGATGAAGCCATACTGCCAGGTGGTCCGGGTGCGCGGGGGGATCTCCCAGCGCGGGTCGTCGGGCTGCCCGAAGTGATCCGTGCCCCACTCGGGCACCTCGGCCACCGCGTGGGCCGCGCCACAGATGTACAGGGCATCGCTGGGGGCGATCCCCTTGCGCTGCAGGTGGTCTTTGATGCGGGTCCACATGAAGCGCTCGCGCAGCCGGTCGACCTCGCGCCGCTCTGGGCTCACGCCGAGGCGCCGGATCAGCGCCCCCACCAAGACCATCACCTGGCGCCAGGTGTGGTGGTCAGCGGTGATGGTCGGCTCATCGACGTAGAGGCTCCACCACTCGGCGAAGCTCGAGGTGCGGCTGTGCTCAAGCAGCCCCTCGAGGAAAGCGGGGAAGGTGGGCATCAGGTCGCCCACCTCGACTCCGACGGCCCCGCCGTGCAGGCGCTCGTTCTCGTCGTCTGCCGCCGGGGCGGGCCCGCCGGCCTCTGGCGCCGGCTCGCGCGACCACTGCACCACATGATCCGCCGCCCGGTCGACAAAGACCACCTCGACGTCGGGGTGCGTGAGCCCAAAACAGATGGCTTGATACTCTGCCGAGAATGGTGTCAGCGGAGTGATCACCGACAGCGGCAAACGACGGGCGGGGACGTCATCGCTCTCGCCGGCGAAGGCCTGCATCGCGACCGGGGGCACGCACGAGGGGAGCTCGGGCAGCAGCGCCTGTAGGTCTTCGCAGGCCTCGATGAAGATGACCTTGGGGGTGAACTGCTGCAGCCGGCGCACCAGCTGGACCGCGCAGGCGGGGCTGTGGTGGGCGACCGGGAAGATGTGCAGCGGCTCACGCAGCACCCGGGCCACGTCACCGGCGAGGGCGGCCAGCAGGGCGCTGAGGTGCTGGGCGTCGGGGGCGAGCCGCGCCGCGGCGCCGAGCAGCTGGTCGCGCAGCGCAGCGAAGGCCTCGTCTTCGAGCACGGTCACAGGGGGGCTCATCATCTCACCCGAGCTGCTTGAGGGCCTCTTTCCCGCCCTCCAAAAAACCGACCCAGTCGCCCTTCTCTGCGCTGGCATGCTTGTCGACCACGCTGTGCCAGAACCGGTTCATCACGCTGACGTCCTCGGGGATCCGCCGGACCAGCGTGCCGACCACCGAGGCCGCCACCAGCTCGGGGCGCAGCACCGCGTCGCCGAAGAACCGGCTGTGGAGCACCGCGTCTTCGAGCACGCCGATCTGCTCGGCGGTCGACAGGGACGACTCCAGGCGCCCGTCGTCGGTCGTCGCCGCGCCAGAGGCCTGCCGCAGATCTTCGAAGGTGCGCAGCAGCACGTCGAGCAGCGAGGGGGGCACGTCGACGTCGAAGCCGACCCGTGACAGCAGGTCTTTGACCCGAAACAGCACGATCTTCTTCTCGGCGGCGCGGGACTGCACGATGGGGATCTGCACAAAGTTGAGCCGACGCTTGAGCGCCGACGACAGGTCGTTCACGCCCCGGTCACGGCTGTTCGCGGTCGCGATGAGGTTGAAGCCTGGGCGGGCGAAGACGGTGTTGGCCTCGCGCAGCTCGGGGATCGAGATGTACTTCTCGGACAAGATCGAGATGAGGGCGTCCTGCACATCCGAGGTGCAGCGGGTGAGCTCTTCGAAGCGCCCCATCTCTCCGCGCAGCATCGCGGTCATGATCGGCGAGGGGATCATCGACTCGCGGGACTGCCCAGCGGCGATGACCATCGCGACGTTCCAGGAGTACTTGATCTGGTCTTCGGTGGTGCCGGCGGTGCCCTGCACCACATAGGTGCTGTTGCCGCAGACCGCCGCCGAGAGCAGCTCGGCCAGCCAACTTTTGCCCGTGCCGGGGTCGCCGATGAGCAGCAGCCCGCGGTCAGACCCGAGCGTGACAATGGCGCGCTCGACGATAGACGCGGGGCCAAACCACTTCTGGGGGATCTCGCGCGCAAGCTTGTCTTGTGGGCTCGACCCCAACACAAAGGTGCGGACCATCCGGGGCGTGAGGCGCCACGAGGGCAGGCGGGGGCCATCGTCGGCCGCGGCCAAGTAGGCGAGCTCGTCGGCGTAGCGCGCCTCAGCGGGCAGGCGCAGGACCTCAGAGGTGGACAGGTCGCTCATCGTGGGCTCCGGCGAGGGGGTCAGGGGAGCGCTGCGCGCAGCTCCCGGATGAGGGTCTTGAGGCTGCCCGACATCAAGGGGATGCCATGGGCCTTGAATTGCTGGCGGAAGTAGGGGTTCACGTTGAAGTAGCCGCCGCTCGACACCGAGCCGACGGGGATGAAGGTGACCCCTGCGGCGACGACGTTCTTGATCATCGCGAACAGCGGCTGGTCGTTGTTGAACTCATAGAAGTCCGAGATCCACACCATCACCGTGTCTTTGGGGTCGACGATCTTGGCCTGGGCGACGAGCATGGCCTTGGGCCCGTCGTTCCCGCCGCCGAGCTTGGTCCGCAGCAGCACCTCGAGGGGGTCGTCGATCCACGGGCTCAGGTCGAGCACCTGGGTGTCGAAGACGACGAGGTGGCCGTCAACCTTGGGCAGACCCGCGAAGATCGACGCGAGGATGGTGCAGTTCACCATCGCGCTGACCATCGAGCCCGACTGATCGACCACCACGATGAGCCGGGTGTTGGACACCCGGGCCGCGCCGCGCCGGTAGTAGAGGCGGTTCACCAGCAGCCGGCGCCGCACGGGATCCCAATTAATGAGGTTCTTGTGAAGGGTGCGCTTGAGATCGAGGTTGCGAAACACCCGCTTGGGCGGGACGCGTGGGTCGATCCGCGCCTTGCTCGCGCTCTTGACCTGGCGCTTGAGCACGTCGGCGAGGTCGTTCACGAACCGGGCGATCAGCGCCTTGCCGTTGGCCAAGGCCTCGCCGCTGAGGTTGTCCTTGTCGCGCAGCAGCTGCTCGACGAGGTCCATCGAGGGGGTCAGCTTCTCGGCCAGGGCGCGGTCTTTGAGCACCTCGCGCAGCGCCATGCGGTTGATCAGGCTCTTCTCAAGGTGCGAGAGGGCGTTCTTGACCTCGGGCTCTGACATCAGGCCCCGGCCTGCCCGCGCCTCGTGGAGCGCGAACCGCAGGTCTTCGTCGAAGACCTCGGGAGCGCCCCCGCTGACGTCGGAGTCGGCGCCGCCCGCGCCCGCGCCACCGCGGAGCCCGCCGCTCGGGTAGCCCATCACCCACTCAAATCGGCCGACGTCCTGCAGCCACTCGGTGTACTGCGTGGCCGAGACCTGGGCCGCTCCCATCCCCGGCGTGAACAGGTTCTGCAGCATCTTGCCGAACAACAGCATGCCGCGCAGCTCTGCGCGCGCAGCCGACCCGGCCGACCCAGCAGGCGGGGCCTGCGCCCCGTCGGCGCCGGCCTCGGCGCGTGGTTCGGCGGCGGGGCCCTCCCCTTCGCCCGCGCTCGCCCCGGCGCTCTCGGCGGGCAGCGGGTTGAGGACCCGCTCGAGGCGGGCGTAGTCGTGCCGCAGGCCCGGGTCGCGCCGCAGCAGGTCGGACACCGACGGGCGCCGGTCGAGCAGCAAGGGGGGCACGTCGAGGTCGGTCGCGATCTGCTGGGCCAGCTTCGCGAGCTCGGGCGGCGGGCCGTCCTCGCTCAGCGCAGCGGCGAGGGTCCACCACGACAGCGCTCGGCGGCGGTTCTGGGCGGCGCGCTCGTCCATCGGGGTCCCCCTCAGCTCTTCTTGCGCAGGAGCTTCGTGGCGCGCTCGTGCAGGCTCTCGAGCGTGTCCGAGGCCACCTTCGCGGCAGCGATGGCCACGCCGGGCCAGGCGAGCGCCGCCTTGGCGCCCTTGGCCTGCGCGGCGAGGGGCTGGACCGACCACCGGCCCGCGTCCCAGCGCACGAGGCCCCACAGACGCTCGGCCTTGGTCAGCGCGCCGAGGTCGAGGCCCTGCAGGGGGCTGACCCGGTCAACGCACACCGGCAGGATGCCATCGCCCAGCGGCGCGCAGGCCACCCCGTCGACCAGGGTCAGCGGACCGGCGATGTACACCGGCGCGGCGATCTGCACCGGGTGCCGGTCGGTGGCGGCCATCTGCGGCCAGCGTGTCAGCGACATCGCCGCGGTGGCGACCTGGACGGGATCGACCGGAGCGCCCGGCTCGGCGTCGCTGAGGATGAGGTCCCCGGTCGAGCAGAGGGCGCCGGTGACCCGCAGGGCCCGCCCCTCGCCGACCGCCCGCAGGGCCCGCGGGTGCCCCCGCAGCACCGCCCACCAGGACTCGTCGCCGGCGAGGGCGTCGACCCGCCAGCCCGACAGGGTCGTGCGCACCACCTGCGGCGCGTCGCCGTGCTCGAGCACCCCCCAGATGACCGCGCTCACCATGTTCCGGTGGTGCTGGGCCTCGACCATCCACGGGGTGAAGGTCGCGCCCTCGACCGGCGCCGACGAGGGGCGGGGCGCGCTGGGCAAACAAACCAGCAGGGCGCGCGCCCAGAGATCGGCCCAGCGGGCGCGGGGGGCGTCGGTCATCGCAGCGAGGGGGAGCCGGCTGAGCAGCTCTTGGTGAAAACCGGTCAGCAGCGTGGCCGGGCGGACGACCTGGGGGGAGATGAGCTGCAGCTCGCCCAGCGAGGTGTCAAAGGCGGTGACCGCGCTGGGGTCGACCTGGCCGAGCCCAGCGAGGGCCAGCTCGACCAACCACTGTCGGGCGTTGCCGAGCAGACCCAGGGCCTCGGCGGGGGCGTCGACCTGGGTGGTGGCGGGGATGGGCTGCGCCGGGCGCCCCAACAGCGCGTCGAGGGGCGCGGCCAGCGCGTCGGCGCGGGCGCCCTGCAGCGCCTCGCGGGCCGCAGCGAGGCCGACCATCGCCGCCTCGGGGGCCGGGCCCGCGCAGGCCAGGTCGACCGCGGCCGAGACCCGTGGACCCAGCGGACTGCCGGCGAAGGCGCTCGACAGGCCCCGCAGCGCGCCGCGCTGCGCGTCGCTGAGGCGCCCGAGCCCGCTGAGCAAGGTCGTGTCGAGCGCCTCGAGCGCGGCGGTGGCCTCGGCGAAGCCGGCGGGCGGCTGACGCAGCGGGGTGGGGAGCATCGGGGTCGGGAGCATCGGGGTCGGGAGCATCGGGGCGGGGAGCATGTGACCTCGGGTCATCCGCTGATGAACCAGCTCATCTCGGGGAGCGGCTCGGCCGAGCAGGGCATCTCGGTGTAGCGCAGGTCATTGAGGAAGCGCGCGAACACCTCGGCGGCGGGCTCTTTGGTCTCGCTGCCGTGCACCGCGCCCATCAGCTCGCGGGCGCTGCGGGTGGTCGCCGGATCGAGGCCGAGCGCGCTGGCCAGACCATCAGCCCCGTGCACCTTGATGGCCTCGCCGACCAGCTCGGTGATGTGCTTGCAGGCGCCCCCGCCCAGGCCGCCGCAGCGCCGGTTGTTGTTGGTGCTGCAGTAGAAGTTGCCGGTCGAGACGTCGAAAAAGGCGCAGTAGACGCGCTCAACGTCAGAGCCGCTCGAGATGACCCCCTGGATGCGCCGGCCCCGCAGCTCGACGAAGGGCACATCTTTGACCTTGCGGCCCTTGGGCGACGGGCGGGGGCTGGCGATGACGCTCTGCCGCGCGACCTGGTCGGACATGCCTGCGCTCCTTGCTGGAGGCAGCGCCATTATCGCGCCGGGTGGCGCCCCGCCATCGGGGGCGAGGCAGGGAGCGCCCCAAGGGTTGGCGCGCCGACGGGCGGTCACAGGCCCTGGACCGGCAGCGACCCGCCCCGCTCCCGCCTCGCGCGCGGCAGGGAGCAGAGGGGCCGCGCGCCCCGCGCGCGGGTCGGCCACCGGCCGACGGAGCGCAGCGAACCCCCGCCGCGCCCGGCCCGGCGCCGCGCGCCGGGGCCGCCCCCTCCACCCCGAGGCCGCCGCCGACCTTGGCCAAGGCGGCTCAGCCGCCGGTCAGCGCCACGGCCTCGAGCGCGCCCGCGCCCGCGCCCCCGTCGGCCACACCCGGCGCGCCGAGCAGCAGCACCGCCCCCTCGGCGAAGGCGCGGAGCTGCAGCGTGGACCCGCGGCGATCATCGACCGGCAGGGTCGAGCGCGGCGCGCCGCCCAGGGCCTCGACCCGGTGCACCCCGCGGCCCGGCGCGGGCAGCAGCCAGACCTCGCCCCGGCTCGGCGCCGCCGCGGCCAGCAGGCCGTCGCGCCCACCCAGCGCGGGCAACAAGGCCACCGCTTGGCCCAGCCCGCCGCCGCCGCGCACGATGAGGTCGGCGGTCGCGTCGCTGCGCACCCCGGGCGGGCGGTCGCCGTAGAAGACGACCAGCGCGCCATCCCCGTCGTCGGCGTCGGGCAGGCCCAGGGCCAGATCGACGCGGCCATCACCGTCGAGGTCACCCACCCCGAGGCGGGCGCTGGCCGCCCCGAGGCGCAGGCCCCGCGCCGTGCCAAAGGTGAAGGCGATGGCCTGGTCGGTCAGATCGCCCTGCAGGTCGTCGATCCGCGCGCCGCCGCCCAGCAGCGCGCAGGCGCCCACCGCCTCTTCTTCGGCGTCGTAGCCCGGCGCGCAGACCAGCAGGTCGTTCAGCCCATCGCCGCTCAGATCGGCCACCGCCAGCGCCGACCCGAGGCCATCGCCCTCGGCCTCGCCGCTCAGCTCGAGGTCGGGCGGCTGGTCGGTCAGCGGCTTGGCGCCCGCGCCCCCCGCGCCCAACCACAGGGCGACCGTGCCCGTGCCGGCGTCATCTTCGGGGGCGCCCACGGCGAGGTCGAGCAGGCCGTCGCCGTCGAGGTCAGCCAAGGCCACCGCCGCGCCAAAAGAGCGCCGCTGGCTCTGGGCCGGGGGCCGCTCGTCGACCCGCAGCGCGCCCGCCCCGGCCTCGACCAAGAGCAGGTGCACCGCCCGCGCGCCCGGCGCGCCCACCGCCACCAGCCCCAGACCCTCGGCGTCTGTGGCCGCCGCCACCGCCGCCCCGAGGCCCGCGCCCGGCCCGCCCCGCAGCAGGGCCGGGGCGTCGCGCAGGGCCCGCGCGCCATCGGCGTCGAGCGGGTGCAGCGCCACCAAGCCCGCGCCGGACTCTGCCCCCGGGGCCGCGACCACCACCGCCGCCCCGGTCGGGCTCGGGGCGGCGATCACCGCCGGACCGACCGCCCCGACGCCATCCCCGGGCTGCTCACCGGCCACCGACCAGCCGTCGAGGTCGGCCAGCGCGGGCAGCGGCGCGGCGCCGCCGGTGTCGACCGGGGCGCCCTCAGCGCCACCAAAACGCACCACGGCCTGCGGGCAGCCCATGAGGACCAGCAGGAGCGCGGCGTGCAGGGCGCGGGGCGCGGCGGGGCGGGGCAGGGAGGCTCCGCGGGGCCCCGCTGGTCAGGCGCAGGGCGGGCGCAGGGCCAGCCGCAGCGGGCGGGGCGCCCGGTTCGAGCACTCTACCTGAGCGCCCGCGCCCCGCGCCGGTGGATCGGCGATGACCGTGTTCGCCGGGCGAACAGCGGCCTGCGTCCACGCACGCTCAGCGCGCGCAGGCCGCGACGGCGGGCTCGACGCCGGCCACCGGCAGGTAGGGCTGGGCGCGCGCGCAGCCGCCGAGGCGGTGGGCCAGGCCGGCCGCCGCCGCCCGCAGCTCGTCTTGGCGCGGGCCACCCTCGGCGAGGTAGGCGTCGAGCACGCCGAGCGCCCCGTCGAGATCACCGCCCTTGAGCTTCTCTTCGTAGGCGACCACCCGCAGCTCGCCCCGCACCGCCGGGCTGCCGCCGCTGATCCCCAGGCCCTGGTCGACCGCGCCGAGCACCACCTCGCCGCTCGCGCCGGCCTCTTGCAGCGCGCGCGCCCGGGCCAACATGCCGGCGGGGCTGGTGGGCAAGCAGGTGTGGGCCCCGCCCGCGGTCAGGGTGAGCGGCGCCGCCGCGCCGCAGCGGGCGGCGACCTTGCCCCGCTCGACCGCCACCGCGAGGCCCAGCGGGGCGCGGTCGACGCTGAAGATGGTGCCCAGCACGGCGACCTCACCCTCAGGCGCGCTCAGCCGCAGGTCGAGGCCCGCCGCCGGGTCGACCTCGACCCGCACCGCGCCGCTGCGCCACTGCAGGCGCGGCGCGGCGGCGGTGCCGCTGAGGCTGCCCTGGCCGGTCACGGTCAGGCGCAGGCCGGGGATCGGCTCGTGCACCCCGGGGCCCAGCTCGGCCTGCAGCGGCGGGGCAGCGGCGGCCAGCGCAGGCGCAGGGGGCGCGGCCGGCGGGGCGGCCGGCTCGGGCCGCAACAGGAGCAGCGCGCCGGCCAAGGCCAGCCCCGCGCCCACGCCGAGGCCGCGCAGGCCCCAGCTCGGCGGGCGCACCGCGCGCTGCCCGCGGGCGCGTGCCAAGGCCCGGGCCGCGGTGTGGGGGTCGACCGCGGTCTCGGCGGCGAAGCTGCGCAGCAGGGGCGACGGCGCGCCCCGATCTGCGCCCTCGGCTTCGTCCTGGCTCATGTGCCCACCTCGTCGAGGCCGAGGCCCCGCGCCAACGCCAGCTCGCGGAAGCGCATGCGCGCGCGGCGCAGGCGGCTCTTTGCCGTGCCCACCTTCAGCCCGAGCATGTCGGCGACCTCAGGGTCAGAGCGCTCTTCGACGTCGCAGAGGACCAAGACCTCGCGAAGCTCTTCGGGCAGCTCGGCGAGCAGCGCGTGCACCAGCCGCGCCCGCTCGCTGAGCCCGGCGGCCGCGCTGGGCCCCGGCCGCGGATCGGGGCCATCCGGCGCGAGGCCCGGCACCCAGCGCCGCACCCAGGCCTTGCGCCGGTGCTGGGCGAGCACCCGGCGGGTGACCGCGAAGAGCCAGCTCGGCAGCTGACCGGGCCGCTCGACGGTGTGGATGCGCTGCAGGACGACGATGTAGACGTCTTGCGCCGCATGGTCGGGGTCGACCGTGGGCCCGCCGAGGCGGCGGCACCACTGCAGCACGTCGCCCATCCAGCGCGCGAAGAGCGCGTCCATGGCATCAGGCTGGGCACTGCGCACCTCCGCCCAGGAGCGCGCCCCTGGTACGACCATCTGCAGGTCTACGGGCTCCATGCCCACTCCCCCCGCAGCCGATCACGGCGCGCGTACATCCCAGCGGACCCCGAGGCTCAGCCCGGCCGACCAGCGGGGCAGCGCGGTGAGCGGCCCCGCGTCGACCTGGACCGCGATGGCCCGCAGATCCCAGCCGCCCCACAGCTCCGTAACCAGCGCCGCGCCGGGCCGGGGCGCGCCCAGGCCACCGGCGGTGGGCCAGCCGGCGCTGAGGCTGAGCTGGGCGGTCGGCACCCACACCTGGCTCACCACCGCGCCATCTTCGACGAAGGCCCGGCGCTCGGCCGCCACCCCGAGCAGGGCCTGCGGCGCCCGCCCCGGGCCGCGCAGGCCGGCGGCGAGGCCCGCGCCAAAACCCCGCTGGGCCCGGCGGGGCGCGCCCTCGGTCGAGACCGCGTCGGGCCGCAGCGGCGCGCCGAGCTGGCCGCTCAAGGTCGGGCCCGCCCCCAGCCAGCCCTTGCCGACCAGCAGGCCCAGGCGCCCCGAGAGCGCGGGGCTGTGGGCGCCGAGGCGGGCGCCGCCCAGCGCGTTGATGCGCAGGCCCGCCAAGCGCGGGGCCGGGGGAGGAGGAGGAGGCGGGGGCACGACCACCACCACCGGCTCCACCGGCGGCGGCGGAGGAGGAGGCGGGGCGGGCGGCGGCGGCTTGGGCCGCGGCGGCGGCGGCGTGGCCTTGGGCGCCGGCTGCACCGGCCGGGTGAGGCTGCGGGCCACCACCGCCAGGGCCTCGCGCTCGGCGGCGGTGGTCGGGGCGGCCAGCTGCAGGCTGCGGCGCCCGCCCTGCCCGTCGAGGGCCTCGAGCTGCCAGCCGCCGTTGACCTTGAGCACGAAGACGCCGGGCTCACCCGAGCGGGGGGCGCCGGCCTCGAGACCAGCGACCGCCAGCGCCTCCTCCCATTGGGCGGGGTCTTCGCCCGGCGGCAGCTGCACCCGCGGGGCGCCCAGCGCCGCGGCAGGAGACAGCGCCAGCAGCGCCCCCATCGCCCAGGCCCACCGGCGGCTCATCGCCGGCGGCTCACGGGCGGGGCGGCGGCGCGCTGCGGGGCTCGGGCCCGCCGCCCGCGCGCAGCTCGACCTCGGTGACCACCACCGCGGGCACCGCCCAGCTCACCCGCAGGCCGTCGATCGCGCCCATCGAGTAGCGGGCCGGCCCGCTCGGCCCATCGAGCACGGTGCGCGCCGGCCCAGTGGGCCCCGCGGCGGCGATGTCGCGCAGCACCCGGCGGTCGACGCCGGTGAAGCTGAGCCCGCGCACCCGCTCTTCGCGGCCGTCGGGGTAGAGGCGGTGCACCTCAAGGGGCCGGGTCAGGCCCGAGAGCGGGCCGTCGCCGCTGAGCGCCACCTCAAAGTCCTCGGTCAGGCCCAGCGGCTCGACCCGGCGGATGATCAGCACATAGGGCAGGCCCGCCTCGCGTCCCAGGCGCAGGGCCACCCGGCGCAGGGCACGTTCGCTGCGGGCCCGGCCCGGCTTGACCGTGACCACCGAGGGCAGGGCCTCCATCCGGTCGTTGCCCAAGGCGCGGGCGTGGCCGTTGCTCGCCGGCGCGCCCTTGCGGGGGATGCGCGACATGAGCACGTCCTTGAGCACGCCATCCTCGACCAGCTCGACCCGCTGGGCCGGCACGCCCTCGTGGTCGACCGCGTAGGCCCCGCCGGCGCTCGGATCGGCGAGGGGGTCGTCGACCACCGACCAGCCGCTGGGCAGCAGGCGCCGGCCGACCCGCGCGCTGAGCGTGACCTCGGGCGGGCTGCCATAGGGGTCGGGCTCACGCTCCTCGGGCGGGGTGCCGCCCAGCTCGGGCTGCAGCAGCTGGCGGAAGAGCTCGACCGCCGCCTCGTCCTCAAAGATGACCGGCCCGAGGTAATCCGGCTCGACCGGGGCGCTGCGCAGGGCCAGCAGGCCGGCGGCCATCTCCTCGACCTCGGCGACCAGGGCGGCGGTGGGCAGCTGCTCCTCTTGGCTGCGGGCGACCCAGGCGCGCGCGTCGCGCAGGCGCACGCCGTCGGCGGTGCGCACGGTGGCCTCGATGACGGCGACGCTGCCGTGCACCTCCTCCCAGGTGGAGGTGCCCTCGGTGGTGAGCAGCAGCCGGCGGCCGGCGTAGTCGCGGCTCAGCGCCTTGCCCTCCTCAAACTCGCCCCCGCGCAGGGGTGCGGACATGGCCGTGACCCGGGCGGCGGCGGCGTCGGGGCGCAGGGCCCGGCCGGGCACCGCGCCGCGCACCACCGGCGGGCCGGCGAGGGGCGCAAAACTCCCCACGGTGGGCGGCGGGCGGCCCTCGAGCGCCGACTTGCGGGCCGAGAATTCCTCGACCGCGCCCTTGTAGGCCCGGTCAAAACTCAGCCACAGCTCGCGGCGCAGGGCCAGCGCGTCGGCGTCCGTGGGCATCTGTACGATGGCCACGCCCTCGCGGTCGACGCTGGTGGCGGCGAAGTTGCTGTTGTCGAGGCTGTAGTCGCCGACCCGCACATCGACCCGCGCTTGGCGCATCGGGCTGGTGGCCGAGAAGCTCAGCGCCCCGAAGCTGGCGGCGGCGGTGCTCGACCACAGGTCGCTGACCCGCACCGCGGCGAAGTAGGGCGGGGGCTGGCCGGGCAGCTGCAGGGCCCGGGCGCGCTCGAGCTCGGCCTGGGCGGCGGCGGCGATCTCGGCCTCTCCCGCCGCGGCAGCGACCGGGGCGGCGGGCTCGGCGGCGGCGGCCGCTCCTCCCCCCAAGAGGGCGAGCAGACCGAACAGGGCGGCGGCGCGGCTCATCGGGCACCCCCGGCCGCCGGCGCGGGCAACAAGGGCGGTCGCTCGTTGTTCTTCTCGCGGCGCTGCACCTCGACCTCCTTCACCAGCAGGTCGGGAGAGACCGCCGAGACGGGCACCCAGCCGCTCTCGGCCCCGCAGACCCCGTTAAAAACGTCCACCTCGTCGCTGCCGCCGATGATGCGCTCAAAAGTGACCAGGGGCGTGCCAATGAGATCGACCCCGCGCACCAGCTCGTCAGGGCGGCCGTCGGGCCAGACCCGCCAGACGGTCACCGGCTGCACGGCGTAGCTGTTGGGGATGCCGCGCCCGGTCAGCGTAAAGCCGCCGGTGATGTCATCAAAGATGAGGCCAAAGGGCTTGCCCTGGCGCTTGACCTCGGCGATGAGCTGCTCGCGCAGGGCCGCGTAGGGCACGGCGTCCTTGACCTCGATGACCAGGTTGCCCTGGCGGGCGATCGGGGCCTCGCCGGGCTGGCGGCGGCCGTGGCCGTTGCTGCGGCCCTGGCTGGCGATGGGCGCGCGCGACATCAAGAAGCCCTTAACCACACCATCTTTGACGATGTCGACCCGCTCGGCCCGCACGCCCTCGTCGTCGAAGCGGTAGCTGCCGGTCAGGGGCACGCCGCCCCAGTCGGTCAGGGTCGGGTCGTCATAGACGCTGATGAAGCTCGGGAAGACCCGCTTGCCGACCATATCGGTCAGGGTCTGCCCCTCGTCCTCATCTTTTTGGCGGTGCCCCTCGGCCCGGTGGCCCAGCACCTCGTGAAAGAAGACGCCGGCGGCCCGCCCGCGCAAGATGGCCGGGCCCGAGTAGGGGTCGACCACCGGCGCCTTGCGCAGGGCGGTCACCTTCTCGGCCACCGCGTCGACCAGGGCGGCCAGCTCGGCGGCGTCGGGCAGCTCTTCGGGGGCGCGGGCCTCAACGCTGTCGTAGACGGTGATCTCCTGCCCGTCCTCGGCGGTGGTGCGGGCGTAGACGCTCAGGCGCAGGTGCCAGCGCTGACGCCGCACCCGGGTGCCCTCGGTGTTCAGCGTCCAGACGATCTCGTCCTGCACGCTCAAGCTGACGTTGCTGTCGTGCACCGCGGGGTGGGCCAAGAAGCGCGCCGAGGCCGCCTTGAGCGCCGCGGCGTGCGGGGCCGGGTCAAAGACGAGGCGCTCGACGTGGCCCAGGTCGACCTCGACCGGAGCGCTGCTGTAGTCGTCGCTCTGGTCCTCACGCTCGACCTTGACCGCGTCGTTTCCGCGCACCTTGAGCAGGCGGCGCACCGCCGCGCGGTAGGTGTCGTCGGTGGCCCGCCACAGCGCGTGGCGCACGGCGAAGGGCTCGTCGGTGAGCGGCAGGTCGACCCAGAAGCGCTCGGGCTCGCTGCCCCAGCCGGCGTCGCGCAGCTTGTGCGTATTGTCGAGGGCGGGGCTGCCCACGCGCAGGTCGACGTCCCCCATGCGGACCCGGGTGGTCGAGACGGGGGCCAGCGCCCCATGGGTGGCGACGATGTCGACCTGAACGCGGTCCAAGAGGCCATAGCTGATGAAGTAGGGGGCCTCGGGGCGGGCGCGCAGGCTGGTCCACAGGCGGTCGAGCTCGGCCTCGGCGGCGCTGA
This sequence comes from Deltaproteobacteria bacterium, assembly GCA_016792625.1. Lineage (GTDB taxonomy): Bacteria > Myxococcota_A > UBA796 > UBA796 > UBA2385 > JAEUKK01. Next base: position 22,420 of record JAEUKK010000054.1, on the reverse strand, counting down.
GCAGCGGGTCGGCGGGGTCGATGGGGCCGGCCGGGCCGGGGCCGGCGGCAGCGCCCGTGCGGGCCGGGGCGACGAGCAGCGCGCCCAGCAGGGCGATCAGGGGGAGGCGGCGGGCGGCGGGGGTGGTCAATCCGGCTCCTGGCGCGGGGCGCAGGCGGCGCCTAACGTGGCAGCGCAGCGGCCCGCGGGCGCCGGGCTTGAGACCGGGGGCGGAGCGGCGGGTTCCGCTGGGCGGCAAACGGCCCCCCGCTGGGGGGCGCCGGGGCCCCGGGGCGGGCCGAGGTCCCGCCCCGCCCGGCTGCGTCGGGCTGCGCCCGACCGGCCTGCGGCCGCCCGCGGGGCGCCTGCCGCTGTTTGGGTTTTTGGGGCCTGGTGGCCCGGTGGTGGGGGTGCACCGGCGCGGTGCGGCGGTCTTTATGCTGACCGCAGAGGGCTTCGCTTGGTTCGGCTCGTGCGCTGGACGATGGGTCCGTCGTGTTGACGAGGCCGTTCGCGCGGTCTATGCGCGGCTTCGCTGTGGATGCCGGGGGCGGTCCCCGCCCCCAGGCCCCCGGGCCAAGGGGCCTCCGCGGCCCCTTGGATCCCCCGCCAAGGTGGGCCGTGGGCAGGCTTCGCGCGGCGCATGGCAGCGCCGCGCGCCAGCCCACAAAGGCCCCCCTTTGGAAACCCCCAAGATGCGGCGCGACCCGCTGCTTTGGTGGGCGATGAAGGGGGGCGCCGCGAGGGCCTGGGCCAAGGCTTGGGACGGGGGTGGTGCCTGCAGTGGCACACCTGCAAGTTGTGGGGGCCTTGATGCGCACCGCAGTGGCACACCTACAAAGTGCGGAGGTCGTCCTGCGCACCGCAGTGGCACACCTGCAAGCTGCGGAGGTCGTCCTGCGCACCGCAGTGGCACACCTAGAAGTTGTGGAGGTCCTCCTGCGCACCGCAGTGGCACACCTACACGTTGCGGAGGTCCTCCTGCGCACCGCAGTGGCACACTTGCAGGTTGCAGGGGCGTTTCGGCAGCCCGCGGTAGCGAAGCCGGTGTCAGGGGCGGACGCGCACCGTCGTGCGCCACTGCAGGCGCGCGTATGCGTCGACCCATAAGCCGAAGCCGCCGACGCCCTCTTGGCCGGCGACGGTGCGGGGGCCGACGAAGCCGGGCGAGACGCGGCCGCCGAGGGCCGAGCCCCAGCGCTTCTGCATGTCGCTCTGGCGCTCGGGGCTCAGGTCGAGGCCGAAGAAGACGTGCGAGGTGGCCGCGGGGGCCGCCGCCGCGTCGCCGTCGAGCGACACCCAGGCGACCCGGGGCCCCAGCACCAGCCCCTTGTGCACCGGCTTGACCTTGTGCACGAGGTAGAGGCCAAAGGGCGACCAGCCCACGCTGCGCAGGGTCGGGCCGCCGCTCCGCCCGGTCAGCGGCAGCAGCAGGGCCTGGTCGGGCAGGAAGGGGGTCGGGAAGGGCAGGATGTGGATGTCTTTGCTGTCGCGCACCATGGCCCGGTACTCGCGGGGGACCTGGCGCATCACCCGCTTGCTGTGCAGGGTACGGGCGTCGAGGTAGGCCTCGATGCGCAGGTTCAGGCCGAGGCTGACCGGGGGCACGCCGCTGAGCCCGGGCAGCACCATCGTGCCGATCGCCGGGCCGAGGCCCACGTTCAGCGTCACCGGCACGCGGCTGTCGCGGGGCGGGGCGCCGTGGGCGGGGCCGGCGCCGGCCACCTGGGCGAGCAGGGCGAGCAGGCCGAGCAAGGCGGCGGCCAGTGGGCGGGCGCGGGGCCGGTTGGGGGCTGCGTGGGGCATGGCGGCTCCAGACGGCGGGCGGTGGAGCGGCGCTGAACCATCGGTCTGCGCGTTTATCTCGGCCCGGCGACCATCAGGGCTCAGGGGCGCAGGCCGGCCGGCTCTTGCTGGGTGACGCAGTGGATCATCCCGCCCTCTCGGAACAGGTCGCGGGAGTCGACGCCGACCACCGCGCGGTCGGGGAAGAGCGCGCCCACCCCGGCGAGGGCGGCGGCGTCGTGGGCGTCCTCGTAGGTGGGGACCAAGACCACACCGTTCGCCACATAGTAGTTGAGGTAGGAGCCCGGGAACTGCACATCGTGGCCGTAGCTGGTGACGACGTCGGCGGCGGTGAGGGGCAGGTTCACCCGCGGGTAGGGGGCGCCGTCTGCGTCGGTCAAGGCGCCGAGGCGCTCGATGTCGGCCGCAGACACCCCCCAACGGGCCAGATCGGCGTCAGCCAGAGTCACGAGCACCGGCCCTGGCGCGAAGCGGGCGAAACCGTCGATGTGCATATCGGTGATGTCGAGGCGGCCGCCGGGGGCGCCGTCGAGCCAGACCACCTTGCGCACGCCGAGCTGCTGGGCGAAGGCGGCCTCGAGGTCGGCCCGCCCCAAGCCGGGGTTGCGGCCGTCGCCGAGCACGGCGCTCTCGGTGGTCAGCAGCGTGCCCTCGCCGTCGAGCTCGATGGCCCCACCTTCGAGGACGACGTCATTGCGGTCAATCACCGGCAGGCCCAGCGCCCGCCCGACCGCGCCGGCGACCGCGTCGTCGTCGCGGTGGGGGGCGTCGCCACCCCAGCCGTCAAAGCCCCAGTCGAGGACCGCGCCGGCGCCATCGGCGTCGACGACGAAGATCGGCCCCATGTCTCGCGCCCACACGTCATCGGCCGGCTGGTGCAGGTAGTCGACCCCGTCACCCGACACAGACCCCGCCGCGAGCAGCGCGGCCACCCGCAGCTCTTCGTCTGCGTCGCGCACAATGATGTGCACATCTTCGTGGGCCACCAGCGCGGCGGTCATCGCGACCCAGGTGGGGTCGAGGTGGTCGCGGTAGGCGCGACCATAGGTGCGGTGGTGCGGCCAGACCAGCCAGGTGCCGGCGTGCGGGGCCGCCTCATCGGGCAGGGCCCAGCCGCCACCTGCGGGCGCGCCCCCGCCCTCACCCGACCCGGTGTCACCCGACCCGGTATCTCGGGCACCGGGCCGGCCCTTGGCTGGGGGGCCGGCGCAGGCGCCGATGCTGAGGGCCAGCGACAGGGCGAAGAGCTCGTGGGCAGGCTTGTTCATGCGCGGCCGGCTATCCCGGTGGATGCAGGTCGGCGGTGCGGCGGCCGATGGTCCGCGGGGCCCCCCGGCGGAGGGGGCCCGCGCCCGCGCAGGCCGCGGCGCGCTCAGCCCACCGGCGCCGCCCCCGCACCCACCAGAAAAACTGCCCGGCCGCGCTCGACCGGCTGCGGGCCCCTGCAGTCAAAGCGGGCCGCGAGCACGTGCTGGTCGGTGATCGCGGCGAGCAAGAGGGCCTCGGCGCAGCCGGCCTGGGCGGCCGCCGCCCCGAGCTTGACCAGCGGCGGCAGGCGGGCGTGCTCCAGCGCGAAGATCACCACCGGCGCGTCACGGATGTGCAGCACCGGGTGCGGGCTGGGCGCGCTTGAGGTGGTCGGGGCGAGGGGCGCGGTGGCCCACCCGAGCGCGCTGCGCAGCTGGGGCTGCGCGGCGAGGGCGGCGAGAGCCGTTGCCGTGGGGCGCCAGCCCACCAGGGTGAGCGGCTGGGCCTCGTTCAGCGCGCCGGTGCGCACCGGCGCAGGCCGCGCCGGGCTGGCCGCCCGCTCGGCGAGGGGCGCCCACCGGCCCTGGCCCCCCTCACCCGCGGCGACCAGGGTGTAGCCCTGGGCCCGCGGCGCGTGCAGCAGCAGATCGGCCTTGCGGTACCGCAGCAGCGCGGCGACGAAGCGCGCGGGCCGGACACGGGGCAGGTTCGCTGCCGATAGGGCATAGGCAGCCTCGATATCCGCCAGGGTCACCTCGGGCGCGCCGAGCGCGCCGTCGACGAAGGCGCGGGACCACAGCGCCTGCACCACCTTGGGGAACTCTTCCGCCGTCTGGATGCGCCGGGGCCGGGGCGCGTGGGCCTCGCCGACCACGAAGGCATCCGCCAGCGTGACCACAGGCCGGGGGAGCGCCGCGGGGTCAACGCCCAGGGCGCGCATGATCTCCAGGCCCACCGCGCGGGCGACCGGCGGGCAGACCGAATTGCCGATCTGCCGGTAGGCGTGCCACTTCGCCGGATAGAAGCTGAACCAGTCCGGGTAGCCGTGCAGGCGGGCCGCCTCACGAATGGTGATCACGCGCGGATAGACCGGGTGCACCGGGCGCGGCGCGGTGTGTGAGCCGCGCTCGGAATTGGTGCCCGCCCGCAGGGTGGGAGAGACCCCCGCCGGGTCGAGGCGGGGCAGCTTGTGGCCCGGGACCATCGTGCCCGGGCGCGTCGCCGCGTAGAGCGAGACCGCAGCGGCAGAGTGCCGCACCCGAATGCAGCCCGACAGACCCGCCGGCGCCGACCGCCGCCGGGCGTGGTCGGGCAGGTCGGTGGGCAGCCCCCGCGCGTAGCGGGCGTAGACATTGTCGGCCGCGGGTGTGCCGCGGTGCTCACCCCGGTCTTCGTGGAAAAAGCGCGGGTCGGCGTCGACCTCGGGCAGGTCTTCAAAGGCGGCGGCGACCGTGGGCCGGTGGGCGGGGTCAAGGGCTGGAGGGTAGGCCGCCGCCCGCCCCAGATCGGCCCGCAGCCCCAACAGAAAGAGCCGCCGCCTCGCCTGCGGAACACCGTAGTCGACGGCGTTGAGCGCCTGCACCGGCAGGGTGAGCAGGTAGCCCGCCGCTTGCAGGCCCGCGACCGCGTGGGCGAAGATCGCGGCGGTCGCGCCGGTGTTCATGCCGGTCACGTTCTCCATCACAAAAGCGCGGGGCCGCAGCTCGTCGACGATGCGCACAAAATGCGCCACGAGGCTGTTTCGGGGGTCGTCGCTATCCCGCAGCCCCATATGGCTAAAACCTTGGCAAGGCGGCCCCCCAAAGAGCAGGTCGACCTCGTCGGCCATGCCCAGGCCCGCGAGCCGCCGAAGGTCGGCCGCGCTCAGCTCGGCGACCGAGGCCGTGTGCGACACCCCATAGGGGAAGTTGCGCGCGTGGGTGGCCGTGTGGTGCGGGTCGTTGTCGACCGCGAGCACGATGTCGAAGCCGGCCTGCTCAAAACCGCAGGACATGCCGCCTGCGCCCGCGTAGAGGTCAATTGCGATGGGGCGCGGCCGGAGCATCGGCGCGGCTAGCCTGGGCCTGGGCCTGGGGCCAGCCCGGGCCGGCGCGCCGCGCCGCTCAGCGGGGGGCTTCGGTGACCCAGGCGGTGTCGAGGTGCACCTGCCCGTCGAGGACCCGCACGCCCCGCACCGTGATCGGCCTTCGGTCGAGGGCGAAGTGGCGGGCTTTGCGCGCGGCGAGGGCGGCGGCCAGCGGCGCGCCGAGCAGCGCGCAAAGCTGGGGGTCCTGCGCGGCGCGGTCCAGCGACAGGCCCCGGTGCTCGAGGGTCCACAGCCGGGCGGCGGCGTTCGCGAGGCGGCGGACCGCTCCCGCTGCGGGGCTGGGGGTCAGCAGCGGGCCGACCAGGCTGAGCACCACGTCCGAGGACTTCGGCCAGGTGGCGGGTGGGCCATCCCACCCGAAGCCCTTGAGCAAGCCCAGCGGATCGGGCTCGTCCATCAACGTCGACAGCAGCGCGCCCGTCCAGCCACGGAGGGTGATGGGCAGGCGGGCGCTCCAGGGCACCAGGGGCCGCGCCGGCACGCGGCCGTCGGGCGACGCCTCGGCGAGCTCGAGGTCGAGCTGCCCGTCAAAGGCGGACGGGGGCAGCATGGGAAGGGGGACCCCGGCGATGGTCGACGGCGCGCCACTGGCGTCCACGCCGCTGAGCTCCCAGTTGCCGAGCGCGTCGGGGCGCGCCTCGAGGGCCACGAGCTGGCTCAGGATCGGGAGGGCCACACCGACATTCTCAGGGGCGATGAAGAGCGTGAGGCGCGCGCCGCCGTCCGGCTCCGCTGCGGCCTGCGGGGGGCGGACGGCGAGGGGCAAGCGCGCAGGCCCCGCGTGCGCTGCCAGCGGCAGCAGGGTCTGGGCCACCCACAGCGTGGTGTCGGGGCGCTCGGGCCAGGCCCAGGGGGCCTCTGCCTCGGGCAGGGCATCGGGGTGCGCCTCGAAGAGCGCCGCGACGGCCCGACAGACCGCCTGGACCGACCCGTAGAGTGCCTCTCGAAGGGGGGTGACCTCCCCCTCCAGGCGCAGCCGGCCGGTGAGCACCCGGCCCTCAAGCACCCGACCGGACTCGAGTGCCCAGTCGCCCACCAAGGACCCCAACCCGTCCTTCTGCTCGACCCGGAGGATCACCCCATCGACCATATCGCGGCCGCGCAGGCCGGCGGTCTGGGCGCGGCGCGCCGCCTCGGGGCCCGGGTAGATGATGAGGCCGGGAATGGGCCCCCACACCGACTGTGCATCCATCCCATCGATGACCTGGACCACGAGGTTGTGGAGCTGGGGATCAGCCGAGCTGAACCGGATGAAGGCGTCTTCGAGGTCGCGGTCCCAGGGCCGCGCGCGCAGGAGCGCGGCGAGGGCCTGCGCCCACCCCTCTGCCGGCCCCAAGACGGCCGCGCGGCCCAGGGTGTTGGTCAAGGACGGGGGCACCGGGCGCAGCTCGTCGGCCCACTTCCGCGCGGCGGGCACGGCCGCAGCGCTGTGTGCGACCACACCGAGGGCCTTCAGCGCGACCTGCACCTCGGCGAGCTGGTCGGGCGGGCAAGCGACCGAGCGGGGCCGGCCGACCTTCTGGCCGCTGACGGTCGGGCTGGCGGCCGCGCGGCCGAGCGCCTCGGCCAGCGCCCGCGGCGGGGCCCGGTCGCTGTGCAGCTCGAGGTGGCGCAGCGCACCGCTGCGGGCGTCGGCGATGACCAACAAGCGAGATGAATCGCCGGGGACCAGCGGGAGCAGCAGCAGCTCCCACGGCGGGGTGGTGGCGGTGAGCGGCTTGCGGGCCATGGGGCACTCCGACGACGAGGGGCGCGGCTGCGCGCGGCGGGCGGGCGTCTAAGCCGGGCCGGCGCCCTCGACAGGGGCGGGCCGCGCCCCGGTCGGTCGCCCGATGAGGTAGGTCGCGTGCAACGGCGCGGACCCGAGCTTGATCTGGCCGATCTCCCAGGTCCAATCGGGCGCGTCGAGGTCGGCGACCAGGGCCCGCAGCTCATCCACGCTGTAGATGCGCAGCCACGAGACGATGCCGTCCCACAGCACGAACGGCTGCATCAGCGGGATGAGCCAGGTCCAGAGCAGCCACGACCAGCGGAAGGGGCGCCAGAACGGCACGGTGAACGTCACCCCCAGCGGCGCGGTCAGCAGGCCGGCGAGCATGGCTGGCTCGCGGCTGACCAGCTCGAAGACGCCGATCGGCTGGCGCTTGGCCACAGCGTCGGCGAGCACCGCCCGGGCGCGCGCGGGCGGGAAGTGGTGGAAGGCGTTGAAGATGGTGCGGAAGCCGGTCAGCTCGGCCGGCACATCGGTCGCGTCGACCGGCGTGCTGCGGCCCGCGATCCGGCCGCGCGCGCCCTCGGCCGCGTGCGCGAAGGCCCGGGGGTTGGGGTAGAGGTCGGTGAGCAGCACGTCGACGGGCAGCCCGCGGTCGGCCAGCGCGTCGGCCACGATGCGCGCGGGCCCGCCGCCGCCCGAGCAGAGGTCGATCACCCGTGTGGCGCCGGTGGCCAGAATGGCGTCAGCGAGGGGTGGTACGAGGAGCGCCCCGTGCCCGCTCACCCGCGCGGCGAGCTCGAGGTAGGCCGTGCCCCCGTCGCGCAGCACGGCGGGGAACCAGGGCAGGTCTTCAAGCTCGACGAGCTGCATGCGCTTCATGGGGGGTGCTCCGGGGCGGCCGCCGTGGCCCCGGCGAGGGCTGCGGCCGCGCGCGCCAGCCTATCCGCGCCGATAGAGCAGGCGCGGGCGGCGATCAGCGGTGGGCGCGCGCCTCCGGGATGCCCTTCAGCCCGCTCCTACAGCGACGCCTGCACCAGCACCCCCACAGCCACGAGCCGATCCAGCTGCGCGACCACCCCGCGAGCGACGCTCTCGTCGTCGATGAAGACACCAGCCTCGATGTTCCGCTCTTGGGCCGCCTCGGTGAGGTTCGCCGAGGTGATCAGGGTCTGCGCCGCGTCGCGCACGATGAGCTTGCGGTGCAGGCAGGGGCGCGGGCCGGCGACCAGCCGCGGCGGGCCAGCACCAGGGCGTGGCAGCACAGGGCCCCCCGCCGCTCCCGGGCTGTGGTAGCGTCGCCGCGCGCACACAGGGCCCGCACCGCACGGGTCAGACCCGCTGCGCTGGAGCGCCCCCCATGATCGATGAGGATGACCGCCGCCCTGAAGACGAGGTCAAGGCTGACTTCGAGCAGATGAAGGGCGAGGCCAAGCGCTTCTCGGCTGACGAGCTCAAAGACGGGGCGTGGTTCACCAAGTTCCTCTACACCATCCTGAACAATTACGCGAAGAAGGTCAACGCCGCGTACTTCAAGGACAAGTACCCTGACCTGCCCGCCGACGCCGTGGCCGAGCGTCGGATCAGCCTCGCGCAGCGCTATGCGGCGCTCGAGGGGGGCCTGTCGGCGGCCGCCTACTCCGCCGCCGTGGCCGCGACGGTCGGCTCGGCGGGCGGCAGCTCGCCCCTGACCATCCCCGCCGGGGTCGCGGCCTTCGCGACCGACGTGCTCTACACCACGCGGCTGCAGCTGCAGCTGGCCTACGACCTGTCGGTGCTCTATGAGGCCCCCATCGACATGGAGGACCCCGAGGACCTCTACGACCTGTTCAAGGTCGCTTTTGGCGTCAAGGCGGGCGAGGTCTTCCGGGGCGGCGTGGCCAAGCTTGCGCCCGAGGCCGCCCGGGTCGGCGTCAAGGTCTTGCTCAAGGGAAGCACCTTGCAGTGGGCCAAGGCGCTGCCGGTCATCGGGAAGTACCTTCTGCAGCGCAACGTCATCAAGTTCGCCATCCCCTTCGCGAGCATCCCGATCAGCGCCGGCTTCAACCACTACGCGACGGGCGCCATCGGGCGCACGGCCCGCCAAGTCTACCGAGACAAGGCCGCGGCCCGCGAAGCGTCCGGGCGCCTGGGCGCGGCGCTGGATGACGACGCGTTGCTGCTGCTCAAGCTGGTGTTCGTGGCCGCCAACGTCGACGGCACAATCGAGGCCGAAGAGGCCTGGCTGCTGCACGCCTTCACCAAGACCATCGCTCAGCACGATGACGGCAGCGTGCTCGACGAGTTCCGAGAGCTGGTGAACATCGACCGTGCGCAGGTGCTCGACGAGGTGGGCAGCCGCCCGGCCGAGGCCAAGCGGCTGCTCTACGAAGCCGCCGCGTTGACCGTCGCCGCCGACCACGAGCTGCACCGCCGCGAGCTCGGCTTCATGCGCGAGCTCGCAGAGCGCTGCGCGGTGAGCTTCGACGAAAAGGAGCTGCAGCGGCTGGCCAAGACCCTATAGGCCCTTCAGCCCGCCTCGCCCGCCGCAGACCCCAAGCGCATCGAGAACACCACGTCGATCGGCGCAGCCCCGCCCGCGGGGTAGCGCCCCATCGCGATGAGCTCGTTTGCGCAGCGCTGGATCTCAGCGTCGCCCACGGTGTCTTCGGTGAGGCACTGCCCGAGCACCAGGCCCTGGGGGTCGAGGTGGGCGTGGATGGTGATCTCGCCACCCTTCACCCCGGGGGAGCGCCGATCCCAGCAGCGCTGCAGGTGGCCGGCGTTGTGCTGCAACTCGGAGAGCAGCGCGGGCATCGGCTGGCCCACCAATACCACCGGACCTTCAGGGTCAGGGGCCCGGGGCACCCCGAGGTGCACCGCACCATCGGCGCGCGCGGGGTCGGCCGGCTTGGACGGGTCACGGGGCCCGCCGAAGAGCGCGGCGGCGCCTTGGGGGGCGCGCTCGACGGGCGGCGGCGGGGCCGCAGCGGGCGTCTGGCCCACCGCCGCGCAGGCCGAGAGGGCCAGCAGCGCGGCCAGGAGCAGGGGGGTGGGGCGGGCAGCGGCGGTCGACATGGGGGCTCCGGGGTGGGCGGCTGGTGGTGTGCTGGAAAAGTAGCACACCCCGAGGTCACCTGCGTGCGTCTGGTGCTGGAAAATAGCACCATCGACGGCGGCCCCCGCGCGCGCCCTACGCGAGCACCGGGTAGCCCCTCCGCTTCGACCACGCGTCGAGCGCCTTCCACATGGCGGTCTCGACCAACCACACGCGCTCCACCGCCAGCCCAAGCTGCTGCGCGAGCCCCGCAGAGTCGGACAGCCCTTGGGCCTTGATCTCCTTCAACATAGCGTACAGGAAGCCCATGAGGTCATGGCCATTGCAGAGCTGGGCGAGGTCTACCGGGCCGAGCGCCGCGGCCGCGGCCACGAGGTCGACCTTGGGCGGCAGGAGCTGCTGCGCGTTGCTGAAGCTGCAGAGCGCCTTGACCAGTGCGGAGGGATCGGGCTGGAAGTCGGCGCCGATGCAAGAGGCGTAGTCGTCGAAGTAGTCGATCCCGTTGCGCTTCTCCTTCTTGAACAGCAGCGCGTCGAACGCGGGGCTTCGGGCCACCTTGAGCCAGCGCAGGCGGCCAGGGAGCTCGGCGTGCCGGACCAGCCGGGCGCGCAGCGACTCGCCCCAGCGGGCCTCGGCGGCGGCGAGGGCGGCCCCCGCGAGGCTCGTGGCCAGCTTGTCCAGCGCGGGCAGGCCGACCAGCGTGGCTTCGAGGTCGTGCGCGTCGGTGAGGATGACGTCGGGTGTGTCATTTTCGACGCCGCGGACCCGGTCGAGGTCAGCGTCGACCACGCCGACGAGCACCTCACCCTCGTCCGGCTTCGCGGCCTTCAGCCAGCGGATGATCTGCGCCTTGCCCCCCTGGTTCGCCTGCCGGACCAGCACGCCCGGGCCGACCCAGGGCCGCCAGAAGCGCTCGTCGGGCCCGGCCTCGACCAAGAGCACCGCTGTGCGGCGCGCGCTGTTGAAGAACCGGCTCTCAACGCGCGGGTTGGGCTGCGGCAGGCCCATTCGCTCGGCGCCGCTCACGCCGGCGGCCCGAGGCGCACCAAGTTGGGCCCGCCCTCGTCGGCGTCGCCCGCGATGTAGGGCGAGTGGGTGGCCAAAACGAAGTCGATCTGATTGGCCTCGGCGATGCGGGTGATGTCGGCGACGAGGTCCTGCTGCCAGGTCACGTGCAGAGAGAGCTCTGGCTCGTCAATCAGCACCAGCGTGCCTGGCTCGACCTCGAAGAGCAGCTCGTGGAGCAGGACCAGCTGGTGTTGCTCGCCCGAGGACAGGCAGGACAAGTCAAGCGGCTGCGCTGCGGCCGAGAGCAAGCTGTACCCGGCCTCAAGGTCGAGGCGGATCTCTTTGGGCTTGAGCTTCTTGTTGATGCTGTCGAGCAGGAGCCGTGCTTTTTGGCCCAGCAACGCGAAGGGCTGGAGCTTCTCTTCGCGGTCGCCGAGGATGATCGCGAAGGTGCGAAGGTCTTGATCACTGAGGGAATCTGTGCTGAGGGGCTCGGGTCGCTCGCGGAGCAGGCCAAGCTCAGCGAGGTTGTCCTCAGTTTTGGCGAGTCGGTCTGCCCGCAGCTTCAAGTCTTCAAGATCATGAATCACCCGCTCTTTGCTGAACAGGCGCCGAGGCAGCGTCGCGTCAAGCTCGGTGGAACGCTTTCGATACGCTTGGTCGGCTTGCTGAAGGACCGCGCCAAGCTGGCTGCTGAGGTGGGCGACCATGAGCTGCTCGCCCGCCCGCTTCGGCCTATCGGAGCGGATTCTCCGCGACAACCGCACGAAAAGTCGGTCAGTCCGAACGAGTCGAACCCGAGGCATCTGGTCGAAAAACCCAGCCAAGTTTTGGGCGGCTCCGTGGCTGGAGGCTGAGGAAGGCGAGAACCACGCCCCCTCAACGTGACCTCTGACGCTGTTCTCACCCGCAACAGAGACAACGCTACCGGTGTTCACGTCCCGCATGACCCAGTTCGAAACGGCGCCGTTCGACGGTGGCGCCAACCCCTCAACGAGGGGCGTAATCGGCAGCCAAGTGGACTTGGACAACAGCTCAGGCCAATCCCATAGCTCACAGGTGACCCCCTCACTGTCAAGATGTCGCAACACGACCTGGTTCCCGTCTGACCGCGTCAGCTCGACTCGTGCCGCTGGGAGGCGATGGAAGGTGTCGCAGCGCCCCTCACACAGCTCGGCCAACATCGCCATCGCCAGGGTCTTGCCCGCGCCGTTGCGGCCGTAGAGGATGTTGACCCGCCCCTGAAGATCGAGCTGCACGTCAATATCGTGCGACTCTGGCCCAAAGATCTGCTCGACATAAAACCGCGTAATGCGAAGTCGGGGCGGGGCTTCTGCGGTGCTCATCGTTCGTGCGCGCTCCGGTGGCGGCGCGCCTATCGCGCACCCGCACCCAAGGCCCCCGCGCGCGCCCGACCCCAGGGCGGCGCAGCCGGCCGGCGCAGCCGGCGGAGCGGGCCCGGCGCGGACCTTGGCCGCGCCGGAGGGGCCCGCGAACCCCAGGGGGGCGGGCGACCCGGAGCGCAGCGGAGGGGCGCGCCCAGATCGGCGTTGAACAACGAGTAGGTCGTTGATTGTACGAGCTTAGGGGCGAGCGCCCCCGCCTGGATTTGAACCAGGGACCCACGGCTTAGAAGGCCGTTGCTCTATCCAGCTGAGCTACGGGAGCAGCGGGCCGCCCTTACCCGCGCCCGACCGTCGGCGTCAACCGCGCGTCGGCCCCGCGCCCTCGACGGGGATGGCGGAGGTGAGCGCCACCACGACGCGCTCGACCCCCGCCGGGTCGTGGTCGGGCTCGTCTTCGCGCACCCAGCCCAGCCACGCCTCGGCCGCCAGCACCCGCTGGCCGAAGCGGGTGGCCCGCTCTTCGAGGGCGGCGCGCGCGGGGCCCGGCGCGTCGGCCGCCCGCAGCGCCTCGGCCCGCGCCCAGGCCTCGTCGCGGAAGGACCGGATGCCCACGCTGCCCAGCAGCTCGTCGAGGCCGCCGCCCAGGCGGTCGAGCCAGGCCAGCTCGGGTGAGACGGCGTTGACCGCCGCCTGCATGCGGTCGATCATCCGGGTGAGGATGACGTTGAGGTGGTCATAGTCGCGGCGCAGCGCGGCGAGCTGGTCGCCGCCGGCGGCCACCGCGGCGATCGGCAGGTCGAGGTTGATGTGGGCGTTCATGCCCAACAAGAGGTGCTGCAGCACGAGCAGGCCGTCGTCGCTGGCCGCCTCGAAGGCGAGGCGCCAGGGGCCGCTGCAGGGGCGGCCGGCCTCGTGCTCGCGGTCAGCCCGCAGGTAGAGACCGGCGAAGATGACGTCCATGCGCACCATCCGCTCGGCGTCTTCGAACTCGCCCGCCTCGACCGCGCGCAGCACCTCGGCGGTGGTCGCCCGGTAGAGCGCGGGGAAGTAGGCCCGCCGGCAGCCGCGGCTGCGCTCTCGCTCGATGATCGCGCTGAGATCGTCGATCACGTGCTCGATGCGCCGGCTGGATCGCCCGGAGGCTTGGCCCGCACCGCCCGCACCGCCGCCCTGCCCTTCACCCGGTTGCTCGCCCTGCTCCATGGACCCCTCCCCGCCCGGCTGCCCCGGCGCGGCCGGAGTCTGCCACAGGCGCGGCGGGCGCGGCGCCTGCCCTCCCCCCCTTTGGCCGGGTTGACGTCAGGCGCGCTGTGCTCGGGCCGCAGGCCAGCGTCTGGGCCCCGCGGCGGCCCGCCCTCGGGATAGGCCGGCGCGCCGCGCGCACGCCCCGCGCGCCCCCTCCCGTTCGCGCCCCCTTCCCCGAGGTCCCCGTGAGCAGCGAATTTATCTTCCAGATGATCGGCACCGAGAAGCGGCTCAACACCGGCCGCACCATCCTGCAGCCGACCTGGCTCAGCTTCTTCCCCGATGCCAAGATCGGCATCATCGGCCACAACGGCTCGGGTAAGTCGACCCTGCTGCGCATCATGGCCGGCGTCGACCAAGACTACGGCGGCCAGACCATCCTGCGCCCCGGGGCCAGCGTCGGCTACCTGCCCCAAGAGCCCGAGCTCGACCCCAAGCTGAGCGTGCGCGAGAACATCGAGCTGGGGCTCAGCCACATCCGCGACCTGCTCAAGCGTTTTGAGGCGGTCAGCGAGGCCTTTGGCGACGAAGACGCCGACTACGACAAGCTTGGCGAAGAGCAGGGCCGCCTGCAAGACGCGATCGACGCGGTCAACGGCTGGGAGCTCGACCGCACCATCGAGATCGCGATGGACGCCCTGCGCACCCCGCCGGGTGACTGGGCGGTCACCAACCTCTCGGGCGGTGAGAAGCGCCGCGTCGCGCTCTGCCGCTTGCTGCTGCAGAAGCCCGACCTGCTGCTGCTCGACGAGCCCACCAACCACCTCGACGCCGAGAGCGTGGCGTGGCTCGAGCGCCACCTCGCCGAGTACGCCGGCTGCGTCATCTCGGTCACCCACGACCGCTACTTCCTCGACAACGTCGCCCAGTGGATCTTGGAGCTCGACCACGGCAAGGCCTACCCGCTGCAGGGCAACTACACGAGCTGGCTCGAAGACAAAGACGAGCGCCTGCGCAAAGAGAGCAAGGCCGAGAGCAAGCGCCAGAAGGCCATTGAGCGCGAGCTTGAGTGGGTGCGCCAGTCGCCCAAGGCCCGCCAGAGCAAGAGCAAAGCGCGCGTGGCCGCCTACGAGCAGCTCGTCGCCGATCAGGGCGAGAAGCGGAAGATCACCGGCGCCAAGATCAGCATCCCCCTGTCGCGCCGCCTCGGCGGCAAGGTGCTGGTGGCCAATGGCATTCGCAAGGCCTACCAAGACAAGCTGCTGTTCGACAACCTCAGCTTCGAGCTCCCCCCGGGCGGCATCGTCGGCGTCATCGGCCCCAACGGCGCGGGCAAGACCACGCTCTTCCGCCTCATCGTCGGCCAAGAAGCCACCGATGGGGGCAGCATGACCTTGGGCGACACGGTCGATCTGGCCTACGTCGACCAGAGCCGCGACACGCTCGACCCCAACAAGAGCGTCTGGCAGGAGATCTCGGGCGGGCATGACGAGCTCATCGTCGGCGGCCAAGCGGTGAACAGCCGGGCCTACGTCGGCCTGTTCAACTTCACCGGCCAAGACCAGCAGCAGAAGGTCGGCACCCTCTCGGGCGGCGAGCGCAACCGCGTGCACCTGGCCAAGCTGCTCAAGAAGGGCGGCAACGTGCTGCTGCTCGACGAGCCCACCAACGACCTCGACGTCGAGACGCTGCGCAACCTCGAAGAGGCCCTCGAAGAGTTCGCCGGCTGCGCGGTCATCACCAGCCATGATCGCTGGTTCCTCGACCGCCTCGCCACCCACATCCTGGCCTTTGAGGGCAACTCTGAGGTCGTGTGGTTCGAGGGCAACTACCAAGAGTACGAGAAGGACAAGAAGCGCCGCCTGGGCGTCGACGCCGACCAGCCGCACCGCATCAAGTACCGCAAGCTGACCCACAGCTGAGCCGCCGCCGCCCCGCCGGCCCGGCCTGCGTGCACAGCTGCGCCAGGTCGGGCCATCTTGGGGTGGCCGTGTCCTCTGCGCCCGCCGCTTGGCCCGCGCGCCTCCCTCCCCGGTGCCCGCTTGCGCCTCAGCTACCCCCACTGCGAGCTCGACCTCGACGCCCAGCTCGTGCGCCGGGGTGGTGAAGAGCACAAGCTCTCGCCCATTGAGGCGAGCCTGCTGCGGCACCTCTCGGGCTGCATGGACCAGGTCGTCGACCGCTACGTGCTGCTCGAGGCGGTCTGGGGGGTCGACAGCGACCGGGTGGTCAGCCGGGCGGTCGACGTGGCCGTCTGCCGCCTGCGCCGCAAGATCGAGCGTGATCCGGCCGATCCCGAGATCGTGCTCACCGTGCCCGGCGCGGGCTACCGCCTCTGCGCCCCGCCCGCCGCGCCGCCCCGCCGCGCCCACAACCTGCCCCCGCTCGTCGGGCGTTTTATCGGCCGCGACCACGAGCTGCGCTGGCTGGGCGAGGCGATGGCCCGCAACCGCATCGTCGTGCTGCGGGGCTCTCCCGGCATCGGCAAGACCCGGCTGGCCCGCCAATACGCCCAAGCCGTGGTCGACGGCCCGGCGGCCCCGCCCGGCGGGGTCTGGTTCTGCGATCTCAGCGACGCCGAGACCGAGGCCGAGGCCCTGGGCGCGGTCGCCTGGACGCTCTCGGTGCCCCTGCCCGCCGGCGCTCCGCCCGAGGCCGCCCGCCGCCGCTGCGTCGAGGCCCTGAGCTGGCGCGGCCCGACCCTGCTGCTGCTCGACAACGCCGAGGGCGTGACCGAGGCCGTCGCGCGCCTGCTTGTCGAGATTGGCGCCAGCGGCGTCAAACACGGCGTGCTCGTCACCAGCCAGCACGCCCTGGTCGGGCCCTGGGTCGAGCGTGAGCTGCTGCCCTTGGCCGAGACCGCCGCCCGCGTGCTGCTGTCGGCCCGCGCCTTTGAGGTCGGGGCCGACCTGGGCCCGGGCGGTGACAGCGGCACCGACGACCTGGTCGCCCTCCTCGAGGGCGTGCCCCTGGCCCTTGAGCTGGCCGCCGCCCAGCTGCGCTCGCACCACCCCCGCCAGATCATCGAGCGGCTCGAGGCGGGCGGCATCTCCTTGCCCGCCGCGCCCGCCCTGACCGAGGGGCGCCGCAGCCTGCGCGCCGCCCTGCGCCTCGCGCTCGACCGCCTCAGCCCCGAGCAGCGCGCCTTGATGCTCGCGCTCAGTGTTTTCGAAGGCGGCGCCCCCATCGATGGCCTCGCCGCGGTGGCCGAGGCGCTGGGCGTCGCGCCCTCTGACCTGCTGGTCGGCCTCGACAAGCTGCAGCGTGCCTCGCTGATCAGCCGCGGGCCCGAGCGCCCGCCCCGCTTCCGCCTGCTCGCCGCGGTCCAGGCCGCCGCCCAGCAGCGCGCCACCCCCGTCGATCTGGCCGCGGCCCACGCCGCTTTGGCCCGCTGGCTCAGCGCCGCCGCCGAGGGCTGGCGGGCCGAGGCCGAGGGCGCGGCGCCCCGGGCGGCGATCGACCGCCTGCTGCGCGAGCGCGCCAACCTGCGCGTGGCCGGCCGCGCGATGGAGCAGCATGATCCCACGCTCTCGCTGCGCCTCACCCTGCTGCGCGCCTGGGTGACCGAGCTGGCCGGCGGCGAGGGTGAGCCCCCCGAGCGCCTGCGGGCGGCCCTCGAGGCCTGGCGCGGCCGCGTGCCGCCGCTGCAGTGGGCCCGCCTCGCCTTGGTCTGCGCCCGCCGCCTGCGCACAGTGGGGGCCGCCGCCGAGGCCCGCGCGGCCTTGGAGCAGGCGATCCACATGATCGAGCCCCTCGCCGCCGGTGACGACGCGGCCGCAGACCTGCTCGCGATGGTGCTGGCCAGCGCCGCCGACGCGCACCGGGTCGTGGGCGAGGCCGGCGCCGCCGAGGCCTTGCTGCAGCGGGCGCTGGGCGTGGCCCGCGGGCCGACCGCGACCGCGCGGGTGCGGGGCACCTTTGGGCTGCTGTGCTCGTACCGCTCTGACTTTGACGGCGCTGAGCTGCACCTCAGCATCGCCGAGCAGGCGCTCAGCGGGGTCGCCGCGGGGCGCGAGCTCGCCTTCGTCATCAACAGCCTCGCCGCCAACGCCGGCCGGCGCGGCCAAGAAGAGCTGGCCCGCGCCCGCTACGCCCGGGCCCGCGCCTTGTGCATCGAGCTCGGCTACGAAGCCCAGCAGATGGTCGCTGAGGCCGGCCTCGCCCAGCGGCTGCTCTCGGCGGGCCAGGTCGACGACGCCCGCCAGCACCTGCTCGCGGCGCTGCGTTTTGAGCGGGCGAGCGGCGACCGGCGCATGCAGGCCTTCGCCCTGGGCTCTCTGGGGGTGGCGGCGATGCAACAAGGTGATCTGGTCGAGGGCCGCGCCCTGCTGCACGAGGCCCAAGACGCCTTCGCCGGCCGCGACCGGCTCGGGGCCAGCCAAGCCGTGGTGCTCGAGGCGCTGATCGACCTCGAAGAGGGCGCGCTGGACGCTGGTCTCGGCTTGGTCCGCGGCGTGCTCGCCGAGCCGGCCCGCGACGGTGACCTCGACGTGATGGCCCAGAGCGTGGCCGGGGCCCTCTGCGCCGCAGCGGGAGAAGCGCCGGCCGCGGCGGCCCACTTCGCGGCGGCGGCGGCGGCGGCCGTGGGCGCCCCGCGGCACGCCCCGCTGCTGCGCTGCTTGGCCGGCGAGCCCGAGGCCCTGGCCGCGGCGCCAGCGACCGCCCACCAGCTGGTGCGGGTGGCCGCGCGCATCGTGGCCCAGCGGCCGGCGGGGGGCGCCCATGCGTCGACCTGAGCGCCTCGTCGTCGGCGCGGCGCTGGGCCTCGCGGGTCTGGCCGCGCTGGCGGGCCTTGGCTGGGCGGCGGCAGAGGGCCGCGACCCGATGAAGGCGGCCTTGGCCCCTGACATCGTTGATCTCGACGAGGCGGCGGCCAGCGCCGACGAGCGCCTCGCCCGGGCCGAGGCCCTGATCACCGCGCTGGCGCGGGTCCACAACCAGCTCGGCGAGGGGCTGGCCGCCGGTCAAGACCCCTGCGCCACCCCGGCCCTCGCCGACCTCTGGGCTCGCTCGCGGGCCTTGGGCCCAGGCGTGCGCGACGCGGCGCAGGCGGCGCGGGCGGCGACCGACCGGGTCGAGCGCCTGCGCGTGGCCCAGACCGTGGCCCCCCTGCTCGACCCCGAGCGGCAGCGCGGCCTCGACGGGCTGGGGGCGCGCACGGCGGCGGCGGCCCGCGCGGCGGTCGAGCTGGGGGCCTGGCAGGCCAAGGCCTTACCGCCGCCCACCCGCTGCGCGCTGCCCGCGCTGGCGCCGGCGCATGGCCTGCGCGCGCCGAGCGGGGTCAACGAAAACGACCGGATCGCCGTGCTGGTCAGCGCTCCGGGCTTGCTCTGTGGTCCGGGCCTGCAGCTCGCGGTGGGGGCCGGGCCAGCCACCCCGCCGACCGCGGCCCTGTGTTGGGCGGCCGACGCCTGTGGGTGTACGCCGATCACCCAGCGACCCGGGGCGGTCTTGGGGCCGGGCCCGCTGCCGCCGGCGGAGCCCGTGGTGCCGACGCCAGCGCTCGCCGCCGTGACCGGAGCGCCCGCCGCCCCGTCCGACGAGGGCGTCGATCTCGAGGCGGGGCCGCAGCTGCCCCTGCTCGACCCAGAGGCGCCGGTGGCGGTGGGGCCGCCGGACACGGACCTGCGCGGGCGCGACGAAGCGCTGGGCCCGGCGCTGCCGGTGGGGCAGACACCTCCTTAGGGGGCGGGGGGCGAGCCCCCCGCAACGCCCCCCAGGCCCATCAAAGGGGCGGTCCCCGCCCCCGGGCCCCCAGGCCAAGGGGCCTCCGCGGCCCCTTGGATCCCCCGCCAAGGGGGCCAGTGGAGCCTGCGGGTGGCCGGGCCTGCTTCGGCGGACTTTGAGCCACCGGGCGGCAGCCGGCGGTTCAGGTGCCGTCGGTGTCGCCGGGCAGAGCGGGGCGGAAGCCTTCGTCGAAGCGCCAGGGGCCGGGGCGGTGGGGCAGGCGCAGGGCCTCGCGCAGCGCGGCGAGGTACTCGCGCCGGGGGACCTCGACCGCGCCGAAGCGGTCGAGGTGCTCGGTGTAGACCTGACAGTCGATGAGCGGGAAGCCCCAGGCCTCGAGCTGGCGGCTGAGCCAGACAAAAGCCGCCTTGCTGGCGTCGGGCTGCAGGGCGAACATGCTCTCGCCCGAGAAGAAGCCGCCGATGGCGACGCCGTAGAGACCGCCGACCAGCGCGCCGTTTTGCCAGGCTTCGGCGGAGTGGGCGAAGCCGCGGTGGTGCAGGGCGATGAAGCTGTCGCGCAGCTCTGGGGTGATCCAGGTGCCGCGCTGGCCCGGACGCTGCTGGTCGCGGCAGTGGTCGATGACCTCGGCGAAGGCGGTGTCGAGGCGGATCTCGTAGTCGCCGCGGCGCACCCGCTTCTTGAGGCTGCGCTGCACCTTGAGCGCGGCCGTGGGCAGCACGAAGCGCGGGTCGGGCGAGAACCACAAAATGGGCTGGTCGTCGCTATACCAGGGGAAGATGCCCTGCTGGTAGGCGAGCAAGACCCGCTCGGGCGCCAGGTCGCCGCCCACCGCCAGCAGACCATCGGCGTTGGCGAGGCCCGGCCGGGGGAAGACGTGGCGCTCGTCGAGCATGAACACGGGCACGGGCGCACTCCTGCGGGCGACGGTCGGCGGGGCGCGGGCCTTAGGCGCAGGTGTCGCAGCGGCCGCTGAGCTGGATGGCCACCGCCGCCGCGGCGACCGAGCGGGGCACCCGCCCCTCGGCTTGCACGTGGACCACGACCTCGTCGAGGCACTGCACGTCGCCGCAGCTGGTGCACACAAAATGCGGGTGCACACCATCGGCGTGGTGCTCGTCGGCGGGGGCGGCCTCGGCCAGCTCAAAACGCCAGACATGGTCGCCGAGGTCGAAGCGGCGCAGCAGGCCGGCCTCGGTCATGTCGTTGAGGTTGCGGTAGATCGTCGCCCGATCCCAGGCGCCGCCCTCGTCAAGCGCGGCCATGACCTCGGCGTGGGTCAGCGGCCGCAGGCAGGCCTCGACCACCCGCAGCACCGCCACCCGGGGGCCGGTGGCCCGCAGCTTCGCGTCACGCAGGCGCGCTTGGAGCTGCGCGATGGTGCGGGGCGGTGCGCTGCCGTCAGCGGGAGTGTGCATGGGGCCCTCCGGCGCGGGGGCCGGGCGAGAGGGGCGGCCGCCACGGCCCACCTGCGGGAGAGCTAACACGGGCCGCCCGCCGCGGTCCGCGGGCTGACCCTGCTGCATTGCAGCGAGAAGTGGCGAAGATGGCGTCGAGGGGCTTGCTGCACTGCGGCATGATGGATAGGCGCCGGCCGACGCCGAGGTACCTCATGCAGCTGCTCACCCTCATCGCCGAGCGCCCCTTCGCCTGGGGCCTCTTCGCGGTCTACCTCATCATCACCAGCGTGCTCGCCTACATGGGCGGCAAGAAGACCGATACGAGCGAGGGCTTCGCCATCGGCAGCGGCGACATGAACCCCTGGGTGGCCGGCCTCACGCTCGGGGCCTGCTTGGCCTCGAGCGCCACCTTCGTCATCTTCCCCGGCTTTGTGTACAAAGAGGGCCTCGCCGCGCTCATCGGCTTCAGTCTGCCGCTCATCGCCGGCCTGACCGTGGGCCTCGTGGTCTTCTCCCCCCAGTTTCAGGTCATCGGCGCCCGCTACAAGGCCCTGACCATCCCCCACTGGCTGGGCGCCCGCTACGAGAGCCTCGAGCTCCGCCGGCTGTTCTCGGGCCTCAACGTGCTTAACGTCGCCTACCTCGTGCTGATCACCGTCGGCTGCGGCTATGTCATGCGCGAGACCCTGGGCATCAGCTACGAGGCCTCGGTCATCGGCATCGTGGCCTTCGTCTTTGCCTACACCGGCTTTGGCGGCGCCTGGGCCCACGCCTTCACCAACACCGCCCAGGGCGTCATCATGCTCGTGATGGCCCTGGCGATCTTCGGCTCGGGCCTCGAGCACTGGTCGAGCGGGGCGCTGGTCGCCGATCTGGCGACCACGGGCATGGTCGCCCCGGGCTCGCCGCTCTTCGGCAGCGTCGGCGAGGTCTGGGTGGTGCCCTTCGTGATGGGCGTGGCCCTCACCACCCAGCCCCACCTGCTGACCAAGGCCCTCTACGTCAAAGACCGGCGCACGCTGTGGCAGACCATCGCCATCGCGATGCTGTCGTTCACGGTGTTTTGCCTCGTGCTCTTCGCCGGCGCGTACGCCCGCCTCGACCTGCCCGCCGACATCCCCCAAGACCAGGTGATGGCGCGCTACCTCAACCAGGCCTTCCCCTGGCCCTGGGCCTCGAGCCTCGTGGCGGTGGCCATCCTCGCCGCGGCGATGAGCACCATGGACGGCCTGCTGGTCGCCATCTCGGCCTCGGTGGCCAACGATCTGCTGCCCGGCCGCGGCTCGGTGCGGCTCAACCGTCTGGTGCTCGGCGCGCTGGCGGTGGTGACCATCGGCATCTCGATCAAGCCCCCCTCGGTCGTGCTGCTGCTCGGCCAGCAGGGCGTCTACGGCCTCGTCGCCGCCTCGACCGGCCCCCTGGTCGCCGGCCTCTTCTTGGACCAGCGCCTGCGCGGCGCGGGCGGCGTGGCCGCGGCGATCACCGCGCTGGCCGTGCACTTCGGCCTGATCTTGAGCGGGCTGGTCAGCAACCCCGGCGTCGCCGCGGGCCTCGCGCTCGCCGTCGCCGTGCCCGTGGCGGTGCTCGCCGGCCGCGCCCTGGCCCCGCTGGCGCCAGCCCAACAGCCCTCGACCTGAGGCGCCCTGACGCTGATCCGCCCCGCACCAGCCCCAAGACCAAAGCCTGCCCCCAACTGCGACAGCCGAAGCCTTCGCGGTGAGCCCCCTCATCGCCCAGAGCTACCCCAAAACGCGCCGAGCCGGGGGGTTTCCAAAGGGGGGCCTTTGCGGGCTGGCGCGCGGCGCTGCCATGCGCCGCGCGAAGCCTGCCCGCCGGCCCCCCTTGGCGGGGGCTCCCAGGGGCCCCGCGGGCCCCTTGGCCGGGGGCCGGGGGGCCGGGGGCCCCCGGCCCCAGCGGCCAAGCCGG
>JAEUKK010000010.1 GCA_016792625.1 Deltaproteobacteria bacterium | reverse complement strand
CGATGCGCACAAGCACGTCGGCCCCGGCCTCGCGTGCCTCGCGGATGCGCTCCTCGTGGGCGTAGCCGCGATCAGCGACGACGAGGTCGCCTGGACGAAGCGGCACGCGGCCGAGGTGCTCACCACCGCGGCCGTCGGTCAGCTCCACGCCATCCACCACACCTCGAGCCGGGTCAAACGTGACGTGTAGGCGCCAGTCGGCTCCTGAGGAGCCGGGGTGCGATAGGGTCGTTGCATCGATGAGTCGGATCCGTCGCTGAGGTCCGGCCCTCGGCGCCTCACGCACCTGAGCCGCGATGAGCTCCTCGGACACCGCCTTCAAGAAGGGCCAGCCGCGCCGCAGCCGCCCGAGGACAGCGACATCGGAGAGCTCGCCGATGCTGTGGTCGCTGCACCAAGCGGCTACCGCCCGCAGCGAGAGGTCGAGCACGCTGTAGGCCATCGCGACACGGATGAAGTCGGCGGGCGTCTTGATGGCGCGGCGACGCTGGAAGCCGTGGCTGGAAGCAGCGAGCTCGTCGAGGTTTCGGGGCAGCCAAGCCACGACGTCGGCCCAGGCACCAGAGGAAAGCAGGTCAGGAATGCTGGCAGTCATGATGTATTGTCGCACGGCACCATTGACGCGTCAAGTATGTTAGCGCGTATGGGCCGCCGGCCCCCAAGGCCCCCGGCCAAGGGGCCTCCGCGGCCCCTTGGATCCCCCGCCAAGGGGGGCCGCGGGCAGGCTTCGCGCGGCGCATGCCAGCGCCGCGCGCCAGCCCGCAACGCCCCCCTTTGCCGGTCCTCCAAGACCTGGCCCCATCGACGGCGCGTTTTGGGGCTGGGGTGGGCGATGAGGTGGGGCGCCGCGAAGGCCTCGGCTGTCGTGGGTGGGGTTGGCGGCGGGGGCCGCGCCGACCCAACGTTCGGCGGGGTCAGGCTTCTTCGGCTTCGATGAGCTAGATCAATGATTTGATGTCATTGTTCTGCGACCAGATCTTGAGGACATCGGCCTTGTGGGCCTCGAACCGGCGCCACGCCTCTGGGGTGTTGGGCACGAGCTCGTCGAACCGAAATCGGTTGTGGCTGGTGCCATAAGTTATTTGTTTGGCGTTTAGGCCGAGCTCGGCGAGCTTCTCGACAATGGTCTGCCAGACGTAGTTTTGGTAGGCGTTGTTTTGGTCGAGCAGGCCGACACCGTCATCAAAGCCGTGCTTTTGTTGTGCGGCGGCGAGCGGGTGTTCGTTTTGGCGGACGCCCTCCCATACTTTGCCGTCGCGTAAGCGCACGATGTAGCCTTTGCTTGTGCCGATGAACCTCTCGGCATCGTATCGGCGTGCTTCGATGGAGGGCGTCCACCACTCCCAATTCAAGAAGCCTCGGACGCGGCCGACCCAGGGGCAGGGCGGCTCCAGGGTCAACCAGCTGCTGTGGGGGAAGGCCTCTTGAACAGCGTGCACGTCGACGAACTGGTAGCGGCCGTGGATCTCTCTGCCTGCGTAGAGTTGGCCGTCGGGATCAAATTTCGCGGCTTCGAGCTTGTCGAAGCGAGCCTCACCGGCGGCGATGAACGACTGAACCCAGTTGGTCTTGTCGACCCAGCTTGGCATCTCGCGGATCGCGAGCAGGAAGCCGGTCCACGCGGACGGGGTCACGGTGGTCAATGGGGTCGGGCTCCGGTGGGTGCGGGGGTGGACGCCCCAGAGAAGACTCAGTCCGCGCCCGCCGGGCCCAGAGCGCGCCGCGCAGCGGCGGTCGCGCAGCGACCGAGCCCGCGCGGGCGGCGATCCCGCCGCAGGCGGAGCGCCGACCGGCCCCGCGGGCGAGCGCGGCGGGCGGCGTAGGCGCCCGAGAGGGCCGACCATTGCGCTAGTTTCGTGGACTGTTCCCCGTGGGGCCTCAGGCCAACATCTTGCGGGCCTCGGCGGCGAAGCGGGCCTCGTCTTCGGGGCTGCGCAGCTTGACCTCGGCCGGCACGGCTTTGCCGCGGCGCACGGCGGGGCGGGCGGCGAGCTCGTCCATCCACCGCTGCAGGTGGGGGAGGCCGCTGACGTCGACGCCGCTCCACGCGTGGGTGTGGGCCCAGCACCAGTTGGCGATGTCGGCGATGGTGTATTGGTCGCCCACCAAGTAGCGGGTGCGCGCGAGCTGGCCATCGAGCACGCCGAGCAGGCGCTGGCTCTCGCGCTGGTAGCGGTCGATGGCGAAGGGGATCTTCTCGGGCGAATAGCGGAAGAAGACGTTGGCTTGGCCCATCATCGGCCCAACACCACCCATCTGGAACATCAGCCAAGACAACGTCTGCAGCCGGCCCACGGGGTCGGTCGGCAGCAGCTGGCCGGCGGTCTCGGCGAGGTGCAGCAGGATGGCGCCCGACTCAAAGATGGCCACCGGGCCGCCATCGGGGCCGGTCAGCCGCCGGTCGTGCAGGGCCGGGATGCGCCCGTTGGGGTTGATCGCCAAAAACCACGGCTGCTTCTGCACGTTGGTCGAGATGGGCAGGTCGACCACGCTGTAGTCGAGGCCCAGCTCTTCGAGGGCGACGCTCACCTTCCACCCGTTGGGGGTGCCGTGGGTGTAGAGCACCAGCGGGGCCTCGGGCCGCAGCCCCGCGTCGAAGGGGGCGGGCAGCGCGGGCAGGGGCGCGAGGGACGGGGCGAGGGACAAGAGGGACCTCCAGGCGCGGGCCCGGCCGGTCTAAGGCCGCCTGCGCCTGAGGCCAGCCCGCAGCGAGCGGGCCGCGCCGCCTAGCTCGCGCCGAAGGCCATCACGCGCAGCAGGAAGGTGATGCCGAAGGCGAGGCCCGCAGCGATGCTCACCAGCACGGAGCTGACCAGGACGGGGCGGAGGTAAACGCGGAACGACGTCATGGCGCACATTCATGAAGAAGGAGGGGGCATGAGGGCAGGCCCGTAGACCCACCCTCCCCCGTTCATAGCCGCCGAACCCCCGGGTGTGCGCGCCCCCCGAGGGGTGTTGACAATCGGTGACCGCGCTCCCCCGGCCCTCGGACCCTGGGCGTCCCCACCCCTGGGGCGCCACCGACCGCCAACGACGCCCCACAACGCGCTGGGCGCTGTCTTCGCGCAGGCTGGCCCTCAGACCCGGCTGGACCGGGCGGCCATCCGCTCGACGCAGAGCAGGCCGAGCAGGGCTGGACCGGCGAATTTGCTCTCCTGCAGCAGCCAACGGGCGGCCGCGGCCGCGCCCCCGCCCAAGAGCCCGGGGCCCTGCTCCCCCCCCGCCAGCAGGTCTTGCACGTCGCGCAGGGCCGCCAACGGCAGGCAAGTGGGGGCCAAGGCCAGCAAGGTCAGCCCCAGCGCCCGGCGGTCGCCCGCGCCGCGCAGGGGCAAGCAGGCGGTGAGCGCCGCCGCCGCCGGCAGCAGCAAGAAGCTCAGGTGGTGCTCATAGGTGTAGACCGGGGTCAGGGTCATTACCACCGTGATGGCGCCGGCGAGCAGGCCCTGCTGCAGGCCATCATCGGGCCCGCGCCACCGCCGGCCCGCCGCGGCGCAGGCCGCGAGCAGCCCGAGGCTGATCAGGCCCGAGAGGCGCTGGGCCCAGGGATCGAGGCGGTGTCTGCTCGGGCCCGGCCAGAGCTGGTTGAGCAGGTCGGGGATGGAGTGGTTGGCCGGCAGGGTGATCGGCACGCGCAGCCCGTGGTAGTCGCCGCTGGCGAAGCCGGGCAGAATCTCGGTGTAAAAGCGCAGCTGCGCGTCGATTCCGACCAGGGGCAGGGCCACGAGGCTCAGGCCCACCGCCGCGCCCGCCGCCACCAGCGCGGGCCGCCAGCGCCCGGTCGCCGCCCAGCCCACCAAGAACAGCGCCGGCGACATCTTGGCCATGCCCGCCGCCCCGACCAGCAGGCCGCTGCCCCGCCAGAGCCCGAGCACCGCCAGAAGCAGCACAAACACGTTGATCTGGCCCATTTTGGCGCTGTCGTGCAGGGGCGAGAGGGCCAGCAGCAGGGCCGGGGTCAGCCAGATCGGCGCCCGCAGCCAGCGCCAGAGCGCCGCCGCCGCGCCCAGGGCCGCGAGCTGACCGGCCCAAAACCAGGCCCGGTAGGCCGTCTGCAGGCGCAGCCCCTGGTCCCACACGAGGCCGAGCAGGGCCGGCGGCGGGTAGAAGTAGGGGTGGACCTCGCGCCGGGTGCCCTCGGCCGACGCGCGGGCCCCGAGCCCGGCCACATCGTAGGGGTCATCGCCGGCGAGGGCGGCCTGCACGGCATAGTGGTAGGAGGCGAAGTCTCGACCGGAGCGGCTGTTGTGCACACCCTGGTAGGGGGCGGCCACCCCGAAGATGGCCCACAGCACGAGCAAGAGGCCAGCGATGGCCCGGGGGTCGGGCCGACCTGGCTGCGCGGCTGGGGGGCTCGGCTGCTGCGGGTCCACGCCGCTCCTCGGGCCCGCCACATGACCGCAGCGGTCGCCGAGGCTAACCCCGCGCCCATGACGCCGTCCGCCCCCACCACCGACCAGCTCTTCGCCCTCGTCGAGCGCCTGCACGCCGACCGCCCCTGGGGGCGCGTGCTCGACGCCGGCACCGGCGCCCACAGCCTGTCGTGGGTCATGGGCCTGCCCACCACCGCCTGGACCGCGGTGACCGGCGGCGAGGGCGGCAAAGACCAGCTCGCCCGCCGCCACGCCGACCGGGTGCGGCCCCAAGACCGCTTGATCGTGGGCGACTGGGCTGAGCCGGGCCTGCTCGCGGGTGAGCTCTACGACGTCGTTCTCGCCGACTACCTCATCGGCGCCCTCGACGGTTTTGCGCCCTACTTCCAAGACCGCCTGTTCGCGCGCATCGCCCTGCACCTGCGCCCGGGCGGCTGGCTCTACGCCATCGGGCTCTCACCCATGCCCGACCACGCTGAGGATGACGGCGGCAGGCTCATCCTCGAAATCAACCGGCTGCGCGACGCCTGCATCTTGCTCGCCGGGCACCGCTGCTACCGCGAGTACCCCGACGACTGGGTGCGCCGGCACCTCGAGGCGGCGGGCCTGGTCGTCGAGCACAGCGAGCGGGTGCCGATCCTCTTCCGGGCCCGCTACGTCAACGGCCAGCTCGACGTCTGCCGCAGCAAGCTGCCGCTCATCCGCGATCTGGGCCTGCGGGCGGCCCTCGATCAGCAGATCGAAGACCTGCGCCGCCGCGCCCTCGCCGAGGTCGAGCGCACCGGCGGGGTGCGCTTCGCCCACGACTGGGTCATCGCCGCACACAAGCCGGGCTGAGCGCCCGACGCGCAGCAGCGCAGCCGCTCAGTAGCACCAGCTCAGCGAGAAGCTGCCCGAGCCGGTGACCGAGTTCACGGTCGCCCGGTAGGTGCCGCTGCTGCCGGTGTAGCTGATCGCCTCGGTCGAGGTCGAGCCGGTCGAGGTGGCCACGGCCGACCAGCGCGAGCCGCTCTTGCGCTCGAGCGCGAGGTTGAAGTTGGCGCCGCTCGGGCCGGTGAGGGCCAGGGTCATCGGGTAGGTGCCCGCGGTGGTGCCGCTGCTGCTGGGCGCGTAGACGCTGCGGCCCGAGCGGCTGATCGAGCCGCTGTAGGTGCGGGTGGTGCAGGTGGGGGTCGGAGCGCCCCAGGCCGCGCCGACGCCGACGGCGGCCCAGCTGTTGGTCACCGACTGCACCTGCTGGCTGCCCGCGCCGAAGAGGGCCGTGGCCGCGTTGATCTGCGCGGTGCGCGCGCCAGCGAAGTTGGTGCTGCTGGTCATGTAGCTGGTGAGCGCGAGGTACCAGATCGCCGCCGCGTCGTCGGCGCCGATGGCGGTGACGTTGACCGTGCTCTTGCCGCGGGGGTGCAGACCGCCCTCAGACAGCAGGTAGAAGGCCAGGTTCGGCACGCCCGAGCCGTAGTGCACGTCGACCGAGCCGATGCTGCTGGTCCAGTAGTCGCGGCTCAGGCCGTCGTCGGCCGGGTCGTTCATGTAGCGGAGCGCGTCGCCGCTGGTGCCTGGGGTCCAGGTGTCTTCGCCGATGAGCCAGGTGCGGCCGTCTTCGCCGCGGGCGAAGCGCTCGACCATCGCGCCGAACACGTCGGAGTAGGCCTCGTTGAGGTGCCCCGGCTCGCCCGAGTAGGTGAGGTTGGCCTCGTACTGGGTCACGCCGTGGGTGAACTCGTGGCCGCCGACGTCGAGCACGGTCAGCGAGCCGCTGTTGAAGCCGTCGCCGTCGCCGTAGGTCATCGAAGCGCCGTCCCAGAAGGCGTTCACGTAGTTGCGCGAGTAGCTGGTGTAGCTGGCGATGTAGCCGACCCCGTGCGTGGTGAGGTCGGCCGGGCCGCCGGCGCCGTCGATGCCATCCCGCCCGAAGGTGGTCTGGTAGTAGTCGACCGTCTCAATGCCCACGTACTGCGCCTCGACGGCGTTCTTGGTGAGCTGGTCGGAGGGGAAAGCCGCGGTCGAGCTGCTCACGTAGTACAGCGAGCTGGTCGTGTTGCCGTAGGAGAAGGTGCCCACGCCCTCGAGCTGGTCTTCGGTGAAGAACGAGGCGCCGTCGGTGTAGCACTCGAAGCTGACCGTGCCGTAGAAGTTGGTCGCGCCGGTGCAGGTGGCGGTCTGCAGGTTCTCGTAGCTCCACACCACGGCGCCGGTGTGGGCGTCGATGAAGAGCACGGGCATGGTCGGGTCGTCGACGCCCTCGGTGCGCTGCTGCTGCACGCGCCAGACGAGGTGGTCCTGCTCTTTGTGGCGCAGGACCCACAGGGTCGCGGTGGGCGCGTGGGTCTGCTGGTCCCACGGAAGGGCGACGCTGGCCGCGATGTCGAGGGCCTCGTCGGCCGCGTAGGCCGGCTGCACGTCGACGTTGACGTTGGCCAGCAGATCGTCGGTAAAGCCGGTGAAGCGGCCCGCATCGTCAAAGTGGGCGATCGCCTCGCCGCCGAAGACGGGCACGCCGCGGTGCTGCTGCTGGAACTTGACGTGGCCCATCGCGGCGAGGTCGACCTGCCGCTTGATGACCCGCGCCGAATCGACGCCCTTGACCTCGCCTGGGCCGCCCAGGGCGAAGAGCTGCTCACGCGCAGTGGCCTCCATCCCGTCGAGCTCGCCGAGCTCGGCCGAATCCGCGCCTGGCTCGGTGCTCTCGTCGGCGCAAGCGGTCAGGGCGAGGGGGAGGGCCAAGGCGAGCAGCAGGGGCAGGCGGGCGACGGCGGACATGAGCACCTCAAGCAGGGGGGGGACCAGCGCGACCATTGTCGCGCTGCGGCCGTCAAAGGGGTGTCCTGAACCCGAAATTTCCGCCCGCCCCGCGCCCCTTGTGTATTCGCAGGTGGAACGCACGCCGAAGATGACGCTCTCGACGTGCTCCCCGCCGCCTCTCAGGAGGCTTCGCCGAGCAGGGCGCCCATGCACGGCCGCACCACCGCGTCGATCACCCGGGCCCGCAGGCGCTGGCGATCCGCGCCGCCGAGCAGCCCAAAAGCCGCCGCACCCGCGGGGGCGGGCGCCTCGGCCCCGGCGAGGATCGCCTGAGCGCCGTCCTCGAGCGCAGCCGCCGCCTGGGCCTGCAGCGCAGGGCCAGCGCCGGCGAGCAGCCAGCGCAAGGTCGCCCAGCCCAGCGCCGCGTGGCGCTCCTCATCCTCGGCCACGCCGAGCAGCGCGGCCTTCAGCGCCGGATCGACGCAGCCCAGCGCCGCCGCCCGGGCCTCGGCCGCGCCGACGGTCTCGCCCACGCAGGCCTCGACCACCAGATCCCAGACCACCTGCGCGCGATCAGCGTGCAGGACGACGTTCTGCAGGGGCAGCGGGCCGGGGCCCACCGGCGCGCCGGCGAAGACGCTGGCCAAGCCGTAGGCGAGCTGGGCGTGCCGCACCTCGTCGAGGGCCGCCCCGTGGGTCTGGGCGAGCAACGCCGGGGGCGCGCCGAGCTGCAGCAGCTGCAGGGCCGCCCGCGAGAAGCTGGCCACGCTGGCGTGCTCCATCGCGGCGACACCCGACCAGTGCGCGGCCAGCGCCGCGGCCAGGGCCGGATCGGCCGGCGGGGCGAGGTCGAAGCCCGCCGCCCAGTCGACCCGCCGCGCGGCGGGCGCGACCACAATGGCCTGCTCGACGTCATGCAGGGGGCGGCCAATGGCGCAGTCCATCGTATTGCAGACAAAAGCCCCGCCCGAGCCCCAGTTCACGCCGCAGTCGGGCAGGCCCGCATCGCAGTCGGCGTCGGTGCGGCAGGCGTCGGCCTCGCTGCGGCAAGACAGCTGCACGGTGAAGCCGCAGCCGTTGTCATAGCTGCTGACCCCGCACTCGCTGCTCTCGCAGTCGGCGTTGGTCACGCAGCTGGCCGGCTGGCAGGTCGGCCAGGTGAACCCGGTCTCGACCACGCCCGGCGGCAAGCAGACGCTGCCTTCCGCGCAGTCGGCGTCGGTCTCGCAGCCATAGGTGCAGGAGCAGTAGCTCTCGCCGGTGTCGAAGCCGGTGCTGGCGGTGCAGTGGCCGTTGGGCGCCGCGGTGCAGTCGGCGTCGACGGTGCAGTCGCGGTAGGCCTCGTCGCCGACGCAGGCCGGCTCGTAGGACCAGCTGCCCACCGGCTCGGCGCTGGCCCGGTTGATCGCCCCGTCGGGGCAGCGCTCGTAGCCATTGGGCGCACCATCGGGCCCGACCAAGCTCTCGGCGTCGGCGCAGCCCTCTCCACCCCCGCCGTCGCCGCCGTCCGCCCCGTCGGCGCCGTCCGCTCCATCGGCGCCGTCTCCGCTCCCCCCGTCTCCGCTGCCGCCGTCTCCGCTCCCCCCGTCGCCATAGAGCCCGCCGCTGGTGTCGGGGTCAGACTTGTCCTCGGCGCCGCAGCCCGCGGCGAGCAGGGGGAGCCCCATCGCCCCCAGCAGCAGCAAGCGGAGGCGGGGGAGGTCGAGGGCGATCGGCGCGGCGGCGAGGGGCATGGCGGGCTCCAACGGAGAGGGGGAGCCCCGAGCCTGCCGCCCGCGGCGCCCGCCCGCAAGCGCGCCGCTAGTAGACGCAGCCCGCCCAGGCGCCGGTGTCGAACCAATAGGTGCCGCTCGCGCCGCTGGGCCACTCCGACCAGCCGCCCAGCGCCTGGGCCGGGCCCTCGAAGCAGGCGATGGCGCCGGGCTGGGGCTCGACCCGGTGGCCGATGAACTGCTGGCTGCTGTTGTCGAGCTCAGGGAAGGCCCAGCGCATGCTCATGCCGGTGGGGCCGACGTACTCCTCCCACTGGCCGAGGTAGCCGAGGATGTCCATCGTGCCGTCATCCTCGATGAACATCGTGTAGCCGCCGCAGTTGGGGTTGCTCAGCGAGACCGGGCCGACGAGGTCCCAATCGCAAACGATGAGGTCCATGGTGAGCGGGAAGACCGGCTCGAGCAGCAGGGCCTGGCCCCAGACCACCTCTTCATCGTCGTTGACGCCGTTGTCGTTGTCGTCCAGGTCCGCGTTGTCGCCGATGCCGTCGCAGTCCTGGTCGGCCCACTCGCCGCCGTCGAGCGGGAAGAGGTCACTCGCGTCACCCACGCCGTCGCCGTCGGTGTCGGCGAGCAGGGGGTTGGTGCCCGCGCCCACCTCATCGCCGTCGCTGAGGCCATCCCCATCGGTGTCGGCCACCAGCGGGTTGGTGCCAGCGCTCAGCTCGGCGCCGTCGCGCAGCCCGTCGCCGTCGCTGTCGACCGCGAGCGGGTTGGTGCCGTGCACGTTGATCTCAGCGGCGTCGCGCAGGCTGTCGCCGTCGGTGTCGACGAGGCGCGGGCTGGTCCGGTAGAGGTTCACCTCGTCGCCGTCGCGCAGGCCGTCGCCGTCGGTGTCGGCGCGCAGCGGGTTGGTGAGGTGCACGTTCACCTCTTCACCGTCCCGCAGGCCATCCCCGTCGGTGTCGGCGCTGCGGCGGTTGGTGCCAAGCGCGGCCTCTTGGCGGTCGGTGAGGCCGTCGCCGTCGGTGTCGGGGGAGGGCCGGCTGGAGGCCGCCGCCGAGGTGGCGAAGCCGAGGGTCAGGGCAACGGACAGGGCGAGGCGGAGGGAGGGGCGGCGCATCGGGAGCTCCAGGGTGGGGGTTCGCCCCGGAGCAAGGGAGGCCGCGCCGGTGGATTACCGAGCGCCGGAGCCGCCGCGCCAAAAAAATGCGCGGCGCTCAGGCGGGGCCGCCGCCGGGCTCGGGCTGGGCGGCCGCCGGGTTGGGGCTGAGGGTCGGGGCGGGCGCGGGCCGATCCAGCGCGGCTTTGCGCTCCCAGACGTTGAACAGGGCCATGCCCCCCAACATCGACAGCAAGAACAGCAGCGCGTCGGCCCGGCCGCTGGGCACCGCGACCAGGGCGGGCCCGGGGCAGAAGCCGCCGATGGCCCAGCCGACGCCGAAGAGGGCGGCGCCGGTCAGCAGGCGTTTGTCGAGGTCGCGCCGGGTCGGCAGGTGGAAGGTGGCGCCGAGCAGCGGCTTGCCCATGCGCTTCATGATCAGCACGCCCACCGCGTTCACCGCGATGCCCCCGCCCATCACGCCCATGAGCGCTGGCTTCCAGTCGCCGAAGAGGTCGAGGAAGCCGACCACGTTGGCCGGCTGGACCATGCCGGCCACGAGCAGGCCGAGGCCAAAGAGCAGGCCGACGAAGCCGGCCGCCACGAGCTCGAGGGGGCGGCTCATGCGGGCACCCCGATCAGCCGGAGCAGCGTGGCGGTCAAGATCCCCGTGGCCATGAAGGTGAGCACCGAGGCGAGGCTGCGGGGCGAGCCGCGGGAGATGCCGCAGACCCCGTGCCCGCTGGTGCAGCCATTGCCCAGCCGGGTGCCGAAGCCGACGAGCAGGCCCGCCAGCACGATGAAGATGGGGGCGCGGGCCAGGGGCGCGCCCAGGGCCGCCGGGGCGAAGAGCGCGGCGCCCGCGCCGGCGAGCACCAGCCCGCCCACGAAGGCCGCGCGCCAGCCCATGTCGCCGGCCCGCGGGTTGAGCAGGCCGCCGAGCACGCCGCTGATGCCTGCGATGCGGCCAGTGAGGAGCAAGAACAACGAGGTGGAGAGGCCGATCAGCACGCCGCCGGCGAGGGCGGGGCCAAAGGGCCCGAGGGCGGCGAGCCAGGAGGGGGCGGCGTCGGCCGCACCAGGGGGCAGCGAAGAGCTGGGCAACATGGGCACCTCGGGTGAGCACTTAGCCAGTGCACGGGGCGTGCCAAGCGCCTCAGCAGGGCGCGCTGGGCAGCGCTCCCGATGATCCGCCGCAGCATTTCACCATGTCTCATCTGTGCAGACAGGAACGTTGAACCATGGTTCAGCAGGGCTGAAACAGCCGGGAGACCGACCCGCCGGCCGGCCGCGCTCAGCGCCCCGTGCGCAGCAGGCGCGCGCAGCGGTCGAGGCCGCGGCCCATCACGTCGGCCTTGGCCGTCACCTGGGCAAAACCCGGGTCGCTGGCCATCGGCGCCCGCCGCCCGATGATCTTGGCCGCCCGACCCGCCGCCGCGCCGTCGGTCGGGCTGCGCCGCCGGGGCGCGGGGAAGACCGAGGCCAGGCGGGCCGCCTCGTCTTCATTGAGCTGGTCGGCGCTCTTGCCAAAGTGGCGCCGGGCGGCCTGCTCGACGCCGAAGTCGAGCGCCCCGGTCTGGGCGACCTGCAGGTAGAGCTCGAGGATGCGCTCTTTGGGCAGCAAAAGCTCCAACAGCACGGTGTAGACGGCCTCGAGGCCCTTGCGCAGCCAGCTGCGCTTTTGCCAGAGGAAGACGTTGCGCGCGACCTGCTGGCTGATCGTGCTCGCGCCGCGCAGCTTCGCGCCCGGGCGCCGGTTGTGGGCCGCGGCCTCGCAGATGCCCTCGATGTCGAAGCCGTGGTGCAAGAAGAAGCGGCCGTCTTCGGCCGAGACGACCATGCGGGCGATCGGCGCGCGCAGCGCCGCGGGGGGCAGTGGGCGCCGCCGCGGCCGGTCCCAGCGCCCGCGCTCCTCGTGCTCGTCGAGCACCGCCTCGACCATGGTCAGGGTGAAGGGCGGGTCGATCCAGCGGGCGGCCAGCACCTGCAGCACCATCAGCGCGCCGATCAGCGCCGGCAGGCCGAGCAGCAGCCCAGCGAGCCGCGGCAGCCACCGCCGGGGGCGGCCCCCCTTGGCCCGGACCTGCGCCACCTGACCTCCACTGCGGCGCGCCCGCCCCGCGCGTGTGCACCGCCGGCCGCGTGGATAACCTCGCCGCCCATGCCTTCGCGCCCTGCCCCCACCGCCCCGACCGCCGCGCTCACATCGGGGCCGGGCCCCGCGCGCACCCTTTTTGTGCGCCGGGCCGAAGCGCACGGGCTGGGCGCGCTGCTGGTGCTGCTCGCGCCGCTGACCCTGCCGCTCTACCAGCACCTGCCGGTCAGCGCCGACTACAACGTCCAGATCGCCGCTTACGTGATCGCCGCCCTCGGCGGCCTGGGCCTCGCCGGCGGCGGGGCGCTGCTGCTGCGGCCGGCCACCCAGCGCTTGGGGCGGGGCCTCGCGACCGTGGGCGCATTGGCCTGCCTCGGCCTCGTGCTGCCGAGCCTGCTCGACCGGCCTGAGCGCGGCTTCCTCGCCGTCTTGGCCGGGCTGACGCTGCTTTTCCGCATCTGGCCCGATCTGAGCGCCACCAGCAGCCAGCGCACCTGCACCGACGCCGGGGCGCGCGGGGCAGCCAAGGCGGCGCTGGCGGCCTGGGCGCTGGGCGCGGCCGCCGGCTGGGCCACCAACGGCCCGAGCGCGCTGGGGGTCGCGCTCAGCATCGGCGGATCGTGGCTGGTGATCGCCAAGTGGGCCCTGACCGCCCGGCGCCAGGGCCGGCCCGTGCAGCGCGGGGTGCTCGTGGGCATGGCGCTCGGCGCCCTCGG
The DNA here is from genome assembly GCA_016792625.1 of Deltaproteobacteria bacterium. Classification (GTDB taxonomy): domain Bacteria; phylum Myxococcota_A; class UBA796; order UBA796; family UBA2385; genus JAEUKK01. The sequence continues at coordinate 10,788 of JAEUKK010000010.1, read as the reverse complement.
CACCGGCCTGACCCTCGCCTGGCAGCCCGGGGTGGCCGCGACCCTCGCCCTGCTCGGCCCGCTGAGCCTGCTCTACTGGACCAACCGCGCCGGCGATCAAGACGTGCTCAGCGTGGTGTGGGACGAGGTGAGCGCCCACCCCGCCCGCTCGATGGTCGCGACCTTCGCCGTGCTCATCGGCACGGGCACGCTGCTGCTCAGCCTGCCCGTGGCCTCGGCCCGGGCCAACCCGGCCAGCGTGGTCGACGCCATGTTCACCGCGGTCAGCGCGAGCTGCGTCACCGGCCTCGCCGTGCTCGACACCGCCAAAGACTGGACCCCCTTCGGCCAGGTGGTCATCTTCGGCCTGTTTCAGGTCGGCGGCTTGGGCATCATGGCGTTTTCGTCGGGGGCCACCCTGCTGCTCGGGCGCCGCATCGGCATCAAACAAGAGCTGGCGATGGGTGACCTGCTGGGCGCCGACGACGGCGTCGTGCCCGCGCTGCGCCGGCTGTTCATCTACACGCTGACCGTCGAGGGCATCAGCGCGGCCCTGCTCACCGCGGGCTTCTGGGCGGCGGGCGACGCCCCCTCAGCGGCGCTGTGGCGGGGGCTGTTCACCGCCGTCTCGGCCTTCTGCAACGCCGGCTTCGCGCTGCAGTCCGACAGCCTCATCGGCTACAACGCCAACCCCTTCATCCTCCACGTCGTCGCGCTGACCATCATCTTCGGCGGCCTCGGCCCGGTGGCCGCCCTCGACCTGCCCCGCCTGCTCGCCCCGCGCCTGCCCGGCCGCTGGTTCAGCCCCCTGCACCGCCTGCGCCTGCGCACGCTGGGCCAAGCCAGCCTGCAGAGCAAGCTCACCCTGTGGACCACCGCCGTGCTGCTGGTCCTGCCCACCTTGCTGTGGCTCGGGTTCGAGTGGGAGCAGACCTTGGTGGGCCTGAGCATCGCCGACAAGGTGCACAACGCCTGGTTCCAGTCGGTCACCATGCGCACCGCGGGCTTCAACAGCGTCGACCTCGCCGCCAGCGTGCCGGCCACCGTCGTGATGATGATCGTGCTGATGTTCATCGGCGGCGGCCCCGGGTCGACGGCGGGCGGCATCAAGACGACCACCGCCGCCCTGCTGGCCCTGGCGCTGGCCGCGGCCCTGCGCGGCGACGAGCAGGTGCGCGCGCTCGGCCGCACCATCCCCGCGGTGGTCATCTTCCGGGCGATCGCCACGATCACCGCCGCCACCGCCACGGTGGTCGGCGCGATCACCGTGCTGCTGCTCGTGCAGACCATCGACCCGCTGATCGCGCTCTACGAGGTGGTCTCGGCGGTGGGCACGGTGGGCACCAGCATCGGCGGCACACCCTTGCTCGACGAGGTCGGCAAGGTGCTGATCTCCGCCTGTATGTTCGCGGGTCGTGTCGGCCCGCTGACCCTCTTCCTCCTCCTGCCCGGCCGCAGCGGTCCCAAGCCGCTGGGCCTCCCCGAGGAGGAGGTCGCGGTCGGCTAAGCCCGCGACCCCCCAGGAGCCCCCGTGATCACCCGTCAGGCCATCGTCATCGGCCTCGGCCAGTTCGGCCTCGCCGTCGCCCAGTCCCTGCACCGCCAGGGGGTCGAGGTGCTCGGCATCGACCTGCGCGAAGAGCGCCACGCGCTGACCCGCGGCCACTTTGACGTGCTGGTCGCTGATGCCACCGAAGAGGGGGTGATCGAGCGGCTCAAGCCCGCCGACCGCGACCTCTGCGTGGTGGCGATCGGCGACGAGGCCCGCGAGGGCTCGATCATGGTCACCGCGATGCTCAAGCAGGCCGGGGCCCGCCTGATCGTCGCCCGGGCCACCGACGACCTGCACGCGCGCATCCTCGCCCTGGTCGGGGCGCACCGGGTGGTCAACCCCGAGCGCGCCTTCGGCGAGCGCCTCGCCCAGTCCCTGCTGCACGAGGGCCTGCTCGAGAGCGTGCCCCTGGGCGAAGACATGGAGGTGTCCGAGATCAAGCTGCCCACCGCCTGGGTCGGCCGCAGCCTGTCCGACCTCTCCTTGCCCCGGCGGGCGCGCCTGCTCGTCGTGGCGGTGCGCCGCGAGCAGGCCGGCCACGGCGTGGCCCTGCAGCCCTCACCCACCGACGCCCTGCGCGAGGGCGACCTGCTGGTCACCGTCGGCCCCAAGGGCGCGGCGGCCACCGTGGTCGGGGGCTGAGCCATGCGCCTGCGCACCGAGATCGCCGTGACGCTGGGCGCCCTGCTCGCGCTGCAGGTCGTCACCGTGCTGGCCTCGGTCAGCTTGATGACCCGGGTGGGCCCGACCATCTCGATCATCGTCACTGAGAACGTCGTGTCAGAGGCCGCGGTCGAAGAGATGCTCGCCGCCCTCGCCGACCCCCAGCCCGACAGCGCAGCCCGCTTCGCCAAGGCGCTCGCCGTGGCGCAGGCCAACGTCACCGAGACCGGCGAGGCCGAGCTGCTCGGCCGCATCGCCAGCAACACCGAGGCGGCGCTCAGCGGCGAGAGCGGCGCGCGCGCCGTCATCGTCAAAGACCTGCAGGCGATCGGCGCGCTGAACCGCGACAGCATCTACGCGTCCGAGGCCGAGGCCCGACGCCTGAGCATGGTGGGGGCCTGGAGCATCGTCGTGCTCGGCGCGGTGGCCTTCGCCGGCTCGCAGTGGAGCCTGCGGCGCCTCAGCCGCCGCATCGCCACCCCCCTGCGCGAGGTGGAGGAGGCCGTGGTCGCCTACCGGCGGGGCGACACCCACCGCCGCGGCGGCATCGGCGACGCCCCGGTCGAGCTGCGGACTTTGGTCGCCGAGATCAACGGCCTGTTCGATGGTCTCGCGCTGCTGGCCACCGAAGACGCCCACGGCCCCGCGCTCGACCGGGCGGCCCTGCTCGCCTTGCTCGACGAGACCGAGGACCCCATCCTGCTCATCGGCGGGGATGGGCGGGTGCGGGCCTGCAACAAGGCCGCGCTGCGCATGACCCCGCAGGAGCAGGCCGAGGCCCGCCGCGATCCCGACCATTGGGCCCGGGTCGAGCTGCCCAGCGGCGGCGGCGCGCTCCTCCGCCGCCTGGACGCGCTGTGAGCGGGCGCGCCGGGGGTGATCCTCCCCTCATCCTCGATGGGCTGCGCGTGATCGCCGCCGACTACGACCACTTCATCATCGACCAGTGGGGCGTGGTCCACGACGGCCACGCGCCCCTGCCCGGCGCCCTCGAGGCGCTCGCCGCGCTGCGGGCGGCGGGCAAGGGCGTCTGCCTGCTGTCCAATTCGAGCCGGGGCCTCGGCCCCAGCCGGGCCCTGCTGCGGCGCATCGGCGTCGAAGATGACCTCTACGACGCCATGGTCACCTCGGGCGCCCTCGGTGAGCAGGCGCTGGCCGCCCGCGCCGCCGCGGGCCCGCTGGTCGCCCTCTGCTTGCCTGGCCCGCCCGACCCCGAGGGCGTGGTGCGCGGCCTGGGCCTCGGAACCACCGAGGACCCCGCCGAGGCCACCGTGCTGGTCGGCGCGGGCATGGCCGAGGCGCCGCCGGCCGAGGACGACCCGAGGCTGCGGGCCGCCGCAGAGCGGGGCCTGCCGATGTTCTGCTTGAACCCCGACATCCGCAGCGTGCAGCCCGACGGCAGCTTCTTGTTTTGCGCCGGGGCCTGGGCCGCGCCCTACGCCGCGCTGGGCGGCGCTGTGCAGGTCTGGGGCAAGCCCCTGCCCGAGGTCTACGCCGCCTCTCGGGCGGCGCTCGCCGCGGCGGGCCTCCGCTTGGGGCGCGGCCTCGCGATCGGCGACAGCCTCGACCACGACATCAAGGGCGCCGAAGACAACGGTCTGGACGCCCTCTTCATCAGCGGCGGCATCGAGTACGAGGGCAACACCGACCGACCCTGGGGCGCACCCGATCCCGAGCGCCTCGCCGCCCAGCTCAGCGCCCGCGGCCGCCGCCCCCGCGCCAGCATGGGGAGCTTGCGCTGGTGAGGCCGCTGCCCGACCGCCGACCGACCGGCCCGACGGGCCCGACCACCTGGGCTGAGGATGCCCCCACCGCGCTGATCTTCACCGCGCCGCCGCCCGCGCCGCCCCCGGTCGCCCAGCGCGGGGCCCTCCCCTCTGCGCTGGGCGCGCTGGGCCTCGGGCTGGCCCTGCTGGGCGCGCTGCCTGCACTGCCCGCCGCGCCGCCCGCCCTCCCGCTGTCGGCGCCCGCCGCGGCGCCCGCGGCCCTCCCCATCGAAAACGACGCAGCTCAGCGTGCCCTGCGCGCCGCTGTCCTCCAGCCGCCGATCATCGAGCGCCCGGTCCTCTGGAACGCCGAGCGCGAGCGCCTCGCGATGCTCTACTTCGAGCGCCACAAGGGCTGGCCGCCGGGCCAAGACCCGAAGCGGGCCCTGCGGATGGAGCCCCGGGTCATCGTGCAGCACTGGACCGCCGGCCCGACCGCGCGCTCGGCCTACAACACCTTCCGCGCGCCGGCCCAGGTGCGGCGCCGCGACCGCTCCGAGAGCAACGCGCTGAACTTGTGCAGCCACTTTGTGGTCGACCGCGACGGCAGCATCTACCGGCTGATGCCCGAGGACCGCATGGGCCGCCACACCATCGGCCTCAACCACCTCGCGATCGGCGTCGAGAACGTCGGAGACGGCAAGCGCTGGCCGCTGACCCAGGCCCAGGTCGAGGCCAACGCCGCCCTGGTGCGCTGGCTGGCCGCGGCCTACCCGCTGACCCACCTCATCGCCCACGCCGAGTACCGCTGGCTCGAGAGCCACCCCTACTTCGTCGAGACCGACCCGGGTTTTCGCACCGGGCGCATCGATCCGGGGCCCGAGTTCATGGGGGCGCTGCGGGCCGCGGTGGCCGATCTGGGGCTGCAGGCGCCGACCCGGCCGGAGCGTCCGCACCGTCGACAGCGCCTCAGCGGGCGCCCCTCGCCCCACGGCTGATCGGCGTCGCTCCCGGGCCCCAGGCGCGCGAGAGTAACGCCGGGCGGCCCCAGGGGGAGGGTCGGGGCAGCGCGGGTCAGCCCGTGCTACCCTCCCGCCCGACCCTGGAGGAGCCCATGACCGCCGCCCCCTCGACCCGCGCCCGCCTCGCCGCGCTGGCCCTCACGCTGCCCCTCGGGCTGAGCCTCGCCGCCGGCTGCGACACCAAGAGCTTCGGCTACGCCGGCCAGCCCATCCCCGAGTTCTTCCCCCTCGACAAAGACCGCAGCTGGACCTACCGCGAGTGCAGCCCCGACGACAGCGCCTGCGTGCCCAGCGGCGAGATCAACCTCGCGGTCGACAAGGTCGACACCCGCACCGCGGGCGACACCGAGATCTCCACCCTGACCTACAGCTTGGTCGACCTGGCCACCGAAGACCAGACCCCGAGCCTCACCCACGTGATCGAGTGGTCCTCTGACACCGATCTGGGCGTGGCCATCTGGTCGTGGACGGCGGGCGACGGCACGGTCACCGAGTTCCCCGAGCCGGTCATCGTCGGCGAGCGCGAGATGAACACCGGCGACACCGTGACCACCGGCGCGTTCACCTCGACCTTCGTCGGCCTCGAGACCTGCAGCATCCACTGGGTGCCCGACCCCTGGGAGTGCGTGCACATGCGGATCGACGGCGACGGCTCCGCACCTTTTGAGGGCGATTGGTGGATGGCGAGCACCTGGGGCGCCTCGATCATGCTCCCCGCCGGCGAAGACGTGCCCTGGGTGCTGGCCGGGGCCACCGCGGTGGCCGGCGGCGAGTGAGCCCAGCCGCGCCGCCGCCGCCCGCCGAGGGTGAGGGCGCGCCCGCGCTGGCCGCCTGCTGCGCGGCCCTCGACGCGCTGCTCCAAGACCGGGGCGCTCCGCCGGCGCGCCGGGCCGCCCTCGGCGCCGCGGTCCAGGCCTGGCTCTCCGCCCACCCCACCGACCTGCCCGTGGTCGCCGGATGGGTCGAGGCCGGCGAAGACAACGTCCTGCTCGATGCATTCGCGCAGCTGCTGCCGCTGGGCACCGGCGGGCGCCGCGGCGCGGTGGGCGTGGGGCCCAACCGCTTCAACCTGGGCACCCTGCTCCCCGCGGTCGCCGGCCACGCCGCCCTGCTGCGCCAACGGGCCCGGGGCCGGCCCTCGGTGGTGCTCGCCTGGGACATCCGCACGTTCAACGACCTGCGGGGTGAGCTCGCCCGCGCCGGCGCGGCGGGTCAGGCCCACCCGCTGCGGGGCTGGCGCAGCGAAGACTTCGCGCGCGCGGCAGCCGAGGTCTACGCGGCGGCCGGCCTCTGGGTCTGGATGCCCCCGCCCTCGGGGCCGGCCGGGCGCAGCGCGCTCAGCACGCCCGAGCTCAGCTTCGCCATCCGCGCGCTGCAGGCCGACGGCGGGCTCAACCTCAGCGCCTCGCACAACCCGCCCGATGACAACGGCGCCAAGCTCTACGGCCCGAGCGGCGGGCAAGAGGTGCCGCCTGACGATGACCTGCTGCTCGACCTGATCGCCGCCGCCGAGCGGGCGGGCCCTCCGGCCCGGATGCCGCTGCCGGCCGCCGCTGAGGCCGGCCGCGTCCTCCGCCTGCCCGACGAGGTAATTGACGCCTACCACGCCGATCTGGCGAAGCTCCTCCCCATCGAGCGCCCGCCGGCCCGCCTCGGCCTGCGCTTCACCAACCTGCACGGAACGGCGCGGCGCACGGTGCTCCCCGCGCTGCAGGCCGCCGGCTTCCGCGTGCGACCGGTCGAGGCCCAGCTCACCTACGACGGCGCCTTCCCCACCGTGCCCTTCCGCGCGCCCAACCCCGAGGTGCCCGCCTGCCTCGACTTGGCGATCGCCGAGGCCGAGGCCGCCGGCGACGCGCTGGTGATCGGCTGCGACCCCGACGCCGACCGGGTCGGCCTCGCCGCCCGCGTGCACCCCGACCAGACGGGAGCAGCGGCCTGGCGCTGCTTCTCGGGGGATGAGCTGGCCACCCTGCTCGTCGAGGCGGCCCTGCGCCTGCACCCGCCCGGCCCGCCGCCGGTGCTCATCCAGACCGAGGTGACCAGCAGCCGCGGGGCGCGCCTCGCCCGGGCCCGCGGGGCGCGGGTGATCGACCACCTTTTGGTCGGCTTCAAGTACATCGGCGCCGAACTCGAGGCGCTCGACGCCCAGGCCCACCCGGCCCTGCCCGGCGCGGGCCTCGCCGACTTCGCGCTCGGGGTCGAAGAGAGCCACGGCGCCCTGCTTCGGCCGACCAAGCGCGACAAAGACGCCGCTGACGGCGCTTTGGCACTCTGTTGGCTGGCCGAACAAGAGGCCGCGGCGGGCCGCAGCCTGCTCGACACCCTCGATCAGATCGAGGCCACGCTGGGCCCCACGGTGAACCTGCTGCGCAACCTCAACCTGCGCGGGGTCGAGGGCCGCGCGCGGCTGCGGGCGCTGGGCGCGGGGCTGCGCGCCGACCCGCCGACCACCCTGGCCGGGCGCAGGGTGCTGCGCTGGGCCGACCGCCGCGACCCCAGCGGCCCGCTGGGCCCCTTGCGCGGGGTGGGCGATGCCGCGGCCCGCGACGTGCTGTGTTGGTGGCTGGAGGGCAACGTACGGGTGCTGCTGCGCCCCAGCGGCACTGAGCCCAAAAGTAAGCTCTACCTTGAGCTCTCGGCCCCACCCGGCCCCGGGCTCAGCGCACAGCGGGCCGCGCTCCGGGCCGAGGCCACCGCGCTGACCGCCGCGGTGGTGGCCGAGCTGCTGGCGCGGATCGACCTGTACCTGCCCCGTTGGGCGCTGCGCTGCGGCGATCTGCTGCCGGTCGACGCCGCGGCGACGCTCGCCGAGGCCGCCGAGCGGGCCGTGGTCGACCCCGAGGCCGAGGGCGCCCTGCGCGCGGCCCTGGCGGCGGCGGGCCCCGACGCCTCGCGCCTGCTCTGCCCGGGCCTGTTGGCGGCGGAGGATCCGCGGCTCCGCGCGCTGGGCCAGCGCCTCGACGCGGGCGACATCAGGGCAACCCCGTAGACCGACCTCCGCGCGGGGCGGCGGCGGGGGCGCACCGGCCCGCACTGCGCTAAGTTCACATTACAGCGCATTACACGCCATCTTGGCGACCCGCTTGCGGTAGCCTGCGCTGTCCGGCCCGGGCTTGTGCACGGTCGGACGGGGCCGGTGGCACATCAAGGTGAGGGCGCGCCCTCAAGCCGGGCGGTGTTGTGCTCCAGCTGCGCGATGAGCCCCACGCGCCGGCCCCGCGCCCGGCCGGGCTGCCCACGGTCAGCGTCTGGGTCGACACCGGCCTCGTGATCTGGCGCTTCACCCTGCGGGCGACCGAGGCGCTGGGCCCGGGTCGGTGGCGCTTCGCCCGACCCGAGGTGGTCGAGAGCGAGGGCTGAGCCGCGCGACGGGGCCGCCGCCGCCCGATAGCGGGCCCCGCCACGCCGCTGCGGCGTCGGCCGGGGGGTGCGCGTGAAGGTCGAGCGGTTCACGGTCGGGATGTTCCAGGTCAACTGCTACCTGCTCACCGACGAGGCGACGGGGCAGAGCGCGGTGGTCGACACCGGCGAGACCGATGAGCTGGTGCGGCTCCTCGAAGGGCTGCGCCCCAAGCCCGACATCCGGCTGCTGCTGCTCACCCACGCCCACGCCGATCACGCCGGCGCGCTCACCCACCTGCAGGCCCGCTTTGACGCGCCGACCTACCTGCCGGCCCTCGAGCGGCCGCTGTTCGAGGCCCTGCCGGTGCAAGGCGCTTGGTTCGGCATGCCCTCGCTCAACCGGCCCTGCGGGCGCATCGACCACGAGGTCCACGACGGGGACACCGTCCAGCTCGGCGAGACCACGCTGCGTTTTGTGTCCACCCCCGGCCACACGCCGGGCCAAGGCTGCTGGACCGACGGCGGCGACATCATCGTGGGTGACACGCTCTTCGCCGGCAGCATCGGGCGCACCGACTTCCCCATGTCCGACCCGCGGCTGATGGTCGACAGCCTGCGCCGGCTGATGGCCCTGCCCGGCCACCTGCGGGTGCACAGCGGCCACGGGCCGATGACCACGCTGGGCGAAGAGCTGGCCAACAACCCCTTCCTTGGCTTCCTGCGCAAAGAGCGGGGCCTCGGGGGGCCCCCTGGGGTCCGCTGGGCGCCCGGGCTCTAAAGGCGCGCCGACGGGGCGCCTTCGCCCCTCCGCCGGTGCCGCCCGCGGGCGCCGGCCGCGGCCAAGGTCCGCGTCCGCGCGGGCGGCATCGCTGCGCGACCGGCGCTGCGCGCCGACCTCTGTCCGGGCGGGCGCGGGCGGCCCTCAGTCGGCGGTGGCGGTCAGCGAGAAGTTGACGTCGCAGGGGAATTCGTAGCCAGCGAGCTCGGCCCAGCCGCAGTCATCACCCGAGCACTGCACGTTGAGGGCGTAGGTCGAGCTCATCGCGCGGGTGTCGGTGAAGCTGCCGCTCAGCGTCAGGGCGGTGAGCAGGGTGACGTCGTAGCCGTCGACAGGCACCGCGCCGCTGATGATGCTGCAGCTGAAGGCGTAGCCGGGATCGGTCCACGAGCAGGGGTGGGCCGTGCTGTCGGGGCCGTCGAAGACCATGATGAAGTTGCCCGCGCCGACCACGGAGAGGGTGAAGCCGGTGCCCGCGCCGCCGCTGACGTCGTCGCTCTCGCAGCTGTCGTAGTTCAGGGCGCCGCCGGTGTAGGTCCAGTGGCCGGTGGCGGGCTCCCAGACAGCGGTGCCGTCGCTGCCGCCGTCGGCGCCGTCCTGGCCATCGGCGCCATCCTGGCCATCGGCGCCGTCCGCACCATCGGCGCCGTCCGCGCCGTCGACCCCGCCCGATCCGCCGCCGTCCCCCGCGCCGTCGGCCCCGTCCGCGCCGCCGGAGTCCTCCTCCTTCACTTCGCCCAGCGGGGTGCAGCCCGCGGCGCCGAGCGTGAGCGCGAGCGCCCAACCGGCGGCCCGCATGGATGAGAACGACGTGGTGATGGTGGTGCGGCGCATCCTCGCTCCTCTGGGGCGTGGCCCCTCCAGCAGAGGGTAGCATAGGCGCGCAGCGGGGCGGCAGCCCCGGCGGAGGGCGCGATGCGGGGCTTGGCGATCGGCTTGGTGGTGCTCGCGGTGGCGCTGACCGCGCTCGCCCAGGTGGCGCCGGCCCACCCGGCCAACCTGCAGCGGGCCGAGCTCGACAGCCAGCTGCCCCTGCCCCTGGCCTCGATCAGCGGCCTGGTGGGCATCCTGCTCTTGGTGCACCAGGTCTGGCAGGCCCAGCGCGCCGCCGCCCGCCGCCCGGCCCGGCCCGCCGCGCCGGCCCTGGCGGCTGAGACCCCCCGCCGAACGGGCGACTGGCGCGCTGATCTGCGCGAGGCGGCCCGCACGATGAGCCTCGAGCCGGGGGCCAGCCTGCTGTTGGACCAGGCCGCGGCGCCGCTGGTGCTGCGATTGGAGGGGGCCCCGCCGGGCCGGGTGGTGCGCGCGGTCGAGCAGCTGGGCGCGCTGGTCGCCACCCTGCCGACGCCCCCGCGGCTGCGGGTCGAGCTGGTGGGCTGCGCTGCCCCGCCGTCGCCGTGGCACCATTTGGTGTCGAGGGCCTTGGCTGAGCGCCTGGATCGGGGGGGGATGAAGGTGATCCCGCAGGCGGATGCTGTTGATGTGCTCTTTTTGAACCCAGATTCTAGGTGGGGGGGCTGACCTCTCGGTCGGGGCGCTTCACGCTGATTTTGCTGGTTTTCGAGGCTGTCGGTTCGTGGATGCCGGGGGTCTCCGGGGCGCTTCGCGCTGATTTTGCTGGTTTTCGAGGCTGTTGGTTCGTGGATGCCGGGGGCCTGGGGGGCCAGCGGGCAGGCTTCGCGCGGCGCATGGCAGCGCCGCGCGCCAGCCCGCAAAGGCCCCCCTTTGCCGGTCTTCGAAGAC
>JAEUKK010000197.1 GCA_016792625.1 Deltaproteobacteria bacterium | reverse complement strand
GGGGGGGGTGGGGGGGGGGGGGTTGGGGGGGGGGGGTTGGGGGGGGGGGGTTGGGGGGGGGGGGGTGGGGGGGCGGCGGAGGGGCGGCGGCGGCGGCGCCAGAGGCGCGACCGGCCGGGTCAGGCCGCCGGCTCCCAGCCTTCGACGCTGGGCTGCAGGCCCAGGCGCTCGAGGAAGCCGCGCAGGGGGCCGGGGCGGGCCGAGAAGCGGCCCAGGCGCTGCTGGCCGTGGCCGTGGCAGTCACTGCCTGCGGTGATGATGAGCCCGCGGCGCACCGCTTCGCGGCTCAGGCGCTCTTGGGCGACCTCGGTCAGGCTCGGGCGCAGGGCCTCGATGCCCACGAGGCCGGCGTCGACCAGGGCGTCGAGGTGCCGCTCGACGTCGCCTTCGCTGGGGTGGGCCCAGACGGGCAGGCCGCCGGCGGCGCGGGCGGTGGCGATGGCGTCCTCCATGCGCAGATCGACGAAGGGCACGGCGTCGCCCACCTGCAACGCGCCCCGGAAGGCCGCGTCGATGGTCGGCGCGCGGCGGGCCGCGACCAGGGCCTGGGCGAGGTGGTGGCGGGTCATCGCGCGGGCGCCGGTGTGGGCCTCGGCGGGGGCGGGTGCGAGGCCCAAAACGGCGGCGGCGGCGTCATAGCGGGCCGCCCGGGCCGCGCAGCGGCCACGCAAGAAGGCCCGGAAGGCGTCGGGCATCTCGCCTGGGAAGTAGACCAGCAGGTGCAGCTCGCGCCCGGCGTAGAGGCCCGAGACCTCGGCCCCGTGCACGAGGTGCAGGGCCTCGCCGCCCGCCTCGTGCCGCCCGGCGGGCAGGGCCGGCTCGACGTCGTGGTCGGTCAGCGCGAAGAGGGTCAGCCCGGCGGCCAGCGCCTGGGCGAGCACCTGCTCGGCGGGGTGCGCGCCATCGCTGCGCAGGCTGTGGCTGTGCAGATCGGCGCGGGGGGGCCGGGCCCCCCCGACGCGCCGCGCCGAGCCGCTGGGCCGACGGGCCGGCCTGCGGCGGGTCAACGCCCCGGCCCGCCGGCGCCGATGTCGTCGACGACCTTGCCGGCCACCTCGACCGCCGCGCGCAGGTCGGCGACCAAGCGCGCCCGGGTGGCCGAGAGGCTGAGCAGCTCGGCCTGCAGCTCGCGCCGCTCTTCGGCCGTGGCCATCAGGATGCGCTCGGCCTCGAGCCGCGCCTCGCCCACGATGACGTCGGCCTCGCGACGGGCGCCGTCTTTGAGGTCGTCAGACAGGCGCTTGGCGAGCAGCAGGGTCGACTTCAGATCACTCTCGCCGCCGCGCAGCTCGGCCACCTCGGCCTCGCGGCGGTTGACCTCTTCGCGCAGGCGCTGGTTCTCGCGCAGCACGTCTTCGAGGGTGTCGCGCACTTGGTCGAGGAAGGCGCGGACCTCGTCGGGCTCGTAGCCGCCGCGGCCACGGGCGCCCGAGAACTGCTTCTGGATGATGTCGAGCGGCGTGATGCGCATGAAGCGACCTCAGGGCGGGCGCGGGGCGCCGCTGACGACGAGGGGCGCCGCGGGGGCGGCGGAGGGGGCCGGAGCGACCGCCGCACAGAGCGACAGGGGCGCCAGCCCGAGGGCGTGGGGCCGGCCGGACCGCTCCGGTTGAGCCCCCCGGGGCGCGCGCCCCCTAATACGCGCCGAGCAGCGATGCGGCGCCGCCGGCCGCCAGCTCGGCCCGCGGGTGGGCGGCCCGGAGCAGGCCACGCAGGCTGCCCATCGGCCGGCCGGTCGCGTTGGCCTGCGCGATGAGGGCGTCGAGGTCGTCAACCCCGCCGTCGGACACGACCAGGCCCGCGAGCTCGCCCTGCACGCGCAGCACGTAGTCGCCCTCGCCCGTCGCCCACACACCTTTTGCGGCCATCGCGCCGCGGTGCACCACGTGCAGCTGCCCCTGGCGCAGGGCGAGCACGTCGACCGTCGCCAGGTCGGGCACGTCGAAGCGGGCGTCGACCACGCCGATCCCCGCGGAGAAGTTCGCCTCGACGGGGCTGCGCGGGCCCGCGCCGGCCGGCTGCAGGGCGAGCAGGGCGGCGGCGGCGGCAGCAGCGACCAGCCCCGCGGCCGAGGCCCACCAGCGGGCGGCGCTGGGCGGCGGCGGGCGGGGCAACGGCAGCTCGGTCACGCCGTCGAGCTCACCCCAGGGGCGGCCGCGGGCGGCCTCGACCGCGCGCAGGGGCAGCGGGCCGAGCAGGACCTGGTGGCTCCACCGGCCGGCGTCGCGGACCAGCGCCCCGCGCAAGAAGTGCCGAGAGGGCGCGCCGTCTAAACAGGCGTCGACCAGCGCCGGAACAACGGCGCCGAGCTTATCTTCGGGCACGAGCCAGGCGTCATCGCCCACCGCGATGGCGTGGGCGCCGATCAGGCGCTCGAGGCGCTTGCCGTAGCGGCGCGCGTCGGGGTGCAGCAGCAGGGCCAGCACGCCGGCCGCGCCGGGCGGCACCGGGGGCTGGTCGGCCGGGCAGAGCAGCAGGCTCGGGTCGAGGCCCTTGTGGGTCACGAGCCGGATCGCCCGCGCCGTGCGGGGGCAGCGCTTGGCGTGGGCCGTGCCCGCCGGGCTGAGCAGGCCCATGGGGCCCGGGCCGCCGGGGATGGCGAGGTTGGCCAGCCGGCGCAGCAGGTGGTCGAGGCGGGCGGCCTCCCACTCTTGGCCCTCGCCGATCGCCGCGACGGTCAGCGCGCGGACCCGCTCGCGCAGGCGCCCGCGCGCGGCCTCGAGGCGGCGCAGCTCGTTGGCCTTCTGGCGGGCCAGCGCGTCGAGGGGCTCACGCTCGCCGTAGTGCCAGCGCAGCACGTGCAGCTCGTAGCGGTCGTTGGCGACCTCGCTCATCAGCGCGCGCTGGGCGGCGTGCAGCGGCGGCCAGGGGCCCTCGGGGGGCGGCTCGAGGCGGCGGTAGCGGCGGTGCTTGAGCCGCCCGATCCAGTCGTGGACCAGCTCGGGCGTGAGGAACTCGGCGAGATCGACGTCGCAGTCGGGCGGAAGCGAGCGGAGCACGTGCTCGCGCGCCTCTTGGATCACCCGCGGCTTGAGGCCCGCCCGCTGGCGCACCAAGGTCCAGGCCACCGCCACGGTGACCGGCATGAACAGCGCGCCGCTGTCGGCGACCGGGGCGAGCGCAGCGGAGCCGGACGCGCCCGCAGCCCCAACCGGAGCGGTGGCCGCAGACGAAAGGGGCGCGGGGGCCGCCGCACCAGCGGAGGCCAGGTGCACCATTGGCGCCGCCGAAGCGGGCCCAACCGGCGCGTCAGGCGCCGGGCGCGGGGCGGTGTCCATGCGGGCGGAGGGGGCGGGAGGGGGAGCGGGCCGACCGGGGGAGGCGGCGCGCCGCAGAGGCCACCGCGGGGAGCGGCGGGCGGGGGCGCCCTGCTAACCGCGCGGACCGGGGGTCGAGCGCCGGCCTTGACAGGTCCACGGCAAATTCTCCGGCGGAGGGCCGGGCGGCGCGGGCGGGTCGGCGCCCCCGCGCGCGGCGCCCCAAAACCACAACCGCCGCCCAGCGGGGGCGGCGGCGGGGCGGCGGGAGGGGCGGGGCTCAGGCGGCGAGCTCGAGCTCGTCTTCGGTGGCCTCGGCGGTGCGGCGGGCGGCGCCGGCGAGCAGGTCGTTGATGACCGCGGCGGCGGCGACCGAGGCGAGCTCAGCGTCCCCGTACATCTCCAAGAACTCGTCGTAGAAGACGGTGATGAGATCGCCGAGGTTCGTGTCGAGCTGCCGCATGGGAGCCTCCTTCCTGTGGTGTCGCCTCCGAGGGGTCGGCCTCGTGTCTGCACGCTGTGGGTCTTGCAGGCTTCGTGCCACCCCGCGGTGGGCTCCGGGCCCTGGGTCGCCGCCGCCGCCAGCCGCGCCCGCCCGCCCAACGGACCTGCGGCCCATCCCTCACGTCATGCTTTGTCAAAGCCCGGCAGCAGCGTCAAGCAGCCGATCCTCCGCGCCGCTCTCCCCGCCTGCGCCGGCCTGCGCCCCCGAGCGGGTGGCGCGGGTCCGCGCGCGCCCGCCGTGCCCCCGTCGATACGGGGGCGGTCGCGGCGTGCCTCGGCGCACACGCCGCGGCCGATCCGCGACATCCAGGTCAGGGTCAGCGCCGCGCCCGCCCGACCGGAGCGCCGGCCGCAGGCCGGGTCGCGCAGCGACCAAGCCCGCGCGGCCGGGGAGCCCGGCCCCCCGGGGGCCGGCGCCCCGGACGGCCCCGCGGGCGCGCGCGCAGGGCGGGCGAAGGGCGCCCCAAGGGGCCACACATCTTCGAGGATAACGTTCTGCACGTCAGCTTCGCGGAGCGTCAGCCTTGGACCGGGGCGAAGCGCAGGGCCTGGACGCCGGCCACGCCAAAGGCGAGCACGGTCAGGATCAGCAGGACCAAGGCCAACAAGCGCGGGCCTCGCCGCTCAGGCGCCGACTCGTGGGCGGGCAGGGCGGCGGCGACCAGGGCCCCGGTCAGCAGGCCGCCCACGTGGCCGGCGTGGCTGACGTTGCTGATGCCCATGCTGAGCAGGACCACCCACAAGATCTGCTGCAGCACGTGATCCCGAAGCGCGCGGCCCAGCGTGCCGCCCCGCCGCCAGCCAAAGACGGCCAGCGCGCCCATCAATCCGAAGATGCTGGTCGAGCTGCCCACCACCCCGGCCGGCGCGAAGGCCGCGCCCACCGCCATTCCGCCCACGCCGCTGAGCAGCCAGATCACCAGCGTGCGGGCCGGGCCGAAGATGATCAGCGCCTGCCGCAGGCCCGGCGCCACGAACCACATGTTCATGGCGAGGTGCAGGGCGCTCCCGTGCAGCCAGCTGGCGGTCAGCAGGCGCCAGAGCTCGCCGTCGAGCAGCGCGAGGCGCTCGGCGCTGCCCATGAGATGGCTGACCAGCGGGCTGATCCCGCCGAGATCAAGCAGGCGGCGGGGCGCGGTCAGGCGCTCGGGGTCGAGCGCGTAGGTGCCGATGGCCTGGGCGCCATAGAGCGCCACGCAGCCGGCGCGGGTGAGGAAAACAACGTCAAGGTCGGTGAAGAAGCGGTCCAATGCCGAGCTGGTGCCGCCGAGGCCGGGCAAGGCCGCCCCGCAGTAGGGGCAGGCGCGCTCTTCGTTGGAGATCAAGCCCCTGCACGCTGAGCACAAGATCGCGCGGCTGCGGCTCATGCCCGCCGCCGCCGCCCCGCCAGCGCGGCCAGCGCCCCCACCAAGCCGGCCAGCGCCCCGCCCGGCGCGTGCGCGCAGCCGCCCTCGCCGAAACGCCCGGCCACATCGGCGTCAATGACGACCACGTCGACGATGTCGGGGGTGCTGGCCAGCTCACCCTCGCGCACCACCAGCTCGAAGCTGTAGCGGCCGGGGACGGCCACCTCGAAGCGGGGCCGGGCCGTGTCGCCGCCGCTGAGCGCCACCTCGGGCCCGCCCACCTGCACCCAGCGGTAGGCGATGTCGTCGCCCTCGCTCTCTGCGCCGTCGAGCACGATGGTCTCGCCGGGGTAGGCCAAAAAGGGGCGCCCGGCGCGGGCCAGGGGCGCGGCGGCCGCCGGGTCGGGCAGGGCGACCAGCGCGGCGGCCAGGGCCAGGCCGAGGGCGTGGAGGGGGGTTCGCATCGGGCTCCTCACAGCGGGCCGCCGACCGGCAATAGCGCCCGCGGCACGGCGTAGGCGCGCCCGCGGCCCCGGCGCTTGCGGCGCGCTCCCGCCGGGCATAACCGGGCGGCCCGGGCCATCGGGCGGCCGAGCTGCGGCCTGCGCGCCGCGACGCGCCCCGCTCATCTTGGCCCGCGCTGCCGCCCCGCCTGCGCCCGCCGCGGCCCCAGCCGCCCGCCCCTCTGGAGGACACCATGGGATTTTTTGATCGGATCGGCCAGGTTTGGAAGGGCTTCTTGAGCCTGTGGGTGGGCGAGATCGAGAACAAGAACCCCGAGGCGGTCTACGAGGCGGCCATCGACGAGCGGGTCAAGAAGCACCGCGAGCTCAAAAAGGCGGTCAGCGGCATCGTTTACCTGCGCAACAAGCTGCAGGCTGAGCTCGAGCAGAAGACCAAAGAGCTGGCCGAGATCGAGCTGCAGATCCCCATCGCGGTCGAAGACGGCGAAGATGAGGTCGCGGTCATCCTCATCGAGAAAAAAGATGAGCTGAACACCGCGATCGCCACCATTTCGGGCGAGCTCGAGAAGATCAGCGGCCAGGCCGAGGACGCCAAACAAGGCCTCGTTCAGTTCCAGGCCGAGATTGAGAAGCTCAAGCGCGAGAAGGTCGAGATGTTGGCCAAGAAGGCCAACGCCGAGGCCCGCATCAAAATCCAAGAGACGCTCGACGGCCTCTCGACCGACGCCGACATCAAGGCGCTCGAGAACGTGCGCGAGACCATTCACAAGAAGGCCGCCGAGGCCGACGTGGCCGGCGAGGTCCGGGGTGAGGGCCTCGACGCGAAGTTGGCCAAGATCAAGACCAAGACCGCCAACGCCAGCGCCCGGGCCCAGCTCGCCGAGATGAAGAAGGCCTCGGCGTCCCGCCAGGCCGAGGCGGGCAAGAAGACCATCTGAGCGCAGCGCGCGCAGATCGCCGGCGGGGAGGGTGCAGATGGGTCGATTGCCCCAGCGGTGGGCGGAGGGCTGGGCGCGCCTGGACGCCCAAGGCCGCCGCCACACCTCTGCCCTCGTGCTCATCGGCGCGCTCTACCTCGCGCATTACCTCGTCTACACGCTGATCTCGCCCTTCTACATCGAAGACGCCGGCATCAGCTTCGCCTACGCCCAGAACCTCGTCGAGGGCGAGGGGCTGGTGGCCTACCCGGGCGGCGAGCGGGTCGAGGGCTACAGCAACGCCCTGTGGACCTTCCTCGTCGCGGCTTTCTACGCGCTCGGCGTGCCAGTCTGGGGCAGCGCCAAGCTCATGGGCGCCGCGCTGGGGCTCGCCACCCTGCCCCTGGCCGCCCGCTTGGTCGACGAGGCCTGCCCGGGGCCGCGCAGCGAGCTGCGCCTGCTCGCCCCGCTGCTGCTCGCCGCCTCGCCGCAGTTCGTGCTCTGGAACGCCTCGGGCCTCGAAAACAGCCTGTTCGTCTTCTTGTTGACCGCGGGCCTGGTGCGCCTGCTCGGCGAGCTGCGGGCCGAGGGCGCCGCGCCCTGGTCGGGCCTGCTCTTCTTCGCCCTGACCATGACCCGCCCCGAGGGCGTGGCCTACGCGGGCATCGCCGGCCTCGCCCTGCTGATGGACGCGGTCGTGACCCGGCGCCTGCGCCCCCTGCTCGGCTACAGCCTCGCGCTCGGCCTGCCGCTGGTCGCCTACAACCTGTGGCGCACCGCGTACTTTGCCTGGCCCTTCCCCAACACCTATTATGCAAAGTTGGGAAAAGGCACCACGTTCAAGCCGTGGACCTTCGACGGCGGCGGCTGGAAGTACGTGGGCCGCTACTTGCTCGATCATGGCATCGGGCCGCTGTTCCCGGTCTTCGCCTTGGGCGCCTTGATGGGGCGGCGCAAGGCCTTGGCGCTGACGGTCAGCCTCAGCGTTTACCTCGGCGTGGTGGTGCTGTGGGACGGCAAAGCCGGCTTTGACCTGCTGCAGGGCGAGCCGTGGAACATCGATCCTTTGCCTGAGCCTGTTCGCGCGCTTGGAAAAGCATGGCCGAAGCTACGCGCCTGGTCGATCGCCGGCGCGCTGGGCCTGCTCGGCCTGCTGCTGCTCGGGGGCCCCGGCTGGCGGGCCCGCGGCTCCTTGTGGGCCATGTTGTGTTTTGGCGGCTTCTTCGCGCTGTACAGCGGCGGCGACTGGATGAAGGGCCACCGCTGGTTCAGCCTGATCATCGTGCCGATCATGGTCTCGCTCACCGTCGGGCTGGGCGAGGTCTACGCGCGCTGGCTGCAGCCCCTCGAGGCGCGGCGGCACGGCCCCGCCCTGCGCCGCGGCCTGCTCTGGCTGGCCCTGG
This sequence comes from Deltaproteobacteria bacterium, assembly GCA_016792625.1. Classification (GTDB taxonomy): domain Bacteria; phylum Myxococcota_A; class UBA796; order UBA796; family UBA2385; genus JAEUKK01. The sequence goes on along the minus strand of JAEUKK010000197.1, from coordinate 6,196 downwards.
GCGCCATGTTCGCCAACGAGGCCCGCCACATCGGCGCCTTCGCGGTGGGGCCCGAGACCAGCGTGCGCGACATCCGCCGGCGGGTCGACTACATGGCCTGGGTGCAGCGGCGGCTCGACGTCGACCACATCACCCTGCTGGACGTCGATATGGGCGCCCACATGCTCTACTCAGGCTGGGAGATCGTCGACATCGCAGGCCTGGTCGACGTGCCGATGGCCCGGCACTCTGACTTTGAGCGGCGCTTCCTGCACCAGTACCTGATGGTCGAGCGCCTGCCTGATTTTGCCCACGTGCACGGGGGTTGGGCGACCAGCTCGAAGATCCCCCAACTCAAGGGCTGGAAAGACCAATTCATTGAGCTGCCCGGCTACCCGATCGGCGAGCGCAGCCTGCACATCGGCAACCACATCCGCAAGGGCCTCTTCGTCTTCCGCGGCGACGAGGGCCCGCCGGTCGACGCCGCGCCGGTGACCTTCGCCGGCGGCCTGCAGCTGCTGCGCTTCGCCGTGCCCGCGCCCGTGGTCGCCCCCGGCGGCGCCCTCTTCGTCGAGACGCTCTGGCAGTCGGGGCTCGACAAGACCGAGCACAGCCTGCTGCTCGTGCTGCGCAACGCGGCGGGCGACCAGGTGATCCAGGCGTTTGCGGCCGGCTATGGCTGGTACCCCTCGGCCCAGTGGGGCCTGGCCGAGAAGGTCGAGAGCAAGCTGCGCCTGCCCCTGCCCGCCGACCTGCCACCCGGCGACTATGACCTCGCCATCGTCGTCCTCGACAGCAAGGGCGTGCGGGCGGTCGAGGGCGCGCCGGCTGAGGGCGCCGCCCCGCTCTACCTCGCCGGCGAGTGGAGGGCGCCCCTGCGCCTGACCGTGACCACCCCGGTCGAAGCGATGGCCGCGGCTGAAGTGGGCCTCAACGAGTCCCGTACGCTGGCCGCCGGCGGCGACTGCGCGGGCGCTTGGGCCCGGTGGAAGGCCGCCACCCGCCACGTGCTCGACCGCGATGACTGGATCGAGGCGCAGACCCCCCTGGTGCGCGCCGAGGTGGCGGGCTGTCATATCCAGCGCGCCCTCGCCGAGACCGACCGCGCTGCGCAGGTCGAGGCCCTGCGGGCCGCCCGCCGCCTCGACCACCGCCACCCCGCGCTGATGCCCGCCGCGGGGCCCCTGGCCGACGCCCTGCAGGCCGAGGGTGAGGCCGCGCTCGCCGCCGGCGACTGGGGCCTCGCCTACGACCGCCTGCGCGACGCCCTGCGCCTCGACCCCAGCCGGTCGTGGGCGCGCCGGGCCGCCGAAGAGGCCCGCGACAACCACCTGCGCATCGTGCCGCCGGGCAAACGCAAAGACGAGATGCCCTGGTTCTTGGCCGAGGCCGGCGCGCGCGGCGATCAGGGCGGCCCCACGGTGGAGGAGGCGACCGCCCCCCTGCCCGCGCCCGAGGCCCCGGGCAACGAGGCCGAGGCGCCCGCGGAGGCAGAGGGGCCCGGCGGGGGCGGCTGAACCGGAGGGCGGCGCGCGGAGGCCCCCCGGGTCGAGGCCGGCGCGGCTTGCGCCGAGGGGCGCGCCAACAGCGGCGTCCGAGGGGCCCGCGCACGACGAGAATGACCTATTCGACGTTGATCAGCGCCCCGGGCCCCGCAGCAGCTCGCGGCAGTCGGCCCCGCCGACCTCGACGAAGTCGGCCATCTCGCGCAGGCGAGAGTAGACCCGGTCGCCCACCCGATCGCCGAGGGTCTGGGGCGTCTGGTCGACCATGGCAGCGTTGGGCGGGGCGGCGCCGGTGGCCACGCCGGGCCGGAAGTTGGTCGTGCCCAGCGTGCACGCGCTGCTGTTGTAGCGGCGGCTCACCACGTCATCAATGACCTGCAGCTCCCAATCGGTGAGGCGGCCCTTGCCCAGCTCGTCGATCGCCAGCACCTCGACCGTGGCCAGCTCGCGCAAGATCGGGCTGTCGGACCGCCCCTCGGAGTAGCCCTCGCGCAGGGTGGCGAGCAGGCGCGAGAACTCGAGGAAGCGCACGGTGACGGCGTGCCGGAAGACCAGCTCGCGGATGAGCGCGATGAGCAGGTGCGTCTTGCCGCGGCCGACCAGGCCGTGCAGCACCAGCCCCCGCGCGCCCTCGCCGGGCCGCCAGCCCTTGAGCCAGGTCATGGCCGCGGCGGCGGCTTGCTGCTTCTTCTGCTCGTTCCACTCCATCGCGCCCTTCATGAAGGTGGCGAGGGTGGCCTCGGCGTAGCGGCCAGGCACCCGGGCGATGTTGAAGCGGGCGACGCGGTCGGGCACCCGCTGGCAGGCGCAGCGGCCCGAGCGCACCTGACCATCGACCAGCGCGGTGATCTGACCGAGGCCGCCGCAGCGCGCGCAGGCCGGCACGCAGGCGCAGACCCGGGCCACAGCCAGCTCGGCCTGGGCCTCGACCACGTAGCCCTCACCTTTGCAGTGGGGGCAGGCCCGATCAGCCGCCGCCGCCGCGGGGAGCTGCTCGATCGGCAGCACCGGGGTCAAGCCGCACCGCCCGGCGCGAGGCGCTCCCAGACCGCGCGGGCGCTGCGGGTCGGGAAGCGCGCGCGGAGTCGGTCTTTGGCCTCGGCCTGCACCAGCTCGTCAAAGGTGGCCGCGCCCATCGCCTCGCGCAGGGGCTCGAGCTGGGCCTGGGCCTCAGCGACCAGGGCGGCCTGGCCCGCGCCCAGCGCCGCCCAGCAGGCCTCGTGAAAGCTGCGCATGGCCCGGGCCGCGGCGGTGGCCACGGCTTCGATGCCGCCCAGGCCCGCCGCCGCCCGCAGCTCGGTGATCAAATTGGCGTGCGGCAGGTCAAAAGGAGGGTCGAGCGGCTGCGCGTCGAGCTCGTCGATGAGCGCGCCGAGGCCACCGGCCGCAGGCGGAGCAGCTGTGACGACCGCCGGGCCCGGCCCCGCCGCGCGGGTGGGCGCCCAGGCGTCGAGCTCTTTGGCGCAGGCGCTCAAGCTCAGGCGCCCGCGCACCGGCCGGCGCCGCCGCCGCTCGACCGCCAGGTCGATCGCCGAGAGGATGGCTGGGACGGGCACCCCGCCCTCGACCCAGCGGACCACGAGGCGGCCATCGGCGCCCGACAGGAAGGGCGCGCCGCCCCGGGCGGCCACGAGGTGGGCGCGCACCTCTTCGCAGCGCTCGTCGAGGCCCGCGCCGAGGGAGGGGGCGGCCTCTGCCCGGGAGGGGGCCGCGGCCGGGGCGGCGCCAGGGTCGAGGGTCATGATCTTCCTGTCAGAACGTGGGGCTCGACCGGTCAAGCGCCCGCCTGCGCTTGCGCCGGAGGGGGCCGCTGCCTAATATCCCGCACCGCCCTGACGGAGACCCGCTGGCCATGAACGTGCGCACGACCTCCTCCCTGCCCGCCCCCGCTGGCTCCCTCGCCGGCCCCGCTGCAGGCCTCCGCGCCAGCGCTCCCCTCCCCTCCCGCGGGTGGCTGCTCGGCGGCTTGCTCTCGCTGGTCGGCGCCTTGGCCAGCGGCCCCGCCCTGGCCAAAGATGAATTCGACCCCGACGAGGCCGACGAAGAGGAGAAGGACGAGCCCAAGCGCCGCACCGACGCCGACGGCGACCTGAAGGAGGAGGACCCCGACGCCGAGCTCAAGTCTGCGGGCGGCAAGGGCAGCGAGCTCAAGCTCGACGACGAGGACGGTGATCTCGGCCCGAGCAAAGCCCAGGGCCCCGGCGAAGACACCGCGGTGATCTACCGCAAGGCCCTCGAAGAGTTCGCCCAGCTCACCGCCGACGAAGAGGCGCTGGCGTGGGAGCGCTACCTGCGCAAGTACCCGAAGTCCTTGTTCCGCACCAAGATCGACCAGCGCCTCGAAGAGATCAACGCCCAGCTCTACCAAGACGAGGTCGAGAACAGCGGCGGGCGGGCCAGCGACGCCGGCCGCCAAGAGCTCTTCTTCGCCCAGCCCATGCAGCTCGAGAGCATCGACCCGCGCAGCCGCCTGCGGGCCGGTTTTGAGTGGGGCTTCCCCGACTGGGTGAACCTGATGGTCGGCGGCGAGTACCAGCTCGCCCGCGAGTGGTCGGTGCACGGCGGCCTGCGCCAGCGCTACACCGGCTGGAACGTCGAGGCCGGCACCACCTACGCCCTGGTCAAGAGCGCCCGCACCGGCTTCATTGTCAGCGGGCTCGGCGATGTGCGGCTCAACCTCGACCCGAGCCACTTCGCGCTGCGGCCTCAGCTCGGCGTGGGCAAACGTTTCCGCTTCAACAAAGAGGTCTACCTCGACGCGATGGTCCAGGGCGGTAGTGACCTGGCGTTCATCGACGGCCTCTCGCCCCGGGTGGTGGGCGGCGCCAACCTCTCGCTCGCCGCGAACAACAACCTGCGGGTCTACTTCGAGACCAGCTCGTACATGAAGGACCTCGCCGACGAGCAGATCGGCAGCTTCCGGTTCAACCAGGTGACCTTCGGCATGAAGTTCGTCCAATGGAAGGGCAAGAAGCAGCAGAAGTTTGAGGCGGGTTTTGGCGCAAACGCCCCCTACACCTCGAACTATTGGTCCTACCACTACGGCTCGATCATGGGCGACGTGAACTACTACCTAAACCCGCAGAACTGACCCTCGACCGCGCGGATCCCGTCGGAGCCCCCCATGACCCCACCCAAGCCGGAGGGCGACACCCGCGCGCCCGCGCTGCCCGCCGAGATGTGGGCGCTGACCTTCGACCGCAGCCGCGAGGATTGGGCATGCTCCCGCGGCTTGGTCAAGGAGCGGGTGCCCACCCCGCGGCTCGACGACCCATCCGGTGCCGACGCTGAGAACGCCCTCATCCGCGTCAAGTTCGCCGGATTTTGTGGCAGCGACCGGGGCATCTGGTGGCGCAAGGCCTTCGGCCAGATGATCTTGGGCAGCCTCGACGAAGAGGGCAAAGACAAGCGGGTGGTCGGCCACGAGCTGCTCGGCGAGGTGGTCGCGGTGGGCGACGCGGTGGCCGAGCGCTTCGGGATCCGCCCCGGCGCGGTGGTCTCGACCGAGAGCCACATCGTCTGCGGGGTCTGCTATCAGTGCCAGGTCGGCGACCTGCACGTCTGCGCCGACGACCGCATCATCGGCATCTCCCGCGATGGCTGCTTCGCCGAGTACCTGAAGCTGCCCGCAAAGGCGCTGTGGCTCACCGATCTGAACAAGATCCGCCCTGAGGTCGCCGCGGTGCAAGAGCCCTTCGGCAACGCGGTGCACGCCTGCCAAGCGACCGAGCTGCGCGGCAAGTCGGTGGCGATCATCGGCTGCGGCACCATCGGCCTCTTCGCCATCTTGGTCGCCCGGGGCATGGGCGCCCGCCAGATCATCGGCGTCGACACCAACCCGCACCACCTCGCGCTGGCCCGCGCGCTGGGCGTCGACCTGGCGCTGCAGCCCACGCCGCCCGCGGCCGACGCGCCCGCCCATGCCCACGACCCGGGCCTGGTCGAGCAGGTGCGGGCGCTGACCGGCGGGGTGGGCGTCGACGTGGCGATGGAGATGGCCGGCTTCCACAGCTCGCTGAACAACGCGATCAAGATGGCCCGCCGCGGCGGCCATGTGGTGCTCTTTGGCGTCAAGGACGGCGATGGTGTGGTCCAAGACCTGCACCGCGTCGTGATGAACGGCCTGCAGCTGCACGGGGTGGTCGGCCGGCAGATCTTCGGCACGTGGGAGATCACGCGCCGCTTGCTTGAGGACCGGGCGAACGGCGTGCAGGATGCCGTGTGGCAGACCATTCTGAACGCGGGTCAGGGGACGATGGTCGACATCGGCGACTGGGAGCCGGCGGGTTTTGAGGCGATGATGTCGGAGCATCCGAAGGTGGTGATTCGCTTCGCGGGTTGATGCTCACCGGGCGGGTTTTGTCCCCCGCCGGGGTTGGCGGGTTCGCCAGTTGGAGCCTTTGGGTTCGGCGTCGGCCGGGGCTCTGGATTCGCCTGTTGGATCCTTTGGGTTCGGCGCCCGCCAAGCGTTGCTGGTCCGTTTGTTTCGGGTCGTTCGGGACGCTGTGCCTTTGTTGACCGACGAGGTTGGTCGCGCGGGCTGGCAAGCCGGTGTTTTGTGGATGCCGGGGGCCGCCGGCCCCCGGACCCCGTGGGCAAGGGGCCCGCGGGGCCCCTTGCATCCCCCGCCAAAGGGGGGCCAGTGGGCAGGCTTCGCGCGGCGCATGGCAGCGCCGCGCGCCAGCCCACAAAGGCCCCCCTTTGGAAACCCC
>JAEUKK010000145.1 GCA_016792625.1 Deltaproteobacteria bacterium | reverse complement strand
GTCCAGCACGTTGTCGAGCCCGACCAAGGCCAGCAGCACCTCGTCGGTGGGCAGGTAGCCCCCCTTGAGGTTGGCCCGGAACAGGTCGAGCAGCGCCCGCTCGCCCTCGCGGTCGAGCTGCAGCGACAGGCGCTCGAGCTCCCCCTCTTCGGGCGCCCGGCCCCGGCTGCCCCGCTGCGGGTAGATCCGCAGCTGCAGGCCAATCCCGGTGCCTGGGGCCATCTGCACCTCCCAGGCGTAGCGCAGCGGCCCGCTGTCGCGGCCGGTGGGGTGCAGCAGCTGGCGCAGCGCCTCGATCGCGCGGTCGGCGTCGCGCATGCCCATGCGGGAGAAGCCGGCGTCCTGGGGCAGCGGGCTGGCCAACTTCTCGAGCACGGCCAGCGTGATGCCCTGGCAGTCGGGGCAGGTGCCGTCGCGGCTCGCGCAGCGGCAGGTGTAGACCGGGCCCTTGGCTTGGAGGCTGAGCTGGGTCGAGGTGCTCTCGCCGGTGCCGGCGCCCTGGTTGCTCATCACCGCGACCCGGCCGTCGTGGCTGAGGCGCAGCCAGCCGTCGTGGGGGGCCCAGCCGGGCAAGGCCGGGTTGAGCGCGGGGCGGAGCAGGTCCCAGGCGCGGCGGGCGTTCGCCTCGTCGACCGGCCCGGCGGGCAGGCGCGCGAGGCGCTGCTGGTGCTCGACCCCCCGCCAAGCGCGGGCCTGCAGGCGGGAGCGCAGCTCGAGGGGGTCGGGATCGTGGCTGCGGGGGCCGCCGCGGGGGATCTGGGTGAGCACCTCTTCGAGCGGGCGGTGGTCTTGGGACCAGCCGCGGGTGGGGATGCCAAAAGCGAGGTCCCACCGCAGGCTGAGCAGACCCCCCAGGCCCAGCGGCCGGGCCCAGCGGCGCAGCGCGTCGAGGGCGGGCGGCGGCAGCGAGGGGTCGGACTGCTCGTCGGCCGCGCGCATCGGGATCATGCTCAACATCGCCGCGCGGGCGACCTCGAGATCGCGGCAGCCGCGCAGATGGGCGGTGCAGCGCAGCCGCTGGCGGATGAGATCGAAGCCGAAGGTGTGCGTCTCGCTGCGCTCGCTCATCAGCGTGATCGCCAGCTCGGGGCCGGCGGGGCCGCGGGCGACCTTGGCGGTAAAGGAGCGGGCCTGGGCCCAGAGGCGGGCGATCAGCGCGCCGCGCTCGGCCGGGGGGATCTGTCGGGCGAACTCCTCAACCGCGGCCGCTTGGGAGGGGGTCAGCTCGGAGAGCGTCGGCATGGAACGGCCTCAAGGCGCGCGGTGCACGGCAGGACAGCGGGACGGCGGTCGCGCGTGGCGCGGGCCGCCACGATCACGCCCGGGGCGCACGGGGCCCCGCCGATGACCCGCGACTGGAGCGCGCGCAGGCGGCGTCCAGGGGGCGCAGCGGCGGCGCGTGCGCTGTGCCCCTCTCACCCGCCGCGGGGCCGCGGGCTACCGGCTACAGCCTCGCGGTCAGGCTGCGGTCAGCCGGCGGAAGACCTCTTCCAGATCGGTGCGCTCGGGGGCCATCTCGAGCAGGACGAGGCCTTGCGCCACCGTCCAGCGGAAGATCTCGGCCCGCACGTCCTCGCGGCAGAGCAGCTCAAATGCGTGGTGGCTGGCCGCGGCGGCCTCGCGCACCCGCACCTGCTCGACCCCGGCCAGGGCCCGCAGGCCCGCCTCGACCACGTCGCGGGGCAGCTCGACCGTTCCGGCGGCCAGCTCCACGTGCAGCAGCAGGCCGCCGCTGGTGCGCGCTGTGATCTCGGACGTGCTGCCATCGGCCACCAGCGCGCCCTTGTGGATGATGATGACCCGGTCGCAGGTGGCCTGGACCTCGCTGAGGATGTGGGTCGACAGCAGCACCGTCTTGCTGCGCCCGACCTCGCGGATGAGGTTGCGGATCTCGACGATCTGGTTCGGGTCGAGGCCCGTGGTCGGCTCATCAAGGATGAGGATCGGCGGGCTGTGGAGCAGCGCCTGGGCCAGGCCCACCCGCTGCCGATACCCCTTGGACAGATCCCCGATCGGCTGTTTGAGGCGGGCGGTGATGCCGGTCTCTTCTGCCACCCGGTCGAGCGCCCGCCGCAGCGTCGCGCGGGCCAGACCCCGCACGTTGCCCATATAGGTGAGGTAATCCTCGACCCGCATGTCGAGGTAGAGCGGCGCGTGCTCGGGGAGGTAGCCCAGCCGGCTGCGCGCGGCGATCGGGTCACCGAGCACGTCGCGCCCGTCGATGCGGGCAGAGCCCCCGCTGGGCGCGATGTAGCCGGTGAGGATCTTCATCGCCGTGCTCTTGCCCGCGCCATTGGGCCCGAGGAAGCCAACCACTTCGCCGCTGCGAACGGTGAAGTCAATGCCGCGCAGGGCCACGTGGGCGCCGTACGACTTGTGCAGGCCTTCGACCTCAATGGCAGACATGGGGCCCCCTCCGGCCGCGCGCCTATCGGCTCCTGGGCGGATTGTCCGGCCCGCGGCGGCGGGCTGGTCGGCTGGTCGGCTAGCGGGGCCGCGCTTGGCGCCGGACCTGCGAGGCCCCCATCGAGCACCATATGCGCAGACCAGACACCGAGAGCGTGGACAAGGCGCAGGCCCCCGCGGGGAAAGCCCACCTGCAGCCTCTGCTCGCGCTGGTGCCGCGCCATCCTCAAGGGGATGCCCCCGCCGCTGCACAGCGAGGATGGGCGGAGCACGGTCATCCGGCGGCCCTCGGGGCGGCGGCGGGCCTCACTGGCGGGTCGGGCGCGGATGAGGAGCTGCGCGACATCGGCTAAGGCCCCTTCTCCACTGGGAGGGAGCGATGCGGATCACCACTTGGAACATCAACAGCATCCGGGCGCGGGCCGAGCTGTTCTCGGCCTGGCTGGCCAAGGCCCAGCCCGACGTGCTGTGCCTTCAAGAGACCAAGGCGCAGGACAAAGAGTTCCCGGCCAAGCTCTTCGAAGACGCCGGCTACCACGTCGCTTTCTACGGTCAGAAGACGTATAACGGGGTGGCCATCGCCGCCCGCGCCCCGCTGGAGGACGTCGAGCGCGGCCTGCCGCTCGACGGCGACCCCGAGGCCCGCGGCATGGCGGCCACGGTCTTCGGCCTGCGCGTGATCAACGTCTACGTCGTCAATGGCAAAGAGCTGGGTGACCCAAAGTGGCACCACAAGCTGCGCTTCCTTGACGCGCTCGCTGGCTACGTCGAGGGCCGGCACCGCCCCGACCAGCCGCTGGTGGTCTGCGGCGATTGGAACCTCTGCCCCGCCGACCGCGACACTTGGGATCCGGGCGAGTGGCACCGCCAGATCTTCTGCACCGAAGAGGAGCGGGCCCCCTTCCGGCGGCTGCTCGCCTGGGGTTTGCAGGATGCCTTCCGCTCGCGTTACCCCGAGACCTGGGGGCGCTCGACTTTTACCTGGTGGGACTACCGGGGCGGCGGCTTCGCCCGCAACCACGGCCTGCGCATCGACCACCACCTCGTGACCGCGCCGGTCCTGGCCCGCACCACCGCGGTGGAGATCGACCGCGAGGTGCGCAAGCACGAGAAGGCCTCGGACCACGCGCCGGTCACGCTGGTGCTCCGCGAGGACTAAGGCGGGCCGGAGCTTCTGGTGGGCGCCACCCCCCTGCCATCAACGGGAGGGGAGGGGCCCGTTTCGGCGCTTCTTAGGCCTGGGGTTCGCCGCCGTCGGTGGCCTCGTCGATCTCGGGCAGGCTGAACACGGGCGCCTTGTCGAGCCGCACCGGCAGGGCGGGGAGCTCACGCTGCGCCCAGGCTGCGCGCAGGGCCGGGAGCTCGGGCAGGCTGGCCAGGGGCCGCACCTCGGCGAGCAGGGTGGCCAGGGCGTCGCGGTCGAGCACCTCTTCTTCGAGCAGCTGCGTGCTCATGCGGAAGAGCAGGTCTTGGTGGGCCAGCAGCACGCGGCGGGCGTCGTCGTGGGCGTGGGCCAGCAGGCCGCGCACCTCTTCATCGAGCTGGCGGGCGGTCTCTTCGCTGACCGCGACGTCGCGGCCGCCCATGCCCGCGCCCGAGAAGGGCCCGTAGTGCTCGCCGCCGTAGTCGACCGCGCCCATGCGGGCCGACATGCCGAATTGGTTGACCATGCGGCGGGCGAGGTCGCTGGCCTTGCGGATGTCGTCCGAGGCGCCGGTGGTCACGTCTTCAAAAACCAGCTCTTCGGCCACCCGACCGCCGTAGAGGGTCACGATGCGGTTGCGCAGGTCGGCCCGCGACATGAGGTAGCGGTCTTCGGCGGGGGTCTGGAGCGTGTAGCCCAGCGCGCCCACACCGCGGGGGATGATGCTGATCTTCTGGACGGGATCGGCGCCTGGGCTGGCCGCGGCGCAGATGGCGTGGCCCGACTCGTGGAAGGCGACCACCCGCTTCTCGCGCTCGCTGAGCCGGCGGCTCTTCTTCTCGAGGCCGGCGACGATGCGCTCGACGGCGGCGTCGATGTCGCTCATCTCGATCGCCTTCTTGTCGTGCCGGGCAGCCAGCAGGGCGGCCTCGTTCAGCGCGTTGGCGAGGTCGGCGCCGGCAAAACCCGGGGTCATGCGGGCGACGATGGCGAGGTCGACGTCCTCGGCGAGCTTCATCGCCCGGGCGTGCACCTTGAGGATGGCCTCGCGGCCCTTGAAGTCGGGCCGGTCGACCACGACCTGGCGGTCGAAGCGGCCCGCGCGCAGCAGGGCGGGGTCGAGGGTCTCGGGGCGGTTGGTGGCGGCGACGATGATGATGCCCTTGCGGCCGTCAAAACCATCCATCTCGACCAAGATCTGGTTGAGCGTCTGCTCGCGCTCATCTTGGCCGCCGACCGGGGTGTTGCCGCCGCGCGCCTTACCGACCGCGTCGAGCTCGTCGATGAAGATGATGCAGGGGGCCTGCTCGGCCGCCTTCTGGAAGAGGTCGCGCACGCGGGCCGCGCCCACGCCGACGAACATCTCGACGAAGTCCGAGCCAGAGATGGAGAAGAAGGGCACGCCCGCCTCGCCCGCGACGGCGCGCGCGAGCAGCGTCTTGCCGGTGCCCGGGGGGCCGACCAGCAGCACGCCCTTGGGGATCTTGCCGCCCAGCGCGGTGAAGCGGTTGGGCGTGCGCAAGAACTGCACGATCTCTTGCAGCTCTTCGATGCCCTCATCGACGCCCGCGACGTCTTTGAAGGTGACCCCGGTGCCGTCTTCGGGCGCCAGCTTGGCCGAGGACTTGCCAAAGGTCGCCACGCCCGGCGGCACGCCACCCTCGCGGCGGGTCATGGTCACAAAGAACATGACCATCATGAGCAGCACGAGCAGGTTCAGCAGGTTGCCGTTGTTGCAGTCAGACGGCGGCACTGCAGTGTAGGTGACGTTGTTCTGCTCGAGGATCTTGATGAGCTCTTTCTCATCGGACTCGATGCGGGTCAACGTAAAGGTCTTGGGCTTCTGCTCGCCCTCGGCCTTCTTCTGCTCAAAGTTGGCCGAGTTGCCTTGGAAGATCACCCGCTGGAGGTGGCCCTCGGCGGCGAGGGTCTTGGCCTCGGACCAGCTGTGCTCGAGCTCACCGGGCTCGCGGAGCACGCCGAGCAGGGTGAGCCCCAGCGCGAGCAAGAGGGTGAGGGAGAGGGCGACGAGGATGCTTGCGTTCTTTTGCACCCCCGCGCCCTAGCCACCGCGTGCGGTCGAGGCAAGGCCACCAGCGCGGGGATTCACCGCGGGCCTGCGCTCAGGCAGGCCGCCGCCGGCCCCGCGCCCGCCCGCCGGCCACCAGCAGGCCGATCAGCGCGCCGAGGCCGCCCGCGCCGCCGGTCGCCGCGCAGCCGCCCTTGTCGGCGCTGGAGACGCGCTCGACCAAGAAGCTGCACGCGCCGTCGGGCTCATCGGCTTCGCCCTCGTCGATGAGGCCGTCGCAGTCGTTGTCGACCTCGTCGCAGTCCTCGGCGGCGCCCACGTAGACCCAGGGGTCGCGGTCATCGCAGTCGGCCTCGACCCCGCCCTCGAACTCGGCGGCCCCGTCGAAGTCGTCGTCGAAGGTCGTGCCGCCCTCGTCGACCAAGCCGTCGCAGTCGTTGTCGATCTCGTCCTGGGTCTCGACCGCGCCGGGGAAGATGAGCAGGTCGGCGTCGTCGCAGTCGCCCTGCTGGGGGGAGAAGCCGTCGCCGTCATCGTCGGCCCGCGGCGTGCCCTGGTCGATCACGCCGTCACAGTCGTCATCGCGGTTGTTCTCGAGCTCGGGCGCGCCCGGGGCGACCGCGGCGTCGCGGTCGTCGCAGTCGTCTTCGCGGGTGAAACCGTCGCCGTCGAGGTCTGCGCTGAGCGGCGTGGCGGCCTCGTCGAGGGTGCCGTCGCAGTCGTCATCTTTGCCATTCCCGGCCTGCTCTTGGGCGCCGGGGTTGGCGTCGGGGTCGGCGTCGTCACAGTCGCCGCCGCAGCTCGGGTAGCCGTCGCTGTCGGCGTCCCAGGCGGGGAGGGCGGAGGCGAGGCAGTCGTTGCCGATGAGCTCGACGCTGGCTTCGGCCAAGTTGGGCGCGTTGGTGTCGATGGTCACCCGGCCCGCCGCGGGCGGACTGCCGCCGGCAGGCTCGTAGCCGATGTCGACCTCGGTCTGTTGGCCGGGCAGCAGGTAGTAGGGCGTGGCCGACTGCACCGAGAAGGTGGCCGAGCCCTCGACGTCGTAGTCGGCGATGGTGACGGTCACACCACCACAATTCTCGACCACCGAGAGGGCCGGGAAGTAGCCGCCGGCGGCCCGGGGGCCGTAGTCATGGGCGGTCGGGTAGATCCGCGCGCAGGGGAAGCGCCCGATCCCGCGCAGCACGACCTTCCAGACGCCGAGGTCCTCGTCGGTGCGCTCGGCGACCTCGGTGTCATTGCTGGTGATGGTCAGCACCGTGCGAAACTGCGCCTCGGCGTCGGGCTTGAAGATGACCTCCAGCAGGCCATAGTCCGGGTTCTCGGGCGTCCCGCCCTCCAGGGTCAGCTCACCGGCCGTGGTGGCCCAGTTGGGTGAGACCTCCCAGTGCTCCTCGTCTTCCACCGAGACCGCTGAGACGGTCACCGGGCCGCGCCCGACGCTGCCCAGGAAGATCTGCACCGTCTCGCGCTCGTTGACCGCGACCATGCCCGCGTCGAAGGTCGCGAAGCTCGTGGTGAGCTCGCGAGACAGCGCGTTGATCTCCGAGTCATTTTTGCAAGCGCCGAGCGCCAAGAGGAGCAGCGGGAGGAGGCGGCGGGGGGACATGCAGGGCTCCAGGCGGAGGGCCACCGGGTGCGGGAGGTACGCGGAGGCGGGGGGAGGTCTGCCTCAGTGGGTGCTCGGCTCGCCCGGAGGGGTGGGCTCGATGCCCACCTCGCGGTTGAGGGTCGAGACCCCCTTGCGGTAGAGGAAGCGGGCCTGCTGCAGGTTGTCGCCGATGCACACCAAGCCCAGCTTCCCAAACTCGGACAGCGCGCCCATCAAGTGGAACACGATGCCCCGCTCGGTTGGGCCGTGGAAGTGCAGGCGGTGGTAGACCGCGATGTCGATGAGATCATCGGGCAGCAGGCCCTTGTAGGCCTCGTGCTGCAGCGTGTCGGAGGCGAAGTAGTACTTGGGCGTGCCGGTCTGGGTGCGGAAGTCGCCCGAGGCTTGGTCGTAAAAGCCGTCGGTCAAGAAGCGCAGCGTGAGGAAAGGGTGGGTGGTCCCGCCCTTTCGCAGGTTGACCTCGATGGCGTGGTGCGTCCAGCCGCCCTGCCCGTCGGGCACGCTCACGAAGTCGGTGGCGAAGCGGCCGATCACGCCCTTGTTGGCCAACACCTTGGCGACCTGCAGGCCGGCGTCTTGCACCGCCAGCCGGTAGCTGGGGTCGGCGGGGAAGGTGCAGCCCAAGAAGACCTGGCCCGAAGGCCCGCCCAAGACCTGGTCATGGGTGGAGATGCTCTGCGGCTGGCCGATCGCGTTGACCCGGCACTGCGAGGACGGGCTGCGTTTGCCCTCGCCCTCGACGAATTCTTCGACCACGCCGCCCATCTGTTGGTATTTCTCTTCAAAACTCTCCCAATGTTCGGCGGGGGCCTCGAAGCGCAGGCCGGGCAAGCGCTCGCGGATCTGGGCCCGGCGCTCGGCGTGGCTGCTGCCGTCGATGCCGCGGAAGAAGAACAGCGCGTTGCCTTCGCCCGAGAAGCCGTCGTTGAGCTTCACCACCGCCCGGCCCAGGCTGGGGTTGCGGGTCTTCAGCGCGGCGAGGGCCTCGGCGATGTCGTCGGCGCTGCGCAGGTGCTCAAAGCCGTCGGGGAAGGTCACGCCCGCCTCGCGAAACACCTCGCGGCAGCCACTTTTGGTGCCCAGGTCTTGGAGCGCGGGGTCGTTGGCGTAGAGCGGGATGCCGAGCTGCACGGCGAGGGTGCGCTCGAGCGGGCTGCTGTTGAAAATGACGAGGTGCGCGCTGTGGTTGTGTGGGATGGCCTCGCGCAGACGGGCGAGCAAGCGGGGCCGCGACAGCAGCTTCTCGGAGAGCGGCTTGGTGCTCGCGTCGGCGCAGTCGAGCAGGAGCAGGCGCTTGCGGGCGTGGGAGCTCGGCACCCCGGCCAACAAGTGCAGGTAGTAATCGACCACGGTGGGGGAGAGCTGCTGGCTCGTGACGAAGATCACCCGCGTCCGGGGGTGGCGCAGCAGCATCAGGTAGAAAAGCAGCCGCTCTTCGTAGTGGTGCACCCCGCTGACCTTGGCCAGCTCGCGCGGATCCATCGACAGGCTCGGCACGACCACCACCGTGTGCTCGGCGCGCTCGTCGGTGCCCACGGTGTGAAAGAGCTGGGGCAGGCGGGCCTGGAGGCGGGCGAAGGCGCCGAGCTCTTCGGGAGAGCCGGGCGCGGGGCTGAGCCGGTGGGGGTTGGCGGAAGCGCCCAGCCCACCGGTGAGGGGGACGTTGCTCAGCTTGTTCTCGCTCATCGCACTCCTCGGGGGCAGCGGAGGCCGGTCGGTGTCGGGGGCCTCAGTACCGGCCCTCGATCTGGACCTGCAGGCCGTCTTGGGCGCGGCCGGGCGGGTCGTAGGGCAGGACGGACCAGCCCCAGGCCGAGGCCCGCCGACCCAGGTGGAGCTTGCCACCGCGGTGGCCCGTCGGGGGC
>JAEUKK010000141.1 GCA_016792625.1 Deltaproteobacteria bacterium | reverse complement strand
CCGCGCCGCGATCAGGCCCGCGGCCGCCCGCGCCCTTCGGGGCGCCCCCTTCGCGGCGATCACCGCCGCGCGCGGGCGGACCACCCGGGGCGGCGCCCCGCTCCCGGCGATCACCGCCGCGCGCGGGCGGACCGCCCGGCTGGCCGCCACCGCCCGCCCCGCGCTCCTTGGCGCGCGAAGGCGGGCCGCCCGGCTTCGACCGAGGGCCACCTTGGCCTTGGTCGTTCCCGCGCGCGGGCCGCCTGCCCTCCTCGGGGCCGGCCCCAGCCCGGCGCTCGCCGCCCCGCCCGGACGCGCCGCGGGCGTCCTCCCGCGGGGCGCCCTGGGCCTCCCCCCGGTCGGCCTCGCGGCCAGGGCCACGCCCGCCCGCCCGCCGCTCTGGAGCCCCCGCGCCCCCCGCAGGAGCGCCCCCGCCGCCTGCGCGCGGCCCGGGCCCGCGGCCCCCACCGCCCTTCTGGGGCGCCTTCGGCCCCCGATCATCGCCCGCACCATGGGCGCCGCCGCCCTTTCCTCTCGTCCCCGCCATCGTCCACCCTGTCCGTCGGCGGCAGCCCGCCTGGGCGAAGAGCCGCCCGGGCTGCGGCTAACCGCTCGGGGCGCTGGCACGCGCCCCCCGCCCGGGGCAAGCTCGGAGCGGCCCGCAGCGGGCCGCGGAGCGCGCATGGACATGTTCACCTGGGCCCGGCCCAAGCCGCTCGAGATCACCCACCGCATCTCGGCGGATCAGCGCATCTACATCGTCAGCGACCTGCACCTCGGCGATGGCACGCGCTCTGACATCTTCTTGGGCAAAGACCGCGAGCTGATGCGCTTCCTCGAGCAGGTGCGCGAAGAGGGCGCCCACCTCGTCATCGCCGGCGACGCGGTCGACTTCCACCAGGCCTTCTCGATGAGCCGGGTGCTCAAGGCCCACGCGCGCCTGATGGGCGAGCTGTGCAGCCTCGCCGAGTCCAACGGCGTGACCTACCTCTGGGGCAACCACGACTACGACATCTCGCTGTTCAAAGACTTGCTGCGATTTGAGGTCTGCAGCAGCCTGCTCATCGGCGACGAGGTGCTCGTCCAGCACGGCTACCAGTACGACCCGCACATCGGCCCCAACCTCGACCAGACCCACGTGCACACGATGGGCCACCACATGGTCGAGCGGGTGCTCAAGACCTGGATCCGCCTGCCCATCGAGAATTTCTACACCCGGGCCAACCGCATGGCCTTCTGGACCTTCCACAAGTGGGCCAACCTCGTCGATCTCGCCGACCGCATGTGGACGGCGCTGGGCCAGCCCGAGGCCATGCGCGGCCTGCAGACCATGGTCTACTACTGGACGCAGAACCAGATCGGCGACGCGGGCATGCTCTACGATGGCGTCAGCCGCGGCCTTCCGCTGCTGCCCTACCAAGTGCTGATCACCGGCCACAGCCACCTGCCCGGGGTGGTCGCCCTGCCCACCGGCCAGCGCTACGTGAACACCGGCAGCTGGACCTTTTCGAGCGCCCAGTACGCCCTGTGGGACCACGGCGCCCTCTGCGTGCGCGACTGGCTCACCGGCCGCGAGTACACCGACGGCGCCTACCGCCACCTCGCCGAGGGGCGCGCGGCCCACATGAACTTCCGCGAGTGGTGGCGCGAGAATTACCTCGGCTGGCTGCGCTTCCGCGGCGGGGAAGAGGGGCGCATCGCCCCGGTCGACCCCGCCGAGGGTGAGCCCAGCCTCGGCCGCGGCGCCGCCCCCGCCTGAGCCCCCCGGAGCCCCCATGCGCGTCCACGGCCAACACCTCCGCACGGTCACCCTCGAAGGCAGCGTGGTGGTGCTCATCGACCAGACCCTGCTGCCCCACCAGCTGGCCTTTTGCCGCTGCGCGACCCCCGCCGACACCGCGCGCGCGATCCGCGACATGACCGTGCGCGGCGCGGGCGCGATCGGCGCTACCGGGGCGCTGGGCGTGGCCCAGGCGGCCCTGCTCGCGCCCGACAGCGGCTACTTCGACCAGCTGCGGGCCGACGCGGCGGTGCTTCGGGCCACCCGCCCGACCGCCCAAAACCTCTTCGCTGGCGTCGACACCGTGCTGCACGCCGCTTTGGCCGAGACCACCCCCGACCGCTCACGCGCGGCCGCGGTGGCCGCAGCCCAGGCCTTCGCCGACGACGACGCGGCCTGCTGCGCGGCGATCGGCGCGCACGGCGCCCCGCTCATCGGCGAGCGGGCCCGGGTCAGCACCCACTGCAACGCCGGCTGGCTGGCCTTTGTCGACTGGGGCAGCGCGCTGTCGCCCATCTACGCCGCGGCCCGGGCCGGGCGCCGGCCCTTCGTCTGGGTCGACGAGACCCGGCCGCGGGGCCAGGGCGCCTCGCTCACCGCGTGGGAGCTCGCCCAAGAGGGCGTAGAGCACGCCATCATCGCTGACAACGCCACCGGCCACTACATGGCCCGCGGCGAGATCGACCTGGTCATCGTCGGCGCCGACCGCATCGCCGCGAACGGCGACGTGGCGAACAAGATCGGCACCTACTCCTCGGCGGTGGTCGCGGCGCGCCACGGCATCCCCTTCTACGTCGCGGCCCCCACGACCACCATCGACCCCGCGACCCCCACCGGCGCAGACATCCCCATTGAAGAGCGCAGCGCCGACGAGCTGCTGTGGACCCAGGGGGTCGACGCCGACGGTGTGTGGCGGCGGGTGCGCACCACCCCCGCGGGCGCGACCGGCCGCAACCCCGCCTTCGACGTCACGCCGGCCTCGCTCATCGCCGGGATCATCACCGAGCGCGGCATTGTGCCCGCGACGGCGGCCGGCATCGCCTCGGTGGCCCGGCGCGGCCCCTCGGCCGGCCCGCCCGCCTGACCCGCCCGTAGCGCCGCCAGCCGTCCTCCCTCCCCCTTCGGCGCGGCTCGTCCGCTCAGCCGCCGGCGGGGCCCCGCGCGCGCAGGGGCGTCGCCTGGCCGCCCACCGCCCGGTGCGGGCCGTCGGCGACCGGCGAGGGCCCCCAGCCCTTGAGCAGGTCATCGGCGGGCCCAACCAAAACAGCGTCAGCCGGCACCATCACACCGTGCTGCAGGCGCACGCGGTTGCCGACCACCGCGCGCGGGCCGACGGCCACCCCGAGCAGGTGGTGGCCGCTCTCGACGAGCTGGCCCTCGTGCTCGACCATGACCTCGCGGCCAAAACTCATGTCGAGCGCGGTCGCGCCCCAGGCCATGAAGGCACCCGCGCCGATCACGCTGGCCTGGTAGCCGCCCCCGTTGGAGATCCGCGCGCCGGCGTCGATCACGCACAGGTTCGAGAAGCCGTAGCGCCCCACGTGCGCGCCGGGGCCGAGCACCGAGCTGAGCACGGTGGCGTGCTCCTCGACCTTGGCGCCCTCCCCCACCAAACAGCCGCGCAGCACGCTGTAGGCGCCGATCTCCACCCCCTCGCCCAGCTGGCAGGCCTCGACCACCGCGGTCGGGTGCACCTTGCAGCCGCGGCCGCGCACGGTGAGCGCCGCGGCCACCCGCGCAGGGTCGGCGCTGCCCGCCCGCAGCAGCAGGCCGGCGACCTGCAGCGCGCGACGCACGGGGCTCTGCGCCTCAAAACGCCCCCGGGCCGCCTCGCCCATCGCGGCGAGGCCGAGCTGGTTGATGCGGAGCAGGTGGCTCCAGTGGCTGAGGCCGTGGGCCAGCGCCTCGCCGATCTTCACCGGCCGCAGGGCGTGGGCCATGCTGGGGTGCGGGGCGGGAAGCTCGGGGCCGAGGTCGCGCAGGCCGAGGTCGAGCGGGAGCAGCGGCAGGGGGCCTGCCCACGGATCGGTGCGCAGCTCGGGGTCAGCGCCCGCGGGAAGCAGGGCCAGCTCGAGCACCCCGGGCGCGGGGCTGGGCTGCAGCGGCCCCGTGGTGCGCCAGAAGTCGAGATCGGTGAGCTGGGCGCGGCCGTGGCCGCCGGCGGCCAGCAGGCGGCGCAGGGCCGGCCCGTTGAAGAAGCAGCGGTCCGAGAAGACCACACACGGCGCGTCAGCCGGCACCTCATCAACGATTCGCAGGCCATTCTCGGCGAGCGCCTGCTCTTGGTGGGCCGCTAGCGGGCGGTTGAGCACCGGCAAGGCGCCGACCTCAAGCTCGGCGAAGGGCGGCACCCGCGCCCCGCTCCGCAGCCGCACAGCCACCGTGGCGCGCGCCGCGCCCCCTGCTCGCTCCGACCGCGCGCCCATGCCGCCTCCCCGCCGCGTGCGCGGCCCCGCCCGGCCTATCCGCCCGCGCCCGCTCGCCGCCCGCGCTTGACCCGGGCCTCCGCGCCGGACCACCATCGGCCGCCCAGGCCCAGGAGCGCCGATGTCCCCCCCTGCACCGCCCCTCCACCCGCTGCTGCTCGAGGCCGCCCCCTGGCCCGAAGCGGTGGGCGTGGCGGGCCCGCTCTCCCTCCTCCCGGTGCTCTTGGCCATCGGCCTCGCCCTGTGGACCCGCCAGGTCCTCGTCTCGCTCGGGGCGGGGCTGTTGATGGGCGCGACCCTCCTGGTGGGCCTGCGCCCCCACTCCGCCCTGCTGGCGGTGGTCGACCCCCTGATCATCGACACCATCGCTGATCGCGGGCACGTGAAAGTGACGCTGTTCTCGCTGTTCATCGCGGCGACGGTCGCCGTCGCGGGCCGTTCTGGGGCCACCCGGGCGCTGGTCGACCGGGTTGCGGCGCGCGCGACCTCGCGTCGATCGGGCATGGTCGCGAGCTGGCTGGCCGGGATGATCGTGTTCTTCGACGACTACGCCAATTGCCTCGTGGTCGGCGCGGGGATGCGCCCCTTGACCGACCGGCTGCGCATCTCGCGCGAGAAGTTGGCATTCATCGTCGACAGCACGGCGGCGCCGGTGGCGACGGTGGCCTTGGTCAGCACCTGGATCGGTTTTGAGGTCGGGCTCATCGCCGACGCGCTGAAGGCCGCCGGGCAGCCGATCAACGCCTACAGCTTCTTCATGGAGGGCCTGGGCTACCGCTTCTACCCCTGGGTGGCGATCGCCATGACCGGCCTCGTGTGCTGGACCGGCCGGGACTTTGGCCCGATGCTTGAAGCCGAGCGCCGCGCGCTGCGCCAGCCCTCCGCCGAGCAGGCCGCCGCGCCCCAAGCGGGGGCAGCGGGCTCGCTCTGGCTGGCCGTGGTGCCCATCGGGGCCATGGTCGCGGTGACCGCGATCTCCATCGGCGTGCAGGGCACGGCCAAGGCCACCTCGAGGGCGGCGCTCTTCGAGATCATCGGCGGCGCCGACGGCTACGACGCCATGCTGCACGGCAGCATCGCCGGCCTCTTGCTCGTGCTGGGCTTGACCGTGGCCTCCCGAGCCCTCGACCTCAATGGCGCGCTGCACGCTGCCCTCGACGGCGCCCGCGAGCTGGTCGAGCCGCTGGCGGTGCTGTTCTGCGCGTGGGGCCTGTCGAAGGTCATCGGCGAGCTCAAGGCCGCCGACTTCGTCATCGGGCTGCTCGGCGACCGCGTGCCCGGCTGGAGCCTGCCCACCCTCGTCTTCCTCATCGGCGCGGTGATCTCCTTCGCCACCGGCACCAGCTTCGGCACGATGGGCGTGCTCATCCCCCTGGCCGTGCCCCTCGCCTTTCAGGTCGACCCGAGCGTCGCCATGGTGACCACCGCCGCCGTGCTCTCGGGGGCGGTCTGGGGCGACCACTGCTCCCCCATCTCTGACACCACGATCCTCAGCGCGACCGGCTCGGGCTGTGAGCTCGGCGCGCACGCGCGCACCCAGCTGCCCTACGCGCTGGCCGGCGGCGTGATCAGCGTGCTGCTCGGCACCTTGCCCGCGGGGCTCGGCGCCCCGGCTTGGCTGCTGCTGCCGTTGAGCGCCCTGGCCTGCGGCGCGCTGCTCAGGCTCGCCGGCCGCCGCGCCGAGGACCTGGGGCCGCTCAGCGCCTGAGCCCCACGGGGCCCACCTCGAGGGCCGGTCACCGCCCCGGCCGCTCGGCGGGTGCCCTCAGCGGGCCGCGCCCTGACCCCGCCGGTTGCCGCGTCGACGGAAGGCCGCGCCCAGCACCGCCGCGCCCAACCACAGCCCGCCCGAGGCGCCCCCCGAGGAGCACTTGCAGCCGCCGCCGAGCACGTAGGGGTCGATGTCGCAGACATCCCCGAGGAAGTCGCGGTCGGTGTCGAGCTGATCGGGGTTCTCGACGTCGGGGCAGTTGTCGCAGACGTCGCCGAGGCCGTCGCCGTCGGTGTCGAGGCGGTCGTAGTTGGCGAGGCCCTTGCACAGGTCGCAGGCGTCGCCCGTGCCGTCAAAGTCGCCGTCGACCTGCAGCTCGTTGCTGACCGCGGGGCAGTTGTCGCAGACGTCGCCGATGTAGTCAGCGTCTACATCGAGCTGATCATTGTTCTCGATGTCGATGCAGTTGTCGCAGAGGTCGCCCACGAGGTCGGCGTCCGCGTCGGCCTGGTCTTGGTTGAAGCTCTCCAGGCAGTTGTCGCAGACGTTGCCGATGCCGTCGCCGTCCACGTCGGCCTGGTCTTCATTGGGCACCACCGCGCAGTTGTCGCAGACGTTGCCGACCAGGTCGCCGTCCGAGTCCTCTTGGTCCTCGTTGCTGGTCACCGGGCAGTTGTCGCACTCGTCGCCCACGCGGTCGCGGTCGGTGTCGGCCTGGCTCGGGTTGAAGACCAGCGGGCAGTTGTCACAGGCGTCGCCGAGGCCATCTTCGTCCGAGTCGAGCTGGTCGGGGTTCGGCACCGTCGGGCAGTTGTCGCAGTCGCTGCCGATGCCGTCCATGTCGGGGTCGGCTTGGCTCGGGTTGAACACCTCGACGCAGTTGTCGCAGGGATCGCCGACGTTGTCGCAGTCCTGGTCGGTCTGGTCATTGTTGGGGATGTCGGGGCAGTTGTCGCAGACCAGCTGGATCACGATCTCGGGCACCTCAGCGTCCATCGGGTAGCTGATCTGCCCGCCGCCGAGGCCGTCCCCGTCGGCGTCAAAGGCCTCGACGGGGATGTTGCAGCCGAAGCTGTTGTAATCGTAGTAATAGTCCGCGTTCGGGTAGGGGTTACCGTCTCCGTCCACGGTGTCGAGGCAGGTCGGGTTGCTGAGATCGACCGCGGCCTCGTCAAAGACCTCGATCGCGTTGCAGTTGAGGTCCTGCACGAGATCGTTGAAGCAGGCCTGGGCCGCGGCGGGCCGGGGCGTCAGGGCCAAGGCCGCGGCCACCACGAGGGCGGCGCGCAGGGCGCGAAGGGGGCGGGGCTGGCTCACTGGCGACCTCCCTGACCGGCGCCGTCGGACTCTTCAGCTTTTTCGAAGAAGTCCTCCAGCTCAGTGTCCTTGGGCTTTGCGTCCGACTTTTTCTTCTCTTCGGGGGCAGGCGGCGCGACGGGCGCCTTGACGTTGATCGCCTCGCCGTTCCACGGCAGGCGCACGTTGCCCCGGTACTCGGGCGGGCGCTCGTCGCCCTCGTACTGCTTGATGATCTTGAATTCGACGCGGCGGTTCTCGGCGAGGGCGGCCTCGTCGGTGCCCGCGGTCTTGGGCACGGTCTCGCCCATGCTGCGGAAGCTCATGCGGTCGGGGTGCACACCGCCCCGGATGAGCGCCTCCCAGATGCTGCGCGAGCGCTCGAGCGAGAGCGAGTAGTTGTAGGCGTCGCTGCCCTCGGCGCTGGCGTGGCCCTCGATGACGAGGTGGCCGATGTGCCAGTTCTCGTTGAGCAGATCGGCCACGTACTGCAGCGTCGGCAGCGACTTGGGCAGGATGTTGCTCGTGTTGAACTCGAACTCGATGGGGTCGCGGATGACGATCTGCTCGCCCTTGATCCGCGCGAGCTCGTCCTCTTTCCACTCCGGCTCGGGTTCGGGCTCGGGCGGCGGCTCGGGCGGAAGCTCGGGGGTCTCCTCGATGATCTTCGGCGGCTCGGGGGGCGGCGGCTCCGGCTTGTAGCGGATCCAGGTCATGCCCACGAACATGCGCATGTCGGTGGCGCCCACGCCGTCGTTGAGGCCCTTGCCCGCGCCAAAGTCGAGCTGAAGGTTGGGCGTCGGCTTGTATTGGAACGCCCCGAGCGCCTCGGTCGAGGTCTCGGCCCCACCGTCACCAATAAAGGAAAGACCCTGCTTTTGGATGAGCACGGCCGAGGCCGAGGCCCGGTTGCGCCAAATGTGGTAGCGCACGCCGCCTGAGGTCCACAGCTCAGAGTCGAGGACCAGATCGAGGGTGGTCTCGACCGGGCGCCGGCCCATCACGTTGACGTCAGCGAGGATGTCAAAGGGGCCGACCCGGCTGGTGAAGGTCGGGCCGAACACCCCGCGGAAGCTGTTCTCGCCCATCCAGATCTCTTTGGAGCCCGACGGGATGCCCACATCGGCCCGCAGAGCCGCCGAAAAGGGCCGGCTGCCGTAGAGCTTGACCTTGCCGCCGACGAAGAGGTCGCCGACGAGGCCGCCGTCTGAGGCGATGTCGCCGACGTCGGTGTCGAACTGCACCGCCAGCGGCAGGCTCGCGCGCAGCGAGACGCTGCGGTTGATGTCCCAGCTGACGCCGCCGTGCAGCATCGCGCGGTTCTTGATCGCCGAGCCGACCAGCGCGTTGTCGGCGTACACGAGCAGCGGGTTCTGCTCATACTGGAGCATGAAGCCGCCGCGGACGGTGCCGGGCTCATCAAAGAGGGCGCTGTCGACGCCGGGCAGGCTGCCGGTCGAGAAGGTCGGGCGCACCAGCTCAATGTCGGCCGAGTAGGCCTGGGCGAGCGCGGTGGCCGGGCCGAGGGCGGCCGCCAAGCCCGCGACGAGGCGCAGGGGCACGGCGAGGGCGCGGGCGGAGGGGGAGCGTGCGGAGCGGCGGGCCATCAGCCGGCCCTCCCGAGGACGCCCGGGGCGGGCGCGGAGGGGGTGGATGGAGCCGGGGACGGCGCGGGTGCCGGTGCAGGGGCCGGAGCGGGCGCAGGGGCCGGAGCCGGCGCTGGGGCCGGAGCGGGCGCAGGGACCGGAGCCGGCGCCGGAGCTGGGGCCGGAGGCGGAGCAGGGACCGGAGCCGGCGCAGGCGCAGGGTTCGGAGCGGGCGCAGCGGTGGGAGCCGGGGTCGGAGCCGGAGCGGGCGCAGGGGCCGGAGCGGGAGCGGGCGCAGGGGCCGGAGCGGGAGCGGGCGCAGGAGCCGGAGCAGGTTCAGGCGCGGCAGGCGGAGCGGCCGCAGGAGCAGGCGCGGCAGCCGCGCCCGAAGCCGCGGAGGGATCAGCCGCAGGCGCGGCAGGAGCGGCGGCCGGCGGGGGCGCCGCCGCAGGCGCGCTCAACATCTGGAGCTGCACCCGGTTGATGGCCTCGACCTTGCGGGTGGCGAGGTCTTCGCTCATGTAGTTGCCGGGGTGCTTTTGGCGCTCGGCCACCGCGCGGTTGCTCAGCGGCGACATCAGCGCGAGCGCCGCGCCAGAGGTCAACATCGCGAAGGTGGTGCCGGTGAGGTTGCGGTTGAGCGCCGGCTCACCGGGCTGGGCGAAGGCGAGCGGCAGGGCCGAGGCGAGGCCGACGCCGACGCCCGACCAGAGCAGCACCCGGCGCCGCTTCTCGGCGGCCAAGAGGTCGGTGTCGAGGCGCTCGAGCAGCTCTTGGTCACGATCCAGCTCGGCGAAGCGGCGGGCGCTCAAAATGGCGCCGCTGCCCTCGTAGACGGCCCACTTCGGCGCGTCGAAGGCCTTGGGATCTTTGGGCAGGGGGCGCACCTCGAGGCGACGGGCGGCGTAGGCCTCCATCTGGGCCTTCAGCGCCTCGTTGCCGGCGGCGACCACCGGCGCGGCGGGCGCGGCGACCGGCTTGGGGCTGCAGTCGCCGAGCTGCTCGGCCTTGGCGGCGCCGGCCTCGGCGCTGACCCGCACGCCGCAGCGGAAGCCGGCATCGACCAGGGCCTTCGCCGACTCGGCGGCGAGGTCACCCAGGGTCGGCAGCCGGACGATGCGCTGCTCTTTGCCCAGGTCTTTCAGGGCGGCGGCGGCGAGGCCCTCAGCCTCTTCGCCCACCGCGAGGACCAGCACCGGCTCACCCGCGCTGGCCTTCGCCTGGTCCACCGCCGCGCGCACGGGATCGGCCGCGTCCCCGGCCAGCGCTGTGCCCACCAAAACCCACCACATTCCGCCATCCTTGCAGGTCGGGTCGCGGGAGCGCCGCGGAGCGACCGGTCATGCTGCGCGCAGCGCCGCCGACCCGAAGGTCTGCCGTGGAGCTGAAGCTGCTGCGAAGCCCGCTGCGGGCCCTGACCGGCGCACTATGACCCGCCGCGGGCCGAGGGTCCACCGAGACGGCGACGGCCGAGGCAGAGCAGGGCGGCCACGCCCGCCGCAAAAAACGCGCGGGGCGCACCTCTCGCGGTGAAGCAGCCGCCTCCCCCCCCTTTGCCCGGCGCCGCCCCGCCTTCCTCGGAGGCCCCCGTGCCGTCCGCCCCCGTGTCCGCGCCGCCCGGCCCGCCCCCTGCCTCGAGCGCGGCGAGCACAGCGGGCGGGTCGATCTGCCCATATCCGTAGACCGCGTGGTGACCGGCGGCGTCTCGGGTGACCAAGGCGTTGGGCGCGGCGGTCTCGACGAGCAGGGCCCCGAGCTCGACCGCGGTCAGCTCGGGCTTGACCGAGAGGGCCCAGGCGGCGACCCCGCTGACCACCGGCGCCGCGGCGCTGGTGCCCCCGAAGGTCTCGGTGCTCCCGCCTTCCGGTGCGATGGTCACGGTCGCGCTCGGGGCGGCGAGATCGACGCTGTCGCCGCTGTTGGTGTAGTTGGTGGGGGCCCCGTAGCGGTCGGTGGCCGACACGCAGATCACGCCGTCGAGGCCGGTCAGCTCGTCATCGCGCAGCTCACGATCGTCGTTGCCTGCGGCGAAGACGACCAAGGCGCCTTTGCCGCCCCGCGGCTCGGTCTGGGCCCGGCGGATGACCGCGGCCAGCGGCGCAGGTGCGCTGACCGGGCGGGTGTAGCCCCACGAGTTGTTGATCACGCCCACATCTGCAGCGATGGCGTGCTCAAAGGCCGCGATATCGGCCGACATCGCGCCGACCCCGTCGCCGAGCAAGCGGATGGGCACCAGCGTGCAGCGCGGGCAGAGCCCCACGATGCCCGCGCCATTGTGGGCACGAGCCAAAACAACGCCAGACACGGCCGTCCCGTGCACATCGCAGATGGCTGTGCTGCTGCCGGCGCAGCTGTCGCCCGGGTCGGGGGAAGGGTCCTCGTCGTCGGCAAAAGCGTCGTAGGGCTCGACCACGGCATCGGCGAGGTCAGGGTGCCCGATGTCGATGCCCGAGTCGATGACCGCGACCCGCACCGCCGGATCGCCCTCGCTGACGGCATAGAGCTGCTCCATGCCCAGCAGCTCGAGGTACCACTGACCGCCGTAGTCGGGATCATCGAAGCTGACCCCGTCGACCTGGGCCGGGGTCTTGGGCAGCGCCACGTCGGGAAAGACGTGCTCCACGCCGTTCGCTGCAAAATCAGCCCCGAGCAGGCGGGCCTTCCGCAGGGCGTCAGCGGCGTCCGCGGCGGGCAGGCGCCAGCTCGGCCCGCCGAGGTGTACGGCGCCCTCCGGCGCGACCGCCCCGGGCACGAGGCTGAAGACGACGCCGGGCAGCACATCCCAGTCGGCGCCGGCGAAGTGGAAGCGGTCGCCGCCCAGCGGCCGGGGCTCCACCGCCGGGTCAAAACGAAGGCCCCCAGGCCCCACAGCAGCGGGCGCCGCAGCAGGCGCAGCGAGCGCAGGCGCCGCCGCCGCAGGCAGGCAGAGCATGGGGAGGATCAGGGCGAAGAGGCCGCGCAGGACGATGGACATGCCCCGCGGCATAGCGCGCCCGCCCGGCCCGCGGGCTAGGCTCGCCCCCTGGAGGCCCCATGCCCATCCCCCTTCGCCCCGCCCTCAAGGCGACCGTCGCGCTGTGCGGCGCGCTCACCCTCCTCCCCCGCGTCGCCGAAGCCGCCCGCCCTACCGAGGGGGGCGGTCTGCATCCCTATGATTCGTCCGACGATGTGACGAGCATCGACAGCCCCGAGGGCCTGGTCCGCGTGCACTACAGCCGCAGCGGGCCCAACGCTGCGCTGGCGGGCGACGAGGACGGCGACGGCGTGCCCGATCTCGCCCAAGAGGTCGCGCTCAGCAGCGAAGCGGTGCTCGATGTCTACCGCGCGTTCGGCTTCCGCCTTCCACTGGCCGAGTCGGCCCTCGATCTCGAGCCCCTCGGCGGGAGCGACGCGCTGGACGTCTACCTCGTGGACTTTGGCGGCTTCGCCGACGGGCAATTCGCGGTCGACCGCTGCAGCGACCGCGTCTGCGCCGGCCACCTGCTCATCGAGAACGACTTCGCCGGCTACGGCTACCCCTCGCTGGCCGACGCGGTGGCCGTGCTCACCAGCCACGAGCTCTTCCACGGCGTGCAGTTCGCCTACATCAGCGTGTTGCCGGTCTGGATGTCCGAGGGCGGGGCGGTCTGGGCCGAGCACCTCTTCCACCCCCGCGTCGAGGACTTCCTCCGCCTCTGCGGGGCCTACCAGCGTGACCTCGCCCGGCCCTTCGACAGCCCACCGGCGGGCACGGTCACCGCGGCCTCCTACGGCGTCGGCTTGTTGTTCGCCTACTTGGTCGAGCGCAGCGACGAAGGCCTGATGGTCGGCCTCCTCGAGACGGCCGAGGAGCTGGGCGACGAGGCCAGACTCGACACCCTGCTCGCGGCGACCGCGGCCTGGGGCCTCGATCTCGCAGAAGAGTGGCCCATCTTCGCCGCGTGGAACCTCGCCAGCGGCCGCCGCGCGGGGGCCGAGCCGAGCTTCTCCTTCGGCGCAGAGCTCGATGGGGTCATGTTCAGCGGCAGCGCGCCCGTCTCCACCGATTCTGCCGCTGTTTTCGACGAGCGGCTCTACCCGCTGGCCGCGCTCTACTACCGGGTGATCCACGAGGGCGGCCCCCTGGCGCTGCAGCTCGACGAGGGCGCCCCGGGCGTCTGGCTCGAGGTCTGGCCGGTGGAGGGCGGCGGCACCGACGGGCCGGTGGGGGCGCCCCTGATCGGCGCCTCAGTCGAGGGCCCGCTGCTCATCGATCTCGAAGAGCAGCCCGCCGGCGCCTACTTGATCGCCCTCTCCCACGCCGGGATCGGGAGCAGCAGCATCCGCCCGACCCTCTGCGTGGGCGGGGCCGAGGCCCGCGCAGTCGCCTGCCCCACCGACGCGCTCCCCGATGGGGACGATGGGGACGACGGTCAAGACGACGGGGACAGCGTGGACGACGGCGCTCCCACCGACACCGGCGCCGATGACGAGGCAGAGGATGGGGGAAGCGCCCCCAAGGGTGGCTGCATGAGCGCGGCGCCCGCCGGGGCCTGGGCCCTGCTCGGGGCGGCGGCGGTGCTGCTCCGCAAGCGGCGGGTCGCGGCGGTGGCCCTGCTGACCGGCTGCGTCCCGATTCAAGATGAGGTCCGCAAGGGCCCCGCGGGGGGCGACTCGGGCGAGAGCGCGGGCGACGCGACCGGCGACGGCGCCGCGGACGGGGGTGGAGGCTCGGCGGACAGCGGCGGTACCGACGGCGGCTCCGATGGCGGAGATGACGCAACAGACGGTGGAGACGGCGGCTCCGACGGCGGGGCGGACGGCGGCACCACCGGCCCGACCCTCCCCGATGAGGTGCGGGGCATCTGGATCACCCGCTACGTCTGGTCCGATGAAGACGACCTGCGCCGCGTGCTCGATGAGGTCGCTGACGCGGGCTTCAACGCCGTCTTTTTCCAGTGCCGGGGCACCTACGACGCCTATTACCAGAGCAGTTTTGAGCCCTGGGCCCAGCGGCTGACGGGCACGCTCGGCCGCGACCCGGGCTGGGACCCGCTCGCCGTGGCGGTCGAAGTCGCGCACGGCCGGGGCATGCAGCTCCACGCCTACATCAACGCGGTGCCGCTCTGGCAGGGCACGAGCCCGCCCATCGAGAGCAGCCCGCGGCACGCCCTCCTCGAGCACCCCGACTGGCTGGTCGCCGGCGCCGACGGCACGCCGATGGCGCTGAACAGCTCCTATGTCTACGCGAGCCCTGGCCACCCCGAGGTGCGCCAGCGCATCGCCGACGTCGCGGCAGACATCGCCGATCATTACGACGTGGACGGCGTTCACCTCGACTACATCCGCTACCCGGCCAGCGATATGTCGCATGACGCGGTGAGCGAGGCGGCCTACGCGGCCGACGACGAGGGCCTCAGCTATGGCGACTGGCAGCGGGCCCGGGTGGTCGAAGCGGTGCAGGCGGTCGACGACGCCGTGACCCTCCCGGTGAGCGCGGCGGTCTGGGGTATCTACGAGAACGACTGGGGCTGGAGCAGCGTCAGCCAGGGCAACCTCGACTACTACCAAGACAGCCGCGCGTTTACGACCACCGGGGCGGCCGACGCGATCATGCCCATGATCTATTGGCCGAACACCTCGACGCCGGGCGCGCGCCTCGACTTTCGCACCCTGGTCGCCGACCACATCGCCCACAACGCGCCCGGCACCGTGGTCGCGGGGGTCGGGAACACCATCACCTTCGAGCAGCTGGTCGACTGCATCCGCACCGCCCGCGCCGAGGGCGCCCGCGGGGTCGTCGTTTTCGACTACTCCCTCTTCGCCGACCGCTTGGCTGAGCTGGCCGCGGTCTTCGCCGAGGCCGACTGAGGCGCGCCGGCGGGCAGGCAGCCGGGGTCTTCGGCGTCGATGAGCCCGTCGCAGTCGTTGTCGACGCCGTCCAGGCAGCGCTCCTCGGCGTCGGGGCCGACGCTGTCGTCGGCGTCATCGCAGTCAACCTCGGCGCTGGCGCCGTCCTCGTCCAGGTCGACCCAGCGGGTGGGCGCGTCTGCGGCGGAGTCGCCCTCCCCCGCGCCACCGCAGGCGGCCACCGCGCCGAGCAGCGCGGCGAGGGTCGCGTGAGCCGCCCGACTTGTCCCGCTCATGACGCGACCCCGAGGGCCGACAACGCCAAAATGTCCTCTGGTGCGTTGAGGTTGACCAAACATCGCCCGTCGCCCGCCTCGATCAGCGCCGGGTGCAGCGCGCGCAGGCCCCCGCTGCCCGCCGCGGCGCGGAGCGCAGCTTTGTCGGCGCAGAGCGGGTGGCCCGGGGCGCCCCGATGGCCGAGGGCGACGGTGCCCGCAGCGCCGAGGAGGGCTCGCAGGGCGTCATTCGCGGCGGGCAGGCTATCGCAGGGCAGGCAGAGCACCCGCTCGCCGCGGCAGGCCTCGACCCCGAGCCTGAGGCTCGCCGCCATGTCGGTCTGGGCCCAGTCCGGGTTGTGCGCCCACCGTGGCCTCACTGGGTGATCAGCGACAGCGGCGTTGATCTCGTCGAGGTAGGCGCCGGTGACGATGACGACCTCGTCGACCACGGCGCCGAGCACGTCGAGGTGCCACAGCAGGAGCGGTCGGCCGCCCACCGGCAACAGCGCCTTGCAGCAGCCCATGCGGCGGGCGCCGCCGGCGGCGAGGACGAGGGCGGAGGACGTGGCGGCCATGCGCGCAGCTTAGGCCGCGCGACCGCGGAGGTCCCCCAAGGGGCGGGCGAGCGCCGCCAGACTACGGGGCAGCTCTCTCCGGAGCATGCCTGAAGGCCCGCTCTCGCCCGCCGGTGGACCCGGGCCGCCCCCTGTGCGACCAATTGGATCCCCCCCAATCTTTGCGCCCCGAGGCGCGGCGGCCTGGCCTCATCCGGGCCCGCGGTGCAGACATGGACATCGACGAGCGGCTGGTGCTCCTCCTCTCTGGCTGCCTCTGGGTGCGCGAGCCCGAGGCGGCGACCCGCTGGGTGCCCGCGCTCGCCGCGCAGGCCCCGGCGCTGGTGGCGCTGCCGGGGCCCGATGGCGCCCCGACCGCCGCGCTGCCCGTCCGCACCTTCGGCGCGCTGCTCAGCCCGACGCTGACGGTGGTCCGCGAGGCGCTGGCCGCCCACGCCCAAGGCCGCAGCGCCGGGCTCGAGGGCCAGTCGGGCCAAGCCGCCGCCGCCGATCCGCTGGTCAGCACGCTGCTCGACCAGCTCAGCCAAGTGGCCCGCCCCGGCCTGCGGGCCGACCTCGTGCCCGCGCTGTCGGTGGCCGCCCTCAGCCGCCAGCTGATCCGCGGCCTCGATCCGGCGGCCCGCCTGCCCTGGGTGCCCGCCGAGCGCCGCGCCGAGGCCGCCGCTGTGGCCGACGCCCTGCGCCCTTTGGACCCGGCCGCGCGCGGCGCCGCGACCCGGGCGGTGGCCTGGGCCCTGAGCAGCCGGATCGCCGCCGCGGTGGGCCTCCTCGGCCACGCTGGCGCCCCGGTCGAGGGCGGCGGCCTGCTGCGGACCATGCTGCCCAACCCGTTGATCCTGTGCGTAGATCGTGAGCAGCTCAGCGGGGCCGAGGGCCTCGGCGCGGCCTGCGCGGCGCTTGGCCTGCAGGTCAGCCCCGCCCTGCTCGCCGAGCTCGGGCCGGCCGCGGGCGCGGCGCTCGCCCAGGCCCGGGCGGCGGTGGCCGCGGGCGGCGGCTCCGGCGCAGAGCAGGCGGTGGTGGCGCTGCTCGGCGAGGCGGGCGGCCCGGCCCAGCCCCTGCTGCACCCCGAGGGCGGGCCTGCGCTGATCAGCCTGCTGCACGACATTCTCGGCGAGAAGGGCCTCAAGGCCGCCGGCGCAGGCAAGCAGACGATCAAGGCGCTGACCGAGCCCGGCGCCCGGGGCGCCCTCGCCGCCGCGTGGCGCACCCTCGGCCGCGCGCTGGGCGAGTGGGACGTGATCAGCGCGCTGATCGACCGCCTGCTGCCCATCGAGGTCGAGGCGGCCCAAACGACGAGCCCTTGGGGGGCGCTGCCCGCCGACGCCCGCTGGCCGCTGCTCGTGCCCCGCCCCGACGCGAAGAGCGCCCCGGCCGCGGTGCTCGCGGTGCGCCTGAGCGAGCTGCGGGCCAGCCTCGCGCAAGCGCTGGGCCCCCGGGCCTGGGCCGCCTGGGGCCTCGACCGTGCGCTCGAGGCCCACTGCCGCAAGGTGGGGGCCACCGTCCGGGAGTGGCGGGGCGACCACCTGATCTGCGCATGGCCCACCCCCGAGCTGGCCCTGCGCCAGGCCCTCGCGCTGCGCGAGGCCCTCAAGCCGGGCGCGCCCCTCGCCGTGGGCCCCGAGGAGGCCGAGCTGCGCCTGCCCGAGGGCAGCGCCGTCGGGATCGGGCTCGCGCTGGGCGTGGTCGACGGGGGAACGGACGGCGAGCACAGCGCCCTGGGCGGTGAGGCGGTGGCCACCGCGCTCGCCCTCGCCGGCAGCGGCAAGGTGGGGAAGCTGCTCGCCGATCCGACCCTCGAGCGCCGGGCAGGCCACGGGGCGAGCGGCCTCGAGAGCGAGGGGATCGCCTGCAGCGGGTCATTCCTGCGGGTGACCCTCGACCGGGCCCGCAAGCGGGGCGAGGCCGCCCACACCCGGGGCGAAGGTGGGGCGGTGCACGGCACCGACCGGGAGTTCGCCGCCCTGCCTGTGCTCGCCTACTGGGCGCAGGGCGCTGAACATGCCCTGGTGGCCGTCGCCTTCAGCGAGTCGGCGGGCCGATCTGCCGCCGCCGAGCTGCGCTTGCTCACCGCAGGCCAGCTCACCGAGCTCGCCCGGGCCGATCAGCGCCTGGGTCGGGCCGCGCCGGCGCCCGCGGCCAGCCGGCGAGACGTCGACATCTTCGCCGAGGACAGCGGCCCCGTGCCCCCACGCGAAGGGCGCGCGGCCCCCCGCCCATCCGCCGAGCCGATCAGCGACCGGCAGGCGGCCCAGCCCCGGCCCGCGCCGCCGCCTCGCGCGGCCGCCGCGCCGAGCGCGGCGCTGCCCCCGACGCCGACCCCGCCCAGGCCCGCCCCCGCGCCGCGGCCGAGCCCACAAGCCGAAGCGGCGCCGGTGCCTCCCCCGCCCGGCCCGAGCCCGCTGCTCTGGGCCGGCGAGGACGATGAGCCGGCCACCGCGCCCCCGTCCACGCCCCCCGCCGCGCCGGCCAAAGTGGCGCCTGCGGCCGCCCCTTTCGCGGCCGATCCCTTCGCCGGCGACCCCTTCGCGGCCGACGAAGAGGAGACCGGGAGCGGCCTCGCGCCCAGCGTGAGCGTCTTCGGCTTCCCGCCCGCCCCGACCCCCGCGCGCGCCGCCGCCCGCCCCGCGCCCGCTGCGACCCCACCCGCGCCCGCCCCGACGCCCGCCCCGGCGCCCGCCCCCGACCCGCTGCTCGATGATCCGTTCGCCGACGACGAGCCCGACCAGGGCCCGGCCCTGCACGAGCAGCCCAAGGGCGCGGCGGGCCGCCCGGCGCCCGCGCCGAGCGCGCCGATGCTGCTCGACGACGATCTGGGCGCGCTCGGGCCCCCGCTCAGCAGCGCCCCGGCCCCTGCGCCGAGCGCCCCGCGGGCCGCGGCGCCCAGCCCGTGGGCAGCGGCTGGCGACGATGACGACCCCTTCGCTGGGCTTGAGCTGGGGCCCTCGCCCGCGGCGCGGGACCCCTTCGGCGGCGACAGCGGGGTCAGCTTCCCACCACCCCCCTCGTCGGCGGCGCCGCCGCCCATCGCATCGACCCCCGCGGTGCCGTCGGCGCCCATGATGCTCGACGACGACCCCTTCGCCGCGATGGCCGCGCCCACGCCGGCGCGCGCCCCAGCCCCGCCGAGCGCGCCGCCTGCGCCGCGATCTCCGGCGCCACCTGCGGCGCCGACGCCGGAGCGGGCCCCGCGCAGCCTCGCGCCCCACCTCGCCGGGCACTTCCAGCAGTACGTCTACATCGAGGCCGGCAGCGGCTGGACCTTCGGCCTGCGGGACGGCGGGGTGCTGCGCGACGCCCTCCGCTTCGACGGCGAGAGCGTGGACGAGGCGCTCTCCCACTTCCTGCAGCAGAAGATCACCGAGCGGCTGACCCCACAAACCGAGCGGACCCTCCCCCTCCTCACCGGCAGCGCCCCCAAACCGCTGACCGCCCCCATGGTCCAGCGCGCCTGCGCCCGGGTGGGCCTATGAGGGCCGCGGTGTGGACCCTCGCGGCGGCGCTCGCCGCCTGCGGGGGCAAGGGCGACTCGGGCGGCGAGGCGCTGCCCCCAGTCGAGGTGGCCGGCAGCTACAACGTGCAGGTCACCGGGACCTCGGGCTGCGACGGGCAGGCGGGCCTCATCGATGACTGGGCCCGCGGCCCGCTGCAGGTGAGCGGCGCCGGCGCCGACCTGCGTTTTGACTTCGGCCAGGACGCCGTGGTGGACGGTGAGGTCGACAGCAAGGGGCAGCTTCGCCTCGCCGGGCGCTTCGAGGTCAGCGGCGTGGAGCGCAGCCTGAGCGGCGACGGTCAGGTCACCGAAGAAGACGACCAGCGCACCATCGACGCCGAGATCGCCGTGACGGTCGCCCTCGACCCGCCCTGCACCATCGACGGGCTGTTCACCGCCACCGAGCTGGTCGACCTGGAAGACCCCGCGGGCTGAGCGGTCGCTCGCGCGGCGCATGTTGCCCGACTGTCTCAGTCGCCCCACGCCCGCCCGCGCGGGGCGACGCGAGCAACAGCCTGCTGTACGCTGTTTTCAGTAAGCAGCGAGGGGCGTGGCCCGCCTCTGACGAGGTCGCGCTGGCCGGAGCGCCGGGCTAAGCGCCCCCATCGTCGGCGCTCGGCCACATCGGAGGCCCCATGAAGCTCTACAACACCCGGATCCCCACCATCGCAAACGCTGTGGTGAGCACCCTCGTGAACGAGGGGGCGATTGAGGTCGACCCCGAGAACCGCCCCGAGGCCGAGAAGGACCTCATCGCCATCATGGAGGAGTACCGTCGGCGCGACAACCAGCTCCGTGACGCGGTGAAGGAGCACATGGCGGCGCTGAACCTGCCCTACGAGCGCTACGGCAAGGTGCGCCAAGAGCTGGCCGACCAGTGGGACCATCCGCTGAACAACAAGGTCGAGGGCTACCTCGCGCGCCAGTTCATGGAGAACTTCATGATCTCGCGCTTCGTCGACGAGGTCTTCGCCGAGGACGGCGAGCTGTACAAGCGCATCCAGGCCATCGTGAAGCGCTTCGACGTCGACGAGGCGGCGCTGCGCACCGAGGCCGAAGAGCGCATCAAGAACGTCCGCAAAGACAGCGTCGAGTACGAGGCTGCGCTCGAGCGGGCCCTCAAAGAGGTGCGCAAGCGCCACGGCCTGTCGGATTGAGCGAGCGTTCGCCCCGGTGGTCTGCAGCGCCCTTCTGGGCGCTGTTTTGTGTGCTGGCGGCCTGCGGCGGTGACCGGTTGCCCGCGGTCCCCGACGCGCCGCCGGGCCCGCCGCCGCCCGACCCCGCCGCAGCCCAGGCCGCGGCCCAAGCGGTCGCCTCTGCGCAGGCCCCGCCGCCGCCCGCGCGCGCGACCGCGCCCGGCGCCATCGCCGACCTCGTCTTTGTGTGGCATGGCGTCGGCCCGCTCTACCAGGGCTTCTTCACCACCCAGGACGCGGTGACCACCCTCGCCACCGATCTGGCCCCCTGGGTCAGCGGCCGGGCCAACGTCGCCGTGTACTGGGACGAAGAGGACGACATCGGCCGCATCCGGCTGAACTTGCTGCCGGGCACCCTGCCCCGGCCCGTCGGCGGCGCCGGCGAGCTGGTCGCCCTGCACGAGCTCGCCCCGCTGACCACCGCGCTGGCCCGGTACCGCAGCACGCTGGCCTCACGCTTCGACCTGCGCATCGAGTCCTTCCGGGTCGAGCTTGAGTCGGTCCGGGGCACCAAGGCCTGCGTGATCGGGCTCACCGGCACCCCGCCGCCCGACGGGCGGGTGCTGAACCCCTGCGTTCAGATCAACGGGATCGACCGCTGCGGCAGCCCCGAGGCGGCCGGTGTTCGCTACAGCCCCGAGGTGGCCGAAGAGCTCCGCCGCTGCTTGTCGCCGAGCGGCTGAGCCCCCGCGCCGGGTCGCTCACATGCCGAGTTGCAGGACCTCGTCGAGCTTCTCCTTGATCCGCCGCTTCATGCGGGTGTGGAGCTGGCTCACCCGGCTCTCGGTGACGCCGAGCACCTCGGCGATCTCCTTGAACGTGTAGTCCTGGTAGTAGTAGAGCTCGACGATCAGCCGCTCGCGGTCGGGCAGCTCGCCGAGGACGACGCGCACGCCGTCATCTTCGCTGCGGCTGCACACGATGTCGTCGAGCGAGGCGCCCTCGAACTTCAGGGTGTCGCCGACGGTGCCCTCGTCTTCATCACCCTCTTCGGTGCTGACCAGCACGCGCACATCGGCGGTGCGCTGCAGCTCGCCGAGGCGCTCCTCGGTGACGCCGATGAAGCGGGCCAGCTCATCATTGGTCGGCGCGCGGCCAAGCTGGTCGTTGAGCTCGGCGCGGGCCCGGTCGAGGCGGCCAGCGCGGTCGCGGACCGAGCGCGGCACCCAGTCGTTCTTGCGCATCTCGTCGACAATGGCGCCCTGGACGCGAATCCGCGCGTAGGCGGCGAAGGACTGGGCGCGGTCGTGCTCAAAACGCTCCACGGCGTCGATGAGGCCGGTCATGCCGATCTGCACGAGGTCGTCGGCGTCCACACAGCGCGGGTAGCGGCGGGCCATCCGGTAGGCCACCTTCCGGACCATGGGGTAGAACTCCATGATCAGCTGGTTGCGCTGGTCGACGGTGGTGGTGGATGGGCGCGGGGTCTCGGTGGGGCGCGGGCTCTGCATGGGTCCTCCGGGGTACGCGGGCCTCTTTGCATGACCCGTGCCAACCAGAACCACCCCATCCGCACGCCATTCTCGTCATCACCCTCGGGGGGACCGTATCAACGATCATCCATCATACGGGGGACGTATCAGCGGCGATACGGAAGGCGCCCCGCGCCGCCAGCGTCAAGAGCGCGGCGCGTCGAGCCACCCGACCCGCGCGCCGCCTTCACCTCAGGGCGCGGCGGCCGGCGCCGCGGGAGGGTTGGCCGTGGGCGCGGCCGGCGCCGGGCTGAGGCTCACCGCCCCGGGCGCCGCCGCCTCGGGGCTAGCCGTCGGCGCGGGGGCCCCGCCAGCGGGCAGACCCGCCCCATTGGGCAGGGGCGTGCCGTCGAGGTTGACGCGCTCAAGGCCAAAGGGGACGTCGCCCGCGTCGGCCATGCGCAGCTTCTCGCGCAGGTCGACGAAGGCGACGTTGCGCTTGAGCTGCTTGCCCTCGACGCCCCAGAGGATCTGCGAGGTCCAATACGGGCGGGGGCGGAGCCACTCAAAGTCCTCGCCGTACCAAGCGGCGATGCGAAGGCGCTGATCCTTCTGCAGGTCGAGGATGTGCAGCTCAGGAGGCACCGTCTCGCGCGGAGCCCAATCCGGCAGGTTCTTCGCCCACTTCTCGGTCTTCTTCATCTCGCGTTCGCGGGCCTCGGGGCTCATCTCCTTCCAGGTGGTCTGGTCGAAGGTGCTGATCGGCGCCCCATCCAGCTCCAAGGCCACGTACCGGCCGTCGAAGTGTGGGATGGCCCGCTTGACCCCGTCGATCACCCGCACGCTGCTGCCGTCTGAGATGCGCAGCAGCTCGACCCGCTCGCCGTTCGACCAGCTCGCGAGATCGGCCTCAGGCACGTACACGAGATCGGTCAGCTTGTCGGAGCTGACCCCGGGCAGGATGCGCTCCAGGGTGCCCGTGCCCGGGTGGAAGCGGTAGGGCCGCCGCACGCCGTCTTCGCCGAGGCCGGTGAGCACGAGCTGGGCGCCGTCGCCAAAGGGCGCCAAGTGGTCGGGCTCGCGCAGCGGCAGCGCGACGATCTGCAGGGTCTTCGCGCCGCGGTCATAGAGCGCGAGGCGGAAGCTGTCCTTGGGGATGGTGCCCGAGCTGACCCCGGCCGGCGGCGGGGCCTCGCCCAGCGGCTTGAGCGGGATGGCCAGCAGGTTGTCGCGGATCCACGCCGCCGGGCCGGCCGGCGTCTCGGTCGGCAAGGTCTCGATGTTCTTCTCTTCGGCGACCAGCACGTGCCCGCCGTGGGTGAGCTGGAAATAGACCAAGGTGCCGTTGGGCGACCACGCCACGTTGCCGAAGTGGTTGCTGCCACAGGCCTCAAAAGCGAGGCGCAGGTCGTGCTTGGCGGTGAGGAAGTCGATCTCGGACTTGTCGCACTCGTCGTAGGCCTCGGCGACGTTCTCGGTGAAGGAGGCCTTGCCGTAGACATCCTCACGGTCGCAGCCGAGCAGCAGCCCAAAGATCAGCGCCGTCGAGGCGCGCGGGAGAGAGAGGTGGGGCACGGGTGGCTCCGGCGCAGGGTGAGGAGGGCGAGGCTAACCAGCGCGCCCCAGGGCAGGAGCCCGGGCGCAGCCGCACAGCCGTAGACCGAGAAGCGGCCCCCGCGGTTCGCCTCAAGAGTGGTCGCGGGCCCGCCGAGCACCGCCGGCGCGCGCCCGACCGCGGCGACCAGGCCGAGCTGGTCACCGGCAATCACGAGCAGATCAGCGTCAGGATCGTCAATCTGAGCAGCGGTGAGCCGATAGCCCCCCGCCTCGGCCCGCAGCTGCACGGGCGCCCAGGCCCGATCCGCGCCCGAGAAAAGGTAGGCCTCGCGCGGGGGCAGTTCGCCGCCAATATCCAGCAGTACGCCGTTTTCGTCGAGCGCCACCTGCATCGGCAGCGCGATCCGGCCGGCGGGGGCGACGAGCAAGCCGCGGGGGTGCACCCGGCCGCCGGGCTGCTCCACGTCCCAGGGGCCGGGGAGCAGGGCCGCGGCGACCAATGCGGCCGGATCGTCCAGGTTGACCTCGACGACGGCCTCTCCGAAGCGGTGCAGGCGAACGCGGCCGCCGAGGGCGCCCTCCACCTGCCCATCGGGCCAGAGCACCGCCCGCCCCTCTCCGCGCGGCCCCGGCTCAAGGGCGACGGTCAGGGGGAGATCCTCGTCCAGAATAACGTCCAGCGGGTCGTAGCCGGGCGCGCTGGCCTGGGCGGAGCGCACCGAGCGGGTCGCGCGGGCGGGACGGGAGGCGCCGCCGTCGGGGCCCGCGGCGAAGGGGGCGCCGGCGCCCGCGGTGAGCTGCCCGGGGATCGGCCGCCCCGAGCGCGCGTCGACGAGCCGCGCGCCCACCATCGGCTGGAGCAAGAAGTCCAGCGCCGCATCGACCTGGGCCTCGACCCGCGCCGCTGCCTCGGCGGCGGGGGGCGCCTTGTCGGCGCTGATCTCGAGCGTGTAGTCGAAGGTGCCCTGGCGGGTGTAGGCCCAATCGGTGGTGTCGCCGTAGGTCACATACCAGTCCGCGCCGTTGGTGATCCAAAAGGTCGGATCATCCACACGTGCGGCGTAGTCCACCGCGATCTCTTCCAGGGTCGGGGCTTCGGGCACGGGCGCGGTGGTCCAATTCAAGACCCAGCCGAGGTTGAGCGCCCCCGCGTGGGCGGAGAGCCCTGCGCCAAACGCCCGTGTGGAGGACCACAAACGAACCGCGGCGACCTCGGGCTCGGAGTAGGGGCCCGCCCCGCTGGCCCACTCGCTGTCACGCCACTGCTCGCCGTAATTGCGGTTGAGATCGACGCCGTTGGCGTTGTGCCGGGTGCCCGCCGCGATCCCGTCGGGGTTGACCTGCGGCACGATCCAGACCTCGCCGACCGACAGCCGGGCAGCCACCGCCTCATCGGTCGTCGCGCGCACAAGCAGGGCGGCGGCCACCGCGAGGCAGAGGTCGGCCGAGATGGCCTCATCCCCGTGGTGCGCGCCGAGCAGGCGCGTGCGCGGACCGGCGCCCTCGCCGATCACCAGACCGAGGATGGGCCTGCCCTCGACGCTCTCACCGAGGGTCACCAGCCGGGCCAGCCCTGGGTGGGCGTCGGCCAGCGCCGCGAGGGCAGCGTCGAGGGCCGCCGGGTCACGGCCAGCAGGCGGCGGCGGGGCGGCCTCCCAGACCGAGAGGCCCGCGGCGCGCAGGCGGGCGAGGGCCGCGGGGTCGGCCTCGATGAGCATGGCGTGCCCATCGCGCTGCTCGAGGTCGCCGACGTTCGCTGCGCGCAGCACCGCCCGGGCCGGACCGTCCGGGACACCGACCCAGGCCGGGCGGGCGCCCGCAGGCCGGGGCCCGGCGGCGGAGGGGCCAGGGCGCCCAAGGACCAGCAGCCCGAGGGCCAGCAGCCGCACAAAGGGCCGGACCGCGCGCGCCCTACTCCGCGAGATCAGCGACCGCGGTGCTGTTTTGGGCAGGCTGCACCTCACCGCCGTCGAGGCGGGCGAGCATCATCTCGCGGTGGGCTGCGAAGGCCGGGGCCAGCGTGTCGGGCACCGGCTCGCCCCCCTTGGGGAGCTCGACGGTGAGCGGGTTCACGTAGCGGCCGTCGACCCAGAACTGGTAGTGCAGGTGGGGGCCGGTGGACAGCCCCGTGCTGCCCACGTAGCCGATGAGCTGGCCCTGGCGGACCTTTTGGCCCTTCTTCACCGAGACCCGCGACATGTGGCTGTAGGAGCTGTCGTAGGGGCCCGCGTGGTCGAGCTTCACGAAGCGGCCGTGCCCGCCGTTGGGCCCCGCCCAGCTCACCACGCCATCGCCGACCGCGTAGATGGGCGTGCCCTCGGGCGCGCCAAAGTCAACGCCGTAGTGTGGGCGGCCCTGCTTGAGCACGGGGTGGAAGCGGTTGCGCGAAAAGCCGCTGGTGACGCGGGAGAACTTGAGCGGCGAGCGGAGGAAGGGCCGCTTGCGGGAGTGGCCGCTCGCGTCGTAGTACCGGGCCTCGCCGTCGGCGCCCTCAAAGCGGATGGCGACGTACTGCTTGCCGTTGTTGTGGAAGCGCACGGCCAGGGGCGCGCCCAGGCGCCGCAGCTCGCCGTCGACGTAGAGCTCTTCGACCACCAGCTCGGCCCGGGCGCCCTGCCGGACCTCGGTGTTAAAGTCGATATCATAGCGGAAAACATCGGCCAGCGCGACAATGTCGGCGGGGCGGAGGCCGGCTTGCACAGCGGCCTCCCACAGTGAGCGGTTCACGGTGAAGGAGCGGAGGCCCTCGCGGCGCTCGTACTCCACCACGTCGACGGTCGCGCGCCACACGCCCTGCGCGTCAGGCTCGACCACCAGGGTGCGGTCGAGGCTGAGGGCGTACTCGAGCCGGTCGACGGTCGTGCCATCGGCGCCGCGGTGCAGGCGGAGCACCTTGCCGGCCTGGACCTTGTTGAGATCGACGTGGGGACGGGCAGCCTCCCACACTTCTTGGGGAGGGATGCCCCAGCGCGGGAGGATGCGGCCCAACGCCTCACCGGGGGCGATGGTGTGCTCGATCCACTCGACGGGGGGCTCATCCTCAGGGGGAGGCGGCTCGGCCGGGACGCTGCCATCATCCGGCTGGGCGAGCGGATCGAGGTCCGCGACCGCAGCGGCGTCGAGCGCGGCCAGCTCGTCGTCGGCGGCCGCAGGCAGGGTCACCACCTCGACGCTCGGATCGGCGCCCGTCATGGGGACCATCGGCAGCGCGATGACGGCGAGGAGAGCGACGGACGCGCCAAAGAGCAGCGTCGCGATCGGACGGAGCAGAGCCTTCATGTCGGTGGACCGGGGGGGACCCGTGGCGGGGACCGAGCGAGAGGGGTGCAGCGCCACCGGGGAGGTGGGCTGGATCAGCGAGAGGCCGGCGGGGAGCTGCGCCGGGCGGCGCAGCGCTGGGGCGGCGGTGGAGCGGGGGGTCGGCAGCGCGCCCAGCCCACGGGGTGGCCCCCGGGGTGGAGCGGCAGCGGCGGGCCGCGTCTAACGCAAGAACAGAAAAAGACCGCCTGCGGCGACCAAGATCAAGCCAAACAGGGCGCCGATGAACAGTCCTTGCACGATCAAGACAGCGAGGGTCGGCGGCGGCCGCGCGGCAGGCGCGGCAGGGGGCGGCGGCGCGGGCTCCGGCGCGCGGGGCGGCGGGGTCGCGCGGGGCGGCGCACGCGGGGGCTCAGCCGCCGGCGGTGCGGCCCGGGGCGCTTCGGGCGCGCGCGGAGGTGCCGGC
>JAEUKK010000090.1 GCA_016792625.1 Deltaproteobacteria bacterium | reverse complement strand
GGGCAAGGGGCCTGCGAGGCCCCTTGCATCCCCCGCCAAAGTGGGGCCAGCGGGCAGGCTTCGCGCGGCGCATGGCAGCGCCGCGCGCCAGCCCGCAAAGGCCCCCCTTTGGAAACCCCCCGGAAACCGGCGCGACCCGCTGCTGCTGTGGGCGATGAGGGGGCTCGCCGCGAAGGCTTCGGCTGTCGGTGTTCGGGTGCGTCACCTCGCCTCGTGCGCATCCGAGCCGAATCCGTGTCGGTCGGTGTCAGCCGTCGAGCTGCAGCTCGAGGGCTTCACCGATGACGTGGCACTCGTCCGATTCGACCACCACCTCGGCCTCGTCGTGAACAACATCATCGACGCCGATCTGGACGAGGAAGCTGCCCTCCTGCTCGATGCCACAGGCGAAGGACTCGGCGGTCGACCAGGCCTCGCAGGGCTGGGCGGCGCCGCCGTCGATCGAGAAGTGGGCGAAGAAGCCGTCCGGGGCCGCGGCCAGCGGGGCGCCGGCCGCGTCGAGCACCGTGAGGTTGACGCTGGTCACGGCGATCTGCGTGCAAGCGAGGGGCTCGCCGCTGTCGGCGCTGTCCTTGTCGCCGCAGGCGGCGAGGGCGAAGGCGAGGACGGAGAGGGCGGCGAAGGAGCGGCTCATGGGGGACCTCGGGGCCGGCTGCGCGGCGGTGCGGGGGCTGTCCGTGCGGACGAGCGGGGTGAAGCAAGGCGCGTGCCAAGGATGCAGGCTGCGTGAGAGTGGCCTGCTGTGCGTTGGTGTCGTCGATATGGCGGCGGCACGTGGCGGAGCGGCCGGCCGATCTACGGCGCGGGGGTCGCGGTCAGCGCCGCGCGCGCCCGCGCGCCTCCGCCAGATATGCGGGGCGCCCGCCCCCGGAGCCCGCATGTCCACCGCCTCTCCGGCCCGCCGCCTCGGGCCCGCCCTCGCCGCGCTCCTCTGGATGGGCGTCGCCCGCCCCGCCGCGGCCCAAGACATCGGCGTCGGCTTCTCCGCCCCGGTGATCGAGCTGCTGCCGGTGGGCGAGCTGCTCGGCGATGGGCTCAGCCCGCTGGACCTGCACGTGCTGCTGCTCGCGGCCGACGGCAGCCCGATGACCGGCCTTGTGGGCGAGGTGAAGGCGACCACCGGAGAGGTCGAGGCGCTCAGCGAGCCCCAGCCGGGGGTCTACCGCTTCCGCTACACCCCGCCGGCGGTCCAGGCCGAGACCCCGGTCGAGCTGCGGCTCAAGGGCAAGCTGCCCGACAAGTCCAAGATCGACCGGATCTGGAGCATGCCGATCACCCCGCCCCTCGACCAGCAGGTCGAGCTGGGCGTCGATCCGGCCGCGCTGGTGCTCGGGCGTGACCCCCAGGCGAACATCAGCCTGCGGCTCAAGGGCGGGGCCGTGGCCAGCCGCGAGGGGGCCGATCTCGCCTTCGCCAGCAACTCGGGCGAGGTCAAGAACATCACGCCGATGGGCGATGGGCGCTACCTCGCGCTCTACCTGCCGCCGGCCAAAGGCCAGCCCCACACCGCCCTCATCGGCGTGGTCGACCGGCGCAGCCCGGGCCGCACCTATGGCCAGCTGGCCGTGCCGGTCACCGCCAAGGTGCTGCTCGACACACGCTCGGGCCCGGGCTGCAAGGTGCTGGTGCGGGCCGGCGACCGCGAGTATGGCCCAGTGACCGCTGATCCCAAGGGCAAGGCCAAGGTCGAGGTCACCGTGCCGCCGGGCCTCGCCTCGGTCACCCAGCGCGCGCTCGACTGCGCCAAGGCCGGCGAGCTCGAGCTGCCGCTGCCGCCCAACACCTCGCCGCGGGTGCAGCTGCTGCCCGTGCAGGGCGGGCTGCCCGGCGACCCCCGGGTGGGCGTGCCCGTGCGGGCCTTCGTCGTGACGCCGGCGGGCGCGCCCGACCCGTCGGCGGCCCTGCAGCTGAGCGCGTCTTTGGGCAGCCTGAGCGCGCCGGTGCACGAGGGCGGCGGGGTCTACCTCTCGACCTGGACCCCAGCGGCGGTGGGCGCGCCCACCCCGGCCCGCCTCGAGGCGCGGGTGGTCGGCGAAGAGCAGCGGGTCGCCGCGGTGCAGACCCAGCTCATGCCGGTGCGGGCGTCGGGCCTGCAGCTCAGCACCGAGCCGGCCCGGCTGCCCAAAGACGCCGCCGGCTTCACCCTCACCGCGCGGGTCACCGGGCCTGATGGCGCGGGCCTCAGCGGCCGGGCGCTCGACTTCAAGCTGGCCGGCGCCAAGCTGGCCGGGCCGGTCAAAGACAACGGCGACGGCACGTACACCGCGCCATTTTCGACCACCGGCCGCGGCCCGGTCGAGGTGGTCGCCAGCCTGCGGGCGCCCGCCGCGGGCAACCCCGTGCGCGACCTCGTGCTGCTGCCCACCCGCGGGCGCCTGCCCAATGACGGCGTGAGCAGCAGCCTGCTGACCATCCTCGCCCTCGACGAGTTTGGCTACCCGGTGGCTGATGCCGCGCTCAGCCTGCGCCTCGTGCAGGGTGACGGCCAGCTGCCCAAGGTGGGCCGCACCGACGCGGCGGGCGTCGCCCAGATCACCTACACGGCGGGGCGGGCGGCGGCGGTGGTGCAGATCGAGGCCGAGGCCGCCGGCCGGCGCCGCGGCGTCTCGCTGCTGCAGGCGCCGCCTGAGCTGGCCCCGCAGCTCGTGCTGCAGGGCCCCGCGCTCGCGCCCAACGCCGAGCAGCGGGCGCTGCTCGAGGCCTGGGCCCCGCTGG
Organism: Deltaproteobacteria bacterium; assembly: GCA_016792625.1. Lineage (GTDB taxonomy): Bacteria > Myxococcota_A > UBA796 > UBA796 > UBA2385 > JAEUKK01. Next base: position 116,247 of record JAEUKK010000090.1, on the reverse strand, counting down.
TGCAGCGGGTCTGGATCGAGCGCGAGTAGCTATCGTCGAGGACGGCGTGCAGCCGGCCCATCACCACTGGTGCAAGTACCGCAGGTACACCCACCCCGTGGCCACCACCAGGGTGCCGAGCATCGTCGGCAGCCCGTACTTCGTAAACGCCAAGAAGCTGATCGGGTGCTTGTTGCGCGCGCCGATCTGCGCGATGACCACGTTGGCCGAGGCGCCGACCAGCGAGCCGTTGCCGCCGAGGCAGGCGCCGAGCGCCAAGCTCCAGTACAGGGGCTGGCGCACCTGCAGCTCGAGCGCGGCCGGGTCGTCGGCGAGCCCCATCTGGGCGCCAAAGACGGGCACCATCGCCTGCAGCAGCGGCAGCATGGCGATGACCAGCGGGATGTTGTCGACCACCGCCGAGGCCACCGCTGAGAACCAGAGCACGAGCAGGGCGGTGGCCACGAAGTTGCCGCCGGTCCATTCGATCATCTGCAGGCCGAGCTGGGTGAAGACCTCGTGGTGCTCGAGTGCGCCGATCATCATGAACAGGCCGATGAAGAAGAGCACCGAGTTCCACTCGACTTTCTCGAGCGCCTGGTGCAGGTCGACCCCGGTGGCCACCGCCATGATGAGGCCGCCGGCGATCGCGATGACCCCCGGCTCGAGGCCCAGCGCGTGGCTGGCGAAGAAGCCGACCATGATCAAGGCGAACACGACCAGGGCGCGGCGCAGGCGCTGCGGGTGCAGGATCGCCCGGGTGGGCTGGGCGCTGGCCACCCGCTGGCGCAGGGCGGGGCTGACCTCGTAGCGGGGCCCGAGCACGAAGTGGACCGCGACCAAGCCGACCGCCGCCATGACCAACACCGGCGGGCCCAGGTTGATCAGGAAGGTATTGAAGCCCATGCCGGTCTTGCTGGCGATGAGCACGTTGGGCGGGTCGCCGACCAGGGTCGAGGTGCCGCCGATGTTGCTCGCCAGGGCCTCGAGCACCAAGAAGGGCACGACCGGCAGCACCAGCAGCTCGCAGAGCAGGATGGTGATCGGCGCGACGAGGATGACCGTGGTCACGTTGTCGAGAAAGGCGCTGAGGAACGCGGTGAGCGCGAGCAGCAGCAGCAAGATCTTGCGGCCGTCGCCGCCGGCCCGCTTGGCCACCGAGATGGCCGCCCACTCAAAAACCCCGGTGCTGGCCAGCACGTTGACGGCGAGCATCATGCCCACCAACAGCAGCACCACGTTGAGGTCGACCGCGTGCAGCGCGACCTCGTAGGGCACGACCCCGGTCGAGACCGCGACCGCGGCCCCGAGCAGGGCGGCGGCGGTCTTGTCGACCTTTTCGGTGGCGATCACCAGGTAGGTGATGACGAAGATGGTGATTGCGGCGATCATCTGGGCTCGATGGCGCGCGGCGGGCCCGTCGGTGGGGGGCGCGCGGCGCGGGCGAGAGGGTAGGGCGGCGGTCGACCGGCGGGCTCAGGGGCTGAGGATGCGGTCAAGCACGCGAATGCGGTCAATGACGCCGATCAGCGCGTCATTCTCGACCACGTAGACCTTGGGGTGGCCCTGCACGGTCAGCGCGAAGACGACCTCGAGCAGGGTGGCCTCGGGCGGCAAGGTGCAGAAGTGCGTGCCCATCACGTCGCGGGCGACCAGGGTGCCCTCGCGGGCGAAGTAGGCCTCGAAGGGGTCGAAGTCGGGGATGAACGACACGGACTTCAGCTGCTGGAAGAAGTCGGGCATGCCGAAGGTGAACAGGTCTTGGGCGGTGATCTGGCCGATGACCCGCCGCTGGTCGTCGGTCACCCCCACCGCTTCGAGGCCGTGCGCGGCCATCTTCTTGACCAGCGCGGGTATCGGCGTGTCGGGCCCGGTGCGGCCCATTGAGGGGCGCATCAAGTCGCGGGCGGTCAGCGTGCCGTCCTCTTCGCGCAGGCGGGCGTCGAGCCAAGCAGCGAGGCCCACCGCGTCTTCGGCCTCGTCAATCCACCGGCGCCAGGCGGGGTCGGCCCCGAGCTGGCGGAGCTGCTCGAGCACCCGCAGCTCTTGCACCGGCCGCTCGCGGGGGCTCACCACCAGGGCCACCCAGCGCAGGCCTTCGGCCAAGGCGGGGTGCGGCACCGGCTGCGCCAGGGTGGCGAAGGCGAGGCGGATGCCCGCGACGTTATGCAAGCGCAGGCTGACGAAGATGCCGTGCTGCGCGATGGTGTCGGCGGCCTCGACGCGCTCGGGCAGCAGGGCCCGCAGCTCATCGGGCGACAGACCCTCGGGCAGGCCCGGCGCCGTGTGGACCTGGTCGCAGAGCTGGCCGAGCAGCTGGTCGAGGGGCGCGGCGGGGGCCCGCAACATCAGCCGGGCGGGCGGGAAGGGCACGTGCGCGGACATCGGCGGCCTGGTCTGAACAAGTAGGGGGGATGGTCGGGCGCAGGGCGTCGGCCCGCCGCGCCCGGCGCGCGGGCGCTTCGGCTGGCGGAAAAGGCCCGCCTGTCGACACCCAATCCAAGGTTACCCCCGGGTGGAGCTGCGGCGGTATCCGGCGGCCGGGCGGCGGCCCAGGCGCAGCCCCCTGATCCGAGACATGATTTGACCGCAGTGGGGGCGCTGTGCCGGGGTTCGGGGCTGGCCGTCGTGGCGCGCCGCAGCGCGCAGCGCGCTGCGCAGGCCCCGGACGGCGAGGTCGGCGTGGTCGGCGTCGGCTTCGTCATCGCCGGCGGGGCTCGGGTGCGCGGCGGGCCCGCCCGTGCCAAGCTGCCCCTCCCGGAGGTGCCGATGAGCGGTCCCGACAACAACCCCGGCCTCGACGCCGGGCGCCCCGCCATCTGGCTCGTGCGCGACACGGGCGCCCGCCTGCGCGTGCCCGCCCGCGGCCTCATGCTCGGCCGCCGCGCCGACTGCGACGTGGTGCTGCAAGACAAGCGGGCCAGCCAGCACCACGCGCTGCTGACCCCCACCTTGCACGGGCTCGAGGTCATCGCGCTCGGCCGCAACCCGACCAAGGTCGACGGGCGCGCGGTCGACCGCCAGGCGGTGGTCAAGCACGGCCAAGCGGTCGAGGTGCCCGGCGGCTTGTTCATGGTGCACGCGCCCAACGAGCGGCGCGGCGCGGTGGCCCCGGCCTGGGTCGCCACGCACCCCGATGGCAACGTCTATGGCGTGCGGCAGCTGCCCTACAGCATCGGCGGCGGCCCCGAAGATGACCTGCAGGTGCGCGGCTGGCCCCAGGGCGCCCTCTGCTTCTATGGCGTGCAGGGCGCCATGGCGGTCGAGGTGGGCGGCGCGGTCGCCCTCAACGGCGACGAGCTCGAGGTGGGCGCGGTCGAGGTGGTCGAGCCCGGCGATGTCTTCTCCGCCGGGGGGGTCGAGGTCCGGGTCGATGACGCGCGGGCCCGCGACGGCGAGTCCACCGACATGCGGGCCCGCTCTCCCCATCCGATTGAGGTGCTGTTCGAGTTCCTCCCCAACGGCGGGCGGCTCCACCTCCACTTTGACGACGGCGAGAAGATGGTGGTCGAGCTCGCCGAGCTGCGGGCCCGGCTGGTGGCCGCGCTGCTGACCCCGAGCGGCGGCTACGAGGCCGGCGAGTACATCCCCGACGAGGTGCTGTTGACCAGCATCTGGCCGGGCAACACCTCGCGCGGGCGCACCGATCTCAACGTGCTCATCCACCGCACCCGCAAGAGCTTGATGAAGTCGGGGATCAACCCCTCGGCGGTCATCGCGCGGGCCCGGCAGGGGCGGGCGACCAGCGTGCGCCTCGCGCCTGGGGCCAAGGTCACGGTCCGCTGAGGGGCGGCCTCCGGGGGGCGGCGCCGCGCCGCCCTCAGCCGTAGAGCGCCCAGACCATCCAGGTGAAGGCCGGCGCGCAGGTCAGCAGGCTGTCGTGGCGGTCGAGGGCGCCGCCTTGGCCCGGCAGCAGGTCGCCGCTGTCTTTGACGCCCAGGTCGCGCTTGATCGCGCTCTCCATCAGGTCGCCGAAGAAGCCGAGCAGCGACAGGCCGCTGGCCACCCCAAAGGCCACCACCGGCGAGAAGGGCGTGATGCTCGGCGCGATCAGCGTGCCGATGAGGCCGTTGACCAGCAGGCCGCCGATCAGGCCCTCCCAGGTCTTCTTCGGCGAGACCACCGGGGCGATGGGGTGGCGCCCGAACAGCTTGCCGCTCATCCACTGGATCGCGTCGTTCATCAGCACAAAGAGCAGCAAGAAGGCGAGCAAACCCTGTGGCCCCGCCGGGCCCACATCGGCGGGCAGCCAGAAGAGCATCGGAACGTGGGCGATGGCCAAAACGCTGAGGAGCAGGCCCCACAGCGCGCGGCTGGCCCCCAACACGAAGCCGGGGATGGGCAGCAGCCGCAGGCGGAGCAGCGGCAAGAGCAGCGCACCCACCCCGAAGGGCAGCGCGAAGGGCGCGGGCCCCGGGCCTTGGGCCACCAGGGCCAGCTCGACGGGGATGGTGAGCAGCGCGATGATGTCGAGCAGGCGGTGGCGTTCGTTCGCCGGGGTGAGGGCCTGCCATTCGCGCAGCACGAGCAGGCTCACCAGGCCGCTGACCCCCAGGGCCACCGGGGCGCCGAAGAGCGCCGGCAGCGACCAGAGGATGGTCACCGGCCACCACGAGGTGATCGCCTGGCGGCTCACCTTCTTGTCGGGGCCCCGCAGGCCAGGCAGGACCAGCGTGGCCAGGGTGCCGCCGACGTTGAGGGCCAGCGCCACGACGACGGCGCCGAGCAGGGCGGGGTGCGGGGATGCGGGGCTCAGGTCCACGGACGGCTCCGGCTGGTCGGGCGGGGCCGACGCGGGCCGCGCGCCTAATCCGCCGCGGCCGCGCAGCGCTCGGCGTCCGGGGCCCGGCCCAACGCAGCCCACTGGGCGGCGGCGGCCCGCCAGGCGGCGCGGGCCCGGGCGCCTTGGCCCTGCTCACCGGCCAGCAGCGCGGCCCGCTCGAGGGCCTGCGCCACGTCCAGATCGACGAACTCGGTCTCGCTGAGCATGCTCTGGGCGACGGCGAGGCGCTCATCCCACTCGCCCCAGGCCCCGTCGGCGGCGGCGCAGCAGAGCAAAAGCAAGTGCACCACGGCGTGTACGCTGCGCAGGCCCGAGGCGGCGGTGCCCGAGAGCGCGTCGACCAGCAGTGGGCGGGCCTCGCGGTAGCGCCGGTGCAGCTGCAGCACGATGGCGAGGTTGATCCGCACCACGCGGCCCTCATCGCCGCCCAGCTCACGCAGGCGGCGCAGCGCCTCGGTGTAGGCCCGCTCGGCCTCGGTCAGATCACCGCCCAGGCGGGCGATCTCGCCGAGCTCGTTCTGGGCCGAGGCCATGCCCCAGCGGTGCCCGGCTTTGGCGAAGCTCTGCATCGCGGCGAGGGCGTGCTCGCGCGCCGCGTCGAGGGCGCCCGCTTGGCGGGCCACGCGGCCGAGCAGCTGCTCCAAGGTGGCCAGATCGACGACCTGGGCGGCACCCCCGAGGCGACCGCGTGCGGCGTCGAGGGTGGCCTTGGCCTCGGCGAGGCGGCCGGCCTCGAGCAGCAGGCGCCCCTGCTCGACCTGGGCCCGGGCGCGCAGGGGCTCTTCGCCGCGGAAGGGGGGCAGCTCTTCGAGCTGGCGCAGCCGGCGCCAAGCCCGCGCGGGTCGGCCGAGCAGCTGGTAGGCCACGGCGGCCTCGAGCAGGGCCTGGGCCTGGGCTTGGACCCAGCCCGCGGTCGCCGCCCGCTCAAGCGCGAGCTCGGCGCGGTGCACGGCCTCTTCGATGCGGCCCTGCCGGCGGAGCACCTGCAGCCGCAGGCCGGTGTCGAGGCCCCGCAGCTCATCATCAGCGGGGACCTTCGCGCGGTCCATCGCCAGGGCCCGGCGCTCGAGGGTGCGGTCGGTGTCGGCCAGCTCGCCGCGGGCGAGGCGCTCTTCGGCCGCCCGCAGCAGGTAGGGCAGGGCGTCGCGGTCGTCGCCCGCCGCGAGCAGGTGGGCGGCCACGCGCTCGGTGTGCACGCCGCGGCCTTGCAGCTCGAGCGCGGTGGCGCAGGTGCGGTGGTGGGCGGCCCAACGGCCCCCCTCGCGGGCGCGGCGCTGCAGGCTCTCGCGGAGCAGGGGCTGGGTGAACCGCCAGCCGCCGGGGGTCAGCTCGGCGAGCCGGTGCCCGATCAGCGCCTGGACCAGCGCGCCATCGGCCCGGGTGCGGGCGCGGGCGCAGGCGGCGGCCCAGACCTTCGCGTCGACCGCCTCGCCCAGGGTGGCTGCCAGCTCGAGGGCGCGGCCCAGCGCCTCGCGCTCGCGCGGCCGGTCGACGCTGGCCGCGTCGATGATCTGCTCGACCCGGGGCAGCCAGACCGCGTGCAGGCTGTCGGGCAGATCCATCGGGAGGCCCCGCACGAGCTGCCAGCCCTCGGCGCCCTCGGACAGCAGCCCGCGGGAGATCCAGTCGGTGACCAGCTGCACCGCGAACAGGGGGTTCCCGGCGGTGCGCTGGCTGATCTCACGCACCAGCTCGTCATCTTCGCCGATCAAGCTGCGGACCAACCGCTCGTGCTCGGGCATGGCCAGGGGGCCGACCTCGTGCACCTCGACGCCGGGCGTGGCCAGCAGCCGGGCCAGGGCCGAGCCCTCGTCGGCCCCGTCGAGCACAGCGTCCTGCACGGTGATCACGCAGAGGATCGGGGTCGGCGGCAGCTGCGGATCGAGCAGGCCCAGGGCCAGCTCGACCAGGGCCGGCTCGGCGGTCGGCTCATCGAGCCAGAGCAGGCCCGGGCGGGGGCTGGGCGCCTCGTCGCCCCGCAGCGGCGCGGCCGGATCGAGCTGCAGCAGGGCGTGCAGCAAGAGCGCCCGGGCCTCGTCGGGCCGGGCGAAGGCGACCGCGGGCAGGGCGCCGGTGGGCTCTTCGGCGGGTGGGCAGACCAAGTAGGCGAGGGCCCGCGCCGAGTCGGCGCTCTCGGCGAGGCCGAGCCGGCGCAGGCGCTCGGCGGCCTCTTCGAGCGGCAGGCCCAGGCAGCCCGCGCGCTCGGCGAGGGCCGTCGCCAGGCCACCTTGGCCGTGGGCCGCGGGCCGGACCCGCAGCGTCCAGTAGCCGGCCTGCTCGTGGGCCCGCTCGCCGAGCTCAGCGGTCAGGCGGCCCTTCCCGCAGCCCTCGGGCCCGCGCAGCAGGACCACGCGGGGGCGCTTGGCCTCGACGACCGTGCGCCAGCGCTCGACCAGCAGGCCGCGGAGCTGGTGGCGGCCGAAGAGCGGCGCGCGGCGCAGCCCAAACAGACGGAGGGCCTCGGCGCTGCTCGGGCCCCGCTGCTGCTCGGCGGGGCTGAGCCAGCGGTCGGGGAAGGGCGCGCGCGTGCGGGGGAGGACCGGCCGGCGATCTTCTTCGGGTGGCGGCGGGGGCCCCTCGCCATCCGCGGGCAGGTCGAAGGTGCTGTCGTCGAGCCCGCGGTTGGCGCCGCCGGTGTCGGCGTCGCCCAGGCCCGGCGGGCGCGGGGGCAAGCTCACCAGATCGACGCCCAGCAGGTCGTCTTCGCCGCGCACCGGCGGAACTGGCCCGCTGAGCGTCGGGCCCTCGTCGGGCAGGTGGCGGAGCGCGTCGAGGGCGTCGGCGGCGGTGGTGTAGCGGTCGGCGGGGCGCTTGCTGAGCAGGCGGCGCAGCCAGGCCTCAAAACTCGCCGGCACCTGCATCATTGGCACCAGGGGCGGCGGCGTGCGGTGGCCGTGGTCGGCCCGGAACTCGTCGAGCGAGCGGCGGCGACCAAAGGGCGGGGCGCCCGCGGACAGCGCCCAAGCGAGGCAGCCCACGCTGTAGAGGTCGGTCCAGGTGTCTTGGTCACGCAGCGCCCCGCGCAGCTGCTCGGGCGCCATATACGCGGGCGTGCCGGCGATCGTGCGCTCGGCGGCGGCGTCTTCGGCGGCCAGCCGCGCGAGGCCGAAGTCGCTGAGCTTGACCCGCAGACCGTCGGGCGTGGCCCGCACGAGCACGTTGCCGGGCTTGATGTCGCGGTGCACCACGCGCCGGGCGTGGCTGTGGGCCAGCGCGCTCAGCAGCTGCTCGAGCACGTCTTTGAGCTGGGGCCAGGGCAAGCGGCCGACCAGGTCGTGCAGCGGCCGGCCGTCGACGAACTCCATCACCAAGTAGGGGCTGCCCGCGGGCCAGAGGCCGCCCGAGGCCGCCTGGGCCTGCTCATCGACAACGCCGTGGTCGAGCACCGAGACCACGCCCGGGTGGTTGAGGCTGGCCGCCGCCCGCACCTCGTTGAGGAAGGAGGCGCGGGCCCAGGGCTCTTGGCTGCCCTGCCCGACCACCAGCTTGACCGCGACGGGGCGCTGGTGGTGCAGGCGATGGCCCCGCCAGACCGCGCCCATCGCGCCGCGGCCGATGGGCTGCAGCAGCCGCCAGGGGCCGAGGGGGAGGCCGCCCTGGGGGACTGCTGGGGTGGGGTCGGCGGCCTCTGGTGGGGGCCCGGCCGGGGGGAGAGGGGCGTCCATCTGCGCAGCTTACGCCGCCCGCCGACCCTTGCCCAACGGCGCGGTGCGGCGGGTTGTGCCCAGCTTAGGGCGCGGCCGGCTCGCCCTTGGGCTCGATCTCGGGCTCCAGGATGTTGAACTCGACCCGCCGGTTCTGCGCGCGGTTGGCCGCGCTCTTGTTGGGCAGCAGCGGCTTGGTCTCGCCAAAGCCCTGCGAGACCAGCCGGTCTTCGGCCACGCCGTGGGCGATCAGCCAAGCCCGCACCGCCGCGGCGCGGGCGTCGCTGAGCTTGAGGTTGGCCGCGTCGGGGCCCACGTCGTCGGTGTGGCCTTCGATGCGCACCCGCTTGACCTGCGGGTTGTTGAGCAGGATGTCGGCGATCTCTTGCAGCAGGGGGTTGCTGGCCTCGAGGATGTCGGCCTTGCCGGTGGCGAAGAAGACCTTGTCGAGGATGACGATCTTCTTGGCTTCGAGCTTGGCTTTGGACGGCGCGAGCGCGACGTCGAGGGCGCGGACCTCGTCGCGGTGCAGCTTGAAGCCGCGGCGGGCCGGGGCGGCGTCGGGCGCCTCGATGATCACCGTGTGCATGCCCGCGCCCAGCGCAAAGCGGAGCTTGCCCTCGGCGTCGGTGGTCATGCGCTCGGTCGTGCCGCACTCGGGGTTGCCATCGGACTGCACCCAGACCGTGGCCCCGGGCAGGGGCTGGCCGTCGGCGGTGACCGTGACCGCGACCGCGCCCTCGATCGACCGCTTCAGCGGCACATTGATGGTGTTGGCGCCCTCGCGCACCTTTTCGCTGGCCTCGCCCGCAAAACAGGTGCCCCAGCTCGCCTTGGCCCCCCAGCTCTCGCCGGGCACCGCGGTGTGGCTGCTGCGGTCGACCCGGCCGACCATCGTCTCGCCGGCCGGGCTGCGGACGGTGAGCTCGGCGCCAGCGAAGGGCTGGCCATCTTTGAGCACGCGGACGTCAACATCGGCGAGCTGATCGGGGCAGCCGTCCTTGTCTTTGTGCTGGTTGACCGTCTCGGGCTCGGTGGGGCAGGCGTCTTCTTTGTCGATGAGGCCGTCTTTGTCGAGGTCGCGGTCGCTGTAGAGCTGACCCCAGCCGAGGCCGATGAAGGCCCGGTGGCGGGCCACGCCCGTGCCGCTGGTCAGGTAGCGGGCGCCGCCGAGATCGACGTGCAGGCCATTGTCCCAGCGCTTGCGGCCGCTGAGCAGGACCTCGCCAGGCACGTTCGCGCCGGTCTGGTCGTCGCGCTGCAGCGCGGGGAAGAGGCGGGCCTCGAGGGTGGCGCCCAGGGAGGGGGTCAGCAGGTAGCCCACGGCCCCGCCGAGCAGGATGCCGTCGGCGTTCTGGACGTTGGCCAGGGCGATCTCGGGGTTGAGCTGGACCCCGAGGTCGCCGCTGAAGGTGAAGCGCTCGAGGTCTTGGCTGGCGGAGACGGACAGGCCGCCGGCCAGACCGGCGTTGCCGAGGAAGAGCTGGTCATCACCCGTGGGGAGATCGAGCCAAGGGTTGACCGCGAGGCCAAAACCTTCGCCCTGCGGCCGGAGCAGCGCGATCATGCTGCCCACGCGCACATCGCCCATCACGCGGCCGTTCTGGCCGTCTTGGCCGGTGCTGGCGAAGTGGACCGGCGCGGCGAGCTGCAGCCGCACCCGGTCGTGCACGGCGAGGCCGGCGGCGAAATTGCTCGTCACCACGTCATCGAGCAGGGTGACCTCGGGGCCGGTCGCGGGCTGCCAGGCGAGGAGGCGGTTGCTCCACGACACGAGGCTGCCAGCGTAGCCCTCCCACTGGACGAAGCGGCCGGGGCGGACCACGAGGATGGGATCGCGGGGATCACCGTCCAGCGGGGCGATGTGGAAGCCCAGCGCGTTGAAGCCCTCATCCACAGCGGGGACGGTGGCGTCCTGGGCGAGGGCAGGCGCGGCGGCGAGCAGGGAGAGCGGCAGGAGCAGGTGCATGGCGGCCTCGGGCGCCGCGGGCGGGGCCCGCTGCGGCGGCGGTCGGGTGGGGAGCGAGGGCGGCGGGCTAATCCGGGGCGGCCCGGAGGGCTCCCTAGCAAGGGGCTTACAAGCTCAGGGTTGTTCCGGCGCAGGGGCCCCAAGGAGATCGGCGTGGTCCGCGCGCCACTGCTCCTCTGTCCTCGGCCGCCGGCGGGGGGAGAATTTTCAACCCCGCGACAGCCCGGCCCGCCGACCGCTTTGACGCAGGGGGGGGAAACGTAGACGCGCCGCGCCCTCCGCGGACTAGGGCATGGGGCCGGCGCTTTGCGGTCGGCCCCTCTCTGTCCCCGTTGTGCCCCCGGGCCGACCGGATGTCCGCACTGTCTTGCTTCGGGTGAGGCGCGCCATGATCGGCCGCCGCGCGTGGGTGACGCGGCGGCTGCCGTTCGATAGCGTCTGGCGGTCCGCCGGCAGGCGCGGCCGTCGCGGTGGATCACCGCCCGCCCGCCCTGGGGTGCGCCCGGATCGGGCTGTCCCGGATCCTGCGGCCTCCGCCCGCCCACGCCTGCCCTGATCGAGAGCGTACTGATGAGCGCACAGCCTGAATCCGCGCAGGACCCGGCGCAGGACCCCGCGCAGGATCACGCCCAGCCGCCCGCCTCCTGGCTGCGGCGGCGCGTCGACGGGCTGCTGGAGCAGCCGCTCGGCCTGGGCGTGGCGATCGCCTTCTGCCTCGCCGCGCTGACCCTCTTCGTCATCTACCCGCTGCCCACACGCGCCCACATCGTGCTGAGCCTGCTCGCCGTGGCGGTCGGCTTGGTCACCGCGGCCCGCTTCCCGCACATGCGGCTGGTGGTCGTCTTCCTCAGCCTCGCGGCCTCGCTCCGCTACATCATCTACCGGGGCACCGAGACCCTGGCCCTGCGCGACCCGATCGACTCCTTCACCTCGATCTTGTTGTTCTGCGCCGAGCTCTACGCCTTGGTCACCCTGGTCAGCGGCTACTTCCAGACCGCCATCGTCCGGCGCAACACGCCCAAGCCGCTCGACCTGCCCGCCGAGCGCCTGCCCTCGGTCGACATCTTCATCCCGACCTACAACGAGCCCGAAGATGTCCTCCGGCCCACCATTTTGGGCGCGCTGGCCGTCGACTACCCCAAGAAGACCGTCTACGTCCTTGATGACGGTCGCCGCCCCTGGGTGCGCGAGCTCTGCGAGGCGCTCGGCGCGAACTACCTCGACCGCCCCGACAACAAGGGCGCCAAGGCGGGCAACGTCAACGCCGCGCTGCCGCGCACGAGCGGCGATCTCATCGCCTTCTTCGACGCCGACCACATCCCCGTGCGGGCCTTTTTGCGGGCGACGGTGGGCTTCTTCCTCGAGAACCAGCGGCTCGCTCTGGTCCAAACGCCCCACCACTTCTACAACCCCGACCCCTTCCTGCGAAACCTGTACCTCGAAGGCATCGTCCCGCCCGAGCAGCACCTCTTTTACCACGGCATCCAGCTCGGGAACGACTTCTGGAACAGCGCCTTCTTCTGCGGCTCCTGCGCGGTGCTGCGGCGCACGGCCCTCACCCAGGTGGGTGGCTTCTCGCAGCAGACGGTCACCGAAGACGCGCACACCGCGCTGCAGCTGCACAGCCGCGGCTGGGACTCGCTCTACCTCGACATCCCGCTGGCGGCGGGCTTGGCGACCGAGACCTACGCCTTCCACATCGGCCAGCGCGTGCGCTGGGCCCGTGGGATGGCCCAGATCGTCCGCATCGACAACCCGCTGTTTAAGCGCGGCCTGACGCTCGCCCAGCGGATCAACTACTTCAACGCCGCCTGGTACTTCTTCTTTGGCGCGCCGCGCATCATCTTCTTGATCACGCCGGCGCTCTACCTGCTCGCCGACCTGCACCCGCTCGAGGCCAACGTGCGCGAGGTGCTGGTCTACGCGATCCCCCACCTCGTGCTGGCCAGCTTGGGCTCAGTGTCGATGCACAAGAACGTGCGGCACAGCCTCTGGCCCGAGGTCTACGAGGTCGCGATCGCGCCGTATACCGCCGTGGTCACCTCACTCGCGCTCTTTGCCCCCAAGCGCGGCAAGTTCAACGTGACCACCAAGGGCGCGAACATCGACGCGGTGCAGTTCGACTGGCGCCACGCCGCGCCGCTGCTGCTCATGGGGGCGGCCATCCTCGCCGGCTTCGTGATGGTGCCGTTCAAGATCGTCGAGGCCCCCCTCGACGTCGACACCATCCTCATCGCCACCGCCTGGAACGCCTACAACTTCATCGTGCTCACCGCGGCCACCCTCGCCGCGCTCGAGCGGCCGCAGCGCCGCGTCCACCATCGGATCAACCGGGTCGCCGAGGTCACGATCAGCGCCGCCGACGCCGAGGGTGAGGAGTGGTTCGCGCCGCTCTCGGGCCAGACCTTCGACCTGAGCATCGGCGGCTTGGCTCTGCAGATCCCCGGCAACCACGACCTGCCCGGGCGGGCGGTGGTCACGCTGCGCTCGCCGCAGGCGACGACCTCCCTTCCTTTTGTCCCGATCGCCGTGGAGTACGACGAGGCGGGCCAGCGCACCCTGGTGCGCGGCTCCTTCGAGATCGAGACGGCCGAGCAAGAGGCCGCCCTCTCCGCCCACATCTTCTCCGCCTCGACCGCCTGGGTGAACGAAGAGTACCGCTACGACGGCTACCTCCGCTCCGCCTTTGGCGTGCTGGTCGCCATCCTCAGCGTCGGCTTGGGCAACCCAAGCTGGCTGCGGCGCTACGCCCAGCCGAGCGCGCCCGAGCAGGTGGCCAAGCTCGTGCCCGGCGTCACCGCCCAGGCCTGCTACGCCTGCGGCGCCCCGCTGCTGGTCGGCACGGCGGAGTGTGACGCCTGCGGCGCGCTGCAGCCCGGCGACAGCATCTCCCGCTCGTCCTCGGCCCCGCGCAGCCGCCCCGAGGACAAGAGCTGGTCCGAGCTCCTCCTCCCCGTCGTCCTCATCCTGCTCGCGGTCTCGCTGTGGGCCGGCTACCGCCCGGTGGTCGAGGCCTTCGCCGACGTGGTGCCCATGCAGCGGTGGGAGAAGGTCACGCACCAGACCCGCCTCGGCATGTTGACCCAGGCCTACTTCCGCATCGAGGCGCTGGAGCACGAGCTCGAGCGCGCCATCGCCCGCGGCCGGCCGCTGCACGACTCTTGGGGCCGCCGGCTCTGGGAGGTCGGCCGCGACTACAAGCTGATGGACGAGAAGATCGCGCGGGAGGAGACCGAGGAGGTCGAGTCCGCCCTGCAAGAGGCGGTGGCCGCGATGGACCGCACCCGCCGCCTCTACAAGCCGGGCACGGCCGACGACCCCAACGTGACCACCGCGCTCGACGCCGCCCGCACCAAGCTCGAGCGCGCCGGCGAGCTGCTCAAGATCCCGCGGCAGGACCGCCGGTGAGCCCTCGGCTCCCGCGGCCCGCCCTGACCTCATCCCTTTGGAACATGCAGCATTGTGTAGGAGTCCCGATGTCGAAGCGTAGTGCACATGGGTGGCAGGGTGCCCTCGGCCGGGCCGGCGTCGTCGGCCTCCTCGCCCTGCTCGGCAGCAGCCCCGCGCGCTCCCAGGATCCGGCGGCCACCCCCGCCGCTGCCCCGGGCGCCGCGGCGACCCCGACCAGCGCGAGCGGTCTGCCCCTGCCCGGTCTGGCCGCGCCGACCCCCACCGCCGATGCGGGCGGTGAGCTGCGCGAGGTCTACTTCGACCAGGACCTCAACCTCTCCTCGGACATGATGCTGCAGGGCATCACGGCCACCGAGACGGTCAGCTTCCGGGTCTCCGACCGCTGGACGCTCACCAAAGACCCGGTGGTCGAGATCCACTTCGACCACAGCGACAGCCTCGTGCCCGAGCGCAGCTCGCTGACCGTCTGGGTCAACAACCAGGGCCTCGCCTCGGTGCCCCTGACCCCAGAGAACGCCCGCGACGGCCGGGTCAGCGTGCGCGTGCCCCGCAGCGTGCTCTACGACGGCGGCTTTAACGACCTCAAATTTAAGGTCGTGCAGCACGTGGCGGATGAGTGCGAAGACCCCTTTGATCCCGCGCTGTGGACGCGGGTCAGCCTCGACAGCAAGATCGCCTTCGCGCACACGATCGCGCCGGTGAGCCCCGAGCTGGCCGACTTCCCGATGCCCTACTTCGATCCCCTCGGCTACGGCCCGATGGAGATCGCGCTGGCCGGCGCCGGCGAGCTCGGCGTGGATCAGCTCGACGCCGTCGGTCTGGTCGGCTTCGCCTTCGGCCGCCACGCCGACTACCGCGGCGTGAAGGTGCTGCCGCCCATCGCAGACCCGGCCACCGCCCAGAGCCACGTGCTGGTGGTCGGCACCCCCGACAAGAACCCGCTGGTCGCCCGTTACGTCGACCGCGGCGCCCTGCGGCCCGGCGTGGGCACCATCGTCTCGGTGCCGAACCCGAACAACCCCCGCTATGGCGTGCTGGTCGTCACCGGCGGCGACGCCAACGGCGTGCTCAGCGCGGCCGAGGCGCTCAGCTCCGACGACCGCTTCGAGCTGCTCTCGGGCACCAAGGCCGAGATCGTCGACATTGAAGACGTGACCCCGCCCAAGTCGCGCCGCACCCCCGCCGCCCTGCCCTTCGCCCGCAGCGGCGAGATGGTGGTCACCCCGCTCAAAGAGATCGGCGTCGAGGACCGCACCGTGCGCGGCTTCTACGCCCCGCCCATCCAGGTGCCCGTGCACCTCGAGGGCGACGCCCAGGTGCAGATCGACGGCGCCCGCGTGGCCATCGACTACGCCTACGCCTCGGGCCTCGACACCCGCCTCTCGACGATGGAGGTCCGGCTCGACGACGTGACCCTGCGCAGCGTGTCGCTCAACCGCAAAGAGGGCGAGGAGAAGACCCGCCTGTGGGTCGATCTGCCCTTTGAGTTGATGGTCCCCGACAGCCGCCTCGAGATCATCTTCCACCTCTTCCCGATCAACTTTGACCCCTGCGTCTATGTCAACGACCGGCACATCTGGGGCACGGTCTTCGCGAGCTCCGAGGTGCACGTCGCGCGCGACCGCATCGCCGAGCTGCCCAACCTCGGCCTGCTCAAGTACGACCTCTGGCCGCTGAACACCGCGCTGACCGACGACGGCCTCGTCGTGGTGGTGGGCGACAAGCCGACCGGCGCCGACGGCAGCGCCGCGATGCAGCTGCTCGCCGAGCTGGGGGCCCGCTCGCAGGGCGACCGGCCCGAGTTCCGGGTGGTCTCGGGCGGCAGCGCCTTCCTCGAAGACAAAGCCCCCGAAGATCTCGTCCTGCTCGTCGGAGAGGGCGGCCACGCGGCCTACAAGGGCCTGACCGACCGCAAGCTCGTCTCCACCGCCGGTGACCTCGAGCGCGTCGCCACCGACGACGGCAAGAAGGTGCTCGAGGCCCGCAACGGCAGCACCATCGGCACGGTCGAGCAGGTCGTGCTCCGCGCCGGGCTCGACGGCCGCACCGCGCTCATCCTCCGCTCGCCGACCGCGGGCGGGCTGCTCTCGCTGCTCCACGACCTGCGCAACCCGAGCGTGCTCGGCGGCCTCGGCGGCGCGGTCAGCGTGGTCGACGGCGGCACCGAGATCCGCCAGGTCGACCTCGGCACCAAGGTCACCGTCGGCAACCGCACCCTGGCCAGCCAGCTCAAGCAGTCCATTCGCGGCTCTTGGGGTCTGCTCGGCATGGGCGTGCTCATCTCGGCCGTGCTGCTCGCCATGATCGTGCAGGGCTGGGCCAGCCGCCGCGGGGGCCACACCGGATGAGCGCCGCCCGCCCGCTCCGCGCCGCGCTGACCGCGGGCGCGCTCGGCCTCTGGGCCAGCGCGTCGGGGGAGGCGCACGCCTCCTGCGCGGGCACGCTGCGCCGGACTTGGCGGGGCTATGTGCGGCACTTCATCCAAGATGACGGCCGGGTCATCGATCACAAAGGCGGGGGCATCAGCACGTCCGAGGGCCAGACCTACGCGCTGATGCGCGCGGTGTGGGCCGACGACCGCCAGACCTTCGACAAGGCCCTGCGCTGGACCCGCGACAACCTGCAGGGCGGCGATCCGGGCGCGCTGCCCGCCTGGCGCTGGGGCCAGCGGCCCGACGGCGGGTGGGGTGTGCTCGACGCCCAGCCGGCCGCCGACGCCGACCAGCTGCTCGCTTGGTCGCTGCTGCTCGCCGCCCGCCGCTGGGATGCGCCGGCCTACACCCAGCAGGCCAAGGCGGTGCTCGACCAGCTCTGGGCCCGCGAGGTGCGCGAGGTGGCGGGCCGGCTGGTCCTCCTGCCCGGGCCCTGGGCCGAGGGCGGCGATCCGCTGCGGCTCAACCCCTCCTACTTGTTGCCCTTTGCCTGGCGCAGCTTCGCTGAGGTCGACCCGGCCCACCCGTGGGTGCGCCTGATTGACGACAGCTACGCCATCCTCGCCGATGCGGGCCTTGAGAAGAGCCTCGCCCCCGACTGGCTCTACCTCGACCCCCGCACGCTCGCCCGGGTGCCCGCGCCCGACCCGGCCCACGAGCTCTTTGGTTTTGAGGCCTCACGCTTCGCCTGGACCTTAGCCGCCGAGGTGGCCTGGTCCGACGAGGTGCGGGCCCGGCGCCTGCTCGTGCCCATCGCCATGCTCGGCCGCGCCTTTGACGCGCGCGGCGCCCTCCCCGCGGTTTTTGACGCGGCGGGCAAGGGCACGGTCCCCTACAGCCACCTGTCGATGAGCGGGTCGGTGCTCGCCGCCTGGACCTACGCCCGCCCCGAGGACGCCGACGCCCTCGCGGACCAGATCGACGACGCGCGCCAGGGCCCCGGCTGGGGTGAGCGCGATGACTACTACGCCCAGAACTGGACGTGGCTCGGCTTGGCCCTCCGCTGCGGTCAAGCTGCGCCCCCGGAGAGACTCCGATGACACCGACCGGGCTCCTGCTGGGCCTGCTGCTGTCGACCGCGTGGGCCGAAGCCCCCGCCGGGCGCAGCGAGGCCCCCTCCACCCGCGACGCGGCCAACGACCCCTGGTCGCTGCTCACGCTCGCTGATCGCCTCGCGCAGCAGGGCGGTCGGCAGGATGAGCTGGTGGCCGTGCTGGTCGCCGCGATGGAAGAGCCGGCCACCCGCCAGGACGCCGCGGACCGGCTGCTGCGCCTCGTGCTCACCGAGCCGCCGCGCAACGCCTGGTCCGACGCCTACATGGTGCTGATGCCCCATGTGCCCAACCAAGAGGCGCGGGCGGTGCAGCTGCGCGCGGCCCTGGCCGGGCTCGATCAGGCCTCGACCCGCAAGCAGTCGATGGAGCTGCTCCGCCGCCGCCTCGCGCAAGATCCGGGCGACCGCGAGGCCCGCTTGGCCCTGGGCGACGCCTACCTCCGCAATGGCGAGTCCGAGCGCGCGCTCAAGGTCTTCCGCGAAGAGCGCAGCGACACCCAGGTCTGGCGCGGCGAGGTCGCGGCCCTCATCGCGCTCGGCCGCTACGACGAGGCCATGCGCGCCGGCGCCGAGATCGTGCCGGCCAGCTGCAAGTCGACCCGCATGCCCGCCCCCTGCGCGGTGGGCCTGCAGCAGCTCGGCTACCCCGAGGCGGCGATCGAGTCGCTCGAGCGCGCCCGCGACCGCGAGTCTGACGGCGCCCGCAGCCGCGGCGAGAAGGCCAACCTCTACGCCACCCAGGCCCGCATCCAAGAGCGGCTCACCAACCGCGCTGACACGGTGCGCCTCTGGGAGCAGGCGGTGCTGCTCGAGCCCCGCGACCGCACCTACGCGGTCGGCCTCATCGAGGCGCTGCTCGAGGCGGGGCGGGTCAGCGAGGCGCGGCGGCGGCTGCCCTCTCCCGATGACCCGCTGGCCAAGACCATCGACGCGGTGGCCCTGGCCACCTCGGTCGACCTCGACAAACGTGAGCCCAACGTGCGCGACGCGCTCGACCGGGCCCGCCAGCTCGACGGCAGCCACCCCATCGTGCTGCGCGCCTGGGCCCACCACCTCATCGTGGCGGGTGAGGCCGAAGAGGCCGCGCGCCTGCTCGAGGCGGGCACCCGCGCCCGCGCCGAAGACTACGAGTGGGTGCAGCTCTACACCTGGGCGACCTGGAAGGCCGGCCGCACCGATCAGGCGGTCGAGATGCTGCGGGTGGCGCTCTCAAGCGCGCCCACCGAGGCCCGTTGGTACCGCGCGGCCGCCGACATGGCCCGCTTCAACGCCATCCTCGCCGAGCAGAACAAGTCGGCCGGTCGCACCGACGCCGCCCAAGACCAGTACCTGCTCGCCCACGCGATGGACCGCCGCTCGGTCAGCTACCTCGTCGGCATGGGCGGCGTGGCCTGGCAAGCCGGCGACCTGGCGACCGCCGAGCGCGCCTACCGCAAGGCCTGGACGATGGCGCCGGGCAACCGCCAAGCCCTGATGGCCCTGGTCTCGCTGCTCAAGGCCCAGGGCCGCGAAGACGAGGCCCGCGGCATCCTCTCGGCCAGCGGCTACTCCGACGTGATGGCGCGGCGGCTCGAGCGGGAGCTCGAGATGCTCGAGATCTCCCGCGACGCGCGCATGGCCCGCGACGCCGGCCGCTACGGCGAGGCGCGCGGCCTCTACGAGAACCTGCTCGCGCTGTACCCCAACGAGATCACCCTGCTGCACGCGCTCGCCGACACGCTCAGCGAGATGAAGCTCTACGAGCAGGCGGCGGAGACCTACGGCCAAGCGCGAGACATCGACCCCGAAGACCCCTGGCTGGCCATGGGGGAGATCAACAGCCGCGTCGCCCTCGACCAGCTCGACCGGGCCCGCTACCTGCTCGCCCGCATGGACGAGCCCCGGGACGGCGACGCCCGCGAGGCCTGGCTGCGCACCCAGAGCAACGTCAAGCGCGCCGAAGCCGACCGGCTCACCCGCGGCGGCGACGCCCGCGGCGCCTTTGAGCTCTACAAGACGGCGATCAACGACCGGCCCGACCCGGTGCTCTACACCGGCTTGGCCGCGCTCTACCTCAGCCGCTGGCAGTACAACGCCGCCGAGGCTTGGTACGAAGAGGCGCTGGGCCTCGACCCCGAGTTCGGCGAGGCCGAGCGGGGCATCATCCGCGCCCAGGCCTCTCGCGGCGACCTCGCCGACGCCCAGCGCCGGGTCAGCGCGCTCTGCGCCCGCCAGCCCACGCGTGAGAACATCGCGCTGGCCGAAGAGGTCGAGCGCAAATACGCCATCTCTGAGGCGGCGGGCGCGGCGGTCATCGGCAACATGGACCAGGCCCGGCGCATCCTCGAAGACCAGCTCGACGCCTACCCCGGCGACCTTGAGCTGCGCGTCGCGATGGCCGCGCTGATGCTCAAAGAGGGCGAGGTCGAGGCGGCCTATGACCAGGCGCGCCTCGTGCTCGAGCAGCAGCCGGCCCACCCCGGCGCGCTGGCGGCCCTGCAGGCGGCCGGCCTCAAGCTGCGCAAGACCGAGGACGTGCTCGCCGCCTACGAGAAGGCCCGCAAGGTCAGCAAAGAGACCTGGCTCGGCGACGAGATCCGCGCGCTTGAGCTGGCCAGCCGGCTCGACAAGGCCCGCGAGGCCCACAAGGCCGGCTCTCGCGAGGCGGCCGACGGCATCATCTCCGAGGCCATCCGCACCTATGGCGACTCGCGCAGCCGCCACTGGGTGCTCATCGGCTCGGCTTGGCTCGACCTCGACCGGCACGACGAGGCGCTCGCCGCTTTTGAGACCGCCCAGCACATGGACCCCGACGACGCCGGCGGCGTGGTCGGCTTGGCCAGCACCTACCTCGCCCGGGGTCAGCTCAGCGACGCCGAAGACGTGCTGCAGGAGTACTGGGCCGAGCACAAAGACCCCGAGGTCGGCGTGGCCCTGGCCCGCGTGCAGGCCGAGCGTGGCCGGCCGATGGCCGCGGGCCGCACCCTCGAAGAGGTCAAGATCGAGGCCAAGCGCGGGCGGGTGAACCGCAGCCGCCAGGCGCCTGAGCCCCTGCCGGTGGCCCCGCTGCCCTCGGGCCGCACCGTGGCCGCCGAAGACCCCGAGGCGGTGCCGCCTGACGCCAATCCGGTGCTGCCCGAGGTCAACCTGCAGAAGGCCGAAGAGGGCCTCAAGAACCCCTACCGCGGCAGCCTCGCCGTGGGCGCGGGCATCGCGACCCGGCCGGGCCTAGCCGGCGAGCAGTTCTTGCGGCTGCAGTACACGCCGATCGCCGGCGAGCTGGCCGTGCTCGGTCCAGTGCGCCTGCAGGCCGAGGTGATCCCCGTGCGGGTGACCGACGGCCTGCGCGAGGCGAACGGCCTCGCCGGCTCGGCGGGCTTCGCCACCGCGCTCAACGAGGCGGTGGCCGCCTATGGTCGGGTGGGCACCAGCCCCTCAGGCCAAGGTTTTGCCATCGACCCCTACCTGACCTGGGCGGGCGGGGTCAGCGGGCGGCTCTCGGGCCGCTTTGACGCCGGCCTCGAGACGGCCCGGGCGCCGGTGACCGACACCTTCACCAGCTTCGCCGGCGCGCGCGACCCCCTGACCGGGCAGGTCACGGGCGCGGTGCACGACACCTGGATCGGCGGCCAGATCAGCCACTACTGGCCCAACAAGGCCAGCGCGGGTGTGCTCGGCCGCTGGGGTGAGTCGGCCGGCCCGAACCTCGCCATCGGCGGGGCGGGCGAGGGCGCGGTCGCCTGGGAGCAAGCGGTCCTCTGGGCGCGGGCCCCGCTGCAAGATGAGCTCGACCGCAGCCTGTGGATCGCGTTCGAGGGCATCGCGGTCGACCACGACCGGCAGGTCGACGGCTTCGGCGCCGGCCAGGGCGGCATGTTCAGCCCCGACGCCTTCTACTCGGGCATGGTGCGCCTCGAATCTCGGTGGGGTATCGACCCGGCGCAGAAGCTGCAGGCTTGTGGCCTGATCGGGGCGGGTCCCCAGCAGGTGCTCGGCGAGCCGACCCTCTACCTCAACCCAGGCACCTACCTGGGCTACGAGGTGCGCGGCAGCCTGCACTACGACCTCGGCAAAAACTTCGGGCTCGTGGCCCACGCCATGCACCAGGGCTCCTGGGTGGTGTGGGGGCAGAACGCGGCCCTCGTGCAGCTCCGGTACGGGCGCAAGGGCACCTCGCTCCCCGCGCCCTCGGCGGCCTTCGTGTCCAGCGCGCACGGACCACCGCTGCTGGAGCAGGCCAACTGCGGCCTCGACTGGAAGGAGGGCGCACGATGAGCGCCGCCAAGCACCTCTCCCCCCGCGCTGGCGCGGTCGCGCTCAGCGCCCTGTGCGTCGGCCTGCTGTCCCTCGTGGCGCTGGCGCTGGGCCCGGCGGCCGAGGCCGCCCCCGGCACCTCGACCGACTGGCGGCCCTCGCCGAGCGCACATGACGGCAGCGGCGGCCTTCAGCTCGTCCACCCCTTCACCGGCGGCAAGGGCTCGGCCTACCTCGGCGGCTTTATGACCGCGGCCGAGCGCCTCGACGCGCCGGTCTCGCTGCGGCGCCAGTCCTCGGTGCACCTGGGCGGCGGTTGGGCGCTGGCCGACTGGCTGCGCCTCGAGGCCGACCTGCCCTTCGTCTCGGCCCGCATGGTCGATGACGAGGTCGTCTCGGGCCTGGGCGACGCCCAGCTCTCGGCGACCATCCCCTTCCTCTCGGCCCGGCCGGGCGGCTTTGGCATCGGCATCCACCCCTTCGTCATCGCGCCCACCCAGGCCGAGACGAGCAGCGGCGCGGTCTCGGGCGGCGCGGCCCTGGTCCTGGGCGGCGGCGACGGGAACACCGGCTGGCGCGCCAATGTCGGCGGGCGCTCGGGCAGCGAAGGCGCCCAGGTTGACCTCGGCGTGGGCGGCAACTGGCGCTTCAACCCGGGCTTCGGCGTGGGCGTCGAGCTCACCTCGAACCGCGCGGTCGGCCCGCAGACCACCGAAGAGGTGCCCGCGGCCCCGGTCGAGGGCTCGGTCTACGCGCTCATCGGCAACGACCGCCGCGCCGCGACCACCGTGGGCTTCACCACCGGCTTTGTGCCCGAGACCGGCTCGCCGCTCTACCGGGTCGAGGTCGGCCTGAGCTGGCGCAAGACCGGCGCGCCGGGCGACCCCGACGCCGACGGCATCTGGGGTGTGCTCGACGACTGCCCGCACGTGGCCGAGGACCGCGACGACCACCTCGACGGTGATGGCTGCCCCGACCCCGACGACGACAACGACGGCGTGCCCGACGTGCTCGACCGCTGCCCGGCCCAGGCCGAGGACGTCGACGACTACAGCGATCGCGACGGCTGCCCCGACCCCGACAACGACTTCGACGGGCTCATCGACTCGGTCGACGACTGCCGCGACGAGGCGGGCCCGGGTGACGCGGGCGGCTGCCCAGACCTCGACCACGACACCGTGGCCGACAAAAAGGACGAGTGCAGCTCCCGCCCGGGGGCCCGCGAGTCCTTCGGCTGCCCCGACGCCGACAACGACCGGGTGCCCGACTACCGCGACCTCTGCCCAAGCCAAGCGGTCAGCTCCAAGGTCGATCCCTTCCGCAGCAACGGCTGCCCATCCAAGGCCTACCTGGGCTTTGGCCGCATCGAGCTGCTCGACCGGGTGAATTTCGACTTCGGCCTGACCAACATTCGTGAAGACAGCCACGGGCTGCTGCGCGACGTGGCCCGCATCCTCAAAGAGAACCCGAGCATCCTGCTCGTCGAGATCGGCGGCCACACCGACAACGTGGGCAGCGACGCGGCCAACCTGCGCCTCTCGCGCACGCGGGCCAAAGAGGTGCGCGCCTACCTGATCAGCCAGGGCATCGACCCCAACCGCCTCGAGGCCAAGGGCTACGGCGAGAGCCGCCCGGTCGACACCAACCTGACCGAGGCGGGGCGCTACCAGAACCGCCGGGTCGAGTTCCTGGTGCTCAAGACGGCGAACGCCGAGCCCCCGCCGCCGACGCGCTGAGCCCGGGTTCGGGGATCGGCGCGGCCCCGCCGGGCGGGCGCCTGGCGGGCCGGGTGCCGCCGGCGGTTCGCTGCGCTCCGTCGCGGGCGGGGCCCGCGACCCGCGCGGGGCGCGGCGCCTTGGCCCCCTGCCGCCGCAAGGCGGGGTTTTGGGGGCGGGGCCCCCAAGCCCCGGGGGCGGACTTTGCCCTTTTCGCTTTGTTGGGTACTTCCGGCTGCTCGGCGCTTTGCCGCTGCTCGGCGCTTCCCGCTGCTCGGCGCTTCCCGATGCTCAACGCTTGTCGGATGTTCGCCGCTTCCCGATGCTCTGCGCTTCCCGATGTTCGGCGCTTCCCGGATGCTCGACGCTTGCCGGATGCTCGACGCTTCCCGATGCTCGACGCTCTCGGGGAACAACGACGTAGTCGTTGTTCTGGAGCCGGGGGCGTCCCGCCCCCGGGCCCCCGGGCCAGGGGCCTGCGCGGCCCCTGGCGACCCCCGCCAAGGGGGGCCGCGCGCAGGCTTCGCGCGGCGCATGGCAGCGCCGCGCGCCAGCGCGCAACGCCCCCCTTTGGAAACCCCCGGGTTCGGCGCGTTTTGGGGTGGTTTGGGGTAATGGAGGGGGTCGCCGCGGGTGGCTACATCCTATGCAATCCGTCGGAGGTTCCTCAAGCGGTTTCGGCGGCCGGGCCCACAGCGGTGAGGCCGGTGAACTTTTCGATCAGGCTAGTCAGTAGCTTCGCTGAGTAGTCAAGTCGTGCACGCTCAGCATCGCTTGGCTCGTCGTCCTCGTTGTAGCCGTGGAAGAAATCGAAATCAAAGCTCACTTCCACTTCGGGCATGATTCCGTTTCGGTCCACCACCCTAAGGAATAGCCTCAGGAAGATCCGCAACGCGCCGGAATCTTCATACTCATGGTCGCTATTCCAACGCACTCCTGAGATGTCGTCGAAACGAAGCAGATCGGGAGTGTCGCTGATGCTCGACTCGTACTCGAAACAAATGCCGATTCCGGTAAAACGCAAGCGCGCGCTGGTCTCAACTCGCCGCAAGATTGGGCCACCTGATACCCATACATCAAATGTAGGTTCTTCTCCGTTAGGGCGATTGCGAGGCTGCCGAAGGGGCTGAGTGATGCCCCTGAGAGGTCGGACGAGCTCACCCTCCATAAACCACTCCGCGACCAGGGCCTCGCGGCCATAGTGGCGCAGCGAGCCCAACGGCCCGCGGCGGGTGGTCGGCTCGGCGTCGAGCACTGCGATGTTGACGCGTGGGTCGTTCTTTCCGAAGACCCAGCCGGGGATGTCGGCGATTGCGCGCACGAAGGCAGGGCTGGCCTTCTCGGTGATCAACAGCACCGCGGCGGCGCCCAAAACAGCGTCTTGCTGGGCTTCGGCGACGGTCAGCACGCGCTTGCTGGGGTCGACCGCGCTGCGGACCTCGATGGCGAGCGGGTTGGCCTCGCCGCCCTCGGCCACGATCAGCAGGTCGGTCTCGAAGCCGGCGGTGCGGCGCTTGCTCTCGGCGAGCAGGGCGTCGCGGTCGTCGATGATCCGGTGGGCGTCGACCAAGTGGTGCTCGAGCAGCGCGGCGATGCTCTGCAGCGCGCTCGAGACGGCGTCGGGGTCGTGCAGGTCTTCGCTCTCGACCGGCAGGCCCTCGCCGAAGCCCCAGTAGGGAACGTGGGGCACGCGCAGGCGGGGGGCGAGGCGCTCGGGCTCGATATCGGCGTTCAGCCACGACGTGAAGGCCGGCGCCAAGGCCGCAAAGAAGCGCTTCGACCAGTCTTTCGCGCGGTCGTGCTCGACCCGCTGGTCGAAGCGGCTGAGCACCGGCAGCACGTGCACGGCGGCGCGCTCGTAGGGCAGGGCGTCGCGGCCTCGCGCGACCATGCCCAGCACCTCGCGCAGGCCGTCGATGCTCTGCTGGCTCGCGGTGCCCACCAGCACGAGCAGGTCGGGTAGCTGGATCGTGCAGATGCCGGCGAGGTCGCTCAGCCCGGTGCGGCTGTCGACCAGCACAAAGTCGTAGGCGCGGCGCCACTCTTCGCGCATCCTCTCAATGGCGTCGCCCAGGCCGTTCTGGTAGAGCTTGCGCCAGTCGAGCGCTTGCATGCGGGCGCCATAGCCCTCGGCGCCGCCGGCCAGCAGCAGCTGCAGGTGGCCTCGGGGCGCAGCCCGGTTCAAGACCGGGCCGTCGCAGAGCGCATCGCTCCAGGCCAGGGGTACCCCGGGCACAAAGCCCTCAATCACGTCAATCAGACCGACCGTGGGCTCGCCTTGGGGGCGCAGGTAGTGGTGCAGGCCGGGTGCTTCGAGGTCCCAGTCGACGCAGAGCACCCGGGCGCCCCACTGGCGCAGGGTGGCCGCGACGTTGGCGAGCAGAAAGGTGCGCCCGACACCGCCCTTGTAGCTGTAGAAGGTGATGACGCTGCCTGCGCGCTCAGCGGACATGGGGGCCTCCGAGCTGGGGCAGCTGACCGATGGGCGCGTAGGCTGGCGGCAGCCGCAAGGGCGCGGGCAGGGGGTCGGGCGCCGCGCCGGCGCCGAGGTGCGCGTCGATGGCCAGCAGCCGCTTCGAGAGGGCATCGGCCAAGCCGACGACCACCTCTTGCAGGTGGCGGCCGTTCTCGGTGCGCAGGTGTGCGAGGTCAGTGAGCTGCAGCCCGGCGTCTTTGAGCCTCAGGTCAAGTTTTTCGGCCTTGTAGCAGGGGTCGAGGTGCTCGCCATCTTGCAGCAGCAGGGCCCAGCGCCGCGGCTGGTCTGGTGGCTGGGCGCGCCCATCGAAGCTGGCCCACTCTTCGCGGCACCATGTTTTGCGCGCGTAGGCCGGGTTGAGCAGCACGAGCAGCAGCTTCGAGCGCCGCAGGTTCTCGCGGATCGCGTCGGTCAGGGTCTCTCCGACCGCGATGCCCCGCTCGTCGAGGAAGACCTGCGGCTCGTAGACCGGGTGGTGGTCAGCCAGCGCGCGGCGCAGCAAGTCGACGAAGACCTCGCGCACAAAGGGCTCGATGAGGCCGCTCCGCGGGTACGAGATGAAGATGTCGTAGCGGTAGCCGCCCATCACCGCCCCCCAGGTGCGGGCAGCTAACGCGCACCCTCCGCCCGAGGGCGCCGCGCGACGCCGGCAGGCGCGCCCTCGGCGACCGCTCCCCTCACTCCCCGCTCATCACCAGCAGCCGCGCCGGCTGCCCCTGCCCGCGCAGCACCACGATGTCGAGGTCGTCATCGCCGTCGAGGTCGAGCACCAGCACGCGGCGACCGGGGCCGCTGCTCAGCCCCAGGCGGGGTGACCAGTCGGCGAAGTGTGCGCCTTCGCCGTGGTAGAGGCGATCGACGCCGTTCCAGGTGGCGATGAGCAGCTCGGGCAGGCCGTCGAGGTCGAGGTCGGCGGTCGCCGCGCCGCGGCCGTCGCCGGCGTCGACGGGCAGGGTGGCGGTGCTGTCGTCGAAGTAGCGGCCCGTGCCGTCGCCCCGGAAGAGCAGGTCTTGGCCGAGGCAGGTGAAAAATAGCTCCGTCAGGCCGTCTTCGTCGATGTCGATCAGCTTGACCGCCCGCGCGTCGCAGCCGCCCGCGGGCAGGCGGCCGGGGCCGACGGGCAGGAAGGCGTCGTCGACGCGCTCGTAGAGGGCGGGGCCGCTGGCGGTGGCCACGACCAGCTCGCGCTGGCCGTCGCCGTCGGTGTCCATCGCGGCGATGTCGCGCACGCCGCCCACGAGGTCGGGCGGCCAGACCTGGACGCTGCCGAAGGGCGCTTCGCCGCCGTCGCTGAGGCGCAGCAGGCCGCCGCCCCACTGGGCGCTCAGAATGGACGCCTCGGGCGGCGTGTGGGTGAGCACGGCGAGCTGCCGGAGCGGGCGGGCGGGGCGCCCGGCACCCTCGGGGTGATCCCAGCTGTGGACGGGGGGCAGCTCGACCCGCTCGACCGCGCCCTCGGGGGCTGGGACCGTGGGGCGCCACGTGTAGATCACGCCCGCTGCGTCGGTGACCTCGATGCGCTCGACCCCTCCGCCGAGCTGGAGCACGAGGCCGGCGTCGGCGGCGCGTGTGGGGGGCAGGCTGAACACGAAGGCCGCGGGCGCGAGCTCGACGCTCAGGGTAGCGACCCCCGCCGAGACGGCGCAGGAGGCGGTGCCGGCGGCCACGGAGGGTGGGCAGTCGGCGCGGTCGGTCGGCACCAGCGGCAGCGCCGGCACCAGGGCGCCGTCGGCGACGGCCCACAGCCGCACTGCCCCGTCGGCGCGCAGCTCGGCGATCTCGTCCTGGCCGTCACCTTCGAGGTCGAGGCTCACCGCGCCCACGCAGTCGGCCCCCTCGGCGGGGGCTTCGCCGCGATCGGCGCGCAGGCCGCCCGCGGCCGGGCTGACCACGCGGGGCGCGACGCCGTCGCGGTGGCAGAGGAAGACCCGTGGCTCACCGTCGATCTGCAGCGCGGCCAGCCCGCCCACGCGGCCCTCGGGCTCGATCAGCCCGCCGGTCACCAGCGCGCCGGTGCCGGCGCTGCGCCAAGGGGCCAGGCGCCCCGCGGCGTCCAGGGTCAGGATGTCGTCCAGCCCGTCGTTGTCGAGATCGACGACCAGGCCGTCCATGAGCGCGCCGGTGGGCGCGGGCGCGTAGTACGAAGCCGCCTCGGTGAAGCTGAGCTCGAGGGGCTGGAAGGTGAAGGCGCCCGCAGGGAGGGGGACCGCGCCGTCGACCTCAAGGAGGACCGGCACGACCCCCGCGACGCTGAGCGGCGTCGTGGCGCAGACCTCGGCCTCGCTGCGCACGCGGACCGCTTGGGCCTGCGCGCCGAACCACAGCCGCGTCGCGCCGCCCAGCCCTTCGCCGTGCACGCAGACCTCTTCGCCGCCGCGGGCCGTGCCCTGGCCAGGGTAAAGGTCGTTGATTTTAGTGAGATTGTCGGAGGCTTCGGCGGGCTCTCCGGCGCGTTTGGCCTCGCCGCAGGCGGTGAGCGCGAGCAGGCCGGCGGCGGCCGCGGCTAGTCGGGGTCGCATGCGTCCCCCAGCCCGTCGCCGTCGGCGTCGCCCTGCTCGGGGTTGGGGACCGCCGGGCAGCTGTCGCAGGCGTCGCCCGGGTCGACCGCGGCGCCCGGCGCGGGGGCCGCGCAGATGAAGGGGCGCGCCGCGGCGCAGTCGAGGTCGTTCCAGAGGCCGTCGGGCCGCAGCTCGGCGCAGTCCTCGACCCCGCCTGAGTCGTTGGGCTCTCCCGCGCCCCAATTGGCGTAGGCGAGGGCGCTCCCGTCGGCCCACCGCCAGGTCCCCTCCACCTCGGTGTCGGAGAGGCCGAGCCAGCCGCTGGTCACCCCCGCCGCGCGCAGGAAGTCCAGCGTGGCCACGTCCTCGATCTGCACGAGGCTGGCCCCGCGCGCCGCGCAGGCCGCGCCCGCGTCGGCCCAGCTCGCCGCGGCGCCCCCGCACCAGAGGTACAGGCGACCGCTCACCGGCGCGAGCAGGGTGCAGCCGGTGCGGGCCGCGCAGTCCGCGGCGCCGCTGCAGTAAAAGGGGTGGCTGTCGAGGTCAGCCTGCAGGGGGTCGGCCACCCCAGGGCAGGTGTCGGCCGCGTCGGGCACGCCGTCGCGATCAGCGTCGGTCGGGCTGGCCGGGGCCCAGCTCACCCACAGCTGCGGCAGGCGCAGGTCGGCGCGGCTGATGAAGAGGTCGGGGTCGCCGTCGCCCTCGATGTCGGTGATCGCGAGGCCGGTGGCGAGCGCGTCCTCGGTCGCGCCGGGGATGCTCGCCGACCAGTCGAAGAAGCGGCCCGCGGGGTCTTGGTGCAGCAGGCGCACCGGGCCGCCGGCCTCGACCAGCACGAGGTCGAGGCGGCCGTCGAGGTCGAGATCGACCGCCGCCGCGTCGCGGGCGCTGCGGCCCTCTTCGGCGAGCCGGAAGACCGACTCGTCGACAAAGGCGCCGTGGCCGTTGTTGAGCCACAGGCGGTCGGCGCCCTCAGAGGGCAGGAAGAGGTCGAGGTCGCCGTCATCGTCGAGGTCGGCGGCCAGGGGAGAGACGGTCCGCGGGCTGGCCGCCGTAGGCAGCGCGGTCGGGCTGGCCAAGAGGAAGCCGCCCAGGCCGTCGCCGACATAGAGCCGGTCACCGCCCTCCCTTCCCCCGATGAACACGTCGAGGTTGCCGTCGCCGTCGAGGTCGGCGGTGAGCAGGCCGCCGCCGTCCATCGCCGCGGTCAACGCGCTCGCGATGGGGGAGAGATCGCCCCGGCCGTTGTTTTGGAGCAGCGTGAGCCCCGCGGCGTCGAGCACTAAGAGATCGAGGGCGTCGTCGCCGTCGGCGTCAAAGAGCCGCAGGGCGCGCGGGGCGCTGGGCCAGATGGGCATCCGCGCGCTCAGCGCCCGGCCGCTCATGATCGGCCGCACACCCCAGCTGCCGCCCGCCACGAGGTCGAGCTGACCATCCCCGTTGAGGTCACCTGCCTCGATCAGGGTGACCGCCTCGCCCATGCCCAAGACCACCGGCGCCGCGAAGCTCTCGTCGACCCGTTGGTGCCACAGCACCCCGTGGTCGGTCGCCTCGACCAGATCGAGCTGCCCGTCGCCGTCCACGTCGACGAAGCGGGGCGCGCGCCGGTGGGCCGGCAGCGCCGCGGGCAGCCAGGCCGCGCGCAGGTCGACGAAGGCCAGCTCGATGCCCGCCGTGGGCTGCTCACCCGTGTCGGGGGCGGCCGAGTCGCCGCCGGTATCGGACCGCGAGGGTTGGCGTTGGTTCTTGGGGTGTTCGCCGCAGGCCACCAAGAGCGTCAGCGCCGCCACCCGCATGACCACGGGCCTCATCGACGCCGCCTCGACAGGGCGGCGAGGCCCAGCGCGCCCAACCACCCGAGGCCATATGGCGCCCCTGCGGCGGCGCAGGCCGCGGCTTCGGCCTGCGGACCGTCAGGGTCCGGCGGGCCTGCAGCCGGAGGGGGCGCCGGTCGCGGCACCGAGACGGCGGCGGTGGTGGGCTCTGCGCCCGCGCGGGCGTAGAGCGCGACCTGCAGCTCACCCGAGGGGCAGCGCACCGGCGGGCCGCCGGCGGCCATCAGCGTGAAGGTCTCTTGGATGTGTGTGCCGGGCGCCGCGGTCGTGCGCACCGAGCCCGACAGCACGCCGGTTCCGCCCACGGGCACGTCGGACTCGAGGACGGCGAGCACATCCCAGGCGGGCCAAGCGCCCTCGTCGAAGAGCAGGCTCAGCTCGTCCCGTGCCGCGGGCTGGAGCCAGAGCTCACCCCGGCGCCAAGCCCGGGCGCCCACGTTCTCGACGACCACCCACACCGGGGCCGACGTGCCCACCGCCAACACTGAGGGGCTGCTGAGATCGGTGATGCGCGCGGCGAGCGCGGGCAGCTCGGGCCCCATCTCGGTGGGCGGGCCATCGTCGATCTCGCCGTCGCAGTCGTTGTCGAGGCCATCGCAGAGCTCGCCGGCGCCCGGGCTCACGTTTGCCCGGCTGTCGTCGCAGTCGCCGTCGCGGGCGCTGGTGCCCGGCGGCGCGCCCCCGCAGGCCCGCACCGGGGCGGACCCATAGCCGTCGGCGTCGGCGTCGACGTACCAGAGCCCCGAGGCGAGGTCGCCCCCGGCGCAGTCCTCGTCGACCCCGTTGTCGCAGACCTCGGCCGCGCCGGGGTGGATCCCCGCGTTGCCGTCGTTGCAGTCGCGGCTCTCGTCGTAGCCATCGCCGTCGCGGTCGGGTGGGCCGCAGGACTTGCCGGGCAGGCCGCCGTGCCCGCCTTGGCTGATCCACGAGCTGCCCCAGCCGCTGCAGGGGCCGCTGAAGGGCTCGATCGCCGTGTTGCTCGCGGTGCGCGGCTCAAAGTGCAGGTGCGGCCCGGTCGAGTAGCCCGAGCTGCCGACCTGCCCGAGGTGGTCGCCGCAGCGCACCACCTGGCCCACATAGACCGCCACGCTCCACTTCTTCATGTGGCAGTAGAGGGTGGTGGTGCCGTCGCCGTGCTGGACCTTGACGTAGTTGCCGCAGCCGCTGCCGCCATAGCAGTCGCCCGTGCTGCAGCCGTCGAACTCGCCGTCGTGCGAGACGATGACCGTGCCGTCGGCGGCGGCGGCGATGTTGCGGCCGGCGGCCATGCCCGACCAGCTGCCGGCGCCGAAATCGTTGCCGCGGTGCCCGCTGTAGCGGATGGATCCGCAGGCCCAGTCCACCCCGCCGTGATCGTAGTAGGCCGTGGGGTAGTAGTAGCCGTAGTGGGCGTCGCTGAAGGGCGCGCTCAACGGGACGGCGCCTGCGACGCCCACCAGCGCCAACACGAGCAGGGTCATGGCAGGGGCACCTCGTGCGCGCCGACGGGTGAGGTCCAGCGCACGGTGCTGGCCTCGATCTGCAGGGGGCCCGTGTGGGGCGGCGGCACGAAGCCGGCCGGCTCTTCGCCCACCACCCGCACGAGGTCTCGGTTCGTGAGCTGGACCGCCGGGCCGCCGTCAAAAGGCATGGCCCACACCGACGCGACGCCGGTCACCCCCGACACCCAGGCCACCCACTGCCCGTCGGCCGAGATCGCCACCCGGTCGGGCGTGCCTTCAGTGACCAGGGTCGTCTGCGTGAGGCCGGTGGCGCCCAGCTCGACCACGTCGAGCACCGAGAGGCCCGGCCCGGGCGCGTGCCGGCTCAGCACCCAGCGCGCGCCGTCGGCCGAGATCGCGGGCAGCCCCACCGTCTCTTCTGCCAAAATGGTGACCACTGGGCCATCTTGGTGCTGTGGCCCCGCCGCGGGCTGGGGGGCCTCGTAGGAGAGCTGCACCCCGCTCAGCACGAGGCGCCCGCCGAGAGCGACGGGCCACTCGTCATCGTGGAGCGGCACCAGATCGGTCTCGGGCCCGGGCGGCGGCTCAGGCGCACAGCCGGCGGCCGCGAGGAGGAGGACGAGCTTGATGCGGTGGAGGTCGTTCACCGCGTCACTGTAGCAGAAGCGGGAGGGCCCGCGGACAGCTGTCTTCGCCGAACAGGCCCTGCCCGAGGGGGCCGCAGGGGCGGCGCAGCCGGCCGCGCAGCGGCCAGGCGGGCCCGCCGCGGACCTTGGCCGCGGCGGGGGCGGCCCGCCTGCCCCGCAGGCACCCGACCCGGAGCGCAGCGGAGGGGCGGGCCCAAAGGGCCCCTTGTTTTACTTCGCCTCGGGCGTGGCCTTGAGGCGGTCGGCGAGGACGGTGGCCACGTCGGTGATCTTGGCGTCTTCGGTCTTGGCCACGTTGAGCATGCGGTGGCAGCCGGGGCAGCCGGTGACCACCGTGTTCTTTTGGGTCTCGGCCATGAGCTGGGTGAAGCGGTTCTTGCTCACCTTGGCGGGGCTGTCCCACATGAAGCCGCCGCCGCCGCCGCCGCAGCAGCGGGGGATCTCGGGCGACTTGCCCGCGGTGTAGGCCTTGACCCCCGACTTGGCGAGGAGCTCGTCCATCAGGCCGGCTTCGTCGTTGTGGATGGTCTTGCACGGGTGGTGCGCGGCCATCTCGTCGGCCTTGGCCTCGATCTGGATGCGGCCGCCGCGGACCAGCTCGGCGAGGTACTTCACGTGGCTGACCACGCCGGTAAACGCGCCGCCGACGTGGCTGAGCTGAGTGGCGATGTTGTCGCGGCAGTGCGGGCAGATGGTCAGCACGGTGCGGCTGCGGTCGCCGCCCATGGCCTCTTCGAGGGCCGTGGCCTTCTCGGCCTTGAGCATCGGCCACTCCTCCATCAGGCCGCCGCCATGCAGCAGGCCCTCGCCCCAGCAGCTCTCTTCGGCCAGCACGCCGAACTTCACGCCGGCCGCGCGCAGCAGCTTGGCGGTGGCCACGACCACGGGCTGGGCGTCGGGCGAGTTGCCGCCCTGGCAGCCGAGCACGAACAGCACCTCGTGCTCGCTCGGATCGTAGATGGGCAGCTCCTTCTCGGCGATGAAGCTGGCCCGCACGTCGGGGCCGGCCGCGAAGATGTTGCCCGCCGCCGACACCGGGTTCGCCCCGCCGTCTTTGAGCTGGGCGGGCGGGTAGAGGCCCTCAAAGGTGTAGCGGCCGCGCAGCTCGAGGCCCGACTTCGACGGGCGGTTGCCCACCGGGCAGACCGTGTCGCAGGCCCGGCACTGGGTGCAGGTGGCCACGACGTCGGGCGGGGCCAGCTCGGCGAGCTGCTCTTTGGTGGTCTTGGGGTCGCGGAAGGCGAGCACGAAGTGGTCGCGCGGCTTGAGGCCGGCCTCGCGGCTCGGGCAGGCGTCGTTGCAGCGGCCGCACTCGATGCAGGCGGTCGTGTCGAACAGCGTGTGGAAGCTGAAGTCGGCCACGCCATTGGGCATGGACACGCGGGCCAGCTCTTTGTCCATGTGGTCGTCGGGGCTGTTCTCGTCGCCCATGTCGAAGTCGGCGCCGGGCACGGGCCGGTCGCTGGGCAGCTCGACCATGTGCCGCAGCACGACGTTCACCGGGCCCATGACCAGGTGGAAGTGTTTGCCGTAGGCGATGAGGCTCGGGAAGCCGCAGAGGATGAGGTAGTGCGCCCACCAGTTGAGGCGCGCGCCCACCGAACCAGCGATGGCGTCGTCAAAGACGAAGCGCTCAAGCTGGTAGGTGACCATCAGGCCGCCGATGAGCGCGAGCACGATGCCCGACTCGAGCATGTGGGTGAGCTGGTTGCGCATCACCGTGTAGCGGCGGATGGCCATGAAGATGACCGAAGCGAGCACCAGACCGCTGATCACGTCGAGGACCGAGTCAAGGGGCCCGAGCGAGATCGCGTGCTCGAGCCCGATGAGGCCGGCGATGGCGTGGGCGGCCGACTTCGCGCCGAAGCTGCAGAAACCGTAGAAGATCAACAGGTGGAAGATGCCCGCCACCGGCCGGTTGGCGATGACCCGCGTCTGGAGCAGCACCTCGGCGAGGCCGGACCAAAGACCCGCCTGGTGGATGATCTTGAGCTCGTGGCGCTTGGGCCAGATGTGCTTGAGCCGGCGCTCCCACGCGATCTTGGCGAAGGAGGCCGCGCCGGCCGCTCCCGCCAGGACGATCAGGGCGCTGTTGATGATGTTCATGGGTCCCTCAATCGGGCCGCGGGCGGCGGCGCGGGGTGCTCAGGGGGAGCGGGGCGCGCTCGGGCTGGGCCTCGGCCCACCGCGGCGCGGTGCAAGGGGGGCGCCTATCCCAACCGGTGCGCGCGCGAAAGGGCGCGCCAGCCCACGCCCCGGAGGCCCGGCGCGGTGTGATGGCCGCGTTAGCGCCGCCGCGGCGGGGGTGGCGATGTGGGGCTGGCTGGGGTGGGATGTCGGGGCCTGGCACTGCCAGTCGGGGGCCTCGCGCGACGCCTTGGTGCTGCTGGCCGCTGATCTGGGGCAAGCCCCGCAGCTGGTGGGCCAGCCTTGGCGCGGCAACCTGCGGGCCACCCTCAACGGCCCGCGCGGCCCGGGCCTGCTCAGCGCCCTGCTGCGGCTGGTCGGCGCGCCCGCGCTGCCGCTGCGCCGCCTGACCATCGGCGTCGACACCCCGCTGGGCTGGCCCGACAGCTTTCGGGCCCTGCTCGACGGGGCGCTCCCCGACCATGTGCCGGCGACCAAAGCAGAGAACCCCTTGATCATGCGCGAGACTGAGCAGGTGCTCTGCGCCGCCGGGCTGCGGCCCCTCTCGCCGGTGCAAGACCTGCTCGGCAGCCAATCGACCAAGGGCCTCGTGGCCTTGGGCGCGCTCGGAATGGCGCCCCGCACGCCCGGCTGGTGGACCGGCGCTCTGGCTGGGGTCGAGCTGGCCGCCTTTGAGGCCTACCCCACGCCCTGCCGGCGCTCGGCCCAGGTCGAGGCGGTGGTCGGCCCTCTGCGGCCCGCGCTGGGCGAGCAGCCCCACGATGACGTGCTGGACGCGCTCCTCTGCGCCGGTCTGGCTTGGCTGTGTGATCAGGCGCCCGAGGCGGTGGCCCAGCCCCCCGCCGGCGTCTCGGCGAGCGAGGGGTGGATCTACGTGCCAGTGGACGCCCTGCCCGGGCCCGAGGCCGCGCCGCGGCGATAGGCGGGCCGACCCCGCGGAGGTCTGGTGTCGCCCACGCTGCTGCTGTTGATGCTCACCCTGGTCGGCTGCCGGTGGATTGAGGACCGCCTGGGTCGGCGCGATCTGCCGCCGCCCGCTGAGCGCACGGCCCCTGATGACGCGCCGAACGTGCTGCTCATCTCGATTGACACCCTGCGATCGGATCACCTGCCCTTTTATGGGTATGGCCGAGCCACGGCCCCCGCCCTGACCCGCCTGGCGG
Source organism: Deltaproteobacteria bacterium (assembly GCA_016792625.1). Lineage (GTDB taxonomy): Bacteria > Myxococcota_A > UBA796 > UBA796 > UBA2385 > JAEUKK01. The sequence goes on along the minus strand of JAEUKK010000090.1, from coordinate 80,818 downwards.
CCGAGGCCGCGGTCTTCGAGCTGGTCTACGCGGCCTCGCCGGCCACTGATGGCAGCCACGCCACGATGTTCACGGGGCTGCACCAGTCTGAGCACGGCAAGTTCAGCCACGAGCAGCGGCTCGACGCGGGGGCGCTCACGCTGGCCGAGCACCTGCACGCCCAGGGCTGGCGCACCCAGGGCTGGGCGAGCACCTACAAGTTCATCGTGCGGTCTGGCTTGGATCAGGGCTTCGATCAGTGGACCAACGTTCACAAGACCGAAAAGAACGAGCGCAGCGCCAAGATCACCGCGGGTTTGCTGCGCTTGATCGACGACCCAGCCCCTGCGCCGTGGTTCGCCTTCGCCCACTACTTTGACGTGCACGCGCCCTATGCTGCGCCCGAGCCCTACGCGAGCGCCTATGTGGCGGGGGTGGCGCCGGCGGCGCCGGCCGAGACGGGGGACTACATCTCGGCCAACCGAAAGTCGGCCAGCAAGGTGCGGCCCGCGCATATCGAGGCGCTCAAGGGCATGTACGACGGGCAGATCCGCTTTGTGGACGCCCAGCTCGCGCCGGTGCTCGAGCGGCTCGGGGTGGGCGGGGCCCGACCGAAGCCCGCGGCCAACGGGCGGCCGACCCTCGTGGTCATCACCTCGGATCACGGAGAGGCCTTTATGGAGGCCGGCTATCTTGGTCACAGCGTTTATTTGCACGAGGCCATCGTGCGGGTGCCCTGGATGGTGTGGTGGCCGGGCGCGGTGCGCCCGATCCGGGTGCCCCAGCCGGCGATGGGGGTGGATCTGCTGCCCACCGTGGTCGAGCTCGTGGGCGCGCCCGCGGTCGAGAGCTCGGGGCTGAGCTTCGCAAGCCAGCTGCGCGGCGGCGCCCCGACCGTGCCCGACGACCGCGTGCTGATGTTGCAGTCGCCCCAATATTGGGCCGTGGCCCAACGTAGGCCGGAGGGCCTGTTCAAGCTGACCACCCGCCCCAAGGACGGCGGCGCGGCGCGGCTGCTGCAGCGGGTGGACATCGACCGGCATGATCCGCGTGAGCAGCGCGAGAGCCACCCGGTGGTCTACGCCGAGCTGAGCCGCGCGCTGGAGTCCTTCCCGTTTAAGGACCCCCAGGGCCGCAGCGTGCAGCGCACCGACATCAGCGCCGAGGAGCGCGAGCAGCTTGAGGCCATGGGCTACATCGAGCACGACGAGGACTGAAGCGCGCCGCCGCGCTGCTGCTGTTGGCCGGCCCTCGCTGGTGTGCGAAGACAACGTGCAGGACGCTGCTGTCGGCATGGTTTGTTCAGCGCCCCGCGAGGTATCGCGCGCGCCAAGCCGCCGAGGTCGCGTCGGCTTGGCGGGGGTGCGCAGGCGCGGGCAGGGGGACCGCGCCCGGATCGGGGTGGTCGAGGGCGGCGAGGCAGCCGCGCAGGGCCGCGGCGGGGTCGGCGGTCAGCGCCTCGTAGCGGAGCAGGTGGACCGGCCGCCCGACCAGCCGCCGATCCCACTCGGCTTCGTCTTCGTCGATTCGGCGCAGCAGCGCGTCAATCTGGGCGCGACGGTAGACCGGCGGCAGCAGCGGCTGCTGCCAGGCCGCCCATTGGTTGGTCTGCAGGGCGCGGGCCCAAGACAGGGCTTGGCCCAGCCGGTCGCCGCGCTGGATGCGCAGCACGCGGACCGGGCCGAGCAGCGCCTCGAGCGGCGCTTCCCCCGCCCACCGGCGCAGGTGGTGGAGGTGCAGCTTGAGGCCGAACCACCCGCCTTGGCTGCGGCGGGCCCGCACCCGGGCGAGGTGGGCCTGGATGCGGGCGGGGCTCCACCCCCAGCGGCCGGCCAAGGCGCCGACGGCGGGGCCGACCAGCAGCGCGTTGCGGAGGCGCGCGGCGGGTGTGCCCAAGCGCAGCTCCCAGTCGCGGAGCTGCATGGGGTTGAGGTACTCCTTGGGGGCGCCGGCTGCCCCGCAGTCCCACAGCAGGTTGCAGAGCAGCGTGCTGCCGGAGCGGGGGAGGCTGGCCACCACATAGGTCTGGGGCGGGTGCGCCGGCGGGGGCAGGTCCCACGCGGGGCCGTTGCGGGGGTCGAGGAGCAGGCGGGGCACGGTCGGGCCTCGGGCGCGGCGCGGGCCTGGGGGCCCGGCCAGCCTCAAAAGTAGGTGCGCACCTGGGCGTAGAGGGTGGTCGGGCTGAGGCCCAGCTCGCTCTCGGTGGGGGTGTGGCTGGTGCGCCAGGCTTGGCGCAGCGCCGCGCGCTCTTCTGCCGAGATCAGCCCGGCGGCCTCGGCGGCGGTGGCGGGGCCCGCCACCCGCGCGGGCAAGGGCGGGGCTTCGCCCGGGCGCGCCCCGAGGCCGGCGTAGCCGCCCAGCGCCACCTCGGCGTTGTCGGCCACCGACCAGCCCAGGCCGAGGCCGAGCAGGGCCGAGGGGTCACGCAGGTTGCTGATCAGGCTGAGGTTCGACTGCAGGGTCGGCCGCAGCTCGTGCTGCAGGGCCACCGCCCCGTAGACCCGGCCGAGCAACCACTGCTCGCCGCGGCTGACCCGCGGATCGGTGGCCTCGGCGAGGTAGTCGTCGGCTTCGGCCGCCCCCATGCCCTGGCGGTAGAGCTCAGCGCTGAGGCTGGTGCGGGGGCCTGGCCGCCAGTCGGCGCCGACCAGGGCCCGCGTGAAGGGGTCGCGGTCGGCAGGCAGCGGGTCTTCGCCGAAGATGGCGCGCAGCTCGTTGATCGCAGGAGCGCCCGCTTTGGGGTCGGGCGCAGTCAGGGTGCCCTCGGCGCGCAGGCCCACCGGCCCCCAGCCGCCCGAGGCGGAGAGGCCGAGCACCTTGTCGTTGTGGTTCAGGGCCAGGAGCAGGCCGAGGTCCCAGGTGCCGAGCCCCTGCTGGGCCCAGGCGACCGCCACCAGATCATCGAGCAGCGCGCGATCGTCGTCGTTCGGGTCGCTCGTGTCGCTCGTCTTGTTCGAGCCGACCGGCTGCCCGGCCCAGGCCCCCACGAGGCTGGCTTGACCGGACGCGCCCCACCAGGCGTCGACCCGCAGCGCGTCGACGCCCGGCTTGTAGCTGCTGTCGATCACCGTGGGGGAGAAGGGGCTGACCAAGTCAAGGGGCGTGAAGAACAGGCCCCGGCCGAAGCTGACCGGCTGGCGGCCCAGATCGACGCCGAGGTGGGCGCCTTTGGCCGCGACGTGCAGGCGGTCGACCCGCGCCTGGGCCCAGAGGCCCGCGCTGTCGGTGAGGCTCAGGTTCAGATCGACGAGCTGGGGCACCCCTGCGCCGGTTTGCACGAAGCGGGCGCCGTCGAGCGCGCCCGGCGCGCCGGCGGTGAGCACGGGGTGGAGCTCGGCCCGCAGGGGGCCGGCCCGCAGGTCGCCCTTGAGGCGCAGGTCGAAGAGGCCCTGGCCCGTGGGCGCGGGCGGCATCAGGGGGTGGTCATAGGGCAGGGTGGCGAAGAAGAACTGCTTGAGATCACCGGCGAGGCTGAAGTTCGCGCCCGGCTCGGCGGCGCGCGCGGGCGACGGACGCAGGCCCAAGACCGCGCCGAGCAGGAGCAAGAGGGCGCGGAGCGCAGCGACACAGGCGGCCCGCCCGCGCAGGCCGGCGCGGCGGCGGGGCGCCCATGCGGTGCGGTGCGGCTCAGCCACGGCGCTCATCCCGCTGGACCTTGCCGTCCTCCATCCAGATCACGCGGCGGGCCCGCTCTTCGACCTTGGTGTCGTGGGTGGCGAAGACGAAGGTGATGCCCTGCTCGGTGTTCAGGCGGCGCATCATCTCGACCAGCTCGGTGCCGGTGCGGCTGTCGAGGTTGGCCGTCGGCTCGTCGGCCAGCACCAGGGCCGGGGCGCCGGCGATCGCCCGCGCGACCGCCACCCGCTGCTGCTGGCCGCCGGAGAGGGCCGAGGGCAGGCGGTCACCCAGGCCCTCGAGGCCCACGGCCGCCAAGGTGGCGTCGACCCGACGGCGGCGCTCGTCGGCGGGCACCCCGCGCATCAGCAGCACGAACTCGGCGTTCTCGCGCGCGCTGAGCACGGGGATGAGGTTGTAGGCCTGGAAGACGAAGCCGATGCGGTCGAGGCGCAGGCGGCTGAGCGCGCCGCTGGAGAGGGCGCCGAGCGCGTGGCCATCGACCTGGACCTCGCCGCGGGTCGGCCGGTCGAGGCCGCCGATGAGGTTGAGCAGGGTGGTTTTGCCCGAGCCCGACGCGCCCATCAGCGCGACGAATTCGCCCGGCTCGATGTCGAGATCGACGCCGTCGAGGGCGTGCACCTCACCCTCACCTTGTAGGTAGGTCCGGTGGAGCTGGCGGGTGGAGACGATCGGCACAGGGACCTCCGCGGGGCGGGGTTCAGACGTGGCGCATGGCGTCGACCGGCGACAAGCGGGCGGCGGTCCACGCGGGCCAGAGGGTCGACAGGATGGTCATCAGCCATGCCGCGAGGGTCCAGCCGGCCATGCCGCCGACATCCCAGGTGGCGAAGAGCGTGCTGCTGATCACCACGCCGGCGGTCTCGAAGCTCTCGCTGCCGAGCATGTCACTGTAGTCGAGGCCATAGGTCACCAGCGGCCAAGACAGCACCACGCCGAGCAGCAAGCCCGCGGCGGCGGCGCCCGCGCCGAGCAGGGTGCCCTCGAGCACGATGAGCGCGGCAATCTGGCGGGGCGGCAGGCCCAGCGCCAGCATCACGCCGAACTCGCGAATGCGCTCCATCACGCTCATCAGCACGGTGTTGAGCACGCCGATGGCGACGATGATGCCGATGATGCCCATGGTCACGGCGTTGTTCACCCGGTCGGCCCGGATGAATTCGACCACCTCGGGCAGGGCCTGCTCCCAGTCGAGCACCTCAAGCTCGGCGCGGGCCAAGGATCCGGCCAGCGACGCGGCCATCGGCCCGGTGCCCTCGGCGCTCGGCAGGTGCAGGCTGATCTGGTTGGCAGTGTCGGGGCGCTCCAAAAAGGCTTGGGCGCAGGCCAGCGTGGTGACGGCGAGGCCCGCGTCGATCTCGACCGCGCCTGTGCGCAGCAGGCCCCGCACGCGCAGCAGGCGGCTGCTGACCTCGGCCTCGCCCTGGGCCATCAGCACCACCTTGTCGCCGACCCCGACCTTGAGCCGGCGCGCGAGCTCTTCGCCGAGGACGACGCCCCGGTCGTCATCGTCGGCCAGCCATTCCCCCGCGCTGAGCTTGGTGTGGGTGTCGGTGACCGCCCGCTCGGCGCTCGGCTCGATGGCGAGCAGGCCTGCGCCCACGGCGTTGGCCGGGCTGGTCAGCAGGCCGGCGATGCGGCTGCGCTGGACCACCCGCGCCTCGGGGTAGACCGCGCGCGCTGTCTCGGCCACCCCGCGGGCCCCGGCCACGAGGCGCAGCGGGTCGGGGTCGGCTTGGTAGCCAGCGGCTTGGATCACCACGTGGCCCGCCTGGGCGCTGATCGCGGTGTCCATCATCGCCTTGTAGGTGCCCTCGTTCATGTTCACCGCGACGAGCACCAAGCCCAGACCGCCCCCGATCGCGGTCGCGGTGATCAGCGTGCGGCGCAGGTTGCGGCGCAGGTTGCGCAGGGCCAGCCCGAGCAGGGTCAGCCAGGCCTGCAGGGGCGCGCTGCCCGCGGAGGTCACCGCGGGTGTGGTCGGGGCGTGTGGGTTTGCACTTGGCGAACGCATCGGCGACTCCATCAGCGCTGCCGCATCGCGTCGACGGGCTGCAGGCGGGCGGCCCGCAGCCCAGGCCAGATCGCCGCGAGCAGCGAGACCACGACCACGAAGACCACGGGCGCCCAGACGCCGTCGGGGTTGACCACCCCGCGGATCACGGGGTCGAAGGCCACGCCCCCGAAGCTCAGGCCCTTGCCGCCCGCGCTCATGTCGACCCCAACCTTGACCAAGTAGAGGTCGACGAGCAGGCCCAGGGTGACGCCGGCCGCGCTGCTCACCACGCCGATCAGGCCGGCTTCGAGCAACACCAGCGCCATCACCCGCTGCGGGCTCATGCCGATGGCCTTGAGCACGCCGAGCTCGCGGGTGCGCTCGAACACGTTCATCAACATCGTGTTGAGCACGCCGAGGCCCGCCACCGAGAAGACGATGAGCATGACCATGCCCTTGCCGACGGACTGCGAGTTGATCATCTGCGCGGTGGGCGGGCTCGCCTGCCACCAGCTGCGGGTCAGCAGCGCGGGGCCGGCCACGGTGGCGGCGACCGCGTCGCGGAGCGCGTCGGCGCCGTCGATGTCGGTGCCCAGCACGATGAGCTCGTGGGCCTGGTCGGGCAGGGCGAGGGCCTCTTGCAGCGCGGGCAGGCGGGCCCACACGCCCGAGCGGTCGCGCAGGGCGCTGCCGGTCTCGACCACCCCGACCACGGTGAACAGCGCGTTGCCGATGCTGCCGTCGGCCGCCTGGGTGATCAGCACGAGCTCACCCCCGGGCTCGAGCTCGAGCTCTTTGGCGAGCCCGGCGCCGATCACCGCGGCGTTGGGGGGGCCCTCGTCGATCCACGAGCCCCGCACCACCCGGCGGCGCAGGCTGACCAGCGCGTCTTCGCGCTGGGGGTCGACCCCGAGGAAGAACGCGCCCGACGAGGTCTGGTCACCCGCGGCGAGGCCGGCGCAGCTCAGGCGCGCGCCGGCCGCCTTCACCCCGGGGAGGGCGTCGAGGGCGCGCAGCTTCTCGTCGACGCCGGGCACAGTGTCATAGAGCTGCTGGTCGGCGGGCCAGGCGGGGTTGTGCACCTGCACGTGGCCGAGCGCTTGGCCCACCAGCACGTCAAACATGCGCGCATAGACACCATCGATGATCGCGAACATCGCCATGCACATGCCGATGCCCACGGCCATCGCGCTGACTGTGAGCAGGGTGCGGCGCTGCTGACGCCAGAGGTTGCGCCAAGCGATGCGGAGCAGGATCGGCACGGCGCCCTCCTCAGGCGGTGGGGCGCGTGCGCCCCCGCGGTGGCTCAGGGCTTCAGGGCCTGCAGGGTGAAGGTGCTCTCGGGCAGGGCGACGTCGAAGTCCATGCTCTCGACCCGCAGGAGGGTGAACTCGCCGGGCTTGTCGGCGGGCACCACCCGCTGGACCGTGGGCATGGGCTTGCCGTCGATGGTCTTGACCTCTTCGAAGCTGAGGGTGCGCACCAGGGTGCCCTTCTCGTCGAAGTACTCGACCTTGCGGGGCAGCTTGTCGGCCCCGATCTCGACCATCACCTTGCCCCAGACCACCGGCGCGTCGGGCTTGGCCACGAGCTCGATGCGGTAGCTGGTCGCCCCGGCCACGCCGGGCTTTGCGACCATCGTGGCGCTGAAGTCGTCGGCGAGGCGCGAGCTGCGCACCAGGTCGTCGTTGGTGATGTGGCTGCCCATCCACGCGCCGCCCATCATCGCCGCGGGCACCTTCACGGTGCGATCGACGTTGGGCAGGTAGTTCCAGATGTTGTCGCCGCTGCGCAGGGTCGACACCCCTTTGTCTTTGGCCGGCTCAAGCAGGCGCACCAGCGAGCGGTCTTCGCCTTGGCTCCACACCTCCATCTTCATGGAGCGGGTGTAGCGGGCGGTCTGGACCTGCATGGCCATCACGCCGTGGCTCGACGCGCCCCGGTTGAGGTCGTCGGTGGCGTCGAGCAGCTCGGCGATGGTGGGCTCGGCGGCGGCCGCGGGCGGGGCGCCGGCCAGCGACAGCCCAAAGGCCAGCCCAAGGCCGAGGGCCACCGCGCGCAGGGGGGCGGTGGGGCGACGCGCCGCGACGGCGCGGTCAAAGCCGGTGGAGCTGGGGTTCATGGCGATTCCTCAGGTGGGGTGGGCGGCGACCCGCGCCGGCTCTGGGCGGCGAATTGCAGCAGCAGGCGCGGGTACTCGCGCTCGAAGAAGGCGTAGATCTCGCGGCCCTCTTCGAGCCGGGCCCGGCGTGCGGGCGGGGCGTCGGCGAGCAGGCGCAGGCCATGCTCCATCTGTTCGCGGGAGACGCTGAGGTAGCGGACGCTCGCCTCGAGCGCGCGGGCCAGCGCACCCGGGGGGACCTCGACGTAGAGGTTGCGGTCGCCCCGGCGCCGTACCCGCTGGGCCAGACCGGTCTGCAGCAGCAGGTTCACCGCGCCCGAGACGGCGCCGCGGCTGGCGTGCAGCACCGCCGCGAGCTGGGCCGAGGACTGGGCCGGCGGGTCGCAGATCAACAAGTAGGCGAAGACCCGGCCGGCCATGCGCTGCATGCCCTGAAACTCAAGCAGCATCGAGAAGCTCTCGACGAACTGCATGAGCTCGTGTGGGGGCGCGGCCTCGGCTGCCCGGGGATCGGGCGCCGTCGGATCGGGCGGCGGGGTGGGTGCGGTCATGGTGCTGTCTTATCCTGTCTTCACTTTCAGTCAATGCTGAAAGTTCGAGATATGATCACGAGCAGGTCGGCCCCCGCGCGGCGCCGCGGCGCCTGTGGCAGTCTGGCGCCGCGTGGCCCTGCCCCCTCTGCTTCGGTGATGCATGTCTCCCCGCCTCTTCCTGCCCCTCAGCCTCGCGCTTGGCTGCGCCCAAGGTGAGCCCAGCGACGCCAAAGGCGACGACACAGGCCCCGGTGCTGAGGTCGAGCTCGGCCCCCGCGGTGACTGCAACCCGGTCGATCCGGGCCAGTGCCTCTTCCCCTTCCCCAGCAGCTTTTTCCTGGCCGAAGACAGCGCGACCGCCACCGGCCTGCGGGTGAACTTCGGCCCAGGCTCCTTGCCGGGCAACGTCGACGGCGTGCCCATCGACCCCGCGGGGTGGAACCGCCTCGACGGCTTCCCGATCCTCGGCCGGGCCGTCGCGCTGCTGCCCGGCGCCACCACCGCCGGGGCCGCCACCTGGGCTGACCCGAGCCCTTCGGTCGATCTGGGCAGCAAGACGCTGATCATCGACGCCGAGACCGGCGCGCTGGTGCCCCACTACGCCGAGCTCGAGCGCTTCACCGACGACGAGGCCCGCCGGGCGCTGCTCCTGCACCCCATCGAGCCGATGGGCTACGGCCGCCGCTACATCGTGGCCATGCGTGATCTGGTCGACGCCAGCGGCGCGCCGGTCGCCGCGCCGAGCGGCTTCGCGGCGCTGCGCGACGGGGCCACCCTCGATGAGCCCGACCTGCTCCGGCAGCAAGATCACTTCGAGCAGAACATCTTCCCCGTGCTCGAAGGCCTGGGCCTCGCCCGGGCCGACCTGCAGCTCGCGTGGGACTTCACGACCGTCAGCGCGTCGTCGTCGTTGGGGCCGCTGGTCTCGATGCGCGAGCGGGCGCTTGACGACCTCGGCGGCGGCGCGCCCGCCTACACCCTTCGGCGGGTGTACGAGGGCGACTGCGCTGATCCGGGCCAGATCTGGCGCCAGGTTGAGGGCACGATGACCGTGCCGCTCTTCCTCACCACCTGGGACGCTGGCAACGACAGCCGCCTCGTGTGGGGCGACGACGGGCTTCCCGCTCAAAATGGCGACGCCACCGTCCCCTTCACCGTGCAGGTGCCCTGCACCCTGCGCGACACCCCGCGCACCTCTCCCGCGCTGCAGTTCGGGCACGGCCTCTTCGGCGACCGCAGCCACGCCCAGTCGGGCGCGGTGGCCGAGCTGGTCGCCCAGACCGGCCAGGTCGTCATCGCCGTCGACTGGACCGGCATGAAGTTCGACGACGTGAGCCCGGTGACCCTGGCCCTGGCCCAAGACGCGACCCTCTTCGGCGCCTTGACCGACCGCCTGCACCAGGGGCAGCTCGAGGCCCTGCTCGCCGGCGAGCTGGTGACCCAGGGCCTCGCCGCCGACCCGGCCTTCATCATCGACGGCGTGCCGCTCATCGACGACGAGGCCTTGCAGTTCTACGGCGTGAGCCAGGGCGGCATCCTCGGCGGGGCGGCGGTCGCGCTCTCGCCGCGCATCCAGCGGGCGACCTTCAGCGTTCCCGGCGCGCCGTTCACGATGTTGCTCAACCGCGCCTCACCCTTCCAGCCCTTCTTCACCATGCTCGACGCGAAGTATGACGACCCCGCCGACATCACCGCGCTCATCGCCTCTCTGCAGATGTTGTGGGATCCGGGCGAGACCGGCGGCTGGGCGCCGATGATGACCGGCACCCCCCTGCACGAGGCGCTTGAGACCGCGCACCCCGTGCCCACCGAGCGCCACGTGCTGCTGCAGCTCGCCAAGGGTGACCGCTCGGTCACCAGCCTCGGCGGCCACGTCTTCGCCCGGTCGGCGGGCGCCGCGCTCGTCGCGCCCGGCGTGCGCTCGGTCTGGGGCCTGCCCGAACAGCAGCCGCCCTTCGTGGGCAGCGCGGTCCAAGAGTTTGACTTCGGCTGGGAAGAGCCCGCCGACGGTGAAGAGCCGGTGGCCGGCGAGGTCGGCCCCCACGACGAGCCCTTCCACTCGCACCAGGGCATCGCCCAGCTCGCGCACTTTTTGACCACCGGCGAGGTGATCAGCGTGTGCGACGGCCCCTGCGACCCCGACTGAGCCCGTGGAGCCCCGCATGGACACCAGCCTCCGCGCTCCCCTCCAGCTCTTGTCCTGCGAGGCGGCCCGGCCCCTGGCCGCGGCCGTCGCCGGCCACCTCGGCGTGCCTTTGGCCGCGAGCGAAGACCAGTGGTTCGCCAGCGGCGAGGGCAAGCACGTCATCCACCAAAATGTGCGCGGCGGCGACGTCTACGTCTTTGGCGCCCCCATCGCTCCGCACGATGTGCGCAGCGTCTACGACCGCTTCATCATGACCTTGCACGCGGTCGAGGCGGCCGCGCAGTCCGACGCCGAGTGGGTCACGGCGGTGCTGCCCTACTACCCAGGCGCCCGCCAAGACAAGCGCAAGGGCCGCACCCGCGAGGCCATCTCGGCCGGGCTCTTCGCGCGCATGTTGCAAGAGGCCGGCGCGCGCCGGGTGCTCACGGTCGACATCCACAATGAGGCCATCGGCGGCATGTTCGACCCGATGCGCTGCCGCCTCGAGAATGTCCAGCTCTGCCACCGCTTCGCCGGCTGGCTGCGGGCCCAGGGCCTCTGCGGCGGGGTGGTGGCCGCGCCTGACGTCGGCGGCCTCGAGCGCGCGCGGCACTTCGCGGCCGAGCTGCAGGCCGACCTGGTCGCCATCTCCAAAGAGCGCGACTACGCGCAGCCCAACACCGTGCAGCGGGCCACTCTCATCGGCGAGGTTGAGGACAAAGACGTGCTGCTCGTCGATGACATCATCGACACCGCCGGCTCGGTGGTCGCGGCGGTGCACGCCCTGCGCGAGCGCGGCGCCCGCGGCGTCACCGTGGCCTGCTCCCACGCGCTGATGTCGCCCCCGGCTTGGGACCGCCTGCGCGCCCTGGCTGCCGACGCCGAGGCCGAGGGCTGGCGTTTTCGGGTGGTCGGCACCAGCTCCGTGCTGCACGCCCAAAAGCCCGACTGGTACGTCAGCTTCGACATCGCGCCGCTGCTCGCCGAGGTCATCGGCAGCATCAACGGCCGCCGCAGCGTGACCCGGGCCCAGAACACCGACGAGGGGCCCAGCCGGGCGCTCGGCGCCTGAGCGCGGCCCGGCATGGGCGCGCGCCCTGGCCGGCCCTCGTTTGACCCGGCGGGCCGTGGCGGGGGCGCCGCCGCTTCGCTGCTGGGGTGCCCGGGTCGCGGCCGGGGCACTGGCTCAGCTCACGCCGACCACGACGACGGTGACGTTGTCTTCGGTGCCGTGCTCGAGCGCCTTCTGCACCAGCACCTCGGCGAGGTCGTCGAGGGGCGTGCCGGCGATGATGCGCTCGAGCTGGTCATCGTCGAGCGGGTCGGTCAGGCCGTCGCTGCACAGCACGAAGACGTCGCCCGCGCGCACCGGCAGGGCCACCGTGTCGGGCTCAACCGGCCCGTGGTAGCCGACCGACTGGGTGAGGATGTTCTTGTGCGGCACGATCCGGGCGAGCTCGGGCGTGAGGCGGCCGGCGTCGATCTCTTGCTGCACGACGGTGTGGTCGCGGGTCAGGCGCTCGATGCGGCCCTCGCGGAAGAGGTAGGCCCGGCTGTCGCCGACGTGCCCGAGGTAAGCGAGGCCGCCCTCGATCAGCATCACGACCAGGGTGGTGCCCATGCCCGCGTGCACCGGGTTCTGCAGCGACTCACGGCGGATGCGCTGGCTGGCCTGGTTCATCGTGTAGCGGATGCGCTCGCGCACCCGCTCGGTGTCTGAGCCCGCGGCGACGCTCAGGCGGGTCTCGTCGGGGTCGTCCTCTTCAAGCAGCAGGTCGACCACCGTGGTGACCGCGATCTCGCTGGCGACCTCGCCGCTCGCGTGGCCGCCCATGCCGTCGGCGACCACGAAAAGGCCCTGGTCGACGTCGACGTGGAAGTTGTCCTCGTTGTTTTCGCGGACAGGCCCGGGATCGGTGCGGGCAGAGGCTTCGAGTCGCATGGGGCTCCCATCCACAGTCGGTCGCGGCGCGCGCCGCGCGCGGGGCGGGCGCTTGGCCTGTCATGGGCCCGGCGCGCCAGCGGCCAGATCTGCGGTACAGTGAAGGAAAAGGACGCCGTGGGGCGCGCTGCGCGGGGTCTCGGGCGTCGACCCGATCACCGCCGGCTGCGCCCGCGCAGGGCCGCGGGCCGAACAGCCCCCGCCCCTGCGCGCGCTGGGCGACTATAGAACAACTCCGGTCCGCGCGCAGAGCGCCGGTCCGCTCCCCTCCGTCGTGGTGCCGCTTGATGTCCTCCCTGCCCGTCCCTGGCGACCAGATCGGCAACTACCGCGTGATCGAAGAGATCGGCCGCGGCGGCATGGCCCTGGTGCTGGCGGTCGAGCACCTCGGCACCGGCGAGCGCCGTGCGCTCAAGCTGATGCTGCCGGCGGTCTCGGGCGACTGCGTGCAGCGCTTTCACCGCGAGTTCCGCACCCTGTCGCGGCTCAGCCACCCCGGCATCTTGCGGGTCTTTGAGCACGGCCTCTACGATGACCGCCCCTACCTCGTGATGGAGCTGTTGAGCGGCACCGAGCTGGCCGCGGTGGTCGAGGGCTGGCGGGGCCTCGCCCCGATGGAGCGCTTTCGGCGCGCCCGCAAGATCTTGATCGCGCTGGCCCGGGCCCTCGAGTACATCCACGAACGCGGCCTGGTCCACCGCGATGTGACGCCCAGCAACATCATGGTCTTGCACGACGGCTCGGTCAAGCTGATGGACTTCGGCATCGTCAAGCTGCCCGGCGGCGAGCTGACCCAGGCCGGCGAGGTGGTCGGCACCGTCGCCTACATCGCGCCCGAGCAGGCGCTGGACGGCCCGGTCGACAACCGCGCCGACCTCTACAGCCTCGGCGTCGTCTTCTACCTGATGTTGACCGGCCGCCGCCCCTTCAACGCCCGAAACGCGGCCGGCTACCTCGACAAACACCTGCACCGCAGCGCGCGGCCGCCCCGCGAGCTGGTCCCGACCATCCCCGAGCTGGCCGACGAGGTCTGCATGCGGCTGATGGCCAAGAGCCCGGCCGACCGCTTCGCGAGCGCTACGCACCTCTTGCACGTGCTGCACGCCACTCCGGTGCAGGTCGGCTCGCCGGTGGGCGCCGAGTGGGTGCCCGAGCTGGTCGGCCGCGGGGCCGAGCTCGGCCAGCTGCGGGCGGCCGTGGCCCGCCTCGTCTCTGAGGGGGAGCGTCGGGGCGGCCTGCTGCTGCTTGAGGGCGTCGACGGCATGGGGCGCAACCGCCTCGCCGCTGAGGGCACCATGCTCGCCCGCCGCGAGGGCATCGCGCTCACCCGCAGCCGCGCACAAGACCCTGACCAGCGTGCTTTTGAGATGTACCGCCCGCTGGTCGAAGAGCTGGTGCGGGCCAGCGGCATGGCCTGGCCCCCGGCCCTGGCGGCGACTTTTGGCGGCGCGGGCGACGAGCGGGTCGAGCGCTACGCCGTGATGAAGGCCGTGGCCGAGCTGCTCGGGAAGGCCCTGCCCCGCGTCATTGTGCTCTACGAGGTCGGTCGGGCTGACCGACCGAGCCTCGAGCTGACCGAGTACCTCGTCCGCAACTTGGTCGGCGTCGAGAAGAAGCCGCTGCTCATCATCTTGCTGCGGCAGCAGCTCGCCGACGACGCGCCCGACCCCCTCGCCGAGCTGCTCAGCGGGCGCCGCACCGGTGTGCCCGCCGAGCGCCTGCGCCTCGACCGGCTGAGCGCCGCGGCGGTCGAAGAGCTCGTGCTGACCGTGGTCGCCGACAGCGCGGCCGCCCGGGCCCTGGCCGCCCGCCTGCACCGCGAAGGCGACGGCAACCCCTTCTACATCCGCGAGATGTTGCGCGGCCTCTTTGAAGACGGCCGCCTGCGCGCGGGCAAAGACGGCGGGCGGGGCGCGGTGAACATCGACGCCGCGCAGGTCGAGGTCGAGCCGCTGCCCGTCCCGGGCTCGCTGCGCCAGGTCATCCGCCAGCGCATGCAGGACGTCAGCGCCGACGCCCTCGAGGTGGCGCGGGTCGCCGCCGCGGCGCACTCCGAGCTCGACACCGAGCTGCTGGCGCAGGTCCTCGGCATGGACGAGGATCGCATGCTCCGCGCGCTGGACGAAGGCGTGCGGGCGCGCCTGCTCTCGACCCGCCGCATCGACGGAGAAGAGCGGGTCTCGCTGCACCGAAACCGCGTCAAGGACGTCGTCGCGGAAGACACCGCCCCCGAGCGCCGCCAGCAGATCCACCGGCTGCTCGGCGACGCGCTCGAGCTGCGCCACCGCAAGAGCCCCGGCGCGGTGGTCGAGGCCCTGGCCTGGCACTTTGAGCAGGGTGAGGTGCCGTCCAAGGCCTACCCCTACCTGCTCGCGGCGGGCCACAAGCTCGCCCAGCGCAGCTTTTTGCGCGAGGCGATGGCCAACCTCGAGCGCGCCCGGGTGATGGAGCCCAAGGCCCGCGGCTTCATCCCCATCCAAGACGCCGACCAGCGGCTCGTTGAGCTATTGCTGGCCCGCGCGCGGGCGGCCAAGGCGCTCGGCCAGCTGCCCCTCGCCGACCAAGAGGCCAGCGCCGCCGACGCGCTGGCGACCATGCTCGGCGACAAGCGCCTCGGGGCCGCCACGGCCACGCTGCGCGGCATCCTGCACCGCACCCGCAACGAGCTCGACGAGGCCTCGCGCTGGCTGCGCCGCGCGCTCGAGCTGGCCCAGAGCATCGGCGACAAACGCGCCCAGATCGAGGCGCTGTACGAGTACGGCGCGGTCTGCTGGTCCCGCGACGACCTCGAGGGCGCCCGCGGCTACTTCGAGGAGTGCCACGCCAGCTCCGAGGCCTACCAAGACGACAACAGCCTCGCGCTCGGCACAAACGGGCTCGGCCTCATCGCGCTCTGCCGCGGCCAGGCCACCGAGGCCCGCCGCTACTTCGAGCAGTCGGTCGAGGTCTGCGAGCGCGCCGGCCTGATCGACCGCCTCGCCGTCGCCCGCACCAACCTCGTCGAGGTGCACCACCTCACCGGCAACCTGCGCAAGGGCCTCGATCTGGCCGACCGCACGGTGGCCCACGCCCGCGAGGTTGACCACCAGGCCGGCATATCGAGCGGGCTGCGGGCCCGCGCGCTGGTGCTCACCGATCTCGGGCGCTGGCCCGAGGCGGTCGACTCGGCCCGCGAGGCCCTGCGGGTCGCCGCCCAGCTCGGCAACGAAGACGACGAGCTCAGCGTGCTGGTCATGCTTTTGCGCGCCGAGATCGCCGGGGGCCGCCTGCAGCTCGGCGACCTCGAGCTCGACCGCGCGCTCAAGCTGGCCACCCGGGCCGACTCTGAGGGCTGGACGCCCATCCTCCACGCCTGGGAGGCCCGCCTCGCCGCGGCCGCCGGCGAGCGCCTGCACGCCGAGCAGGCCATTGTCGCCGCCCAGCGCGCGCCGGGGCGCCGCTGGCCCCACCAGCAGGTGCGCCTGATGGTCAACCTCGCGCGGGCCCACGAGGCGCTGGGCCACCTCGACCAGTGCCTCGCCCAGGCCAACGCCGCGCAGCGCCTCGCTGACGCCCATGGTTATCGCTACTACAGCCTGCGCGCGCACCAGCTCCTGGCCCGATGTGAGCCCGACGAGGCCACCCAGCACCGCCACGGCAAGGTCGCCGACGCGCTCGCCCGCTCGCTGGCCGCGAACCTGCAGCGCGAAGACACCGAGGTCTTTTTGGAGGCCCAGGGCCTGCGCGGCCGCAGCCGCCGCCGGGGCATCGGCGACGAGACCACGGTCGGCTGAGCAGAGCGCCCCGCCGGCCTGCGGCCGTCGGCCCCGCTCCTGCGGGCGCGCCGCGGCGCGGCTTGGTCGCTGCGCGACCGGGGCGCCGGGCGGCGCCCCGCCCTCCGGCGCGGGTGGCGCGCGCGAGGCGGGGGCAAACGAAGGCGCGCGGCCGAGGGCGCGAACCACCTCAAGCTGCGCGCCGCGCCCGGGGGCGTTGCGGGGGCGGGAGCCCCCGCCCACCGCTGTTCTGGAAGAGCAGCCGGAGGGCTCAGGCCTCGCGGCGGCGCAGCAGGCCCAGCGCGCCCACGAAGCCGAGCAGGCCGAGGCTCAGGCCGCCCCGGTTCGGCGCGGTGGAGCAGCCGCCGCTGCCCTTGCTCGCGTCGTCGTACTCTTGGGCCTCGGCCTCGCCGACGCTGACGTCGGGGGTCTCGGCGCTCTCGCCGTCGCCGCCGCCGCCCTCGTCGCCGCTGCCCGTGCCGTCGCCGCTGCCGTCGGAGCCCCCGCCGTCGCTGCTGCCGCCGTCCGAGCTGCCCCCGTCGGTGCCGCCGCCGCTGCTGCCGCCGCCGGTGCTGCCGCCGCCGGTGCTGCCGCCGCCGTCGGTGCCCCCGCCGTCGGTGCCGCCGCCGGTGCTGCCGCCGCTGCTGGTCGACGTGTAAGAGCTGATCCAGTCGATGTAGATGTCGACCCGGGTGCCGCCGGTGTAGCCGCCGGCGCAGCCCGGCGCGACGAAGCTGTTGACCGCGCCCAGCAGGTAGCCGCCGCCGACCGGCTCGAGCCCCGCGCCGCCCGAGTCGCCGAAGCAGACGTTGGTGCGGCCGCTGCTGTCGTAGGCGTAGATGAACTGGTCGTCGTAGCTGTCGAGCGGGATGTCGCCGTACCGTTTGGTGCCGCTGTCGCTGCGATCATCGCGGGTGACGCCGTAGCCGACGTAGCGGAAGCTGTCGGAGCCGATGCTGCTCGGCGAGGACTCGCGCAGCGGCATGGGGTCGATGCCGCTGAGCCCGCCGGCCAGCTCGAGCAGGCCGATGTCGTTGGCCAGGGTGCGGTCGCTGTACGAGGGGTGATCGATGTACTGCACGACCTCTTGGTAGTCGGTCAGCGTGTCGACCGAGCCGCCGACGCCGAAGTAGGGCGTGGCCCGGTAGTAGCGCACGGCCTCGTCCATCGCGACGACGCAGTGGGCGGCGGTGAGCACCCAGGTGTCGTCGATGAGGGTGCCCGAGCAGAAGTCCCAGCAGCCGTCGCTGCTGCAGGCCAGCAGCACGCCGACCTGCTCGTAGGCGTCGGTCGTGGTGCCGCCGACCATCGGCGGGGCCTCTTGGGCCCAGGCTGGCCCGGCGAGAGCAGCGAGCGCGGCGACGATCAGGCGGGGGGCGACGGGCGAGCGGCGGGTCATGGGGCGCTCCTGGCTAGCGGCCGTGGCCGCAGAGCAGAGGGGGCTGTCGGCGGCCCGAGATCGCGGGCCTGCGCCGGGGGGCGCGCGGCGGACTTCAAGGCCCGCGCGGCGGCACGGGGCGAAGATAGCCCGCCCATCGGCGCTCGCGGTCATGGACCTGTCACGAGTGTTCTGCGTGCGGGGGCTGGGGCCCCGGGCGGGCGGCTTGGCTATGCTCGGCGCCCGCGCCGAGGCTGCCGTGACTGATCCCACCCCCTTGCCCGCGGGCGAGGCGCTGCGCCCCGACCCGGCCTCCTTCCTCAACCCGTGGACGCACGGCTGCTTGATCCGCAGCCTCGCTTGGCTGCGCCAGACTCACGCCGCGCTGCCCTTGCCCGTGCCCGGCGCCGACCCGCGCGCGGGCGTCGCGCTCGACGCGCTCTTTGTGCCCGCCCGCCTCGGGCCGCTGCCCGCCCACGGCCCGACCGGGGCGCCAGGCACCGTCGATCTGGTCGACGTGCTCAGCCGCGAGCTGCACATCGCCCTGCTCGGCCCGCCGGGATCGGGCCGCACCACGCTGATCTCGTGGTTGATCAGCGCGCTGACCGACCCCGGCCGCACCCAGGTGACCGACCGCCTCGGCCGCCTCGTGCCGGTGCTCTTGCCGCTGCGGGCCCTGGCCCTCGACCCGGGCGTCCGCACCCTTGACGCGCTGCTCGCCCGGCTCAGCGGCCTGCCGCTGTGGCCGCCGGGCATGGACGCCGTGCTGCCCGCCCTCGCCGCGCTGGGCCAGGTGCTGTTCATCGTCGATGACCTCGACGCGCTGGATGACCCAGAGCTCCAAGATGCCGTCAAAGAGGCCATCCTCGACGGGGTGTGGCGCTACGGCTCGTGCACTTGGCTGCTGACCGCCGAGCCGGGAAACCTCGACCGGCTGCCCGAGCTCGAGAGCCTGCAGCCGGTCGATGACCTGCCCGCCTCGCTCGCCGCGCTGCCCCCGCTGCCGACCCCCGCCCTGTCGATCTGGTACGTCCAGCCTTTTGCCGAGCCCCAAGTGCGGGCCTTCACCCAGCGCTGGGCGGCCCTCTGCCACCCGGCCGAGGCGGCGCCGCCGGCCGCCGAGGCGCTGTTCGGCGCGATCTCGGCCAGCCCCGCCGCCCGCCGCATGGCCAGCAGCCCGGCGATGTTGGCGCTGCTCTGCGTGGTCGGCACCGCCCGGGGCGGCCTGCCGGCGGCCGGGGCGCCCCTGCTCGACTGGATCGTCGCGGGCTGGCTGTCGGTGCTCAACAACGTGCCTGACGCCGAGCTCGTGCCGATGGAGGCCCGGCGGGCCTGGGTCGAGGCCATGGCCCGCGCCGCCGAGGTCGAGCGCCTCTCGGCCTGGGACGCCTGGATCAAGGCCGGGGCGCCACCCTCGCTTGAGGTGCGGGTCCGCACTCCGCCGGTGTCTTTTGAGCAGGCCGCCTACCTGCTGCGCGCCGCCCAGGTGGGCCTCGGGCTCGCTGATCCGGGCGCCGACCTCGCCGCCCGCTTTGTCTTTTTGGCCAGCCACCGCCCCGGGGTCTTGGTCGCCCGCGGGGGCGGCCTCAGCTTCGTGCACCCCGAGCACCAGCGCTTCCTCGCCGCGGTGCACCTCGCCGGTGACCTCGAGCTCGGGCCGGCCGCCGGGGCCGACGGCGACCGCGCGGTCGAGGCGGCGCTGGACACGCTCAAGCAGTGGAGCCGCGCCGCGACCAGCGAGGGTGATCTGCGCGAGCTCTTCGCCGTGCTCGGCGCGCGGGAGGGCCTGACCGAGCGGGTGCTGCACCAGCTGCTCGGGCGCCGACGGGCCCGCACCCTGCGTGAGCTCAACGATCTGGGCCCGCTGGCGGTCGCTTTGGCCGACGGCGCCGCGGGGCCCAACTTGCAGCCCCGGGCGGTCGAGGCCGCCGCCCGCCTCGCCGACGAGGCGGTGGTGCGCTGGGCCCGCGAGCGCGGCCGGGTGCCCCGCTGGGCCCGCGACCTGCGCGCGCTCGGGCCGGTCGACGACCTGCCGGCCCTCGACCTCTCAGACAACGTGCTGGTCAGTGATCTGAGCCCGCTGGCCGGCAAGCGCCTGCTCTCGCGCCTCGACCTGCGGGGCTGCCGCCGCCTGCGCGACCTCGAGCCGCTGGGCGCCCTGCCCGCCCTGCGCTGGGCCGACCTGCGCGGCTGCGGCGCGGTCAGCGAGATTGAGCCGCTGCGGCGCGCCCACGACCTGCGCTGGCTCGACCTGAGCGGCACGGCGGTGGCCGAGCTCGACGCGCTGGCCGGCCTCTGCCACCTGCAGGCGCTGGCCTTGCACGGCTGCGTCGGCCTGCAGGATCTGGGGCCCCTCGCCGCGGCCCGCGGCTTGCGCGCCCTCGTGATCAGCGGCTGCGTCAACATCTTCGACCTGAGCCCCCTCTGCCGCCTGCCCTCGGGGGGCACGGTCTGGGTGGCGGGCAGCGGGGTGCGTGCGGTGCCGCCGGGCCTGCGCTGGACGGTGGTCGGCCTCGGCGAGGGCTGAGCCAGAGGCGCCGGAGCGCGCCGCGCGCCTGCTCCGCGCAGGTCCTCCGCGAGGGGCCGCAATTTTCTCCCCGGTCGGCGGCGCGCCTCAGCTACACTCCGGGGGCGGCGAAGTGAACCAGACCCTCCGTCGCGGCGCGCGTGCGCTGGCCGGTGGTGTGGATCCTGCCCCTCCTCCTCCCCCTGTGCGCGGGTGAGCGGGGCGCCGGAACCCCCGCGACGGGAGGGTGCAGAGCGGGCGACCCCAGACGCCCGCGGGAGAGGACGAGCATGGAGCCGATGAGCACCCACGACGTGGCGCGCTTCTGCAACGTGACCCCGCGCACCGTGCTGCGCTGGGTCGATGCGGGGCTGCTGCCTGGGTACGAGACGGGCGGGGGCCGTCGGCGGATTCTGCGCGACGAGCTGCTGCTGTTCATGCGCGCCCGGGGCATGAAGCTGCCGCCCGAGCTCATCGAGGAGCGTCTGCGGGTCGCCGTCGTCGATGATGACGCGCTGCACGTCACCACGATGGAGCGCAGCATCCGCGCGCTGGCCACCAAAGCCGAGGTCCGCACCGCCGCTGATGGCTTTGGCGCGGGCGCCCTGCTCTACAGCTTCCGCCCGCACCTCGTGCTGCTCGACCTCGTGATGCCCGGCCTCGACGGCTTTGAGGTCTGCCGCCGCATCCGGGCCGACCCCAATTTTGAGGGGGTGGGCGTGGTCGTGGCGAGCAGCCACCTGACCCCGGTGGTCCGCACCCGCCTGCGCGAGCTCGGCGTCGAGCACTGGATGACCAAGCCGGTGCGCCGGGCCGACCTCGAGCCCCACCTGCGCCGCTGGGTGCCCGACGCCTTCGACGCCCACGTGCGCGCGGCGGTCTGAGGCCCTGTGGGGCAGCCCAGCGGCCGACGCGCTACAGCGGCGCGGCCGGGGGGCTTCGGATGCCCACCCAGAGGAGGCCTGATGGCGGCGTTCAAGGTCGGGAAGGTGTGGGTCTGGGCGCTGGCCGTGGCCGCGGGCTGCGGCGGCAAGATCCAGTCGGCGGGTGAGGGCGGGGTCGACAGCGGCGGCGCCGATGGCAGCGCGGACGGCGGCGAAGCGGACGCCGATGCCGACAGCGACGCCGACGCGGACGCCGACAGCGACGCCGACGCGGACGCCGACAGCGACGCGGACGCGGACGCCGATCCGGGCACCGACGCCGACGCTGACGGCTACACGCTCGAGTCAGGCGACTGCGATGACGCCGACCCCACGGTCAACCAGGGCCAGCGCGAGGTCTGCTACGACGGCAAAGACAACGACTGCCGCAGCGGCAGCCCCGACTGCGACTGCGACGCCGACGGGGTCGAGGGCGCCTCGGGCGAGATCTGCACCACGGGCACCGACTGCGATGACGCCGACCCTGACGTCTATCCGGGGGCGGTCGACCTGATCGACGGCCTCGACAACAACTGCGACGGCGTGCCCGACGAGGGCGGCTACTGCAACGCCTACTTCCCCCTCGAGAACGCGCCCGGCAACAGCCGAATCTACAGCTCGACCTCGCAGAGCGGCACCATCTTCGTCGACACCGTCGCCGTCGAGGGCTGGGACCCCTCCGCGGGGGTCGGCCTGCTGCGGCGCACGATGGATGACGGCGGCGGCACCTCCTACGAGATCCTCGAGGAGCGGCGCTGCGACACCGGCCAGATCTCCATGCAGACCTGGGAGGGCTCGGCCTTCGGCTTCCCGGTCGCCACCGTCAACTACAGCGCGCCCCGCGTCGATCTGCCGCCGGCCGACGACCTCAGCCCCGGCGCTGCGTGGGAGTTCAGCTACGACGCCACCGACACCGCCGGCCTCGGTGACTGGAGCGTCAGCGGTCGGTCCGAGGTGCTCTCGGTCGGCGGCCTCACCGTGCCCGCCGGCAGCTTCACCGCTGTCGAGGTGCGCACGACCTACACCATCGTCGACAACAGCGGCGGCGACCTGGGCCGCAGCGGCGAGCAAAACAGCTACTACGTCGAGGGTCTCGGCCTGATCTACGCCGAAGACTACAACGACCTCGACGAGCTGGTCGAGCGCCGCGAGCTGGGCAGCTACGTGGGCTTTTTCCCCTAAGCCAGCCGCGAAGAACGCCCTCCACCACGTCAATGCAGGGGCGCCGGCGCCGACAGCCAGCCGCCCAACCGCCCAACCGCGACAGCCGAGGCCTTCGCGGCGAGCCCCCTCATCGCTCACAGCAGCCCCAAAACGCGCCTCGCCCTGGGGGTTTCCAAAGGGGGGCTTTGCGCGCTGGCGCGCGGCGCTGCCATGCGCCGCGCGAAGCCTGCGCGCTGCCCCCCTTGGCGGGGGATCCAAGGGGCCCCGCGGGCCCCTTGGCCCGGGGCCCGGGGGCGGGCCGCCCCCGGCACCATCAGCGCGAAAACCGTGGACGAAACCGACAAGTCCAGCGGACCAAGGCGCAGCCTACCGGTGGCCCACCGGACAAGACGCAGCCCACCGGCGGCCAACCAGACGCAGCCAACCGGTGGCCCACCGGACAAGGGGCAGCCGGCCGGCCGCCCAGGCCAAAAAAATCAATAGTGCGGAGGACGTTCATCCAAAAGCGTCGGCACGCCCTGAGTGGCAAGCTCGCCCGCCGCGGCGATCTGGTCACTCAGCTCCCCGAGCTCAGACCGCAGCCGCTGGTTGTCGGCCCCCAGCGCCCGCACCACCTCATCAAGCGCGCTGACGGTGTGCTGCAGCCACGCGAGCTGCTCCTCCAGCGCGGTCACCCGCGCCTCGAGTTGGGCGGTGGTCGGGTCAGGCTGGGTCATGGGGCCTCCGGGCGGCGCTGCTATCCCCCTCGGGCCGCGGGCCGCCCCGGGGGGCGTTGCGGGGGGCGGAGCCCCCCGCCCATTCCAACGTCAAGCACGTTATTTTGATAGGGTCGGCGCGGCTAGGCCGAGCGCTGCGGCCCGCGCCCGCGCCTCCGCGTCGTGGCCCGGCGGCAGGCTGTACCAGTTGATCCCGCCGCAGCCGGCGCAGGGGCCCTCAAACCGCCCCGCGAGGTGGGCGAGGCGGCGCGCCGTGGCCGCTGCACCCTGCCAGAGCGTCGAGAAGCGCGTCTCGGACAGTGATCCCAGCGCGGTCTCGCTGTGCAGGTCGGCGCAGCACATGATGAGCTGGCCGTCGTGGCGGATCACCGGGGTGAGCCAGAGCCCTGGGCAGGCCCCGCGCGCCTCGGCCGCGTGGCCATCGTCGACCTGCCAGGGCCGGCCTGCCCAGGTGTGGATGGTCAGCGCGCCGCGGCGCCCCGGCCCGACCCCCGCCTCGGCCAAGGCCCGCTCATAGCGCGCGTCGGCGGCCGCTTGCCCGGGGCCGCCCCCGGCCACCGACAGGCGCTTGAGCAGCAGCTCGTCGTGGAAGCGGGCCGGGTCGCCCTGGCAGCCAAAAAGGTCGGACCAGTAGTCGACAAAGGGCCCGACCTCGTGGTCATTGCCCTGCTGCACGACAAATTGGACCTGCACGTTGATCGCGCGGTCGGCTTGGCGGCGGGCCCGCAGCAGGTGGCGCAGGTGGCGCCGCACCCGCAGCAGGTGGTCGCGGCCCTTGACCTGTTGGTAGACCTCGGGGCTGTGGGCGTCGAGCGTCCAGACCAGCAGCAGCGGGGGCGCTGTGCCCGGCGGGGGCAAAGCGTCGAGCAGCGCGTCAATCCGGCGCTCGTCGAGCAAGATGCCGTTGGTGTCGACCCGCAGGTAGTGGACCCGGCCCGCCAGCGCCGCCGCGGCCGCGCCGACCAGCCGGTGCAGGGCGGGGTGCAGGCTCGGGTCGCCCAGCCACTGAAAGATGAGGTGATCGAAGCGCAGGTCATCTTCGACGAGGCCGGCCAGCACCCGATCCCAGAGGGTCGGGTCGAGAAAACCTTTGGGCACGCCGTGCACCTCGGCCCAGCCCTCAAAGTGGGGCGCGCACATGCGGCAGGCGAGGTTGCAGTGGTCGGTCGGCTCGACCTGCAGCACGCCGAGGTGCTGGGGCTGGGCCAGGGCGGGAGAGGCCATGCGGCGCCCTATCGTGCAGGTGGGGCCGCGCGGCGGCGGCCGGTTGACGCGCTGGGCCCCCCGTGCGAGGATCCGGCGCCCTTCCGGAGCCTGTCATGACCGCTCGTTTGTCGCTGCCCGCCGTCGCCCTGCTGCTCGCCGCGCCGCTGGCGGTCGGGTGCAAGAACGACTGCCAGCAGCTCTGCCATGCCATGGCCGACTATGCGGCCGATGACTGCGGCGAAGAGTGGAGCAAAGACCAGCTCAAGTCCTGCATGGACGACCAAAAAGAAGCGGTGAAGGACAATGAAGACCTCAACGAGGTCTGCGCCGACATCGCCGATGGCCTCAAAGAGGAGTGGACCTGCGAGGACCTCGCGGTCTACTTCGACTGAGCGGGCGCGGGTCGCGCGGAGGGGCCGCTGGCGGCGGCGGATCGCGGCGCTGGATCGCGGCTGCGCCAGATTGACCGGCCCGGGCGGCTCCCCTATGATGGCCGCGGGGTGGCTCTCGGCCGGCGCGCGCGTGGCCAGCTTCACCCGCGCCAGCGCGCGCACGCGCTTGGCGCCCCTCTGGCCCGCCCCGTGAGCAGCGCCCCGTGAGCAGCTTTCAGCCACAGGCCTTCGGCCGGTACTACCTCGTCGACAAGATCGCGGTCGGCGGGATGGCCGAGGTTTTTAAGGCCAAAAGTTACTCGGACGCCGGCTTTGAGAAGCTCCTCGTCATCAAGCGCATCCTCGAGCACCTGAGCGACAACAGCGAATTCGTCGAGATGTTCATCGACGAGGCGAAGATCTCGGTCGAGCTGCAGCACAGCAACATCGTGCAGATCTACGACTTCGGGCGCAGCGGCGAGAACTACTACATCGCCATGGAGTGCGTCGAGGGCAAAGACATCAAGGGCGTGCTGCGCAAGCTGGCCCAGCTGCGCAAGCTGATGCCGCAGAGCTTGGCCCTGCTCATCGCGCACGAGGTCGCCCGCGGCCTCGACTACGCCCACAAGAAGACCGATCTGGCCGGCGAGCCGCTGCACATCGTGCACCGCGACATCAGCCCGAGCAACATCATCGTCAGCTACAGCGGCGAGGTGAAGATCGCCGACTTCGGCATCGCCAAGGCCGAGTCCAGCGCCTTTGACACCAAAGATGGCGTGCTCAAGGGCAAGTACGAGTACATGAGCCCCGAGCAGGCCCGCGGCGAGCGCATCGACCACCGCTCTGACCTCTTCGCCACCGGCATCATCCTGCACGAGATGTTGACCGGGCGGCGGCTGTTCAAGACCGACAGCGACGTCAAGACCCTCGATAAGATCAAGCTGGCCGAGGTCCCCGCCCCGAGCAGCATCAACCCGACCATCCCGCCGGCGCTCGACGCGCTGGTGCTGCGGGCGCTCTCGCGTGAGCCTGACGCCCGGTTCGCCGACGGCCGCGCCCTGCAGGCCGCCATCCTCGAGCAGCTGGCCCCGATCACCCCCGACCTGCTGCGGGCCGATCTGCAGGCCTTCATGGGCGAGCTCTTCGTCGACGAGATCGCCGCCGAGCGGGTCGCGCTCGCGCAGGGCTCACGCGCCGCAGAGGCCTTGCGCGCCGAGGCCGAGGCCCGCGCGCTGCAGCCGCCCCCTCCGCCGCCCCGCGCCGAGTGGGAGGGCGAGGGCCACACCAGCGGCACCGTGCAGGCCCCGCCCCGGCCGAGCCGCCTGCCCCTCATCTTGGCCGGCGCGGCCATCGCCATGGCCGGCGCGCTGGCCGTGCTGATGTTCGTGCGTGAGCCCGAGACCCGCCTCGTCGAGGTCGAGCGGGCCCCCACCGCGCCGACCACCGCCACCATCCAGCTGCTCATCTTGCCCCAGGGGGCGGTGCCCAAGGTCTACCTCGGTGATCGGCTGATCAGCGAGGGGCTCGCCCAGGTCACCTTCCCTGAGGTGCAGCCCGGCGTCGAGACCCTGCTGCGGGTCGAGGCCGAGGGCTTCGCACCTTTTGAAGACCGCTTCACCGCCGCCGCTGGCGAGACCCTGCGCATCAAGCCGGTGCTGCAGCCCCTGGCCGCCCCGCCCGAGCCGGCCCGCGCGGCCAAAGCCGAGGTGGCGCCGGCCCCCGCGCCCGCCGCGACGCCTGCGCCCGCGCCTCGGCCGGCGCCCGCCGCGGTGCCCGCCGAGCCCGGCGCCCTGAGCGTGAACGTGAAGACCGGCTGGGGCGATGTGTTCATCGACGGCAAGAAGATCGACACCACGCCGCTCAACAACCACAAGCTGCCGCCGGGCAGCTACACGATCAAGGTGGTCAACGCCGAGACCGGGCTGAACGAGACCCGCAAGGTGACCATCAGCGCCGGGCAGAAGAGCAAGGTCGTCATCGGGAACTGACCGCGGCCCCGCGGCCCCGCGGCCCCTGACCCGGCGCAGGCCCGCGCCCGGCGGGGCTGTGGACGTCGCCGGCGGCTACGGTAGGCGGGGGCGCTCCCGCACACTTGACGCGCCGCCGCTGCGCATCCGAGGCCCGATGTCCACTGCGCCCGACGCCTCCGCCCCCGGCGCGGACCCTCTCGAGCGGGTGCTCGCGGCGCTGAGCCGCATCGAGGTCCGGCTCGACCGGCTCGAGGCGGCCCAGGGCGCGACCGCGACCGGGCTCGAGGCGCGCCTCGCCGCCCTCGAGGCGCGCGCGCCGGTGCCCGGCGGCGCTGACCTGCTCGCCGACGCCAGCCTGACCTTGGCTCGGCACGTCGGGGCCGCGGCCGCCCAGGGCGTCGATCTGCGCGAGCGGGCGGCGGTGGGCCTGCGCCTCGCCGAGCGCTCGACCGACCCGGCGGTGGCCGAGGGCCTGCTGCGGGTCATCGAGGCCGGCGGCGCCCACGCCGACGAGGTGGTGGCGGGCCTGCGCGTGCTCGGCCAGCTGCCCGGCCTGTGGGAGGACGCGGCCCGCACGGCGGGTGACCACCTGCGCTCTGCCGCCGACAGCGGGGTCGATCTGGCCGACCGCCTGCGCGTGATCAGCGTGGTGGGCGGTACTGTCAGCGATCCGGCGGTGGCTGAGGGGCTGCTGCCGCTGATCGAGGCGGCCGCCGCTTATGGCCCCGACGCCGCCCAGGGCCTGCGGGTGCTGAGCCAGCTCGGCGGCCTGTGGGAGGACGGCGCCGCCGCGGCCAGCGGGCTCTGGCGCGCCGCCCAGCAGGGCCAACACCCGCCGGCCGAAAGGGTCAAGGTGGCCTTGGTCTTGGCCGAGCGCCTGACCGACCCGGCGGTGGCCGAGGGCCTGCTCGCGCTCACCGAGCCTGCCTGTCTCGACGCGCTCAGCGCGCTGGCCACCCGCGGCCCGGCCCTGGTCGAGGGCTTGGCCGCGCTCGAGGCCCAGCTCGGCCCCGAGGGCCTGGGTGGTCGCTTGGCCGCCGCCGGCCCGGCGCTCGAGCGCCTGTCGCGCCCCGCGGCCCTCGACGGCCTCGCCCACCTGATGGAGCACCACGACGTCATCGTCGCCGTGGCCCAGGCGCTGGGCGCGGCTTTTGGCACACCCGAGGCCCGGGCCCTGGCCGCCCGGGGCAGCGCGGCCCTGGTCGGCGCCCAGGGGGCCCCGCCGCTCGGGCTGGTCGGCGCCTGGCGGGCCAGCGGTGACCCCGAGGTGCAGCGCAGCTTGGGCTTCTTGATCGCTTTGGCGCGGGGTTTTGGGGCGGGGGCTTCGGCCTGAGGGCGCAGAGGGCGTGGGTGTTGTGGGAGCGGGCGTTTAGGGCGCGGTCGGGCGCGGGGCCTTCGCCAGCCCGTGCGTGGGTTGCACGCCGTCTGCTGCCGCCCACGCGCGCTGCCATACCGGGCTTTGTTGCCAGTCCACCGGGAAGCCCATGTACGGGATGGGGACCCTCTCCGGGTCCATGGCAATGAGCGCCTGGGCGCGGCCCGACCAAGTGCTCCCGGCGGCGATTCGCCGCATCATGTCCGCCAGGATGGTGAGCACGCCAAAGACCCGCTCATTGGGGATCTTCACCGGTCGGGCCCAGGCATCGTCTCGCGGGATCTTGGGCTTGATTCCCAGCTCACGGTTCCAGAGCCGACCGTGGTGCGCGCAGATGTTGCGCACCATGTTGAGCGAGAGCAGCCACGAGTCAAGCACGACCTCTGCGACCCCGAAGTGGTGGGCGACGGCCCGGCGGATGGCCGGAGGGCTGCCCTTGTAGGCGGCAACCAAGTCGCCGAACATCAAAAGTTCGGCGGTGACCCAGATGGGTGGGCGGAGGTGCTTGTCACCATAGGTTTGGGTGAAGTGAAGTACAAATGGTTCTTTTCGATTGGCCGCCAGCGCTTTGTCGACGCGATCAAGGAAGACCTCCTGCCCGGTCTTGCCGCGCTCGGTGATGGCGGTCGGACCGGTGATGTAGCCAAAAGGCCCCCCGGCCTGCGCATGTGCGTACGCGAGCCTCGTGCGGATGGCGACCTCAACGCGCTCCAACGCATCCATGACGAGGAGGCGCAGCTCGCGGTCGAAGGTGTAGCGGGCCCAGACGACATCAATGGTGGTGCCGTCGATGAACTGATCGCCACCCTGCGCCCGGAATGTGCTCCAATATGCGCTGAGGCGGTAGTAGTTCACGGCTTCGAGGCGCCGACGTATGACCGTCGGATCGCCGCCCATTCCTCGGGAGCGGAGCAGGGCGACCTGTTGGTCGAAGCTCAAACTCGGCTTGGTAAATTCCACCCGGTCAAACCCATTGGGGGATGTTGTGTGGCCGCATTGGCCTGAGGTCAGCGGGGGATTGGCTTGCGCGGCGCCTGGGTGTAAAAAACAAAAACCCGCCGTAAGATAGCATGCCTTGCGGCAGAGGCCCGGCGGGTGTTCTTAGAGGCGCGCTAACTGAGTTGTGATGCACCGTCCAGGATCGATCAGCCGACGGGCCCGTCAATCATTGATCGGCCGCCAATACGTGTACACCACCCCGCCCTCCTCCAAGGCGGTGATCACCCGCTCGACCTGGTCGAGCGGCACGGCCGGGCAGCCGAGGCTGCGCCCCAGGCGGCCCTGGTTGTCCCACACGCTCTGCCACGAGACGTAGTCCGCGCCATGCAGCACGATCGCGCGGGCCAAGGCGTCGTCATTGACGCCGGGGTCGAGGCCCTCGAGGCGCAGGCTGCGGCCGTGCTTGCCCACATAGAGCGCGGCGCCCCGCATCGCGCCGATGCTCGACTGGTGGCTGCCCTCGACGTTGCTGACCTTCTCGACCCGGGCCCAGCCGCTCTCTTTGCCGTGCGCGACGTGCATCACCGCGAGCACCTCGCGGGTGGTGGGGTCGAGCAGCCAGCCCCGGGGCAGCGGGCTCGGCCGGCTGAGGTCGATGAGGAAGACCGCCCGGCCCGGGGCCACCGCGCTGGGGTGCGCGTCGAGCCATGCCCACAGCTCGGCCGAAGCAGCGTCTGGCAGGCCATAGACGGCACGCCAGGCCACCACGCTGGCTACCCCCAAGAGGCCGAGGGCGGCCGCGGCGGCGAAGGCCAGCCGGCGGGCCGCGCCGCTCACAGCAGCCCCGCGCGCTTGATGTCGGTGTAGGCCGAGATCAGCGCCGCGGGCAGCTGCGCGGGGCCGACGTCCAAGGTGCGGACGCCCTGGGCGGCGAGCAGCTCGTGGGCCCGGCGCCGCTCTTCATTGGTGTGGTGGGCGGCGGCCACGCGCAGCGCGCCGTCGAGCCCCTCGACCGGCGCGTCGATGGCGGCGTCCAAGGCGGGCTCGCGCAGGCTGGCCACCAGCACGAGGTGGGTCTTGCGCAGGCGGGCCAGCGCCGCGGGGATGTCGGCGGCGTCGTCATCGCGCAGGTTCGTGAGGAGCACCACCAGGGCGCGGCGCCGCTGGCGGGCGCTGAGGCGCACCGCCGCCTCGGTGTAGTCCGAGGGCGCATCGGTGGTCTGCAAGTCCCAGATGCTGTTCATCACGTCGTTTTGGGCGCTGCCGCCCCGGCGCGGGGGCAGGTAGCGGTCGGGCCCCGAGAAGGTCTGCAGGCCCACCGCATCCCCCTGCCGCAGGGCGCTCCAGGTGAGCAGCAGCACGGCGTTGAGCACCTGGTCGAAGTGGCTGAGATCTCCGTCTTTGCTGTGCATGCGGCGGCCGCAGTCGAGCAAAAAGATGAGCTGCTGGTTCTGCTCCTCGCGGTACTCGCGCGAGATGAGCTGGCCGCGCCGGGCCACCGCCTTCCAGTCGACCTGGCGCAGGCTGTCGCCCGGCCGGTACTCGCGCAGCTGGAAGAACTCCAGGCCCTCGCCCCGTCGGCGCTGCTGGTGCACGCCGAGCTGGCCGCTGCGGCGCTCGGCCGAGAGCAGGGCGTAGCGGGCCACCGCGTGAAAGTTCGGGTAGACCTTGGTCTCTGCCGCGCAGGGCAGGCGCAGCACCCGCCGCAGCAGGCCGAGGCGGCCGTCGACCGCGAGGTCCAGCGCGGTGAGCAGCAGGGGCCCCCGCCGGGTCGGGCGCAGCCGCAGGGGCAGGGCCACGTTGGCCCCCTCGCTCAGGCTGAGCCGCAGCGCGCCATCCTCACGCTCGACGCCCCCGGGGCGGTCGGGCGCGAGCGCGAGCTGCAGCGGCCCGCCGGTCGACCGCAGCTCGACCCGCTCCTCGGCCCACTCGCCGATGCTCAGCGCGGGCGGGAGGCTCCGGCGGAGCTGGGGCAGCGCCGCCCGCCACAGCAGCAGCGCCTCGAGCGCGACCGCGAGCAGCACCAGCGCGGCGAGGGCCACCGCCACCGGGCCGGCCGGCGCCAGCCAAGGCGCGGCGACCGCCAAGGGCAGCGGGGCCACGGCCAGCCACACGAGGCGGCGGCGCGGGTCGAGCCGGTCGATGGCGGGCGCCCCCTCGCTCATGCGCGCGGGGCCTCGACGCTGTTGATCACGGCCTGCAGCACGTCATCGACGCTCTGGCCCTCGATCTCGAGCTCGGGGGCGATGGCCACCCGGTGCCGCAGCGCGGGCAGGGCCACCGCCTTCACATCGTCTGGCGTCACAAAACCCCGGCCGTCGAGCAGGGCCGCGCCGCGGGCCGCCCGCACCAGCGCGATCGTGCCCCGGGGCCCGGCCCCCACCGCCACGCCCTGCCGCTGGCGGGTCGCCCGCACCAGACGCACCGCATAGTCGAGGACGCGCTCATCCACGGTGATCTGGGCCGCGCACAGCTGCAGGCACAGGCAGGTGCGGCGGTCCATCACCGGGGTCTCGGCCGCCACCCGCAGGCGGTCGCCGACCTTGCCCTCGGTCACCGCCCGCACGATCGCCGCCTCGTGCGCGGCGTCGGGGTAGCCGATGCGCACCTTGAGCAAGAAGCGGTCGAGCTGGGCCTCGGGCAGGGGGTAGGTGCCCTCTTGTTCGATGGGGTTCTGGGTCGCCAGGGTCATGAACGGCGGGTCGAGGGGGTAGGCCTCGCCCTCGATGGTCACCTGGCCCTCTTGCATGACCTCGAGCAGGGCCGCCTGGGTCTTGGCCGGCGCGCGGTTGATCTCGTCGGCGAGCAAGAAGTTGCAGAAGACCGGGCCCTTGCGGATGCGGAAGCGCCCGGCCGCTTGGTCATAGAGCGCGTGGCCGGTCACGTCGGCGGGCATCAGGTCGGGCGTGAACTGGATGCGTGAGAAGCTGCCGTCGATGGCCCGGGCCAAGGCCAGCACGATCAAGGTCTTGCCGAGGCCGGGCACGCCCTCAAGCAGCACGTGGCCGCCGGCCACCAGCGCGATGAGCAGGCTGTCGACCACCTCTTCTTGGCCGAGCAGGCTGCGCTGGAGCTGGGCCTGCGCCGCCTGGAGCAGGGCCGCGGCCTCGGGCACCGAGAGCGGGGGCAGCGGGGCGTCGCCCGTCGGGGTGAGGTCGTCCATCATGCGCTCCTGTGCGTTGAACTCGAAGAATCGGGGTCGTGGTCTGACGGAGGTGGTGCCGGCCGGTCAGGCCCCGCGCCGGGCGCGCCGGTGCAGGGCCGCGAGCGCAGAGACGTCGGCGATCAGGGCCGCGGCGTCGCGTGGCCCAGCGGAGAGGGCGGCCTCGAGCGCCGGCGCGCCCAGCCCGGCCCGCGGGGCCAGCGCCTCGGCTTGGTCGGAGGGCGGCAGGGCCGAGAGGCCGGGGATGCTGCGCTCCCAGGCGCGCAGGGCGGCGCGGCGCAGCGGGTCGAGCAGGGGGTCGGCCCCGACGCGCAGGTAGAGAAAGGCCCCCACCGCGTCAATGTGGTCGACGATCCCCCGACGGGCGGCGGCCACCTCGGGTGCTGGTGGGCCAAAGTGGGCGCGCAGGCGCCACAGGCCGATGAGGGCGGCGAAGGCGGCGCAGAGCACCGCTGCGGGCGCGCGCTCGAGCAGCAGGCCCCAGATGCTGCCCTCGCTGCCCTGCAGCACCACCCGCACCCTTTGAGGTGGGCCCCCGGCCGAGGTCACGCTCCACAGCAGGGCGGCGCCGTCGGGGTGGGTCTGCAGGGCGGGCAGCAGCAGCGGGCGGCTGTCGGCAAGGGTGGTCACCAGGCCGGCCCCGTAGGCCTGCCGCCTGGCCCAGACCCGCGCGCCCCGCGGGTTGAGCGCGACCCAGTCGAGGCCCTCGCGCGCGCCGGCGAGGCTGCGGCCGCTGCCGGCCTGCACCCGCAGCGGCGGGCCGTCGGGCACGAGCACCTCTTCGTCGACGCCGGTGGCGGGCGCGTCCATGGTCCAGAGCTCGACCGCGACGGCGCTCAGCAGCGGCTCGCGCAGGGCCGGGCTCAGCGGCGCCTCCTCCGCTTCGTCGTCTTCGTCTTGTTCGTCCTCGTCGAGCTCCGCGTCCTCCTCGTCGTTGGCGTCTTCGACGTCATCTTCGGCGTCGGTCGCCTCGCCGTTGGCCGCTGCGTGCTCGGCGGGCGGCGCGCCCTCCGCTTCGGGCTGCGGCAAGGGGGGCGGGGTCTCTCCCCCTGTACTTTCGGCCTCGAACGCGCCCTTCTCGGCGGTCAAGGCGCCGACCAGCGTGCCCAGCTCCTCTTCGGCCGAGACCACGAGCAGGTGCCCGCCCGCCTCGACCCAGGGCAGCAGCCGGGGCGCGAGCGCGGCCTGGGCTTCGGGGCCGTTGCCCCAGACGATGATCAGCACGTCGTGGGGCGGCAAGGGGCCGAGGCCGTAGCCGACCTCGGTGGGCACGCCCCGCGCCTCGAGCAGCGTGCGGGCCGCCCAGCTCGGGTCGGTGCGGGCCACGCCGATCGGGCCGCGGGGGCGCTCGATCTCCACCCGCTCCATGAGGATGAAGAAGGCGGCCACGCACAGCGCGAGCAGCCCGAGCAGGGTGATGGTGGTGGTGCGCCGGCGCGGATCGGGTGCGCTCATGCGGCCTCGAGGCGGGCGGCCCCGCCTTGGGCCCAGGCCCGCAGCGCGCCGATCTCGGCGCAGAGGCCCCGCAGCGCGTCGACATCGACCTCGGCGTGGGCATAGGCGACGGCCTGCCACTGGCGGGTCAGCCGGCGGAGCAGGTCGAGCTCAGGCCCGGGCAGGCGCCCCCGGGCCGCGCGCAGGGCCTCGCCCTCGGTCGCGCTGTCATCGATGGGCAGGCCACCTTCGACGAGCAGCGCCACCGCGCCCCGATAGAGCAGGGCGAGGGCCGCGGCGGGTTGGCCGGCCTCGAGCAGGCGCAGGGCCTCGGCGCCGAGGCGGTCGATCGGCGGGGGCGCGTTGGGGTCGGGGAGCCGCTCGGGGGTCACCGCACGGTCGGCTGGGTCGCCGGGGGCGCGTGGGCGGCCCCGGGCGCCGCGGATCAGCCGCAGGGCGGCGATGAGCCCGACCGCGAGAAGTGCCGCCAGCACGGTGTAGGCGGCGATGCCCAGCAGCTCGCCCAGCGGGCCGAGGTCGACCGGGGCGGGCTCGGCGGGCTCAGGCAGCTCCCACGGCCACTCCCAGCCCAGATCAAACTGTTCGCGCAGCTGCCAGTGCGACTCGACCTCGACGCCAGCGGCCTCGGGGCGGGCGAGCACGCCCTCGAGGTCGGCGGCGATGGCCGCGCGGTCCAGCGCGGCGGGGGGCAGCTCGCCCTCGGTCAGCGGGCGGTCGTACGGGCCGGTGAACAGGGTCTCGAAGGCCTCGCCCTCGAGCTGCGCGCCCTCGCCCTGGCCGCCGAGCCAGAGCGGGTCACCTTCGGCGGGCGGGGGCGCGACTTCCGGGGCCTGGATCTGCTCGTCATTGGCGTGCTGTAGGTCGTTGTCGCCGCCGTCTGCGCCGACCGCGACATCTTGGGCCTGGGCCGCGGGGCTGGCGGTGAGCAGGCCGGCGGCGAGCAGGCCGAGGACCAGCAGCGGCGCCGCGGAGCGGGCGGCGGGCGCGGCCCGGGCGGCGAGCTGGCGCAGGACGAGCTCGACGTCCCAGCCCTCGAGGGCGGTGCGGCGGGCGAGGTAGAGCCCAAAGCCGCCCGCGGCGCGGAGCACCTGGGCGAAGCTCGCCGCGAGGGCGTAGGCCACCAGCGTGAGCCCGCCGAGCCAGGGCGGGGTGGGCACCTCTTCTTCGAACAGCAGGCCGATGTCGTAGAGCGGCGAGTCGGGGAGGAAGCTCCACACCGCGGCGAGCAGGCCGATGGTGGCGCCCAGCTCTACCAGGCCGCAAAAGGCCATCAGCAGCAGCGTCCCGAGAAACTCGGACCGGCCCAGCGCCGCCCGCCGGCGGCCGAGCGCCCCGCCGCGCAGGCCCTCGAGCAGGGCGATCGGGGCGAGGGTGGGCCGCAGCGGGCTCAGGCGGAGCAACAACAAGTCGCGGGGCAGGCCCCCCAGCAGCAGCCCGGGCAGCGCGCGGAGCAGGGCGCGGCTGTCGGGCGGCGCGCCGAATAAGCAGCGGCTGAGCACGAAGAGCGGGACCCGCTCGAAGAGGGGGGCCAGCCAGATGAGCAGCAGGGTCGCCCAGCCGGGCGCGTCGCTGAGCAGGACGATGATGAGCCCGATCACCGGGAGCACGCCGAGCGCCCAGCCGCGCAGCACCGGCCCCGCCCACCGGCGCAGCATGGCGAAGCCCAGGTCGACCGCTTCGGCCGGGCCGCGCACGCGCAGCACCGCCTCGAGCCGCTCAAGCTCCACGTGGAACCTCGCCGCGGCCGGTCAGCAGCAGCCAGCCGTAGACCAGCACCCAAAGGCCGCCGCCGACGGCATACTTGACGGTCGGGTCGATGCTGGCCGAGCTGCTCCAATAGGCTTCAAACCAGGCTGCGATCAACAACATGGTCGAGAAGCCGTAGATGAGGGTCAGCAGCCCGCGGGCCTCGGCGCGCAGGGCGGCGCCGCGGGTGCGGCCGCGCGGCGCGAGCAAGGTCAGCCCCAGGCGCAGGCCGGCCGCCCCGGCGAGCACGATGGCGGTCAGCTCCCACGAGCCGTGCCCGATGACGAAGCTGGAGAATGGTGTCCAACAGCCGACATGCGCGAGGTGCGCGCCCACGGCGCCGAGCAGCAGCCCGTTGGTGACCAGCATGTACGCGCTGCCGAGCCCGCCGAGAACACCCGCGCCGAGGCAATTGTAGGCGACGGTGATGTTGTTGCGGATATAAAAGCCGAACATGGCGGTGTCGTCGTCGGCCGCCCGCTCGCGCAGATAGTGGTCGGAGTGCGGATCGTACATCGCCTCAAAAGAGGCGAGCTGCATCGGGTCCAGCACGTCGTAGACCACGGCGGGCTCGGCCCAGATCATCAGCGCGACCCCGGCCGCGGGCAGGTAGAGCAGGGCGTGGGCCAGCAGCACCAAGCCCGCCTCGGCCCGCACGGTCTGGGGCACCTCGACCAAGAGGCGGTGGGCGGCCGCGCGCAGCCCCGCGCCGGGGCGCCGGTAGAGGGCGACCTGCCCGCGCAGGGCCAGGGCGTTGAGCCGGTCTTGCAGGGGGGCGGAGAGGCCGCGGTGGCGCGCGAGGGCGAGGTGCTGGCACAAACGCCGGTACAGGGCCGGCAATTGCTCGAGCCCGTGGTTGCCGCCCTCGCGCAGGGGCGAGAGCCGGCCCAGCGCCTGCTGCTCTTGGGCGTTGAGCGCGCGGCCCTCGAGCAGCTCGAGCAGGCGCTCGACCTCGGCCCAGAGCGCGGTGTGTTTGGCCTCAAATTGCTCTTGGCTCATCGGCCGCCCCCGCGCAGCCACGCCGCCACGCCGAGCAGGCGGCGCAGGGTGGTGGGGGGCGGGCCGCCGAGCACCGGCTCGAGGTGGCTGGCCAGCTCGAGCTGCCGGGCCTCGGACCAGCTGGCCTGGCGGTCAGCGAAGTCCATCATGGCGCGCTGCTCGTGCAAAAGCAGCGGCAGCGGCGGGGGCTCGGGCGGGGCGGAGCTCGGCCGGGCGCCGGGCGCGGGGCGGTCGCGCCAGACCACCAAGGTGCCCGCGGCCAGATCACCGACCCGGGCGAAGTCCGCGTTGCTGAGCATGCACAGCAAGCCGCCGAGGTAGGCGAAGGGCAAGAAGTCGGCGAAGCGCAGCAGGTTGCGCAGCACCGAGGCCCCCGGCGTGATCGGCGTGCCGTCGGCCTGGACCACCATGAGCCCGAGCGCCATCTTGCCCGGCGTGCGGCCCCCGGCCCGCAGCTCAAAGGCGACCGGGTAGAACCACTCGATGGCGAAGATGATGATCGACATGATGCCTTCGCCGAAGCTGCCGAGCAGGCCGAGCACCCCGCCGATCGTGCCGTAGACCGAGATGCGGATGCCCTGGTCGATGAGCCAGGCGCCGAGGCGGGGGAAGGGGCCCGCCACGCGCAGGGCGACGGCGACCCCCTCGGGCGCCTCGACGCGGCGCTCGGTGTCGAGGCGTTGGATCGGCGCACCGGGGCGCGCCTGCGCCGCCGCTGGCCGGGCCGGGGCGGGCGGCTGAAGCTGCCCGATCTGTGCACGCGCGCCGCCCATGGGCTCCCGCGGCCGTGGTCCCGCCGCCGGGGGCCCTTATCCCGGGCTCCGTGGCCCGTGTGGGGCAATTCCCGGGCCCTCGGGTGGCCCGCCGGTGCTATCGTCTGGGGACGTCGCTGGACCGGAGCCCCCATGCACCCCCGCCGATCGCCGCGCAGCGCCGCCTGCTCCTCGACCGGCGGTGCCCGCCTGTGCGCGCTCCTGCTGCTTGTGGCCTGCGGGGCCGACGGCAAGCACGTCGAGGACGCCTTCGCCGGCCTCGCTTCGGCCGACGCCGACGGCGATGGCTGGCCGGCCGACGAGGACTGCGACGATCACGACGGCCTGGTGCGCCCCGACGCGCTCGAGGCCTGCGACGGCGTCGACAATGACTGCGACGGCCAGATCGACGAAGACGTGCAGCAGCTGCTCTACCTCGACGCCGACGGCGATGGTTTTGGCGGCGGGGCGCCCCAGCCGGCCTGCGCCCTGCGCGCGGGCCTGGCGGCCACCGACACCGACTGCGATGACCGCGACCCAGGCGCCTTCCCCGGCGCCGCTGAGGTCTGCGACGGCGACGACGAAGACTGCGACGGCGAGGTCGATGAGGGCACGCTGTCGGTCTTCTACGCGGACCGTGACGGCGATGGCTATGGCGACGCCCGCGCGGCGGTGGCCGCCTGCGCCCCGGGCGCGGCTGAGGTGGCGGTCGCCGGCGACTGCGACGACGGGGCCCCCGGGGTCTCGCCGGGCGCCGACGAGCTGTGCAACGGCCTCGACGACGACTGTGACGGCGTGGTCGATGAAGACGACGCGGTCGACGCGCCGACCTGGTACCGCGACACCGACGCCGATGGCTACGGCGGCGCGGCCTCTGCGCTGCGCGCCTGCCTCGCGCCCCTCGGCTACGCCCCGACCGGCGACGACTGCGATGACCTGCGGGCCGAGAGCCACCCCGCCGGGGTCGAGATCTGCAACCTCTACGACGACAATTGTGACGGAGAGGTCGATGAGTGGGCCTGGGGTGAGGACTTCTCGACCACCCCCGCCGGCCTCGAGCTCAACGGCGCCGCCGCCCTGGTCGACGGGGCTCTGCGCCTGACCCCGACCAGCGGCGGGGTGGGCACGGCGCTCTGGGCCGCGCCGATCCCCGGCGCGCGCTTCCGCGTGCGGTTCAGCTTCTGGATTGGCGGCACCGGCGGGGGCGGCGGCGATGGGCTGGCCTTCCTTTTCCTCGACAGCGACGACCCGACCCTGCTCGGCGCGGGCAGCAGCCAGCTCGGCTACGGCGGCTTGCCCGGCTACGCCGCTGAGGCCGACACCTACGGCAACAGCGGCTGGGACCCGGGCGGCAACCACGTCGCGTTGATGGACACCGACAGCCTGCGCCGCTTCTCGGGCAACGCCGACATCCCCGAGCTCGAGGACAGCGGCTGGCACACGATGGAGGTCGAGCACATCGCGCCCGACGTGCGGGTCTGGCTCGACGGCGCCTTGGTGCTCGACGACAACATCTACGGCTACCCATCCGAGCGCTTCTTGGTCGGCTTTAGCGCGGCGACCGGTACGCGGCGCAACGAGCACCGGGTGGATGAGGTCTGGTTCGACTGCCCCTGATCGAGGCCAGGGATCAGGGGAGGAGGGCCTATCGGTCCGGCGGCGCGGTTCCGAACCCCGCGGCGGAGGACCACCATGACCCGACCAAGCCCAGCCCTGACCCTGATCGCGCTCCTGACCGCCTGTGATGGGGGCGTCGAGGGCGCCGCCGACGCCCTCACCGGCCGCAGCACCCCGAAGGTTGACCTGCTGCCCCCCACCGTCCGCAACCTCGCCGTGGCCGACGCCACCGCCCTCCAAGATGGGCGCAAGGTCGTCACCTCGCGCGACGTGGTGATCAGCGCCGACGTCACCGACCTCAACGGGATCACTGGGGTCTGTGTGGGCGAAGGCCTCAAAGACTGCGCCGACTTCTCGCCTTGGCAGGGGCAGATCGAGGTCG
This sequence comes from Deltaproteobacteria bacterium, assembly GCA_016792625.1. Lineage (GTDB taxonomy): Bacteria > Myxococcota_A > UBA796 > UBA796 > UBA2385 > JAEUKK01. The sequence goes on along the minus strand of JAEUKK010000090.1, from coordinate 42,071 downwards.
AGCTCAGCCCCGGTGAGGGGCAGAAGGCCGTCCAGCTCTGGTTCAAGGATGGCCGCGGCAACGTGAGCCCGCGCCCCCATGTCGCGCGCTTCTGGCTGGATCGGTTCGGGCCCGAGGACGGCGAGGCTGAGGCCACGCTGCGCCCGGGCGTGGTCCACCTCGACTGGTGGGGCTTCTCGGACGAGGGCGTCGGCGTGGTCGGCTACCTCGTCGCGCAGGAAGAGGGGCGGATCCCCACCAGCTGCGCCGATGGCACCCTCATCTACGCCGGTGAGGGCACCGGCATGCGCGTGACCGATCTCACCATGGATCAGCGCTACGGTTGGCGGATCTGCGGCGTGGACGCGGTCGGCCACATCTCGACCGGTGTGGTCGTCGAGGCCGTGCCCTACCCCGAGCTCGTCGCCCCCGAGGTCACCACCTTCGCGCCGGTGGACGGTGAGCTGGCCCGCACCAGCCGGCCGGTCGACCTGCTCATCGAGGCCAAGGACGACAGCCCGGTCGCGGCGATGTGCCTGTCGACCAGCGCGCCGTGCCTGGACTGGACGGCCTACTCCGAGACCGCGCGCTTCGTGCTGCCCGACGCCGACGGTGCCCATACGGTCTACCTCTGGCTCGAGGACGCCCACGGGAACCGCATGGTGAACCCGGCGCGCCTGAACCTCAGCCTGACCCGCCCCGTGGACGCGGACGGCGACGGCGCCGACGCCACGGTGGACTGCGATGACCACGACGCCCAGATCCGCCCCGGCGCGCTCGAGGTCTGCAACCGCGTGGACGACGACTGCAACGGCCTCATCGACGATGACGACGCGGGCCTGCTGGTGAGCAGCGGCCTCATCTTCTACGCCGACGCCGATGGTGACGGCTGGGGCGACCCGGCGCGTGTGGCGCGGGCCTGCCAGATCCAGCCGGGCCAAGTGTCCAACAGCAGCGACTGCGACGACAACGACGCGCACATCCGGCCCGGCGCGCCCGAGGCCTGCGACGGTGGCGACAACAACTGCGACGGCAACGTCGATGAAGACCAGCTGACCAGCAGCGAGCTGCTCTACTTCACCGGCGACGCCGGCGAGGCGGGCGACGGCTACGTCCTGGGTGGAGGCACCTGGGGCGCGGCGCACCTGCCGCTGGCCTCGGGGGAGGAGCGGGAGCAGCTCGCCCTCAGCCTGGCCCGGCCGGCGGGCGCGACCTTCGCCCTCACCTTCGCCGAGCGCGGCGCGGCCAGCGGCCCGACCGCCCTCGCGGGGGAGGGCCAGGGCCTGCGCCTTCGGGTGGACGACGCGGGCGTGCATGTGGTGGGCACCGACGGCGACGTGATCAACGTGGCTGACGGTGATCTGCCGCCGGCCATGGGCCCGCGCTCCGTGCTCGTGCTGGTCGAGCCGGGCTTCGCCCACATCTACGTCGACGGCATGCCCGTCGCCGAGGACCTCGCCATCGCCGAAGGCCAGGAGTTCGTGCTGGCCGGCGAAGGTGGCACGGTCGAGCTGCCCTCGGCGCTGTGGACCTGCGCGATCTGAGCGCGGCTCGATGGCCCCCGTCCGCCGGTTGGCGGGCGGGGTATCGACCCGGGCTCCCCATTCTTAGGGGGCGGTCAAGGCTCGGATGAGTTGTCCTCACCCGGGCTGGCCAAGATCTCCGCCGCGTAGTCGGGGTTGACCACGCCCGAACCGGTCGAGCCGGTGTAGCTGTACCAAGAGCCGCGGCTGGCGCCGTCCCCCGGATCGAGGCGGCGCTCCATGCTGCGCACGGTCAGGCCGTCGCTGCTCGGGCCGCCGGCGAAGGCGGGGCCGCCATCCCCGGCGCGGTCGATCTCAACCCCGTCGGGGTCGCGCAAGGTCAGCTCCAGCGCGCCATCTTTGAGGTAGAGGCGCGACTGGCGGTTGTCGTTAAAGGTGCTGACCACCAGATCGCCGCGCAGGTAGGCGCTGTTCTCATCCTGGGGCGCGCCGTCGACATAGGTATCGAGCACGTGGTCGACGATGAGGAAGGTGCCGAAGGGCGGGATGACCGAGCCCGGCGGCAGGCCCACCACCACGTCGTCGGCGTTGGTCAGCTGCCACATGTCGAGCGGGATGGCCTCGCCGGTCAGGTTGCGCAGCTCGATGAACTCGTCGAAGCCGACCTCGTCGCCCGAGTGGGCGCCATACCACATGACCTCGTTGATCACGACGTCGCCGACGTTCACCGAGCCGTCGCCGACCCGCGCCGAGCCGAGGCGGCGGCCGGTGTCCCAGAGGTGGTCGAAGTATTGGTCGTAGAGGCTCGCGATCCGCGGCGACTTGAGCACGAGCAGGTACTCGTCGTTGCTCTGGGTGGCGCTGGCGCTCCAGTTGAACGAGCCGGTGACCACGACGGGCTCGTCGCCCTTCAGATCCATCAGCATGGTCTTGCTGTGCAGGCGGCCACCGCCGGCTTGGTAGTCGCCGGGCTGCATCGAGTTGTCGTTGCCGTCGAGGTGCAGCGAGATCCCCGCGCCGAGCAGGCGATAGACCTCGTGGTATTGCCCGTTGCTGTGCAGCTGCGACTGGTCGATGACCCCGGCCACCGAACGTTTGTCGCGGAAGTCGGTCGCCGCCCAGTCCGCCTCGCTCATCCCCGCGGCGAGGTCGAGCGCCTTGAACTCCTCTTGTTTGCGCACCATATCCCCGCCGACCTCGTTTTTCGTAAACGCGAAGATGGTGAAGCGCACGCTCTCTTGGGCGGCGTTGAGGTACTGCCGCATCCGCCCCATGGCGTCTTCGTTGGGGCTGAACCAGACCTCGACCTCGGTGTCGCCGACCTGGTAGACCCGGCCATTGTCGAGCTCGACCTTGTTGTTTCCGAACAGGCCGTTGAACATCTGCTCGAACTCGGCGGTGAAGTCTGCGGCCACGGCCGGCGAGTCCATCATCAGGAAGTTGTTGCTGTTCATCGCCAGGTCGGACTCGGTCCAGTTGGCGGTGCCACAGAACACAAAACGGCCGTCGACCACCATGAACTTGTTGTGCATGATGTGCGGCATATTGCCGATCGACATCGGCACCTGACGGTCGGCCAGCACGGTGTAGCCGCTGGTGCCGTAGATGTGGCCGGCGTCGCCCACCATGCGGACCTCGACGCCGCGGTCCCAGGCGGCCTCGATCGCCGCGACCACCCGGGGCTCACTAAAACCCATCACCGCGAAGTCGAGGGTGGCGCTGGCGCCGTTGATCAGGTCGACCATCACGCGGATGGCGTCCGGGTCCCACTGGTTGGCGGTGCGGGTGCCCGGCTCGTTGAAGAAGACATCGACCCGGCCGCCGCGGGTGCTGTCGAGGTCGGCCGCCGAGGGCGGGCCGCAGGCGATGAGCGCGAGGCTCAACCAGAGGGAGGGGGCGCGGCGGGGCAGCGGGAGGTTCCGGCTCACAGGGCCTCCGAGAGGTCGAGGTGCTCGTCGATCAGCTCTTGGAGCTGGGTGATCTCGGGGCCGACCTCGCCGGTCTGCCCGAGCACCCAGAGGTGGCCGTCGATGAGCTGGTCGCTGCGCAGCGGCTCGATGCCCAGGGTGCGGGTGGCGCTGACCAGCTCGTGGGTCAGCACAAAAGCGCGCGTGCGCGGCTTGCCCCCGACCGGGTCGGTGCCCTGGTCGATGAGGACCACCGTGGGCAGCCGCCGCTCATCGCTGAGGATGAACTTGGACACATCGGGCGCGGCGTCACGCAGCTCGCTGCTGAGCTGGGGCGACTGGGTGCCGAAGCGCTGCCCGACGATGACCTGCATGGGGAAGCCGTCGGCGGCCTTGGCTTGCAGCGCGGTGGCCAAACCTTTGTCGAACATATCGTCGGTCAGGATGCTTACGTCGGCTTTGGACGCGTAGACCGCGTCGATCACCCGCTTGATCAGGCGCTCTTGTGGGCCAAACCAGAGCTCAACGGTGAGCGAAGATTGGGTCGGGTAGAGCCAGTTGGGGTCGACGATCGACTTGGCGCCGGCCGAGTAGGCGGTCAGCGACGAGGCGTCGAGCCCGCCGAAGATCTGCCCGTGCTCGAGCAAGAAGTCCCAGGCGATGTCTTCGCTCTCTACGTCGACCACGAGGTTCTCGCCGACGTCACCCCCGCCGAGGAAGGGGGCCGAGAGCACGCGGGTGCGGTCGACCACGGCGTAGGCGTGCGACATCTGCACCGCCTCGCCCGGGAAGGCCAGCTCGAGGTTGACCGCGAAGTCTTGGTAGGCGATGCCGGGGTCGGCCAGCTTGAGCGGCACCTCGGCCGCGGCGAGCAAGGCCACGCCCGGGTCTTCGGCCCGGTCGACGTCGGTGATGACCTCGATCGCCACGCCCCGGTCTTGGGCGCGGATGATCGCGTCGGCCAGCTCGACCTCGACCAGGGCGGGCAGGGCGACGGCCAGCTCGAGCTCGGCGCTGTCGATGGCGTCGACGAACTGCGCGGTCGCCGCGGCGGCCTCGTCGCCCGTGCGGGCGAGCTGCAGGCGGGTGCGGGCCTCGGCGTCGACCGCCGGGGGCGCGCAGCCCACCGCGCCGACCAGCGCGAGCAGGGGAGAGGTCAGCCGGAGCACACGGGCGGTGGCGCTCATTCGAGGCTCCCCGAGGCGTAGGCCCCCGAGTAATCTGGAGAGTTCGGACGACCGGGGGAGGCGTGGGTGCGCTCGAGGCACTCCGGGTCGACCCGGTCGTTGTTGGGCACGTCGACCGCGGCGGGGGTGTAGAAGTGCCAAGCCTGCGGGAAGAAGCCCTCTCCCCCGAACATCAGCTCGACCCGCTCCATGCTGCGCGAGCGCTTCTGGTCCCAGCCGCCGGCGTAGGGCGGGGCGTCGGGGTTGCCCACAGACTCGATCAGGCGCTCATCGGCGTCGAGCAGGGTGATCTCGAAGGGGTCGCCGTCTGAGAGGCGCAGCTCGGGCATCACCAAGTCGGGCGCGGGGAAGCAGCCGGTGTTCTTCGTGGCGATGAAGATGTGCGCGCCGGTGCTGATCTGCACGTCATTGTCGGGGATGCGCAGCGTGTAGCTGAGCGGCCCCTCAAATACGAGCCGCCAGCCCGAGATGTTGATGTCGCGGTGGCTCTCGTTGCGCAGCTCGATGAAGATGTCGGTCTGGTCGCGCGCGCCGTCGCCGCGCACGCTGCCCGACCACAAGATCTCGGTGATCTTGACCGTGCCGCGCTCGCCCGAGGTGGCGCCGCCGTCTTGGCCGTCGCGGTAGCCCACGCCCTCGTCGGCCTCGGCCGAGGGGTCACCCTCGCAGCCGGCCAGCAGCAGCAGCGCGAGCGCGCCCGCCGCCGCGCGCATCAGAAGCGCACCCGGGTGCCGCCGTTGGCACCCCAGGCCGTGGCCTGCCCGCCGAGCTGGTCGCCGGCGATGCGGGCGATGTCGGTCGCGTAGAAGTCGCCGGGGAGGAAGACCGCGCCGTTGGCGAACACGTCGATGTGTTTGGTCAGGCCATAGGAGATGTCGAGGTTGATCTCTTGGCCGAGCGCCTTGCCCACCCGCTCCTCGGCGGCGAACTCGGCCCGCGAGTAGCCGTAGGGCGGGTCGATGCGCTCCAGATCGGCTGGGTCTAGGGCGGTGATGCCGGTGTCTTTGAAGGTCCAGTAGGACGCCGTGACGTCTAGGCCCATGGGCAGCGTGTAGCCGACGTTGGCGTGGATGACCTGGGTGCCCGCCTTGCGATCAACGTCGTGCACGTCATCCGAGATGCCGAACATGCCGACATAGGCGCTGGGGTGCCAGCCCATCAGGCGGTTGGTCAGCGTGCCGCCGGCCTGCTGGGCCTTCATGCCCACATAGCCGTGGCTGTACTGCTGGCCGTCGTCGGTGTAGGCGGCGCCCTGGGCGTTGAAGTAGCTGGCCTCGCCGTGCAGGCCGTCGTCTTCGCCGCCGGTGTTCACGGTGAGGCCGGCCATGATCGCCATGCCGTCGCAGTTCACGTCTTGGGTGACCAGCTCTTTGCGGTCGACGCCGCGAGAGAGGTCGACCGAGGCGAAGGGGGTCACCACGCCGCCGGCCACCGCGTAGCTGCCGCGCAGGCCGAAGTTGGCCACCCAGTCGTTGTCGGAGAAGTTGCCCAGCTCACCGTTGTAGCTGATGTCGCTGCCCGAGCCGAGCGCGCCGACCTTGGTGTAGAAGCCATAGGCCCGCATGTCGAGGCCCTTGGTGATGCCGTCGAGCACCACCATGCCGCCGCTGCGCTTGGTCATGTGGGCGCCGCGGAAGCCGAAGGTCTGCGTCGTGGACTGCCCGATGAAGCTGACGAAGTTGGCGTTGTCGTTCTCAGACGAGCTGCCCACCACGGTCATGGGGATGAGCTCGATGCGGCCCTTGTTGCCCAGCTTGACCGTCACCCGCGCCTCGTCGAGCACGTCGGCCAGCACATAGTCCCGCGCGCCGCCCAAACCACCGATCTGGAAGAACTCGCGGCCGACCCGCACGCGCACCGGGCTCTCGCCCAGGCCGCCCGGCGCCCAGTCGACGTAGAGGGCCGAGAAGTAGAAGAGGCCGCCATACGCGTTGACGTTGCCGATCTGGTCATTGCCCCAGAGGCCCCGGTGGCTCAGGCTGGTCACCACGCGGGTCTTGTCGTCGACCTTGTAGCCCAGATCGAGGAAGAAGCCGGTGAAGGCGAAGTTGTCGCGGTCATCGCTGTCGAGGATGGCCTGGTCGCTGCTCTCGTCGAGCGGCCGCAGGTCGAGGTTGTCGTACTCGTGCCACTCGGTCTCAAAGCCGGCGCGGACCTCGAGCTTGCCCTTCTGGCGGTCGAGCTCGGACTCGCGGTACTCCAAGTCCGAGGCGGCGGTGGCCGGCGCGGACTGGGCCCAGGCGGGCAGGGGCAGCAGGAGCAGGGCGCCGACGAGCGCGCGGGAGAGGTGCTGAGGCAAAGGGGGCTCCGATACTGGTCCGGGGACGGGAAGCGCGGGGTCGGGACGGTCAGTCGGCCAGGAGGCTGACTTGGCCGGCTTGGGTCACCAGGATGGGGTATTCGCCATAGCTCAGGAAGACCGGCCCGGTGACCTGGATGCGCTGGCCGAGCTTGGGGTCGACCGCGCGGCGGCGAGAGAGGTCCTGGGCGACCGAGAAGGTATAGGCGGTGCCGTCATCGGCCTCGATGTCGACGTCGCCGAAGGTGCCGATCTCTTGGGTGACCGTGCCCTCGATGCGCATCACGCGGCCGATGTGCTCGTTGGCGAAGGCGCCGCTGGCGACCTCATAGTAGAGCGGCGCCCGCAGGTGCTCGATCTCGACGACGTCGTGGGCATAGACCATGTTGACGTCGAAGCTCGTGCGCACCCCGCGCACCCGCAGCCGTACCTTGTCACCCGTGTCGAAGGGGGCGTAGCGCGAGTCAAAGAGCACGAAGATGCCCGCGCTGCGGTCTTGGATGAAGTAGCTCGAGTAGTACTTCTCTTCGCTCTCTTCATCGGCGCCCGAGAGCCCGCCGTCGTCGTTGACCTGCGCGGCGCAGCCGTCGGTCTTGATGTACCAGGCCGGGCGGAGGGTGACCGTGCCCACGATCTCGAAGGGGAGGTCACTGTCCTCGACCGAGGGGCAGCCGCCGTCGGGGAACTGTTCCCCCGGACCATAGGAGATGTTCCAGTAGCCGTCGACGGGGAAGACCGCCCCGGCGAAGGCAGAGATGGTCTCGCCCTCGGCCGCCGGGAAGTCATAGTTCGTCTCGGTGTACTCCACGATCTCGTCTACGTCGTCGTTGACGCCGCTGTCGAACCAAGCAGAGGCGTCCTCTGCCGAGGTGCGGGGGTCCGCGCAGGCGGTGAGCGCGAGCAGGGCGAGGGCGGGGCGCATCGAAGCTCCGGGGCGGTCCGGGGGAGGGCGCGCGCCCGCGGGGGGCGAGGCCCCCGGGGCGCACGGGGCGATCGCAGCGGCTTAGAACACGACGTAGCGCCAGTCGTAGTTGAAGATGTTGATCTGGGGCGCGCCGCTAAAGGTGTCCATGGGGGCGAGCAGCTGGATGCAGTCGCCGTTGCGGTCGGGGTAGTCGCCCAGGTTGGTCAGGTTGACGCGGTAGGCGATGGTCTGGCTGCCGTGCTGCAGGTCGAAGCAGGAGTAGCTGCCGCCGCAGGCCTCGGGCTCGGTCACCAGCTCGCCCCAGATGTGGGTCAGGTCCTGGCTCCACGCGGTGGAGTCGATGACCTGGTCGTAGCCCTCGCGGTACCAGATCGGGTTGTTGCTGCTGTCGATGGTGAAGCCGTCGATGCCGGTGATCTCGAGCTTGTCGAAGTAGTTGGTCAGCTGGGTGGCGGTGAAGCTCACCTTGTCGCCCGGCATGACGCCCAGGGTGCCGCCGCCGGCGCGGAAGGTCAGCACGGTGCCGTTGGCGTCGCTGATCCAGATGTCGGGGTCGGAGCCCGAGGGCGCGTAGCCGACCGTGGTGACGATCGCGCCGCTCACCGGGATGCTGACCTCGACCGGGTCCTCACCCTCGGGCAGGGCGGCCTTCAGCGCGGCGATGCCGGCGTCAAAGTCGTAGGGGGTGGTGGTCAGCAGGCTGGCGTCCATGTAGGCGGTGTCCATCCACACCGCGATGTCGACCTCGGCCTGGCAGTCGGTCGTGCCGCCGTCGCCGCCATCGGTGCCGTCCGTGCCGCCGTCGGCGCCGCCATCGCCGCTGCCGCCGTCGGTCGAGCCGTCGGTGCCGTCGGCGGTGCCATCGGTGCCATCGGTGCCATCGGCGCCGTCAGTGGCGCCATCATCGCCGCCCTTGTCGTCAGGGAGACGTTCTTCGCAGGCGGTGAGGCTGAGCACGCTGAGCATGCTGAGGAGCCGGGCCGCGGCGGGGACGCCGGCGGTGGAGAGCGAGAGGGGGCGGATCATGAGGTCCTCCGGGGCGGCCCGCCGGGCGCTGGGCCGGTGCGGGCGGTGGCGGTGCGGGTGGTCCGGGCGGGCGGCGGCGGGGAGTCCCCGCGGCATGCCGCAGCGACCGGCGGGTAACCTTGCCCCCTCCGGTTGCGTGTGGCAGCCCTGCCACATTGATCGGGCGTGACCGCGCCCGCAGCTCCTCTTCGTCGACGATCTCCGGCCGCTCAGCGGGCCTCGTAGACGCTCCACGAGAAGCCGTCGCCGCCCTCGCGGTGCGGCCAGCGCTCCGCCCGGCTGATCAGGCGCAGGCCGGCCGGGGTGGGCGGCGTGTTCTCCGCCGCCACCAGGCTGCAGGTCGCGTAGACGACGATCCCGCCGCTGCTCACGCGCTCCGCCGCGTCGGCGAGCAGGGCCGCCTGGGCCCGCTGCGGCGTCGCCACGTCGAGGCCCCAGCGCAGGGCCGGCTCGCGCTGTAGGCGGCCGGTGCCCGAGCAGGGGGCGTCGACCAGCACGAGCGGTACCTTCCGCCCCGGAAGCCCGATCTTCACCTCGGCCCCCGCCCGCTGGGCCCGCTGCTGCAGCTCGCGCAGGGCCGCGGGGCGGGTGTCCGCCGCCGAGACCCGCGCGCCCCGGGCGGCCAGGGCCAGCGCCTTTCCGCCGGCCCCCGCGCAGCGGTCGAGCACCTCGAGCCCGCGCAGGGGCAGCAGCGCGGCGATCAGCTCGATCAGCGCTTGGCTGCTGCGGTCCTGCACCTCAAACCAGCCCGCCCGCGCGCTGGCCAGGGGCACGAGGTTGGCCGCGCCCACGAGCTCGAGCGCGTCGGGCAGGCCAGCGACCGGCCGCGTCTCGACCCCCTCGTCCGCGAGGCGGGCGGCGAGGCCCTCCCGGTCGCAGCGCAGGCGGTTCGCGCGCAGGGTGACCGGCCCGCGGCGCAGCTGGTGCTGGGCGAAGGCGGCCGCCTCGGCGGGGCCCAGCGCCTCGAGCCAGGGCCCGGCCACCTCGACCGGCAGCGAGAGCGCGGTCGCGTAGTCGGCGGTTGCGCCCTCCGAGGCAAGGTCTTCCAGCCGATCCCCTGCGAGCAGGGCGGCCCAGCCCTCCACCTCGGGCTCGCCCGGCCCAAGACCGGCCCGGCGGAGCAGCGCCTCGCTGCGAATGACCCCGTAGACCGCGTCTTGGACGCGCTTGCGGTCCTTGCTGCCCAGGCGGCGCTCGGCGCGGAAGTGGGCGGCCAAGGCCGGCGTGGCCCACTTGGGATCGACGCGGGCGGCGGCCAAGGCGGCGCAGACCGCGGCGCGCAGGAAGGGGCGGCCGAGCGCGGCGGCGGCCTCGGGGCTGGGCGCGGGCAAGGCGCAGCGGAGCAGGTCGGGGGCCGCGGCCGGGGAGCTCATGGGCGGGTGCTCGACGGTGGGAGGGGCGCGCTGCGGCGCCAAGATGAAGCGGCGGCGGGCGCTCAGCCCTCGGCGCGGCTGTAGCGCATCAGGCTGGCCGGCTCGGGCTCACCCGGCAAGAAGACCGCGCAGAGCAGCCGATCCGGGCCGAAGGGGCGCCAGAGCACCCGCGGCTGCAGGGGCCCGCTGTCCCACAGCACGCCGCCGCCGTCGGCCGCGGGCAGGGCCTCGACCCGGGCGTGGGCGGTCCAGGCCGGGGGCTGCAGGTGGCTGACCCGCAGGTCGCCCTCTTCTAAGTCGAAGCGGTAGAACGCGATGTCTTCGTGGTCGAGCGCGCCGTCTTCGTCGATGAGCCGCTCGCGGGCCTCAAGGAAGGTGCCGCCCAGCACCGGCTGCACGACCAGCTCGCCGCGCAAGGGCGCGCCGTGGCTGCTGCCTAGCCCGGCCCAGCGCCCCACGAGGAAGGCCAGCGGGGCTAGGCCCGCGCGCGCGCGCTCATGCTCGAGGTCAACGTGCTGGTCGGCAGGTTCGCGGGGCATCGGGGCTCCTGCGGTGGCGGCGCGGCGGGTGGCTGCGCAGTATCCTCTCCCCATGCGCAGCATCACCCTCCGCCTGCTCCCCCCGATCGCCCTGGCCCTCGGCCTGCTCCTCGCGCTGATCATCGGGCTGCGGCCGGTCATCGCCGACGAGCCGGCGGCGGGGCCCGAGCGCGAAGACCCCCGCGGCTGGTCCAAGGGGGTGCCCGCCGCCGCGGTGCAGCAGGCCCTCGCCGCCCACGCCGTGGTGCCCGTCGATCTGCCCGCGGCCCTGGCCCGCGACATCACCCAGCGCACCGCGCTCTTCTACTTCTCGCCCACCTGCCCCCACTGCACGGCGGCGATGCCCGAGATCAACGCGCTGGCCAAAAGAGACACCGGGCTCAAGTGGATCGGCGTGGCCTCGGGTGCCTCGACCGAAGAGCAGCTGCTCGAGTTCGAGGCGACCTACCAACCCGCTTTTGAGCTGGTCATCGACACCGACCGCTCCTTCGCTGCGGCCCTGGGCGCCCGCAGCACGCCCTCCCTCTACATCGCGCGGCCGCTGCGGCCGGAAGAGGACACCAGCGGCCTCCCTCCGGCCCAAGGTTTTGGCCGCGTGGGCATCGACGAGGCCTACGCGCCCTTCGGCCGCGGGGCCGGCGGCGTGCTCCTGCTGCGGAGCGACCCGTCCAACCCCTTCAAACACTTTGGGGGCGACTACCAGGGCGAGACCACCTGCGGGGTCTGCCACAGCGAAGAGCGCCTGAGCATGGCGATCACGCACCACCAAGCCGCGCTGTGGACGCTCTACCGCCGCGAGCGCCACACCGAAGAGCCCTGCGTGAAGTGCCACGTCACCGGCATGGGCGCGCCGGGCGGCTTTGTGATGGGCGATCTGGGGCACCCCATGGCCGGCGTGCAGTGCGAGGCCTGCCACGGGCCGGGCGGCCCCCACGACGGCCAGCGCCAAGACGCCAAGACCGCCTGCGTCGGCTGCCACGACAAAGAGCACAGCGTGGCCTTCACGGTCGAGAAGGGCCTGCCGCACATCGATCACTTTAAGGCCAACCACATGAGCGAGGCCGAGCTGCACGCCGCCCTCGCCGCCATCGAAGAGGGCAGCGCGGCCAAGCCCCTGCTCGCCTTCCCCGAGGGGCCGACCGTCGGCGCGGCGAGCTGCAAGAGCTGCCACAAGAAGCAGCACAAGTGGGCCAAGGGTGACCCGCACCGCGCGGCCATGGCCCGCCTGAGCGAGGGTGAGGACGCCCAGCGCGTCGAGTGTGTGCGCTGCCACGCCACACCCAAGGCCGTGGGCATCGGCGCGCCGCGGTCCAGCCCGGCCGACTTCCGGGTCGACGAGGGCGTGGGCTGCGAGTCCTGCCACGGCCCCGGCGCGGCCCACGCCGCGGCGCCGAACACGGACAACATCGTCGGGCTCGGCGACTCCTGCCCCGAGTGTGTGATCGAGGCCATCTGCACCAGCTGCCATGACCAGACCTGGGACCCCAAGTGGGAGCTCAAGGTGCGCATGGCGGCGATCCCCCACTGAGGGCGCCGGGCGTGTCCATCGGGCCCCGGCTCGAAGCGGCGGCGGCGGCGGCGCGCGCGGGTGACCGGCACGCGCTGCGGGCGGCGCGGGCGGCCCTGCGGGCGGCGCTCGAGGCCGCGCCCCACTTCGACCCGCTGCTGGCCGCGGCCTGCCTGCCCCACGTCGACGACGACGCGCTGCGGGCCCGCCTAGCAGCCGCGGCCGCCGGCGCCCGACCGACCAGCGCCCGCTGCGCCGCCCTGTGCACCGACGGGGCCGGAGAGGGCCACCTCATCGAGCTGCTCGTCGATCTGGTGCCCGGCGACGGCGAGGTCTGGACCCCCGACGCGGTGGCCCGCGACAGCGCGCTGGCCGTGCAGGTGGCGGCGGCGGCGGCCTTGGGCGGCGCAGCCCGCCAGCTCGGCGTGCGTTGGCAGCTGCTCGGCGCGCCCCCGGGGGCCACGCTCAGCGGCGGCTCGCTGGGCTTGGCGGCGGGCTTGGCGGCGCTGGCGGCGCAGCGCGGGGTCCAGCTCCCGACGGAGGTGGCGGTGACCGGCGGCTTGGACCTCAGCGGGGTCGTGCAGCCCGTCGCGGGGGTGCCGGCCAAGCTGCGGGCGGCGGCGGCCGCGGGGCGGACCCGGGCGCTGGTCCCCGCGGGGGAGCCGCTGCGGCCAGTGCCGGGCCTCGAGCTGCTGCCGGTGCGCAGCCTAGCCGAGGCGGCGGCGCGGGTGCTGCCGGAGGGGGCGCTGCTGGCCCTTCCGGGACTGGGCGGCCGGCTCACCGAGCGGGCGGAGACGATCGCGCATGGGGGCGATCCGCTCACCGAGCGGGCGGAGGCCATCTCGCATGGTGGCGATCAGCTCGCCGAGCGGGCGGAGGCCCCCGCGCAGGGTGGCGAACGGCTCGGCGAGCGGGCAGAGGCCCCCGCGCAGGGTGGCGAGCGGCTCGGCGAGCGAGCGGAGGCCCTCCGGCAGGGGGGCGATCGGCTCGGCGAGCGGGCGGAGGCCCTCCGGCAGGGGGGGCACTTGGCTGCGACGAGCGGCGGAGGGGCCCTCGCGCAGGGCCAAGGTTGGCTCGGCGAGCGAGCAGAGACCCTCCGGCAGGGGGGGCACTTGGCTGCGACGAGCGGCGGAGGGGCCCTCGCGGAGGGCCAAGGCCGGCTCGACGAGCGACGACCGGCCCCCGCGGAGGGCCAAGGCCGGCTCGACGAGCGACGACCGACCCGCGCAACGGGCGCTGGCCACCTCCGCGCCCGCGCCCAGGCCGCCCTGCCCTGGGCCGGCGCGGGGCTCGGGCTGCTGCTCGGCTTGGCCAACGTGCTCGCGCCGATCGACCTGCTCATCGGTGATCAGCTGCAGCTGCTCGCGCACGGCGCGCGGGCGCCGACCGCGACGGTGGTGCTCGCGGTGGGCCCTGAGCAGGACCTCGTGGCGCTGCGGCCCCGCTGGGCGGCCGAGGTCGAGGCCTTGGCCGCGGCCGGCGCCCGCGCGGTGGTCTTCGATCTGGTCTTCTCAGCCCCGCAGCCCGGAGACGCCGCGCTGGCCGCTGCCCTGCGCGCGGCGCCCGCGCCGGTGGTGCTCGCCGCCCGGGCCCGGGGCGGGCGGGCCCAAGGCCCGGGTGACCCGGCGCTCGCCGCGCTCCCGCTCGGCGTCGTCGCGGTGGAGCACGACCTGCTGCTGCGCCGGGTGCGCCAAGCGCCCGCCGCGCTGTGGACCGAAGGCGGCGCGCCGGTGCCCCACCTCGCCGCAGCCGGCCTCGCGGCGGCCGAGGGCGCCGGCCCGCCGGTGGTCGAGGGCGACGCGCTCAAGCTCGGCCTGCGCACCGTGCCCCTGCGCCGCGGGCGCCTGCGGCTCGCGCCCTTCGCTCCCCCGCCGCGCCTCGTGCTCGGCGGCGACTACAGCGCGGCCCAGGGCAAGATCGTGGTCGTGGGCGCGGTCGACCACCCCGGAGACCAGCACGCCACCGCCGCCGGCCCACGCCAGGGGGTCGAGCTGCTGGCCGCCCTCATCGAGACCCTGGCCGCCCAGGCCGCGCCCGCCCGCCTGCCCCTGCGGGCCGAGCTGCCGCTGCTGGTCGCGCCTTTGGCCTTGCAGCTCGGCTTGGGGCGGCGCTTGGGGCCGGGGCGGATGGCGGCGGGGCTGCTGGTCGGGCTGGTGGGGCTGGCCGCGCTGCTGGCCAGCGTGGGCTGGGAGCTGCCGGTGGCGGCGGCGGTGGTCGGGGTGCTGCTGGCGGCGGGGGGGCAGCGGAGGGGGTGAGGGCGCCCCGCCGGCCTGCGGCCGTCGGCGCCCGTCCTCTGGGCGCGGCGCTGCGCGCCTTGGCCGCGCAGGCGCGGCCCGGCCTGCGGCCGGCCCTCCGGCCGGGCTGGCGCGCGCGAGGCGGTGGGTGGAGGTGGTGGGTCATCGGCTAGGGTGGTTGGCGGGTCGAAGGGCGGTGGGAAGGGGTGGTTAGATGTGGCTGCCCCAGCGCCAGCATGGACGGGGCTGAGCTGCATCCCTCTGACGCCATTTTCGCTGTTGTCGCGACCTCTGCCGCCGGAAAGTCAAGGAACGCCGAGCCTTGCCACCGGCGCCGTCCTCGAATAGCCCCGATGGGCTAGAGCAGCGAAGACATCCATCATCCACCCGGAGGGTCAAATGCCGAACCATGATAAGTCTCCCCTTGAGGAGACTCCAAAGACGATGATCCTCGGCCGATGGCGCGTCTCTCTGCAGTCAGTGGATGCGGATGATGGTCAGGGCGCTGCGGAGGGACCGTTGGAGCTCCGCGTCGAGGTGGAGCTGGACCCGGTCGGCGGCGGCAACTCCATCCGCATGGGCTCGATTGGGCGGGGCAACGCGCCGGTCGAGCCCGTGTACGTGATCCCAACATTTAACGCTCCCAATCGCGACTTCATGGTGAAGGTGACCGTGCAAGATCGCGACGTGTTCCTGGGGAGCCGCGAACCTGCGCCGAACGATGAGGCCTCGACCACCACCCCGTGGACCCTAGTCAGAAAGCACGACAGCTCGTTGTCCGTCTCCGTGCGGCTGCCTGAGGCCGGCAGCCGTCGTCGGCTGTCGGCGAACGTCTCGATTGAGCTGAAGGCCACTTGGGACGAGGACGAGGTCCCGGCTTTGGAGCCCAGGGGGCCCTTGGAGCGTCTGTCGTCGGTCCTCAAGCGATAGCCGCGCACTCCAGGCGCCCAACCCGCCGGGTGGGTTGAGCTGCCGGAGATCCCCCTGCAGCCAGTGGTGTGGCGAGGGGCCGCCGATCCCTTGGGCGGCGACCCGTCCGGCTTAGCCGAGGCCCTCGACGCGCTTCAAGGCCGCCCGCAGCGCGCTCGATGGCCTCGACCTCACCGACGATGAGGTCCGGCCCTTCATGGACGCAGCCGTCTCCGGGTTTCGCTACCCGAGCTTGGGGCGGCGGCCGCAGACCGCGCGAGTGCGGGCGGGCGAACGGCTGGGCACCGGCCCCGGTGCGACCCGGCCCTGGCTGAGGGCGACCCCATCATCGAGCGCTTGGGCGACGAGCTGCTCCGCCGGAACCACCACCGCCTGCGGTCCATCGGCGTCGCGGAGGAGTCGCGCCGAGCGGATCGGGGCCCGTTGTGGGGCGGCGGTCGGCCCGCCGCCGCTCAGCTCGCGCGCTCGGTCAGCTCGCGCAGCGCCCAGGTGTACTCTGGCTCGTCGGGCGCGTAGCCAAGGGTCATGGTGATCAGCGCGTGCTCGGCAGGGCTGAGCCCCTCGTTCAGCGCCGCGTGGATGTTCGCCTGTCGCACGTGCTCTGGCGTGCCCTCAAAGAGCGGCGATGCGATCAGCACCCGGATGTAGTCGTGGTAGCCGTCTTCGATGGCGATCTGGGCTTGGTCGCCGAAGGCCCCACGCAGCGCGGCTTCGGTTTTGGCTTTGAGAGCGGCCCGCTCCGCACGGCGAGCGGCGGCGGTCGGGCGCTTGCGGGGGGAGATGGCTGGACGGGTCATCAAGGCCTCGGGGGTAGCTTAGCGCAGCGCGGCGCTGATCGGGTCGAGCGCGGCCATGAACTGCCCTGCGTCTGCCGCTGTGCGGAGAACCGGGCTGTACCGCCAGGTCGAGGACCATGGGGCGACCACACGCAGCGCGGCGATCAGCGGCTGGTTGCGGGGCAGGAGCGGGGCGCGGCGCCGACGCTGCAGCTCCGGGTGCAGCTCGATCAGGATGGTCAGGCTGTGGGTCGTGGTCTCGACCTGGGTATGGGTTCGCCGGGTGAGCTCGGCGTTGAGCTGACCAAGATCAGCCACGTGAAAGCACTCCATCAGGCTTGCCTTGAGCGCGCACTCCACGAAGTACCCGGCCATGTACATCGCGCCCGCCCAGCGCTGAGCGGCGAAGAGCTGCTCGGCGTCCATGCGACGGGCGATGGAGGCCTTCGTCATCGAGTTCAGGTCGTTGTGGCGCTGATGCGCGGCCATCCAGGCTCCCACTTTCCTTTGTTCTTTATCCGCTTCGGTCCCGCCCGCAAGCGTGCGGCGCCTTGAGGTCTGGCGTTTATCCAGCACCGAGGGGCATCAGTTGTGTCAAGGACGCTCCCCGCAGCTGCCGGCGCGCGTCTCGGCTGCGCGGGCCCTCGGCGTCGGGCTCGGGTCGCGCTGATCCGGGCGCCCCGCCGGCCGCCGGCCGTCGGCGCCGGTCCGCCGGGCTCGGCCCCCAGGGCCTCGGCCGCCGCGCCCTCCGGCCGCCGCGGCCCGCTGGCGCGGCCCTCTGGCCCGGCTGGCGCGCGCGAGGCGAGCGGTCGCGCGCGCTCCCGGCCTCGGCAGTTGATTTGGTTCAGGCTGCCGCCCTATACACCCTCGCCGACGACGATCTCGAAGGCCACGCCGTAGTCGTTCAGGTGCCGAACGGCGTAGCTAATGGCGTTGGCCCGCGACATGTGCGTCTCAAGGTAGAGGCCAGGGCTAAGCTCGGCGGGGCTGAAGAAAGGGCGACCGGTGGGGTGCGTGGGCTCGGCGGCGAGGTGGTAGCGCTTGTTGCCGGTGCGGATCGGCAGCTGGTCCAGATCGACCCGCCCGTGGGCCAGCAGCCATCGCCACACCGCGATGTAGAACTGCCGGGCCGTCGGCCCCCACACCAGATCGCCGGCGATGCGGAAGGCGATGTTGGCGTCCCTGGGCACCGCTTCGGCGGGCGGTGGGCTCGGCGGCGGCGGGGCCGACGGCGGCGTGGGCTCGGCGGGGGCGGCCTCGCTCATGCGCCGAGACAGTCGGCCCTCGATCTCGGCGAGGCCCCGGTCGATGCGCTGCTGCAGGCGGGCCTCCAAGTTCTCGAACCGGGCGTCGAGGTCTTCGCGCTGGCGGCTCGCGGCCCAGAGCTGCAGGGCCTGCTCGAGGTCGGCGGCGCTGATCCGCTCGCTGGCGATCAGCTCGAGCAGCTCCGGCAGCTCGGCACGGCGTTCTGCGAGGTCGGGCTGCCGCAGGCGAAGCAGCAGCGCCTGCTCCTCGGCGACGATGGGGAAGTAAAACACGCTCGGGCTGGGCATTATTGAAGCTCCGTTCGCTCAGAGGCGAGCAGGCGGAGCACGGCGTCTCCGCCCGCGATCGACAGCCGCGGGGCTTGGTGAAGGGTCTCGAGCGCGCCGGCCTGCACGAGCTCGCTGAGGTAATTCTCGATCCGCGTCTGCAAGTGCGCGTCGGCCTCGCGCGCGTGCAGCAGGTAGTCGCGCAGCGAGCTGGGCAGCGCGTCGGTGCGCTGGTGGCCGACCACCGGCAGGTGCAGGTCAAGGCCGGTGGCCTCGACCGCCCGCGCCAGCCCCATCGGCCCGCGATACCCGCCGGGGTGGTGCGGGTCGGCCGCGGTGAGCTGGCGGAGCAGCGCAAGCTTCACGAGGGTTTTGTCGCAGGCCACGCCCGGCAGGTCGGCGAGCCCCGGGAAGCGCAGGCCCTGGGTGCGCCGGCGCAGCGTGCCCATGGGGATGAGCAGCACCTCGCCGTCGAAGGGCTCCGCGCTGAAGCGGCCAGCCTCATCCTCAAAGATCACCACGGGCCGGACCCGCAGCCCGAAGCGGCCGCCGAGCAGGTGCGCGAACTTCTTCGCGCGCTGAACGGCCTTGTAGTAGTCGCCCTGGCTGTGGGCGGCCTTCCGCTCCACCTCGACCACCCAGGCCTCGTCGCCCTGCAGGTGCCCGAGCGTCGAGCCGACCTTGAAGAAGATGCCGTCGACCTCGGTGTACTCCTGGTTGTCGAAGAACATCTCGCGGATCTCGGCGCCTTGGAAGCGCGCGTTGCGCAGCACGGTCGCCGCCCGCAGCAGCGCGCGGGGCCGCCCTGGCGACAGCACCCCGGCCGCGAGGCTGAGCAGGCCCCAGAAGCGGCTGAGGGCCTCGCGCTCAAAGCTGCGCGGCTGCGCGTGCCACGCCTCGTCTAGGGCGTTGGCGAGGGTGAGCGCATCGTCGGGCGTGGCCGGTCGCGGGCTCATGGGGCTCCTCTGCAGTGAAGGCGCCGAGAACCTATCCCGCCTCCCCCCGCCGTACCCTCGGCTGCGTCGCCAGCGCGCGTGGCGGCAGCGGCCAGCCTTCGACGACGATTTGATCTTCGACGACGACGCTGGACGGCGACCTGCGCGGCGGCGCCTCGCCGGTCCCCTGCAGCCCCCCGCGCGAGGCCCCCCGCGGGCGGCGCAGCCGGCCGGCGCGCAGCGGCGGCGGAGCGGGCCCGCCGCGGACCTTGGCCGCGGCGGAGCGGCCCGCGAACCCCAGGCGGGGGGCCGACCCGGAGCGCAGCGCAGGGGCGCGCCCGCTCAGCGCCGATCAGCCATCACCTTGCGTCGCACCACTACACCCGCCCTCATCGCGTCGGCGAAGCCCACCGGCCGCGGGGCCATCCCCGAGGCCGCCGCCACTTCCTCAGGCCGCACCCGCGGCGCGCCGACCTCTGTCTCGACGGACTGCGCGTGCAGAGGGGCATCCTCGCGAAGCGTCGCAACCAGGCGCGCCTGTGCTTCTCGGTCTTCGGCGACACGGGCCTCGTCGAGGTCTTCGGGCCCGGGCGCAAGCAGCAGCGGCACCTTCGCCGCCTTGAACAGCATCTGCACGAAGGTGACGCAGTTGAGGCCCTTCGCCGCGCCGAGCTCGACCGCCCCCGCGCGCGTGAACCGCGCGTCTTGGGCGCTGAGGCCGAAGGGCAGTCGTTGCACGTCGAGCTTCCGTTGGGCCAGGCTCGCGAAGTTCGTCAGGGCCTCGAGCTCGTCATCGTCGAAGGTGGGCCTCACGTGCCACCAGCGCTGCGCATTGGGCAGCTCAGCGATGAGCTTCTCTTGGTGCCAGCCCATGTGGAGCACGTAGTGGCGCTGGTTCTCCTCGCACACGATCAGCCCGAGGTGCAGACCATCGTGGGCGGTCGATGCACACAGACCGCAGGAGACCGGCGCAGCTGCGCTCGGACTCCACCGCAGAACAGTTGGGCTGGTCATTGGGCCCGCGCCATGAACCGGGCGACCCGAGCCTCGTCCCATCCAGGCGCGGCCCGGAGCGCCGCCTCGACCCGCCCCCTCAGCGCGGTTAGCCCGCGGGGCCGAGGCTCCAACCAGAGGAGCTGGCGAAGCAGGCCCCTGCCCACTTCGAGGGGCCAGGCCTCGGGCATGAACGTCTCGACCAGCAGGTCAACGGCCCCGAGCTGACCATTGTCGACCAGGTCTTCCACCAGCAGCATGACATCGGTCGCGAGCGTCATCGGCGCGCCGTCGTCGCGGCGGGCCTGCAGCAGGCCCAGGCGCGCGCGGGTGGCGTCGGCGGCAGCGCCCTCGGCTGCGGAGCCCGAGGTGGGCGCCCCCAGCCAAGCCTCGACCTGCGCCCAGGCGCCCCGGGCGCTCTGCGGGCGGGGGGCCGCGCTCTTTGGCGCGCCCCCGATGATCCGGGCGGGCAGCGGCGAGGTGCTCGGCGGGTCGACCGTGAAAAGTACGCTTGGGTCCATGTCGATGTGTTGGGTGTTCTTGATGTGCCAGAAGGCGATCTCGCGCGGCGTGTCGAACCGATCGGCGGCCTGGGCGATGCGCTCTCGGTGGCTTTGGGGCCCGCGGCTGGCCATGGTCCGCTCGGCCGCCAGGGCGGCGAGGCCCTCGCAGGGCAACAGCAGCTCGGCTGCGAAGGCACGGGCGCGCTTCTCGAGCGCCTCTTGGGCCTCGGTCGGGGCGCGGGGCGTGCCGGCCTCGGCGGCCTGCTCGGCGGCCAAGTCGAGGCTGAGCCCGACGCCGTGGCCCTGCGGCGGGTCAAAGAGCAAGTGGCAGAGCTCGTGGGCCATCGCCACCCGCAGCAGGCGGGCGTTTTTCTGAATGGGCGCAGCGCTGGGGTCGAGCAGAATGAGGGCGGCCGCACGCCGGTGGTCGAGAACGGCCGCGGCGGTGGTGCTGCGGCCTGCGAAGCGGTGCGGCTCGACGCAGACCCCGAGCCGCTCGGCGAGGAGCGCCCGCAGGTCTGTGATCGGCGCGGTGCCCAGGCCCAGGCGCTCGCGGAGCTTGCGGGCGAGGCGGTAGCCGTGCTTGGCCGGCGCGTCGTCACCGCGCGTATCGCAGGGCTCGGGCGCGAAGCTCAGCCGCGTGCGGTGCGCCTCGGCCCGCTCGCCCGCCTCGACCGAAGCGCGGGCGCGGTTCAAGGCGCTGGTGATGCGCTTGATGTCGTTTAGCTCGACCGATTGGGCTGGCCCCTGCAGCCAGTAGACGGTCCCCATCGCGCCGGCCGTGGGGGTGATGCGCCCAGCGGCGCTCGCGGCGACATCAACCTCCATCGCGCTGAGCGCGTCGAGCGGTGAGGAGGGCGCTGCCGCCGGGGCTTCGATGCCGCGGAGCGCGCGGAGCGCGCGGACGAGCTCTTCGGCGGTGGGCATGGCTGCGGGCTCCTCGGGTCGCTGGCGCGTGTATCTCGCCGCCATGGACTCTCCCACGCCGCAGGCCCCCCCGCGCGAGGCCCCCCGCGCGAGGCCCCCCGCGGGCGGCGCAGCCGGCCGGGGCGCAGCGGCGGCGGAGCGGGCCCGGCGCGGACCTTGGCCGCGGCGGAGCGGCCCGCGAACCCCAGGCGGGGGGCCGACCCGGAGCGCAGCGCAGGGGCGCGCCAAGCGGCGGCAGCTCCGCTCCCAGCCGGGTAGCTTCGCCTGCGCCCAGCGCGCAGGAGGTGGACCTTGGCGAACAAGCGGCGGTTGTGGGCAGGCTGGGGTTGCGCGGCGGCGCTGGCGCTCAGCGCGGGCTGCGTGGGCGAGGCGGACAAAGGCGAAGACAGCGCCGGCGCCGATGATGGCGCCGCAGACGGCGCCGCAGACGGCGCGACGGACGGCGCAGACGGCGCGACCAACGGGGCGCCCACCACGCCGATCATCCAGCTCTGGCCCGGCGACGCGACCACCGATGACGCGCTCTACGTCGAGGTGGCTGGCGGGGCCGAGGACCCCGACGGCGACGCGGTCACGATCCTCTACGTGTGGAGCCGCGACGGCGAGGTCCAGCCCGCGTGGACCGAAGACCTCGTGCCCCCCTCGGCCACCACCAAGGGCGAGCGGTGGTCGGTTGAGGTCAGCGCCACCGACGGGATCAACGTGTCTGAGGGCGTTGTGGCCGAGGTGATCATCGGCAACGCCGCGCCCTCGGCGCCGGGCGTCGCGCTCCTGCCCGCCGCGCCGACGCCGGGCGAGGCGCTCGAGTGCGCGGTGCTCAGCCCCAGCGTTGACCCCGACGGCGATCCGCTCACCTACACCGTCCACTGGCAGGTCAACGGCGTGGACTTCGACGGCGCGGTCGACGGCACCTGGCCCGGTGACACCGTGCCCCTGCGCGTGACCGCCGCCGGTGAGGAGTGGACCTGCGCTGTGCGCGCCTCGGACGGTGAGGCGACGGGTGAGCAGAGCACCGCCAGCGCCGTGGTGGCGCTGCCCTGCGGCTCGGGCGGGGTGAGCCTGAGCGCCGGTGGCGTCGATTTTGTCGAGCTCTGCGCCAGCACCTTCGACGTCGGCTGCACGCCGGGCCAGTTCGACTGCAACGCCGACGAGTCCCCGACCCGCCCCGTGACGCTCAGCTACGACTACCTGCTCGGGCAGACCGAGGTCACCCAGGGGCAGTTCGAGGCGCTCATGGGCTACAACCCCTCGAACAACACGAGCTGCGGCGCCTCTTGCCCGGTCGAGACGCTGAGCTGGCACGAAGGCGCGGCCTTCGCCAACGCGGTGTCGGCGCTCGAGGGGCTCGAGAGCTGCTACGCCTGCCGGGGCTCGGGCAGCTCGGTGATCTGCGCCGTGGAGGTCGATCCGGTCAGCTGTGAGGGCTACCGCCTGCCCACCGAGGCCGAGTGGGAGGGGGCCGCGCGCTGCGGCGAGGACCTGCCCTTCTCGGGCAGCGCCACGGCCTCGGCGGTGGGCTGGGTGGGCGACGCCGAAGCTGGCGCGACGCAGCCCGTGGGCGCCCGCGCGGGCACCTCTTGCGGCACCTACGACATGACCGGCAACGTCTGGGAGATGACCCAAGACTGGTATGACAGCGCAGCCTATGCCAGCGGCCCCGTCGATGACCCGACTGGCCCCGCAACCGGCACCGACCGCGTGGCCCGCGGCGGCAGCTGGAGCGCCGAGGCCTACCGTTCGCGGGTGTCTTCGCGCGGGGTCATCCCGCCCAGCGACCGCTTCGCCGACCTCGGCCTGCGGCTGGCGCGCACCGCACCCTGAGCCGCCGATCGGGGCTCAACCCCCGCCCTTCCCCTCACCCCCTTCATCTACCTTCGCCTTGTACAGCGCCTCCGCATAGACCCCCTCCCACACCCGGCCAAAAACCCGCGACAGGTCAGCCGCGAAGGGCGCGCCGTTCACAAACAGCCCCACGTTGCGGCTGGCCTCGAAGTAGTCGCGGCTCCAGTTCGAGGTGCCCAGCCAGGCGCGCTGGCCGTCGACCACGGCGTACTTGGCGTGGGCGACCCGGGCGAACTCGATGGGGCCCTCGGCGGCGGGCGGGATGACCGCAAAACGCACCTCGACGTTCTTGAGCACGTCGAGGCTGCGCAGGGGCTCGATCTTGCCTTTGCGTTTGCTCCAGTCGGCGATGATGAGCCGCACGTCGACGCCGCGGGCGGCGGCCCGGCGCAGGGCGGCGTCGAGGCGGTCCCAGTAGACCTTGTCGTAGCCGACCACCGCGTAGCTCAACAGCTGGATCTGCACGCTCTGCTTGGCGCTGTCGATGAGCTCAAGCAGCAGGGGCAGCTCTTCGGGCACGCCCGGCGGCAGCAGGCGGGCCGGGCTCGCGGCGAGCAGGGCCTGCACCTCGCCGCTCCCGTAGGCCATCGGCGCCCAGGGCGGCGGCGGCTGGGGGCTCGTGCACTCTTTGCTCGCCGGGATGGGCGGGGGCGGCGGCGCGCCGCCGGCCAGCTCCCAGTCGAGCGAGAAGACGGCGCTGAGCGGGTTCACCAGCTCGGGCGTGGCCATGGCCACCCCGAGCTCATGGATATGGTCGAGGCTACGCCAGTCGAAGTTCTGGCTGCCCACCCAGGCCCGTTCATCGTCGATGATGAAGTACTTGGCGTGCTGCACGCCCCCGGTGATGGGGTCGAGGTCGTAGCGCCGCACCTCGACCCCATCGAGCGCGTCTAAGCGGGCCAGCGCCGCGGGGTAGGTCTTCTGAAACTTGGCGTCGGCGAGGATGCGCACCTTCACGCCCCGCTTGGCCGCCTTGGCCACGGCCTCGAGCACGGGCGCCAGCCGGTCGGGCCCCGGGCGGGCCTTGGGGTCATCGGCCCGCGGCGAGACGTAGAACTGGCTGATGTCGACGCT
This sequence comes from Deltaproteobacteria bacterium, assembly GCA_016792625.1. Classification (GTDB taxonomy): domain Bacteria; phylum Myxococcota_A; class UBA796; order UBA796; family UBA2385; genus JAEUKK01. Next base: position 18,099 of record JAEUKK010000090.1, on the reverse strand, counting down.
CTTCTTGGCGCTGTCGATGAGCTCGACCCAGAGCGGGGCCGCGTCGGGGATGGCCGGGTCGTCGAGCGTGGTCTCGACCGGCACGCTCTCGGCGAGCAGCAGGGGCGGCGGCGCGCCCTTGGCCGCGGCCGCGGGCAGGGCCAGCAGCAGGCCGGCGAGCAGCAGCGCCGGGCAGAGCAGCGTGCGGGGCAGGGTCGGGGTGCGCGGCGCGGCGGTCATCGGGGCTCCTGGGCGGGCGCGCTCCTAATGTCGCCGGGCCCAGGCCGGTCGCTCGCCCTCGGTCCCGACCGCGGGGTTAGCGGCGCCGCGCCGCTGTTCGGCCGGAGCCCCCCGATGCACACCCCGCCCTGGAGCCTGCGCCTCGACCCGCACCCCCTGCTCGCGCTGGCCGCCGCAACCGTGTGCTTGCCCGGGGGCGGCGCAGGGCTGCCCGCCGCGCGCCAAGCCGCCCTGCGCGCCGGGCTGCAGCCGACGCCCGCCGCGGTCGAGGCCCGCACCAAAACGCCGATCCGTGCGCTGCTTCGGGCGGGTGGCCATGATCCCTCGGGCCGCGGCCGCCCCGCCCACGAGGCCCTGCACAAGGCGGTGAGCGAGGGCCGCCTGGGCCCCGAGGCCGGCGTGCACGCGCTGGTCGACCTCGCCAACGCGCTGAGCCTCGCCCACGGCCTTCCGGTGAGCCTGCTGCGCCCCGCGCCCGGCCCGCTGCGGGTGCGCCTGGGCCGGGCCGACGAGGCCTACACCTTCAACCCCGCCGGGCAGGTGCTCGGCCTGCGCGGGCTGCTGCTGGTTGAGGACGACCTGGGTCCGGCCGGCAGCCCGGTCAAAGACAGCCAGCGCACCAAGGCCAGCGCTGAAGATGACCTTCTGCTGCTGGTCGTGTGGGGCAGCCAGGCCCTGCCGGGCGCGGCCGCGGCCCTGGTCGTGGCCTTCGCCGCCGCCCTGCCTGAGGGCGACGTGCAGCAGGTCGACCTCGTCGAATCCGCCCCGGGCTGAGGGTGCGCCTGAGGGGGCTCGGTGGGTGGGGGGCCAGCCCCCCGCAACGCCCCCCGTCCGGCGCGATGGCGCGCGACCCTCAGCCGCCCCCGCGGCAGGCGCCCCGCGGGCGGCCGCAGGCCGGTCGGGCGCAGCCCGACGGAGCCGGGCGGGGCGGGACCTTGGCCCGCCCCGGGGCCCCGGCGAACCCCAGGCGGGGGGCCGTGGGCCGCCCCCGATCAGCCGCGTTGCCCGTCGCGCATCCCCGCTGCCCGCCGCCCCCACGCGGCCGCGCCGATGCGCGAGAACAGCGCCGCGGCGGTCGTTCGTTCGCGCTCGGGCCCTCCGCGCTCGGCGAGCAGCAGGCGCGCGATGCCCTCTTCGAGGGGCATGCCCATGCGGGCGGCCTCGTCGGCGGCCGCAGCGAGCAGGGCGCGGGCCCGGCGGTCGTCGCGGAGGCAGCGGGCCGCACAGGTCTGGCTGCGCGGGCGCGCGAAGGGGAAGACCCGGGCGTAGCGGCGCAGCTCACGCAGGGCGATCTGCAGCTCGGCCTCGAGCGCCGGGTCTGGCGCGGCCGAGCGCCGGCGCAGCTCGAGCAGCACCTCGGCGGCCCCGGCGTGGCCCTCAAAAACATAGACGGCGACCGGGTCGATCGCCGCGGCGGCCCGGTTCGTGGCGATGGCCTGGGCGCGCGCGCCCGCCTCGTCGCCGCAGATCAGCAGCCCGTGCGCCATGATGCCGTGGGCCCACACCTGCTCGCTGCGGCCGATCGGCTGGCCGAGGTAGGGCCGCAGCTCGTCGAGCAAGGGGGCGATGCGCGCCTGATCGGCGAGCGGCAGCAGGCTCTCGAGCTGGTCGAGGATGCCCCAGGCCTCGGCTTGGCGGTCGCCGTGGCGCCGGCCTGCGGTGTAGAGCACATCTTTGCCGAGCTGCACGCGCGCTTCGTAGTCGCCCTGGTAGTGCATGGGCGAGCAGATGCCGCAGACGGCCTCGATCCAGCGGCGCTTGTCGCCCAGGGCCTCGGCCAGGGCGATGGCCTCGCCCAGCGCGGCGCGGGCCTCGTCAAAACGCCCCGTCGCGGTGCGGGTGAAGCCGAGGAAGAAGCGGACGGGCTGGCGGGCGGCGGCCCGCTCGGGCGCCTCGACCAGGGCGGTGGCCCGGGCGAGGTAGTGGTCGGCCCAGCCAAACAGCGGGATCATCGACAAGATCCAGCCAAAGAGCGCGCTGGCCCGGGCGAGCTCGGGCGAGGGCCCGGCGGCCTCGGCGATGTTGAGCGCGCGCAGGGCCGAGGCCAGGGTCTCGACCGGGCCGGCCAAGAAGAAGTTGGTCTCGATGACCCGCAGGGCGGCCTGCGCGGCCTTGCGGTGCCGCTCGGCCTCGGCGCCTTGGCGCGGGGTGGGCGGGCGCAGGGTTGCGGCCACCTGGCGCAGCGCGCCCCGCAGCAGGTCCATCCCGAGGCGGAGCCCCCCGGTGGGCGTGGGGAAGCCGAGCAGGCCCATCGCCTGCTGCAGCGCGGCCCGGCTCTCGGCGAGGCGGCCGAGCCCGAGCAGCGCCTCGCCCCGCTGCAGGGCGTGGTGGGCGGCGCGGTCGGGGTGCAGCCCCCCGGCGGCGGCGGCCAGCGCCTCGGCGCGCGCAAAAGCGTCGACCGCCTCGGCGTAGGCGCCGGCGCGCAGGGCCTCGTCCCCGGCGGCCTCCCAGCAGGGCAGGGCGCGGTCGGGCCGCTCGGCGAGGGTCCAGTGCCCGGCGAGGCGGGCCATCGGCGGGCTCGCCCCGGCGCTGGCGGCGAGGGCCTCGGCCACCGCGGCGTGCAGCTGCCGCCGCTGGGCGAAGAGCAGCAGGGCGTAGGCGACCTCGCGGGTGGTCTCGTGCCGGTAGCGCCAGGCGGGGTCGGGGCGCGGGGCCTCAGGCTCGGTCAGCTCGGCCTGCACCAAGGCCTCGCAGCGGTCGCGCAGGGCGGGCTGGTGCGCGGCCACCGGGTGCACCGCGGCGAGCAGCGGCCAGGGGAAGCTGCGGCCGATGACGCTGGCGACCTTGACCACCAGCTGCCCCACCGGGTCGAGGCGGTCGATGCGGGCGAGGATGGCCGCCTGCACGTTGGCCGGCAGCTCTTGGGGCGCGTCGGGGCGCAGGTCGGCGGCCCCCTGGGCGGCGATCACCGCGCCGGCTTCGAGCAGGTCGCGGGCCAGCTCGGCGGTGAAGAAGGCGTTGCCCTCGGCGCGGGCGTGGATCTGCGCCACGAGGCCCGGCGCGGGGCGGGCGCCGAGCAGGCGCTCAAGCAGGGCGGCGGTGCCGTCGAGGTCGAGCGGCCGCAGGCGCAGGTGCAGGGCGCCCGGCCGGAGCGCGGCGAGGCCCGCCGCCTCGCTGGGCAGCGCACGCCCGGCGACGACGATCAGCGCGCGGGGCAGCGCGCGGACCACCTGCCGCAGCAGGCCGAGGCTGGCCGAGTCGAGCCAGTGCACGTCATCGAGGACGAGCAGCAGTGGGCGGGCCACCGGGCCCTCGGCGGCGGCGCGCAGCAGGTGCACCACGAGGTCTTGGGTGTTGTGCGCCCGCACCTCGCCGCCCATCTCGGCGGTCAGCGGCGTGTCGGCCAGCGGCAGGCCCAGCAGCTCGGCGAGCAGGGGGGCGCGGGCCAGGGCCCAGGGGTCGGCCTCGAGCCGGGCCCGCAGCAACGTGGCCCGGGCGCCGGGGTCGGGCTGCGCGGGGAGCGAGAGCAGCGCGCCGATCAGCGGCCGCCAAGCGCCATAGGGCGCGCCTTGGTCGAGCGCGTCACCGCCGCCGAGCAGGGCGGTGGCCCCGGCGGCCCGGGCCTCGGCCACCAGCCGGCTCAGCAGGGTGGACTTGCCCTCGCCGGCGGCGCCCTCGATGAGGCAGAGGCCGCCTTCGCCGCGCAGCAGCGGGTCGAGGGCCGCGCGCAGCTGGCTGAGCTCGGGGCCCCGCACCGGGTCGGTGGCGGGCAGGGGCGCCGGCGCGCCGGTGGGGGAGAAGGCGAGCAGCGGCGCCGCCTTGCCCTTGAGCTGCAGGCGCAGCGGCGGCCCGAAGCTGTGGGCCCCGCGGCAGGCCAGGGCGGTGGCCTCATCGCAGAGCAGGCCATCTTCGGCGCGCTGCATCAGGCGGGCGGCGAGGTTCACCGTGTCGCCGATGACCGTGTACTCGCGGCGGCGGGGGCTGCCGACGACCCCACAAAAGACCAGCCCGGTGGCCACGCCGAGCGCGGGGCGCCAGCCCGCGGCGCGCAGGGCCTCGCGCAGGGCGAGCGCCGCCGCCACGGCGCGGGCCGGGTCATCGACGTGGGCCCGCGGGGGCAAGCCGAGCGCGGCGATGGCCAGCAGGCCCTTCTCGTCCATGGTCAGCTTGTCGACGGTGCCCTCGACCCGCGCCACCGCGGCGCAGAGGGCGGCGAAGGCGGCCTGCAGGCGCAGCGGCGCCTCGTCGGGCGCGAGCTCAAGGTGCAAGAAGATCACGCTGACCCGCCGCAGCTCGCTGATCCAGTCGGCGCCCGCCTCGTCGAGCCGGCCGGTCACCGCCGCCGAGAGCAGCGGCAGGAGGCGCTCATCGGGGGCGTCGGGGCGCTCGGCCGCGGGCGCGGGCAGGGGCGGCGCGGGCAGCGCGCGCAGCAGCGTGGCCCCCGGCGCGGCCAGCTCGACCACCGCCCCCGACGGGAGCAGCGCCGCCGAGGCCGCGTCGACCACGGTCTGGCCGGCCTTGGCGTGGTGGCCGGCCAAGGCGACGGCGGCCAGCGGCGCGCCGACGGGCAGGTGCTCCCAGCGGTCGGAGGCGCCGGCCAGCACGAGCACCTCGAAGGCACCGGCGCTGAGGCCCACGCTCAGCGCCAGCTCGACCCCGGCCGCCGCCGCGGCGCGGGCGGCCACGGCGTGCAGCCGGAGCCCACAGGCGCCGGCCCGGTGCAGGGCCGGGCCCGGCGCGCCGGCAAAGTGCGCCAGCAGGGCGTCGCCGGCGAACTTGAGCACCTCGCCGCCCTCGGCCTGCACCGCGTCGACCAGGGCGCCCAGCACGCCGTTGAGGGCCGCGGTCAGCGCCTCGGCGCCCCGCGCGCCCTGCGGCGCGAGGCGGGCGGCCAGCGGGGTGAAGCCCGACAGATCGGCGAGCAGCAGGGCGCCCTGCATCGGCAGGCGCAGCGGGGGCGCCACGGCGGGCGCGGCGAGCGCGGCGCGCACGCAGGCGGGGACGAAGCTGGCGATCAGGCGCTGGTCGGGCATCCCCGGCAGTGTAGCGGATGAGGGGCCGGCGATGGGCGGGCGGCAGAGCGAGGGAGGTGGGCGGGGGGCCAGCCCCCCGCAACGCCCCCCGTCTGGGGCGCTCAGGTCGGGGTTGCGCGGCGGCTGGCGCTGCCCTGCCCCTCAGCGCGCCGGCGGCGTCAGCCGCAGCGTCATCACCTGCCCAAACACATGGCACTCATCCGAGAGGATCTCGATGGTGTCGCTGTCGTAGGCGGTCTCGTCGACGCCGATCTCGACGAAGAGGCTGCCCGCGCGCTCGACCCCGCAGCCATAGGCGGCCGGCTCGGTGATCAGCGCGCAGGGCTCGGGCGCGGCGCCGTCGACCGAGAAGCGGGCGAAGAAGCCCGCGGGGGGATCGGAGAGCGCGGCGCCGTCGGCGGCGAGCACGGTCAGGTTCACGCTGACCACCGCGATCTCGGTGCAGGCGGTGCCGTCGCCGCCGGCGCCGGTCTCGGACCCGCCGTCGTCGTCCTTGTCGCCGCAAGCAGGCAGCAGGCCCGGCCCGGCGAGCAGCGCCGCGGCGAGCAGCGCGCGGGCGGGCCGGGCGAAGAACAGGGGAACGGTGAGGGCGCGGGCGCGGAGCATGGGGACCTCGGGGGCCGTGTGGTCCGCGGCCTGCGGCCGGTGGCCCGGATGCGCCCGAGTGTAGCTCCCGACGCGCGCGCCGTTTCGGCGCGGGGGCTGCGCCTGCGCAGGTCGGCGTCCCCCCTGTCGCGCTTGACAGTTGTGACAGCGCAGGCGGCGGTCTGGCCCGCGCAGCTTGTAGGTGTGACCCTGCGGTGCGCAGGCGCGCCTCTGCAACTTGCAGGCGTGCCAGTGAGGTGCGCAGGCGGGCCTCTGCAGCTTGCAGGTGTGACCCTGCGGTGCGCAGGCGAGCCCCTGCAGCTTGCAGGTGTGCCAGTGAGGTGCGCAGGCGTGCCCCTGCAACTTGCAGGTGTGACCCTGCGGTGCGCAGGCGGGCCTCTGCAACCTGCAGGTGTGTCACTGCGGTGCGCAGGCGGGCCTCTGCAACTTGCAGGTGTGTCACTGCGGTGCGCAGGCGAGCCCCTGCAGCTTGCAGGTGGTCCCCTGCGCTCCTCCGCCAGGTGCGCCCGCAGCGTGCAGCGCGGCGCGGCGGGCCTCAGGGCCCCGACGGCCGCTCGTCGGTCGGCTCGTCGCTCGCCGGCAGCTCGGCCGCGGGGGCCTCGGGCGTGGGGGCCGCGGTGGTCGGCTGCCCCCAGGGCCAGTCGGCCCGCGGCGAGAAGCCGAGGTGCACGGCCCGCGCGCGCACCGCGCCGACGGTGCGCCCCAGCGCGGCGGCCAGGGCCCGCAGCTCACCCTGCTGCGTCCAGCAGGCGCCGACGGCCTCGTCTTCGCCTGGGGTCCACGGGGCGCCGATGCGCGGCGGGGCCTCGGGGCCGATGCGCGCGGCGGTGGCCGTCTGGGCGAGGCCCAGGGCGACGAGGCGGCGGCTGACCTCGCGGGCGTCGGCGCCGGCTTGGGCGGCGATGGTCGGCGCGGGCAGGCCCTGCGTCCACGCCGCGCGCAGGGCCTCGTCGCTGAGGCGCTTGTGGGGGCGCAGCTCGACGGGCAGGGTCTCGTTGGCGCCGCTGTCGAGCAGGGCGTCGATGCCCGCCCGCAGCGCCCGCAGCTCGTCGACCTCGAGCGTCAGCACGGGCGCGCCGTCGACCGCCAGGGTGACCGTCGGCCGGCCCAGCGCCCGGTGGCCGTGCAGCACGAAGGCCCGGCCGCTGGCCGACCAGCGCACCACCCGCCCGGCCTCGCGCCGCACGCTGAAGGTGTGGGGGTCGCTGGACGCCGCTTTGTCGCTGTTGCTCGCCACCGGGCCCCCTCTGTCGGGCACCTTGGGCCGACGGGCGGTGCCTAACCGGCCGGTCGGGGGCGGGTTCGGGCGGCGGGGCGGGCGAGGGGCGCGCCCGCCTGGGCGGCACCGCGTGGCGAGGTGGGCGGAGCGTGTGGAATTGTCGGCCCTTGCCGGGGGCGCCGGCGGGCCCAACGGCGGGAGAGGCGGCCGATAGGAGCACGCGCCCACCCTCCCGGAGCCCTGATGCACCGCCGCGCCCGCCCGCAGGTCCCTGCCGCGATCCTCCTCCTGCTTGGCTGCGGCGGGCTGACCGCCTGCGAGTTCAAGGCCGGGGGGGCCGACAGCGGGGGAGAGGGCGAGGCGGAGGCGGGTAGTGGCGACGCCGGCGAGGGCGAGGGTGTGGGCGGAGACGGCGGCGGCGCCGACGGCGGGGAGGACGGCGGCGGCACCGCTGGGGGCGTTGAAGGGTCGGACGGCGGCGAAGTGGTCGCTGTCGATCCCGAGGGTGATGGGTTCTACCTGCACGAGAACGGGGTCACGGTGCTTTGCCCGGACGTGGCGGTGGGTGCCACAGGGCTGGTCGGGCGGCGCACCTACACCAAACGGGACGAGGCCCAGCTCCGTGCGCTCGACCCGGCCGACACGGTGTGGGTGTCGACCTGCACCAGCGGTGTCACAAACATGAGCGAGCTCTTTGAAGACGCGCGTAGTTTCAACGATGCCATTGGTCATTGGGATACGAGCGCGGTCACCGATATGAGCTGGATGTTCGACCACGCATCCGCGTTCAACCAATCCATCGGCGACTGGGACACGAGCGCGGTCACCGACATGAGTTGCATGTTCTACGGTGCATATGCCTTCGACCGAGAGATCGGGGGCTGGGACACGAGCGCGGTCACCGACATGGGCGGCATGTTCGCGGAGGCGAGGCGCTTCAACCAGGACATCAACGGCTGGGATACCGGCGCGGTCACGCAGATGAGCAGCATGTTTCGGTTCGCCTCGGCCTTCAATCAGGACATCGGTGGCTGGGACACGAGCGCAGTGACCCGGATGGCGAACATGTTCTATTGGGCCGGTCGCTTCGATCAAGACATCGGGGACTGGGACACGAGCAAGGTCACCACGATGTCGGACATGTTCTACGCGGCCGACGCGTTCAACCAGGACATCGGAAGGTGGGACACCGGTGCCGTCACGTCCATGCGCGGCATGTTTGACGGCGCAGAGGCCTTCAACCAAGACATCAGCGGCTGGGACACCAGCAGCGTCACCGACATCGGACTGATGTTCCATGAAGCAGAGGACTTCAACCAAGACATCAGCGGCTGGGATACGCGCGCAGTCGCGGACATGAGCGAGACCTTCTCGGGCGCTGTGGCGTTTGACAGCCCAATCGGCGGCTGGGACACATCCAACGTCACGAGTATGCGGTGGATGTTTTCCAACAGCCGGTTCAATCAAGATCTCAGCAGCTGGGACACCTCGGGCGTCACCGACATGCGGGCCATGTTCCACGGCACCCCGTTCAACGGCGACATCGGTGGATGGGACACGAGCAACGTCACCGACATGTCCAGCATGTTTGCCGATGCCCCCGCCTTCAACCAGAACATCAGCGGCTGGGACACGTCGGGCGTGACGACGATGGTTGGCATGTTCTACCAGGCAGCCGCCTTCAATCAGCCGCTTGGCCTATGGGACACCCGCCGCGTCACAGACATGTCGGCCATGTTTTCAGGGGCCGCCAACTTCAACCAGGACCTTGGCGACTGGGACACGAGCAGCGTGACCGACATGTCCGCCATGTTCGCGGGCGCTGCTCGATTCGACCGCGACATCGGGCGGTGGGACACCAGCCGCGTGACGGATATGGGCGAGATGTTCAATTGGGCGCGCTCCTTCAACCAAGACATCGGTGGATGGGACACGGGCCGGGTCACCAACATGTACTGGATGTTCCGCTACGCGACCGCCTTCGATCAAGACATCGGCGAGTGGGACACGAGCGTGGTCACCGATATGGCGTCGATGTTCGCTGAGGCCCGTCGCTTTAACCAGGACCTCAGCGGCTGGTGCGTGACCACCTTCACCAGCGAGCCCTACGGCTTCGACACCAACGCCCTCGCCTGGGCCGCCCCGCAGCCCGTCTGGGGCACCTGCCCCTGACCCCGTTGAATCGACGCGGCGCGCGGGCCGGGACAGGCCGCGGGGCATGAAATTGCCGCCGATGTCGCACCTCGGTCATGGGAGGACCGTGGGCGGCGCGGCGGGTTAGGCGCGGCCGCCGTCCCACCCGGAGCCCTGATGTACCGCCGCGCCCGCCCGCAGGTCCCTGCCGCGATCCTCCTCCTGCTCGGCTGCGGCGGGCTGACCGCCTGCGAGCCCAAGGCCGGGGGGGCCGACAGCGGGGGAGAGGGCGAGGCGGAGGCGGGTGGTGGCGACGCCGGCGAGGGCGAGGGTTTGGGCGGAGACGGCGGCGGCGCCGACGGCGGGGAGGACGGCGGCGGCACCGACGGGGGCGTTGAAGGGTCGGACGGCGGCACGGGAGGAGGGGGCGGCGGCGAAGACGGCGCGGTCGATCCCGAGGGTGATGGGTTCTACCTGCACGAGAACGGGGTCACGGTGCTTTGCCCGGACGTGGCGGTGGGTGCGACAGGTGTGGTTGAGGGGCGCGAATTCACCAAGCGCGATGAAGCCCTCCTCGTGCGTCTCGACCTCCGCTCCCCCGAGTGGGTGGTCAGCTGCACCAGCGGGGTCACCGACCTGAGTGAGATGTTCTCCGGCACCTACGACCATTTTAACCAAGACATTGGAGCGTGGGACACGAGCAGCGTCACCAACATGAGCGGGATGTTCGACGACGCCACGGTCTTCAACCAGGACATCGGGTCGTGGGACACGAGCAGAGTCACGGACATGTCGAGGATGTTCGCGGGCGCGACACGCTTCTACCATGACATCGGTGCGTGGGACACAGGTGCCGTCACCAACATGGACGGGATGTTCCATGAGGCGACCCGGTTTAACCACGACATTGGCGGCTGGGACACCAGTGCTGTCATCTCGATGCGTTCGATGTTCGCCGCGGCTGCGTTATTTAACCAAGATATTGGCCGATGGGACACAAGCAACGTCACGAGCATGAACGGCATGTTTCACGATGCCACGCAGTTCAATCAGGATGTTGGGGCTTGGGACACGGGCAACGTCACCGATATGCATGGGATGTTCTATCGTGCGACCAACTTCAACAAGGACATCGGCGGCTGGGATACGAGCGCTGCTGCGGACCTGAGCGCGATGTTCCGAGAGGCCGTGGCATTTAACCAAGACATTGGGCGATGGGATACGAGCAGTGTCACCAACTGTGCCCAGATGTTCAGCGGCGCCGCTGCTTTTGACCATGACCTCAATGGCTGGAACACGAGCAACGTCACCGACCTGTCGGGGATGTTTTATGGGGCGGCCACCTTCAACCAAGACATCGGGGCCTGGGACACGAGCAACGTGACCAGTATGTCCGAGATGTTTTCAGGTGCGGCTCGCTTCAACCGCGACATCGGAGCTTGGAACACCCATTGGGTGACCGATATGAGCCAGATGTTCAACTGGGCCAGATCCTTTAACCAAGACATCGGCAGGTGGAATACCAGTCGGGTAAATGATATGCAGTGGATGTTTCGGTACGCGACGGCGTTCAACCAGGACATCAGCGGGTGGGACACAGGCCAAGTCGCCCATATGGGCGCGATGTTCGAGGGTGCTCGGGTCTTCAACCAGGACATCGGTGGCTGGAGCGTCAGCAATGTTCAATTGATGGACGCGATGTTTGCGAATACCACCGCCTTCAATCAAGATATTGGCGGCTGGGACGTCAGCAGTGTGGTTTCGATGAGCTCCATGTTCGCGAACACGAGCGCCTTTAACCAAGACATCGGGTCCTGGGACGTCAGCAGCGCCCTTTTTCTGCACTACATGTTCCAGAACGCCGCCGTCTTCGACCAAGACCTCAGCGGCTGGTGTGTGCCCGGCATCGTGCGTGCGCCCACCGCCTTCGCCACTGGAGCTGACGCCTGGACCGCCCCGCAGCCTGTCTGGGGCACCTGCCCCACGCCCTGATCGGCCGCGGCCCACGACCTGCCGCGCGCCGTTCAGGCGTCGCCTCGCGCGCGGCAGGGGGCAGAGGGGCCGCGCCCGCCCGCGGGCGCGGGTCGGCTGTCGGCCGACGGAGCGCAGCGAACCCCCGGCCGCACCCGGCCCCGGCGCTTGCGCCGGGGCCGCCCAGACCCGGCCTTACAACAGCGCGCGCCGGTGACACGCTCAGGGTGTGAGGCTACAGACCGAGGTCGTGATGCTGCAGATCCAGGTGGCGTCTTCGAGGGCCAAGCTGGGCAGCTCATCCAGGTAGACGGAGCGCACGGCCCGGAGCCCCCGGAAGGCCTCAATGTCGGTCAGCGCCCCCAGCCGGCGGAGCTCAATCTCGCCGAAGTGCTCCACCTCGGGCAGGGTCGAGAAGCCCTCGAACAGCGGGCTGTCGACGATGCGGATGGTCGGGTACATCGTCAGCGCGTCGAGATCGGCCGTGCGCAGCGCCGGATTGTCGTCCGCGTATATGCTGCTGGTGTACCGGAAGCTGGCGTGCGGCAGGTTGAGGTGCTCGACCGAGGTCCGGGTCAGTTGAAAAACCTTGACCCGTGTGCCCAACGTGAGCGCGTCGATGTCGGTCAGGGCGGGCAGGTCGGTGAGCTCCAGCGTGCCGGTGATCTCTTGACGGTCGAGGCCCTCGAGGCTGCGCAGCGCGGGCAGACGGCGCAGCCGCACCGCGTAGATGCCGTCTGGCGCGAGGTCCATCCCCCGCAGGCTCTCGAGCTGCGGCATGTCCACTATCGTGAGCGCCAATGGGGGCGGGCCCAGGCCGTCGAGGTCGGTCATCGTGGGCAGGTCGCGCAGCATCAGGTTGCCGATGACCATCGGGCGGTCCCAGCGCAGGTCTCTGAGCATGGGCAGCGAGGCGAGCTCGACGTCGTCGACCCAGACCTGCAGCGCGCCGAGCGGCGTCGGCTCTGCGATGAGATCGAGGTGCTCGAGGCGGTCAAGCGCGGTGAAGCGGAGGTCTGTGTAGCGGTCGACGCGGACCCGCTGCGCCAGGGACCGCAGGCTGGCCAGCTCGCGCAGCTCCAGCGCGTCGAGCACGCCCTCGCCGAAGCGGGGCAGGGCCTCGAGCAGCGGCAGCCGCGTCAACTGCGCGCTGCAGGGGCTGTCGACCGTGCCACAAGCGTGGAGGTCGATCGACACCAGCGCGTCGAGGTCGGTGAGGCGCAGGTCATCGACGGCGGGGGAGCCCGCGTCGCCCAGGCGGGTCAGCGCGGGGTCTCTCGCGACCTCAAGCGTGCCGATGCGTGCGCCCGGGGCGAGGCCGGCGAAGCTGCGCAGGTCGGCGTTGTCGCTGACCACCATCGTGTCGACGGTGTCGAGGGCCTCTAGGCCGTCGAGCCGGCGCAGGCCCGCGAGCCCGCGAAGCTCGAGCCGGTCGGCGGTGGTGAGGTCGTCGAGGCCCCGAAGCGAGGTCAGCCCGGGCAGATCGGAGAGGGTCAGCTGACCCACGTCGGTCAAGCCCCCGAGCGGGGCGATGCTCACGATCTGCGGGAGGTCGTCGAGCACCAGCAGGCGTGTCGTCCAGACCTCGACCAGATCGGGGAGGGTGCGGAGCAGCGGCAGCCCGCGCAGCACGAGCTCAGGCGCCCGTTGGCCCAATGGAGGCAGGCGCGGAGGGTCGAGCAGCGGCAGCGCGTCGAGGGTGAGCCGGCTGAGGATCGTGGTGGCGCCAGGCGGACCCAGCCCGCGCAGGCGGGGAAGGTCACGAAGGTACAGCGCTCCGTGGGGCTCGATGGGCGGCAGGTCATCGAGGGTCTCGAGCAGGGGTAGCTCGCTGAGCGTGAGCTCTCGCACCGGCGACAGGCGCCGCAGCGGGCGCAGGTCGACGGCGGAGACGTCACCCTGCAGCGTGAGGCCGTCGACCTCGCGCAGGCCCGCCAGGGCGACCAGGGCGCCGTCGGAGCCGGTGGGCGCGCTCGACAAGTCGATGGAGAGCGTGCCGGAGACCGCGCACAGGCAGCGCAGCCCCAGCAGCTCTTCGCGGCTGTCCACCAGCACGTCGTTGAGGGCGCGCAGACCGGGGGTCGGGTCATCTTCACAGCGCCGCATCAGCTCGGCGATGTCGACTGGGTCTTCGGGGCGACCGTCCGGAGACGGCACAGCTCGGTCGCCGCAGTCCGCCGCGACGGCCGGCGGGCGATCAGCGAGGGCCGCGGTCAGCGAGGTCGGCGCGCCGAGGCTCGCGGTGGGCGCCCCCTCGCCGTCCGCGGTGGGTGCGCCGGTGTCGACCGCGCCCGCCCCGGGCTTCGATCCATCGTCGGCCCCGCGCGGCGCGCAGCCGAGCCCACCGGCGAGCAGGGTGAGCGAGCCCAGCAGCCCGCGCTGCGCCCTCGTCATTGTCGTGCGCATCGTTGCCCCCACGCGCCGCGCGGCCGCGGCGCTGCGTCGGTCATGGTCAGCCCGCGCGCAATCGGGAGACTGGGGCGGGGGTACGGCGGGCGCCGCTCGCGGCCCAGTCGAGTGGAATGTGCGCGCTTCTGCTCCTCCCCTGCCAACAATTGCCGCGCACGGAGCTCGCTTTGCGCGCGGCAGGGGGCAGAGGGGCTGCGCCCGCTTGGCGGGCGCGGGTCGGCCGCCGGCCGACGGAGCGCAGCGAACCCCCGGCCGCACCCGGCCCGGCGCCTGCGCCGGGGCCGCCCAGACCTGCCCGCGGAGGGGAGCCACCTGGTCGAGCGCTCAGGGCGTGACCCTGCAGGTGGTGTAGGTGATGTCGCAGATCCATGCGGCGTCTTCGACTGCCAACATAGGAAGATCATAGAGATAGACATAGGAGATGGAGTCGAGCCCACGGAAGGCCTCGATGTTGGTCAATGCCCCGAGGCGCTGCAGGTAGAGCCGGCTAAACCGGCTGCGTTCGGGCAGGGTCGAGAAGCCCTCGAACAGCGGGCTGTCGACGATGCGGATGTACGCGTAGCGGGTGAGCGCATCGAGATCGGCCGTGCGCAGCGCCGGATTGTCTTCGGCGGTGATGGTGTCGGTGTACCGGAAGCTGGCGTGCGGCAGGTTGAGGTGCTCGACTGCTGTGCGCGTCAGCCGAAACGCCTTGACCCGTGTGCCCAGCGTGAGCGCGTCCATGTCGGTCAGCGCGGGGAGGTCGGTGAGCTCCAGCGTGCCCAGGATCTCTTGACGGTCGAGGCCCTCGAGGCTGCGCAGCACGGGCAGGCGGCGGAGCTGCACTGCGAAGATGCCCTCTGGCGCGAGGTCCATCCCGCGCAGGCTCTCGAGCCGCGGCAGGTCCTCGACGGTGAGCGTCAAGGGAGGAAGCACCAAGCCTTCGAGGTCGACCATATTGGGCATGTCGCGCAGCCGCAGCTCGGCGATGACCAGGGGAACGTCCCAGCGCAGGTCCCTGAGCGCGGGCAGCGAGATCAGCTCGACACTGTCGACCCGGAGCCGCGTCGTGCTCGGTGGCGGCTCGGCGATCAGGTCGAGGTGCTCGAGGCGGTCGAGCGCGATGAAGCGGAGGTCTGTGCGGTAGTCGACCCGGACCCGCTGCGCCAAGGACCGGAGGTTGGCCAGCTCTTGCAGGTTCATTTCGCTCAGTATGCCCTCGCCGAAGCGGGGCAGGGCCTCGAGCAAGGGTAGCCGCGTCATCGAGACGGTGCAGGGACGGTCGATCACGCCACAGGCGTGGAGGTCGACCTCGACCAGCGCGTTAAGGTCGGAGAGGGTCAGGTGATCGACCGCGGGGGAGCCCGCGTCGCCGAGGCGGGTCAGCGCGGGGTCTCTCTCGACCTCAAGCGTGCCGATGCGTGCGCCCGGCGCGAGGCCGGCGAAGCTGCGCAGGTCGTCGTTGTCGCTGACCACCATGGTGCCAACCGTGTCGAGGCCCCCTAGGCCGTCGAGCCGGCGCAGGCCCGAGAGCTGGCGGAGCTCGAGCGCATCGGCGGTGGCTAGGGCGTCGAGGCCACGAAGTGAACCCAGGGCAGGCAGATCGGAGAGGAGCAGCTCATCCACCTCGGTGAGCCCGGTGAGCCCTGAGAGGCTGGCGAGCGCCGGGAGGTCGTCGAGCACGATGGTCGCGGCGGCCTCGACTCGCTCGAGCCCCCGCAGGGATCGGAGCCGCGGCAGCCCGCGCAGCTCTAGCTCGGCCCGCCGACCGCCTAGCGGGGGAAGCCGCCCGACCTCAAGCAGAGGGAGCGCGTCGAGGCTGAGGTGGCTGAGCATCGGTGAGTCGCCGGGCGGCCCCAGGGCGCGCAGGCTGGGCAGACCGCTGAGGTGCAGCTCACCATTGGGCTGAATGAGGGGCAGGTCATCCAGGGTCTCGAGCAGGGGCAGGTCGCTGACGGTCAGCTCTCGCAGCGTGGACGTGGCCAGCCGCCCCAGGGGGCGCAGGTCGACCGCGGAGGCGTCGCCCAGCAGCCTGAGGCCGCTGACCTCGCGCAGCCCCGCTAGGCTGTCCAGCGCCCCATCGGAGCCGCCTGGCTCAGCCGTCATGTCGATGACCAGCGTGCCCCGGACAGCGCAGAGGCAGCGCAGCGCCAACAGCTCGTCGCGGCTGCTCACCAGCACGTCATCGAGCGCGCGAAGATTGGGGGTCGAGTCCTCTGCGCAGCGCGCGTTCAGCTCGCCGACGTCGACCGGCTCATATGGGCGGCCGGGCGGAGACGCCACCTCTCGGGCGCCGCAGACCGTCAGAGAGGCGTGGTGCCCGACGGTGAGGTCTGCGGTCGCTGGGGCTGGCCGGCCCGCGGCGGCGGGGGGAGCCGTCTCTGCAGGCCCTACGCTGGCGCTGGCGCTGGCCCCGGTGGCCGCGCGCTCTGGCGCGGGCTTCGCCTCGCCTGTTCCGGCGGGGTCGCCCCCCGAGCACCCCGGGTTGGCGCCGATGAGCACGATCAACCACCCAAGGCCGAGCCGAGCCGTCACTGTGCGCATGCCCATCCCCCATATGCCGCGATCAGCGGCGGGCCCCATCAGTCTTCGCTCAACAAGTAGGCTGCGCCGGCCTCAAAACCCGCGCCGGAGTTCAGCTGGGCGCTGACCGCGACATCGGCGCGTCCGTCGCCGTTCACATCGCCCGCCGCGTGCACGCGCATGCGGTCGCGTGAGCCGCCCGCCCAGGCGGCGCCGGTGGCCGCGGCCTCGACCCCATAGGCGCCCGCGCTGAGCGGGCCGGCGAGGGTGTAGGCCGCGCCGCTGGGGCGCCCGCCATCGGGGGGCTCTGCGTAGCCCGAGCCGATCACCAGCTCGTCGGCGCCGTCGCCGTCGATGTCGCCGGGCATCGCCACGCTGTCGCCGATCCAATCGCTGGCGTCGGCCCCGCGCCAGGACGCCCAGGCCGCCGAGAGGCCGTGGGCCCCGGGGCTGATCGGGCCTCGCCAGAGGCTGACTAGGCCCGCGTCGGGGGTGGCGGCGGCGGCGTCCCGACCACGGGCGCCGACCACGAGGTCGCCGTAGCCATCGCCGTCGAGGTCAGCGCCCAACGCGATGGAGATGCCCCAGCCCACGTCATCCCCGGCGGCCTCGCCCACGATTTGGGCGTCGGCGTCGGCGCTGTCGTAGGCGCCGCGGATGGCACCCGAGAAGAGGTAGACGGCGCCGCGCCCGTCGCCGCCCGCGCCGCGGGCGCCCAAGGCCAGCTCGGGCAGACCATCACCGTCGAGGTCACCGACGGCGAGGTCCGAGCCGAGCTCTTCACCCGGGGCGCCGCGCACGGTTGCGGCCGCCCCGCCGAGGCCCGCGGTGTCGACGAGCAAGTAGACCGCGCCCGCCCCGCCGTCGGCGAATTGGGCGCCGGCCAGCAGCGCGCCCGCCCCGGCCGGCCCGAGCCCGGGGGCGCCGCAGAGCTCGCCGAGCTCGTCGCCCGCGGCAAAGCCCAGGGCGAAGGGGGCGCCCAGCGGGCCGCCGCCTGGTGGCAAGAGGTAGAGCGCGCCGGCCTCGGCCCCGCTGAGATCTGCGCCCGGCGCGCTGACCACGAGGTCGGGGAGGCCGTCGCCGTCGAGGTCACCCGGGGCGGCGAGGCCGCGGCCGAGCTGGTCGCCGGGGGCGGCGCCCGTCCACGCGGCGCCGGCGGCGGTCGCCACCGATGACGGGCCCGCGGCACCTTCGACGAGGTAGACGCGGCCCTCGCCCGCCGGGCCACCGAAGACCGCCGTGAGCAGCAGCGCGCCACTGCCGTCGCCGTCGGTGTCGCCGATCGCGAGCACGCCCGGCTCACCTTGTCCCAGCCGGTCGCCGGCGTGTTCGCCGAGCAGCGTGGCGTAGGCGTGATCGATGACCCCGGCGCTGCTCAGGGGGCAGTCGTCGTCGCCATCGCAGGCCGTGTCGCGCCCGTCGCCGCAGGCGTCGGGGGCCCCGGGGTAGACCGCGGGGTCGGCCTCGTCGCAGTCATACGCGGCGTCATAGCCGTCGCCGTCGGCGTCGAGCGCGGGCGGGCCATCTTCGCCGTCGCAGTCTTGGTCGCGGCCGTCGCCGCCCCGCTCGGGCGCGCCGGGGAAGGTGGCGGGGTCGGTGTCATCGCAGTCGACGCCGATGGGGTCACCGTCGCCGTCTTGGTCGAAGTCGTCGTCGCCGGCGCAGTCGCTGTCGATGCCGTCGTACCAGATCTCGGGGGCGCCCGGGTAGCGGGAGGGGGCACGGGGCGCGCAGTCGTCGGGCGGAACCCACCCGTCACCATCGAGGTCGAGCGCCGGCGGGCCGGCGTCGAGGGGCGGACGCCAATCGACGATGGGGTCGCCGCTGTCTGCGCCGCCGCTGTCTGCGCCGCCGCTGTCTTCGGCGGGCGCGCCGCCGCCCGTGTCGTCGCCCGCCGCCGGCTTTGCGCCCGCGCAGGCCGCCGTGCCCAGCGCGCCGACGAGCAGCCCCATGCGGAGGAGGCGGGGAGCGCCGTGGGCCATCGATCACCTCGGGCAGGGGTTTGGCGCGGAGCAGCCCGCCGCCGGCAGGAGCAGTAGCACCCGCGGGCCGGCGGCTCACTTACCG
>JAEUKK010000082.1 GCA_016792625.1 Deltaproteobacteria bacterium | reverse complement strand
TCGGCGGACATGGGGCACCGCGGCTGGGGGGTGCGCGGAGGTTACCAGAGCGGGGCCCTGCGGGGAAGCCCTGCGGAGACGCCCTGATGCGCGTCGCTCTCGGCCCGCGGGCGCTCAAGGGGGCGGCGCGGGCAGCAGCGGCCGGCCGTCGGGCCCAAAACGCAGCCAAAACACCGCGCTGGACGTTGCTTCGGGCGCGGGGTTGACCAGCAGCTCGCGCTCCTGACCGGCCCGGCGCAGGCGCGGGCCCAGGTGCTCGACCCAGTCGTGGGTGGTCTGGACCGCGCAGGGGATCGCCGGCGGATCGATGACCACCACCGGACCCGGGGGGAGCGTGGCCAGCGCCTGCACGGTCGCCCCGAGGCCCAGATCGTCGGGATCGGGCGGCCCGAGCCAGGTCTGGGGGCAGCGCGGGTCGAGCACATCGCTGAGCGGCGGCTCGGGGAGCTGGTGCAGGCTGGCGATGATCAGCCAGCCCGCGCCCCCGGTCAGCGCGAGGGGACCGGCCCAGCGCGGGCCGCTGAGCAAGGCGCCGGCGAGCAAGGGGAGGGCGGCGGGCGCGGTGGGGAGCACGAGCCGCGGGTACTTCTTGGGGATGAGCCAGAGGCCGAGCATCCCGCCGAGCAGCCAGAGCAGGGCGGGGCTCCAGGTCGTGAGGCGGCGCCGGCCCGCCGCCGCGGCCAGCGCGCCGAGGCTCAGCAGGCCCAGCGGCGGCCCGAGCCCGCTCCACAGCCACTGGGCGGGCACGCCGAGCGCGTGGGCCCAGAGCGGCGCGGGCTGGGCGTCGGCGGAGTATTGGGCGTACTGCAGCTGATCTTCGAGGTTGCGCAGCAGCCAAGGCGCGAAGCAGAGCCCGGCCACGATCAGGGGGAGCGCCCCCCGGGGGCCCTGGCGGAGGGCGAAGCCGAGGGCAGGTAGCCAGAGGGTCAGGGCGGCGGTCTGCTTGATGAGCAGGGCCGCCCCCAGGGTCAGGCCGTAGCAGAGGAGCCGACCCGCTGTGGGGCGCTGGGCCGCCCGCTCGCCGAGCGCGATCGCCGCCGCCACCGCGGCCATCAGCGGGGCCTCGGGCATGTAGTGGCGGGCCAGGCCGACCGGCAGGGGCAGGAGCAGGCAGAGGGCGGCGGCGAGGCGGCCGGCGCGGGGCCCGGGGCCTTCGGGGCCGTCGACGCCCGCGGGATCGAGCCGGCTGCACGTGAACGAGGAGAGCGCCGCTGACGTGATCCCCATCGAGAGCAAGGGCAGGGCGCGCAGGGGTAGGTTTTCGGGCGCCCCGCCGAGAATCCACCAGCCCAAGCCGAGCAGGGCCGGCCAGAGCGGCGGGTATTCGCCGAGGCGCCCGGCCAGCGCGTCGCGGGCGAGCTCGGCCCAGCGCCCCTCGCGCAACAGCTGCAGGAAGAGCTCGGCGGCCCCGAGGTGGCCCTCTTCGTCTCCGTCGCGGGGCACGGCGTCTTGGTGCAGCCAGAGCAGCTGCGCGACGAGCCAGATGAGCGCGAAGGCGGTCAGCGCGCGGCGGGACAGGGGGCCTCCGGGGGCGGCTCAGACCTGGCCGCGCAGGATCAACGCGGCGAGGCCGGCGAGGCAGAGCAGGGGGGCTCCCCACCCGATGAGGCGCCCGCGGCCGGCGCTGGCCGCCGCGAGGGCCGGGCCACAGAGGGCGACCAGGGGCAAAAAGTAGTGGGTCGGGTGGTGATCGATGGTGGCGAGCAGGCTGGCGTAGGCCAGCGCCCCGAGTCCGAGGCCCTGCGCCGCCCGCCGCGGTGCGCTCGGTGGGCCAAAGAGGCAGAGGGCCAGCAGCAAAACGACGCCGCCGCCAGTGTAGGCGCTGAGCAGGCCCGCGAAGTGGGGCACACGGCCGAGCAGGGTGAGCGGGGCGGTCTCGCCGTGCCAATGTTCGGGGAAGGTCTCGAAGTAGAGGATGAACAGCAGATCGTCGGCGTCGCCGGTCATCGTCGCGATCAACGTCAGGATGGTCATTCCCGCGAGGCCGAGCGCCGCGAACACGAGGCCCGGGCGCAGGCGAGCCGCCGCGGCGCGCAGGCCCGCCCGGTCGCGCAGGGCGAGGCCGCCGGCCAGCAGCAAGGCCACGGTGAGGCCGGGCCAGCGCAGGGCCTGGGCGCCGAGCGCGAGCAGGGCCCAGGCGCGGGGCTCGCCGCGCAGCAGGGCCGCCGCCACGCCGACCACCGCCGCCGCATACAGGCTGTCGGGGAAATTGTGGCTTCCCGGCTCGATCATCAGCAGGCCGTGCGCGGCGACCAGGCCGCCGGGCAGCAGCAGGGCCGGCGGCGAGGCGTCGGGGGCCGCGGCCACCACCGCCGCCACCGCTTGGGCGCCGACCAGCAACAGCACGCCCAAAAAGAGCAGCCCGGCGGTGCTCATGTCATGCCCGGCCACCGCGCCGGCCGCGGCGAGCAGCGGGGTCCAGCCGGGGGGCTGGTTCCACACGAGGCGGCGGTCGTCGAGCACCTCGGCGGCCCAGTCGAGGTTCTCGACCTGGTTGAGCAGCTGGTAGTAGTGCACAAAACGCAACCGACCCGCGGCGTGCAGCGACCAGACGGCCTCGGGCCCGGTGAGCACGAAGAGGGTCAGCGGGCCGCGGTCGCCGGGTGGGCGGGTGATCTCAGCCCGTACCTGGCCGCCCTCGGGGGCGGTGAGCGGCAGGCGTAGGCCCACCACCCCCCGCTCTCGGTAGCGGGCGACCGGGCCCTCGTCGGCGTGCACGGTGGGGGCACGCTCGATCTGCCCGCGCTGGGCGGGCGCGCCAGGGCCCTCGGCGACGAGCGCCGCGCCCTCGGGGCCTTGCACGGCGAGGGCCACCGCGCCGACCGTACCTTCAGGGACGATGAAGGTGACCTGCTGCACGTTGTCTTCGCGGTCGCCGTCGGTGAAGAGCGCGAGGCTATAGGCCCCCGCGCCCTCCCAGCCGTGGGCCTGCAGGGCGCCGGGCCCCTCGAGGCGCAGCGTGATGGGCGGCGTGGCGGTCGGCGCCTCGGCCTCATCTTCGGGGCCGGGCAGGGCCGCGGGCGCGCCTTGGCCGAGCAGCTCGGCGCCCTCGAGGTGCCAGTGATCTTCGAGCGGGCGGCTCCAGTCGGCGGCGCGGTCGGCCGCGGTCCACAAGACGCCGAGCAGCGCGCCGATCAGGCCCAGGCGGGCCCCGGGGCCACTGGCACCGGCCGCGGGCGGGCGGCGCAGGGCCACCACCAGGGCGCCGAGCCCCCAGAGCAGCGCGCTGCAGGCGATCAAGGCGCCGTGGGCCTGATCGGGGCCGCTGAGGCCGAGCTCCCGCAGCAGGCCCACCTCGAACCAGAGCAGGCCGACGCTGAGCCAGACCCCAGCCAAAGCGCGGCCGAGGCGGTCGGGAACGCCGAGCAGCGCGGCGATCGGCTGGCCTGGGGCGGCGTAGAGCAGGGGCCCCGCGAGCAGCAGCCGGACCAGGGGCGGCAGGCCCGGCGCGAGGCTTAGGCCGCCGGCCAGGGCGGAGAGGGCGCCGAAGACACCGTCCAGCGCACCAAAGCGGGGGCCGGGCCCAGGCGCGCTCGGTGCTCCGCTCATCGGGGCACCGCGGGCAGGTCGGGCCAGTCGCGGCCAGCGAGCAGCGGGAAGGGCGCGGTCTGCTCGAAGGGGTGGGCGCGGTCGGCCCCGGCGAGCACCAGGGCGGGCTGGCCGTCGGCGGCCCAGAGCGCGTGGGCGACGCCGGCGGGCACAAAGGCGCGCTGGTGGCCGTCGAGGCGGACGAGGGCCTCGGCGCCGGTGCCGGGGGCCCGGGCCAGCAGCCAAGCCGCACCAGAGAGCGCGCAGAACCACTCGCCGGCCGCCTGGTGCAGGTGCTCGCCGCGGGGCTGGCCGGGGCGCAGCTCAACCGCGTAGACCTCGCCGGTGATGGCGTGGGGCAGGGCCTTGAGCAGGGCGCCGCGGGCGTCCTCGTGCCGGTCGAGGGGGTAGAGCGCGAGGGGCGGGTTTG
This sequence comes from Deltaproteobacteria bacterium, assembly GCA_016792625.1. Taxonomy (GTDB): domain Bacteria; phylum Myxococcota_A; class UBA796; order UBA796; family UBA2385; genus JAEUKK01. The sequence goes on along the minus strand of JAEUKK010000082.1, from coordinate 64,628 downwards.
GGACAGACGATTCTGTCGGTGATTGCTCGATTTCAGACGGAGTCGTTTGGAGGCCGGTCGCGCGCAGGTCGGAGCGGGCGGAGCTCGGCCCGTCGATGCGGAGACTGCCGGAGCCCAGAGCATCGAAAGTGGAGGATAGTCCGAAGTTCGACGGATCGGTTTTCGGCGGGGGAAGTGCAGACGTTCCTGTCTGGAGCCGCTGCTCCGCCTCGGCCAGCGCCTCGGCCAGCAGCGCGCGCAGCGGCCGCGCCGGCAGCGGGCCGAGCAGGGCGCGGGCCTCGGCGTCGTCGCCGACGAGGCGGGTCGCGTCGCCGGGGCGCGGGGCCAGGGCGCCGCGCAGGATCAGGTCAGGGGGCGCGCCAGCGAGGTCGAAGATGGCCTCGACCACGTCAATCACCGCGGCCTCCTCCCCTGGGCAGAGGTGGAGCGTGGGGTGCGGGCCGGCGGGCAAGAGCAGGCAGCGGGCCAGGCCCTCGGCCACACCTTGGGGATCGCACCACTGCCGGCGTTGATCGCCGCGGGTCAGGCGCAGGGGCAGGCGGCGCAGGGCCGCGGCGCAGGCCTCGGCGACCAGGCCGCGGGGCTCCCCCGGCGAGACCACGCGGAAGGGGCGGGTGAGGGTCAGGCGCAGGCCGTGGGCCCGCTCGAGGAAGCGCAGGTGGGCGGCCGCGGCCACCTTCAGCGCGGCGTAGGCGCTGATCGGCGCGGACGGCGCTGCTTCGGCGAAGGGCGCGGGGCCACCGGCCACCTCGTCGCAGGTGCCGACGTGGACCAGCGCGCAGCCCGCGTCGAGGCAGGCCTCGCCGACCTCGCGGGTGCGGGTGAGCACACCCTCTTCCAAGGCCGCGGTGGCGCCCCGATCCGCGCCGAGCTGGATGGGCGAGGCGAGGTGCACGACCTGGTCAATGCCCTCGTCGCGCAGCAGCCGGCCGAGCGCCCCAGGGGCGGGCCAGGTGTGCCAGGGCGCGGGGCCCCCAGCGGCGCGGCCGAGGCCGTGCACCATGACCCCCGCGGTGCGCAGGCGGCGGGCGAGCGCGCCGCCCAGCTGCCCCGAGGCCCCGGTCAGCAGCACCTTCTGGCCGGCCAGGATGTCGAGAGAAACGCCCACCCGCCGATCATAGCAGAGGGGAGGGGCCGCGGGGCGCCTCAGCGGGCGGGCGGCCTGCGCCCCTCGGCGTCGAGCAGCAGCCGGGCGGCGCGCAGGCGGGCCATGCCGGCCAGCCAGCGGCAGACCGGGTCGGGGTCGGCCCCATGCCCCCAGCCGGCGGCGGCTGCGGCGAGGGCCTCGGGCGCGCCCCGGCCCCGGGTCGCCCAGGCCCGCAGCAGGGCGCGGGTACGGGGGGCGTCGAGGGTATCTCCTTCGAAGATGACGGGCAGGGCGGCCTCTTGGCGCGCCTCCTCCCCCGCTTCGAGGGTGCCGCCGCGCACCCGCCCGGCCTCGACCACGAGCGCGGTGAGCAGGCCGTCGCGGGCCGCGGCCAGGGCGTAGCGACCTGGCGCGGGGCGCCAAGCCCCCCAGAGCCGCTCGAGGTGCGCGCGCAGCGCAGCGCGCTGGTCGAGGTTCTTGCGGTTGCGGCGCTGCAGGGCGAGGCGGTGGCGGCGCTCGGTCAAGCTGGCCGCGAGGTGCTGGCGCAGCAGGCCGGCGGCGAGGTCGACCGAGGGTGGTGGGGCTGCGGCCCAGTCGCGCAGCAGGGCGCCCACCGGCTCGGCGGGGGTGATGGGCAGCGTTTGGAGGTGCGCGGCCAGGGCGGCGAGGGCCGCGGGCAGGCTGGGCGGGGCCTCGGCTTCGGCGGCATCCTCCCCCAGATCGACGAGCTGCAGGCCCTGATCGCCGAGCGCGAGCAGGTCTTGAAGGGGGGCGGCGCCCGGCGCACCCGCCGAGAGCGCCGCGCAGCCGCTGCCCAACCAACGCAGGGCGGTGGCCTCGTCGACCAGCTCGGGCTCGGCGCAGAGCTCACGCAGGGTGGGGCCGGGCAAGACCAGCCAAGCGCCCTCCCCGGCGGGCAAGGGGCGGGAACTGGGCGCCGGCGGGCGCAAGGCGGGGCCGCTGCGTCCGGGGTCACGCACGCGCACCCGGGCGCGCTGGCCGGTCTCGACGCAGACGCCCTCCCAGGTCGAGGTGGTGGGGTCGGCGCAGAGCCAGCGCCGCCGCCGCACCGGGCCGAGCTGCAGGGGCAGGGCGTCGTGCAGGCGCTCGATCCGCCGCAGGGTCAGCGCCTTGTCGGCGTGGCCGGCGGCGAGCGCGGCGGCCCAGGCCGGTCGCAGCGCGTCGGGGTCGAGTGGGCCCTCGGGCGCGGCGGGGCTCACCCCCGCAGCCCGGGCAGGCGAGACCGCAGGCGGGCGGGCAGGCGGGCCCCGATCATGCGCAGCACGGCGCTGATCTCAGCGACGCCGAGCAGACGTGCGAGGCCGATGTAGCTGAGCGCGCCGACCACCGCGGCCGCCAGCACACGCAAGGCGGCGCCCGCCGGGCCGGGCAAGGCCTCGAGCGGGCCGATCAGGGCCCAGCGCGCGGCGCCGGCGAGCAGGGCCGACAGCGCGGTGACCAGGGCCATCCGGGGCAGGAAGCGGCCGAGCCCCGAGGGCGCCCCGCCGAGCTGCCGCTTCAAGATCAGCGTGAGGGCCGCCACATAGCCGCTGATCGCGAGGCTGGTCGCGATGGGCAGGCCGTAGAGGCCCAGGCTCTCCCGCAGGCCGCTGTAGAGCGGCAGCGCGAAGATCACCACCGCCGAGCCCAGCGCGGTGGGCAGCCAGGTCTGGCCCAGCGCGTAGTAGCCGCGGGCCACCAAGGTCTGCGCGGCCCAGGCCCAGAGCCCCACGCCGAAGATGGCGAGGCAGACGCCAATGTCGTTGAGCTGGGCCGGGCCCAGGCGCCCGCCGTAGAGCAGGGCGGCGATGTCGGTGCCCGCCGCGGTGAGCACGACCTGGGCGCCAAAGGCGAGCACCAGCATCATGCGCAGGGCGCGGGTCAGGGTGTCCCAGGCCTGGTCGGGCGCGCCGCCGGCCACCAGCCGGGCCAGGGTGGGGAAGGCGGCCACCCCGGCCGCGAGGCCGAAGACGCCCATCGGCACCTTCATCAGCGACTTCGCGTAGGTCAGGGTCGCGATGCTGCCATCGGCGAGCAGCGAGCCCTGGCGCTTGAGGATCCAGTCGTCGACTGCGACCACGCTAAAGCCGAGCATGATCGGCAGGCTTCGGATGGCGTAGGCGCGCAGGTCGGCCGAGCGCAGGTCGAGGTGCAGGCGCCAGCGCAGGCCGGCCCGCCAGGCGCCGATGAGCGGCAACAAGAAGGGCCCGAGCGCGCTGCCCACGACCACGCCCCAGGCGAAGCCCTCAGCCGACTGGCCGATGAGGCCGCCGATCACCATGCCGCTCGTGTAGACCAGGGGGGCGAGGGCGGGCAGGCCGTGTTTGTCGCGGGCCTGGAGCACCGCGCCGAGCAGGCCGCCGATGACGTGAAAGGCCTGGGCCGGCAGCACGATGCGGGTGAGGCGCACGAGCTGGTCGAGCTGCTCGGGCGAGAAGCCCGGCGCCACGAGCGGCACGAGGGCGGGGGTGGCCAGCCACAGCGCGCCCAACGCCACCAAAAGCACGAACAGGAGGCTGTTGGCGACCGAGGCGAAGGCCCGTTCGCCGCCCGCCTCGTCGCCCCGGGCGAGGTGCACGCTGTAGAGCGGGATGAACACCAAGGAGAGGGCGCCGCCCGCGAGCAGGTAGTTGAGGTAGTCGGGGAGGACGAAGGCGGTCAAAAAGACGTCGGCGCTGTTCCCGCCGCCGAGGATGCGCCCGAGCATGGCCTCGCGCACCAGCCCGATGAGGCGCGAGGCGAGGATCGACCCGCCCCAGATGAGGCCGGCGATGCGGATGGCCTTGCCCGCGCTGGCCGGCGCCGCGGTCGGCGGCGGGCTCATCGGGGGCACTGCCAGGCGCCCAGCGGCAGGAGCTTGGGCGCGGCGGCGTTCAGGTCGAGGCGGGCGAGCAGCACGGTGTCCTCGGAGAAGAAGGCGGTCTCGAGCGCGCCATCGCCGTCGAGGTCGGCGGGCGGCAGCACGCGGCCCACCGCGCAGGCGCCGGGGATGGGCAGGGCGTCGAGGCGCGTCTTGGCCTGATCGTCGAGGATCGCGAGCACGCCGTTGCAGTCGCGCACGCCGCTGGCGACGAGCACCGGCGGGCCCCCATAGCGGCGCACCTTCACCACGCTGCCCAGCTCGACGCCGCGCTGGCGGGCGGGCTGGGACTGCTCGGGGCCCTGGGGGCTGAAGCGGTCAGCCGCGGGCAGGGCCTCGTCGATGCGCCAAGCGGCGGCTTCGACCACCGCGGCGGGGTTGGCGAAGGGGCGCTGGGGCTGGCGGGCCGGGTCATCGCTGGCTTGGACCGCCGCGGGCAGGGCGAGCACGGCGTGGGCCGGGCCGCCGCTGACCAAAATGCCGCCGCAGGCGCCATTCCCGCCGGGGGTGCCCGGCCCGACCCCCCGGGGCCCGACCAGCAGGGGGCCGCCGCCGAGCTGCACCGCGGCGCCCTCGCGGTGAAAGACCGCGCCCCAGCCCGGGGCCGGGGCAGGCAGGGCGGGCGCCGCGGCGGACCCCGCGGGGGCGGGCGGCGCACCGCCGCAGGCGGCCAGCGCGCAGCTGAGGGTGAAGGCGGCGGGGAGGGGGCGCATGACCGCTGTCTAACGAAGCGCAGGTGCGGGCAGCGCGCGGCGCGCCGCTCCGGGCAGGCGAAGGCCCCGCCGGCGGCTGCCGAGCGGGGCCCTGGTGATGGAGAGCGGTGCCCCTCAGGGGAGGAGCAAGGGGCGCCTCACTCGCAGAACTTCTCGCCCCAACCCTCGGTGTTGCGGAGGTCGTCTTCGAGGAAGTTGTAGGCCCACTTGTCTTCGCGGATGCGCTCGACCTTGAAGGTGCCGCGGAAGGCGAACTGGCTGCCCGACTGGCGGCCGGAGAGCACCATCTGGAAGTCACCCTCGACGCTGCCATCGGGCTCGATCTTGGAGCCGTCCTTGATGCGGACCCAGCTGCGGTGGATCTCGGTCCAGCCGTCGAAGCCGGTGAGCACGCCGTCGAGGGGGCGCCACTTGTTGTCTTCGACCTTAACGCCGTAGACCCAGGAGGGGGCGGCGATGTCGCCGCTGTAGGCGCCGGCGATCTCGACCGCCTCGTGCACCTCGGCGCGGGCGAGGTCCCAAGTCGCGGCGATGACCTGGTCGTACTGGTTCTGGATGACGGCGTCGACGCCGGCGTAGGGCTGCGGGTCTTCCGCCACGAGGTCGCGGTCGATGTCGGCGCCCAGGTAGGTGGTGAAGTCGCCGTAGGTCGGGCTGTCGACGATGAACTCTTCACCTTCGAGGTTGGCGTAGCCGAAGCCCGACGACCAATCGGTGATGTTCGAGGGGCCGACGGTCGAGTCGGGGGCGGGGTCGAGGTCCTGGAAGCCGTAGGCGTTCAGGTAGTAGATGGTGTGGCCATCTTCGTCGGCCGACCACTGGTCGAGCCAGCTCGCGCCGTCGACCTGCTCGATGCTGGCGCCGCCGTTCTCATCCGACACGCAGCGCACGGGCTCGAAGTCCGGCATGATCGTGAAGGAGAAGTGCAGGTCTTTGCCGCCGAGGTCTTGGTGCAGGGTGATCTGCAGGTCACCTTCGCCGGTGATGATCGCCTCGGAGCGCCACGCGTCGATGTCGCTGCCGAAGCTGTAGTAGCCGTCAGAGGCCAGCTTGATCGGCCAGGCCTGGGCCTCGAGGAAGGCCGCGCACTCGTCGACCTCGTGCTGGATCACCTCGTTGAGAGCGGCGTCGTCTTCGCCGTTGTCGGTCGGGGTGCCGCAGTAGGCCGGCATGTAGTACTCTTCGGGGATCGTCGTGTCGCCGCCGGTGCCCTCGACCACGCGGGGGGCCCACCGGGCGCGCAGCGTGCCGTCGTCGAGCTCTTCGTACTGGATCGCGCCGTCGCGGTCGGTGACGATGTCGACCGCGCCGTAGCAGCCGCCGCCGTAGTACTGGTCGCCCAGCGAATCTTCCGCCGACTCGGGGCCGACGTAGTTGTCGTCGAAGCGGAACTTCTTGGGGTCGTAGGTGCGGCCGGTGCACTCGTAGACGCGGCTGTACTCTTCGATGCCCTCGAGCTCGTTCGCGAGGATGGTCGAGGACGAGCCGGTCGCCAGCCAGGAGACCCAAGAGCCCTCGGTCTCGACGTCTTTGGGGTTGCATCCGAGCAGGGCGAGGGCGAGCACGGCGTAGCGCATGAACGGACTCCAAAGGGGGCGCGCGGGGCAATCAGGGCGGCGGAGGGCCCCGGGCGGGCCGGGGGACGCTGGGCGCGGGTTTGCTTCGGCGGCGCGGGGGTCGAGCAGGGGAGCGGAGGGGGAGAGGTGCGGCGTTGGCCGGAGCGGACCGTCGGGGCGGCGCCCCGGAGGGCACGGGCGGGTTCGGACGGGCACGGACGGGTTCGGACGGGTTCGGACGAGCACGTGCGGACGGTTCGCGGCGCAATGGGAGGGCGGACGACATGGTGGGGATGGCGCTGTCGCCGAGCCACGCCGGAGCGCAGCGATCCCCGGGGAGCTAACGCGCCGAGCGCTGCGGGGCAGCGGCGGCGCGCGCAGAACAGCTCCGGCGCGGGGCCACCATACGCGAGGGGGTGGGCTCGGGTCAATTGGCCGGCGGGCGCGCGGCGACGAGCGGGAGGCGGTGCACCGTCCGCATGCGGGCGTAGTTGGAGAGATCGTGGTGTGCGGCGTTCTCGGCGCTGATCCGCTCATGGTCCAGCCGCAGCTCTAAGGCCTGGAGCGGGACGCCCGGGGGCAGCGGCGCGGTCAGCGCGCGGCGCTCTCCCGGCGCGAGGCGGTTGTCGCCGGTGCGCTGGGCCACGGGCCACCAGGTCCAGGTCTGGCCGATCCGCGCCTCCCACCGGACGGTCTCGGACGGCAGCTCGACGAGGCGCACAAAGAGCTGCCGCTCTGGATCGCCGGTGGGGAGCATATGGCCGGCCCGGGCGTTGCTCAGGACGATCTCGACCCGGGTATCGACCACCTGGGCCTCGAGGGTGGCGCCGGGCGCCCAGTCCCCGATGATCGCCAGCTCTTCGGCGGTGTAGGCGGCCTTCTTGGGCAGCAGCGATCCCGGGAAGGTGTGGCGCCCGCCGGTGCGGACGGGCCCACCGCTGGCGTGGCTGCGCGTGATCTCGGGCATGTGGCAGGCGGGGCAGGCGCGGTTTTGGCCCGAGGCCGCCCACTCGGCGCCGGTGTTGAAGGTGCAGACCAGCGTGTCCTCGACCCGGGCGACGGCTTGGTGGCAGGCGGTGCAGGTCTCGGCGCCGCGCAGCTCGGGCGTGTAGACCGTGGCGTGGGGCGCGGACACGCCCTCGTGGGGCGCGGCGATCCCTCCGGGCCGCCAGTGGCAGCTCATGCAGCTGACCCCCTCCGTCTGAAAGGCTGGGTCATAGCTGGGGTTTTCGCTGACCACCGGCGCGCGGACGAGCGCGGTCGCCGCGTGCAGGCGCTCCTGTTGGTCAGCGGCCGGTGTGTGGCAGTTGATGCACAGCCACGCCACTCCGGGGTCTTTGGCCAGCTCCTTTCGGAACTGCGGGTCGACCCAGGCCGCGGCGTGGGTGCTGGTCCGCCACTCGGCGACGATCTCGGCGTGGCAGGGGGCACAGTCGACGGCCCGCAGCCCGCCGAGGCCGGCCACCGTGGCTTGGGGCGGGACCCGGGGCGCCGTCCAGGGCCCGTCGGGCGTCGGCGCGGGCGGTGGGCCGGGCGTCTCGGGGGCGGATCTCTCCCCAGCGCAGGCAGCGACGAGCAGGGCCGCCGCCCCGAACCAGCGATGCGCGCCGCTCAGAGCGCGCCGTCGACCGGGCTGATCCACAGGATGCCGTCGGCGTCGCGGAAGAGGAGCTCTTTGCGGCCGTCGGCGTTCAGGTCACCCACCGCCGGGCGGCCCACGAGGCCATAGTCGGCGTGGTAGCCGGCGGCTGGCGCGACGGCCCCGCCAGCAGCGCGGTAGAGGCTGAGGCGGGTGTTGAGCTCGTCCCAGCCGAGCACGTCGGGCTGGCCGTCATTGTCGACATCAGCCGCCACCAGCCGCCCGCCGCCGAGCTGGTCGGCCCGGGCCCCGCCGATGGTCACGCTGACCGTGCCCTCGGAGCGCAGCACCGCGTCGCCGCCGTCCATGGGCACCACGGCGACCGAGCAGCCCTCGCCGATGCAGCCGACCACCTCGGTCGCGCCGTCGCCGTCGGTGTCGGCGAGGTCGATCGCGTTGACCGCGTCGATGTTGCCGCTGCTGCGGGCGACGAGGCTGTTGGCATAGCTGGACCAGAAGCCGCTGGTCTGGGCCACCACCACGCCGCCGTCGCCGTCGGGGAGGGCCCCGCAGGCGAGCAGGGTGCCGTCGACGTCGATCGGCCCCGAGGGCTCGGACATGGCGCCGAGCACGCTGATCCCGACGCGGTGCAGCACGGGGCCCTCGGCGGTCTCGACCAGGGCGAAGGTGTTGGGCGCGCAGTGCACGAGGCCCAGGGGCACCGCGCCGACGCCGAGGGTGACGCTGTCGGCGAAGGTGAAGCTGGGCCGGCCGCCCTCGCCCTCGCTGACCAGCCACGTGGCGAGCGCGAGCTGGTCGCCGTCGTTGGTGAAGGCCACGAGGTCGGACACACCGTCGGCGCTCACGTCGAGCGCGAGCAGATCACCGACCAGCGCGGTGTTCACCGACTGCCAGCCGCCGCGGCTGCGCGTCCAGCTGCCGCTGTCGGCGTCGAGCACGCCGTCGTGGAAGGCCACGGCCTGGGTCACGACCGCGATGTCGTTGACGCCGTCGCCGTTCCAGTCCTCGGCGGCGATGGGGCCGGGGGCGCCGAAGCCGGCCACGGTCTCGTCGGTGAACTGCTCGTCGAGCCAGCGCACCACGTGCAAAACACCGTCGTCGAGGCCCACCACGTCAAGCACGCCGTCGGCGTTCATGTCGGCGAGCTCGGCGAAGAAGCGGCCCCAGCTCAGCTCGTAGTTGATCGAGGTCGAGCCCTCATCATCGCCCACGACGTAGAAGACGAGGTCTTGGGTGTTCGCCTCGGGGTTGCTGAGCATGATGACCTCGTCGTCGAGGTCGCCGTCGAGGTCGGCCAGGGGCATCAACGAGGCGCCCGGGCCGGCCTGGTAGCCGGCGAGCTCAGAGGTCGGGGCGCCCTGCCAGCCCTTCTCGCCGAAGGTGTAGCGCCGGATGGTGCCGCTCCCGACCGAGATCACGCTGGCGTCGGGCTGGCCGTCGGCCCGCTCATCACCCGAGGCCAGGTCGTAGAACTCGCCGTTGACCACCAGCGGGTCGATCTCGTCAAAGCCCCAGCTGCCATCACCGAGCAACATCTGGACCTGGCCGCGATCTTCGCCGGACACGCCGATGCTGAGGTCGAGCAGGCGGTCGCTGTTGACGTCGGAGAGCACCGCGCCGACGACGGCGCCGAAGTCAGCCTGCCAGCCGGACTTCCAGGTGAACTGCCCACCTTCGTGCCCGCGCAGCACGGCGACCACGCTGCCGCTCCACACGAGGAGGTCGAGCACGCCGTCGTTGTCGACGTGGGCGGACTGGAGGCCGGCGATGTCGAAGGGCATGTCAGCGAGGGGCGCGGGCTGCGCCGCCGGGTCGCTGGGGCGGAACCAGAGCTGGTCGCCGACCGCGAGGACCACGCCGTCCGTGGCGGGGACCGCGAAGGTGGGCGTCTGGTCGGCGCTCAGGGGCAAGAAGCCGAGGCGCGGCATGGCCAGCGGGGGCAGCTCTTGGGCCAGCACCCAGGCGGTGCCCTCGGGATCGGTGAGCTCGACGCCATCTTCGGTCTCGGTGATCGTGACCGCCGCCGCGCCGGGCACCGTGCCATCGACGACGGCGGAGGGGTAGCCCGTGGAGGTCGCCGGCAGGTCGACGGTGGTGGAGACCCCCGCGCCGACCACGGTGACCCGGACCGCCCCCGAGGGGACGGCCACGCCGTAGGTGTTGGTGACCCGGGCGGTCACTTGGGCGCCGCCGACCGAGACCGTCGAGAGCACCGAGGCCTGGAAAGGCGCGTCGCCGTCGGTGATCGCGGAGAGGGCCGGGGTGACCTTGCCCTCGGTGGCGCAGGCGGCGAGCACGCCGAGGGGCAGCAGGGACCAGCGCTGGGACATCAAGACACCTCGGGGCGCGCGGGGAGGGCCGGGGCGGCCACGCGCAAAAGGGCAGGGCAGGGGGCGGCGCAGGGCGCAGGAGGCGGAGCTTAGCGCAGGCCCACCAAGCGGCGCATCAGCGGGCGCGGCGACGGCGGAGCAGGGGCACGAAGACGGGCAGCAGCGCGGCGATCCCGAACAGGCGACCTGCGGCGCAGCCCAAGGGTTGGGCGTCGAGCGGCGGGAGGCGCGCGGCGCCGGCCCCCCGCGCAGGGTCGGGCGCGGCGCCCACCGGCGCGGTGGAGAGCGCGTGCCCGCGCAGGAGCGCGGCGGCCTCGACCGGGCTCAGCTCGGGGCGGGCGTCGAGGAGCAGGGCCAGCGCGCCAGCGACGGCGGGGGTGGACGCGCTCGTGCCAAAAAAGCCCAGGTTGCCGTAGACCGAGCCGCTGAGGCCGTCGGGGCCGACCAGATCGGGCTTGTGCAGGCCGCCCGCCGTTGGGCCCCACGAGGAGAAGGACTCCACCGGGTTGGCGAGGTAGCCCGACGCGTTCACCGCGCCGACGGTGAGGGTGGTCGGGCTGCTCCCCGGGTCGACGATGCTGCCCCGTGGGTCGCCGTCGACGACCCGGCCCCCGCGGGCAAAAAGCTCCAGATCGACGTCGGCGGGGCCCCTTCGACGGTGGATGACCAGGTCGTAGATGCCGTCCTCTTCGGCGTAGACGGCGATGCGCTCGACCGGGACGCAGCCCTCATCCTCTGGGTCCTGGGTCGCCCGCCCGCGCCCGACGACCTTGCCCGAGGGGGAGTAGACGTAGGCGTCGAGATCGGTCTCGCAGCGGCCAAAGTCGTCCCAGTGCAGGTTGAAGCGGCGGGTGCCCGGGCTCAGCTCGATCACGATCCGCTCGGCGCCGTCGGGGCCCTCGTGGATGTCGTCGCCGTCCTCGTCGGTGAAGCGGGCGCGGGTGTGCTCGGTGGCCGAGTTGCCGGCGCTGGTGACCAGCAGGACGCCGTGTTCGCGCAGGCGGCGGGCCTGGGCGTTCACCGGGCCGGTGCCGTCGCCGAAGCTCTCGCCGGAGTAGCTCAGCGACATCGAAACCAGGTCAATCTGCTCGCGAATGGCCCAGCTGACCGCGTTCTCGAGGCTGACCCCGCCCGAGACCTGCACGAGGTGCAGCTCGACGCCGGGCGCCAAGTCGCGGATGACCTCGGCGCAGGCCACGCCATGCGACCCGTACTCGAAGGAGAAGGCAGGCCGAACGCCGTCGATGGGCCGCGCGCAGGAGGAGTGGCGCGCGCAGTCGTGGGTCTGGACCGGCCCAAGCTCGTCGGCGTGCAGCTCCCAATCCTGCCATTGGATGTCGAAGACAGCGACCTTGACGCCGCTCCCGTCGTAGCCGGCCGCGCGGTAGGGCCCAGCGCCGAGCGCGTCGAAGGCCTCACCGGGCCGGAAGTCGCCGGTGCTCCAGGCGGCCAGCTGCGCGGGCGTGGCCTCGAGGCGGTCGGGGTCAGCGAGGATCTCGGCCCGCCAGGGCGTCCCGTCGGTGGGCGGGGCGGCGAGCAAGCTGGCCTGCGCGCTGCTCAGCAGGGCGCCGGGGAAGTCGGGCACCTCAACCCGGACCAGCGGCCAAGCCTCTTGAATGATGGCCTCGTCGAAGCTCTCGACCGAGGGGCGCACGCCTTCGTCGGCGGGCGCGGCGCGGGCGACGAGGACCCAGAGGATGGACAGGAGCACGGCGCCTCCGCGGTCAGGGTAGCCCGATCACGGGTCGGGAGGGCGCGGCTGCCGTGCGCGCCCGCGCCGGATAGGGCCGGGTGCTTGCGCCGCTCCGTGCGCCGCCCGAGGTCGTTGATGTCCCTTGTCCCCGCGCGTGACGCCTACCCCTGGCGCCTCCGCCTCGTGCACGAGGGCCTGCGCGCGCTGACCTTCGAGCGCCCGGGCCGCTTCCTCCGCGTCGACCCCATCGGCGGGATCGCCCCCGACGACATCATCCTGCTCACCGGGGGCTGGCCCGAGCAGGTCGACGCCACCGTCGCGGCGGTGCGCGCGGGGCGACGCCCGACGGTCATCGCCGCGCCCGAGCTGCTGGCCTACCTCGGTGGGATGGGCGCGCTGGACGGCTTTCCCGGCCCGGTCAGCCTCGATGGCCTCACCCTTGAGCTGGCCGAGGCGGTCGAGCCGCGGTCGGGGGTGGCCGCGCGCGCAGCGGCGGCCGCGCTGTCGCCGGGGCGGGCGCTGCTCCGCTTGGGGCGCGGGGCGAAGATCCCCCGGAGCACCCCGCGCTGCTTCCGCTTGACCCTCCCCGATGGCGGGGCGCTGGTCTACCTCAACACCGCGCTCTCCGCCGAGGCGCCGGCCGCCTGGGTCGACGCGATGGTCGCGCGTTGGGGTGGCGCCGAGTGGCTGCTGGTCGGCATGGAGCCCGAGCAAGAGGCGGCCATCGAGCAGCTCGTGCCCCGCTTTGGCGCCAAGCACGTCATCCTCACCGATCTGGTCTCCGAGATCCGCCGCGGCCTGCGCCTGCCGGTGGGCCTGCTGACCCCCGCGGCCGACCGCCTCGTCTCGCGCGGCGTGGCCGCCCAGGTCTTCGTGAGCGGGGCGGGCCTGCGCTACGAGCGCGTCTGAGGCGGGCCGCGCCGCCAACCACCGGGAGGGATGATGCCAGGCCTTGACCTCGACCGTGCGTTTACCCCCCTGCGCGTCGCCGTGCTCACGCTGTCCGACACCCGCAGCCCCGCCGAGGACCGATCGGGCGCCCTGCTCGCCGAGCGCGTGGTCCAGGCAGGGCACCAGCTCGTGCATAAGGCCGTGCTGAAGGACGATCAGCCCTCCATCGAGGCGGCCCTGCGCGCGCTGGTCGCCGACCCTGGCGTCGACGTGGTCCTGACCACGGGCGGCACCGGGATCACCGCCCGCGACGTCACTCCCGAGGCCGTGCGCGCGGTGCTCGACAAAGAGCTGCCCGGCTTTGGCGAGGTCTTCCGCGCGATCAGCCTGCAGACGGTGGGCCTGAGCACCATCCAGTCGCGCGCCCTGGGCGGCGTGGCCGACCGCACGCTGATCTTCGCGCTGCCTGGCTCGACGGGCGCCTGCAAAGACGCCTGGGATGGCCTGCTGGTGCACCAGCTCGACAGCCGGTACCGGCCCTGCAACTTCGCCGAGCTGCTGCCGCGCATGGGCCGCGGCGGCAGCTGAGCAGCGCTGCAACAAGCAGCGGGCGCCGGGCGTAGCGGCGGCCCGCCGGCGGTCGGCCCCGGGATAGCTGCGGCGGGCGGCGGTCGGACGCCGCGGCCCCTTGTCGAGCGCGGCGCGGCGCGCAGGCTCGGCCACGGGGGCCAGCCGACCGCGGCGGGTGCCCTTGAACGCTGCTGCCCGCGCGCGCGGGCATGGAGAGCTCCGTGAACATCTGGGACACGCTCAAAACCCACGCCAAGGCGCAGTTCCTCGACGTCATCCAGTGGATGGAGGACGATCGCAGCACGGTGGTCTACCGCTTCCCGGTGTTCAACCAAGCGATCCAAGATGGCGGCAAGCTGGTCGTCCGCGAGGGCCAAGCGGCGGTTTTCCTCAATGAAGGCAAGCTCTCCGACTCTTTTGGGCCGGGCACGCACGAGATCTCCACGCGCACCAAGGCGCTGTGGTCCTTCTTTGAGAGCATCAAGTACCAGCTGAACTACCCGTTCAAAGGCGACATCTTCTTCGTCAGCACGCGGCGGTTCACCGAGCAGAAGTGGGGCACGCCGGGCCCCATCCCGATGATGGACCCGCAAATGGGCCCGGTCCGCATCCGGGCCTTCGGCATCTACTCCTGGCGCGTGGTCGACCCGGCCGTCTTTGTGCGCGAGCTGGTCGGCAACATGGGCCTGTTCTCCACCGACGAGATCGAGGGCCAGCTGCGCCGCAAGCTGGTCAGCGCGTTTACCGACACGCTCGGTGAGACGAAGATGCCGGTGCTCGAGCTCGCCAGCAAGTACATGGACTTGGGCGACGCCATCCGCGAGCGCATGTCGGCGGGCCTGACCAAAGACTACGGCATCCAGCTCACTGACTTCGTGGTCGAGAAGGTGACGCTGCCCGAAGATGTCGAGAAGATGCTCGATAAGCGCACGAGCATGGGCATCATCGGCGACATGAACGCCTACCGCGCCTTTGAGCAAGCCGGCGCGGTGGCCGGCATGGTCGACGCGGCCAAGATCGCGGCGGCCAACCCGAGCAGCGGCGGCAACCCGATGATGAACGCCGGCATGGGCCTGGCCATGGGCCAAGCGTTTGGCCAGGCGATGGCGCCCCAGCCGGGTTTTGGTCAGCCTGGCTTCGCCCAGCCTGGCTTTGGCCAGCCGGGCTTCGGTGGGCCCGCGCCCTACCAAGGCACCCAGCCTCTGCCTTCGGCGCCGCCGCCCCCGCCGCCGGTGGCCCAGGTCTTTCATTACCATGGGCCCGCGGGTCAAGCGCAGGCCGGCGCCGCCGAGATCGCGGCCAAGATCGCCGCGGATCGTAATGGCAACCACATGGTGTGGGCCGCGGGCTTCCCGGCTTGGAAGAAGTGGAGCGAGGTGCCCGAGATCGTCGCGCTGGTGCCGCCCGCCGCGCCGCCGCCCCCGCCGGTCCCAGTTGACCTGCGTTTTCACTACCACGGGGCCAGCGGCCAGGCCGAGCTGAGCGCCGCCGAGGTCGCCGCCCGCCTCGCCGCCGATCCCAACGGCCGCCACCTCGTCTGGCGCCAGGGCATGGCCGGCTGGACCGAGGCGAAGGACGTGCCCGAGCTCCGCGCAGCGGGCGGCCCGCCGGTCCCTCCCCCGCCGCCGTTCTAAATAACGCGCTGCAGGGCGCTCTGGCCCCACGCCCGCTTCGGCGGCGCTTGGGGCCCTGGTCTTTTGGGGCGATGCAGCGCGGTCTCAGTGCGGCGAGCCTTCGCCGTAGGTCTTGAAGTCGCGCTTGGGCGGCCGGGCCTCGACCGCGACGGGCGGCGGCCCGAGCACCTCGTCGGCCTGCTGGGCCTCGGGCGGCAGGGCCTCGGGCGGGATCGCCTCGACCGCCGCTTCGATGCGCTCGGTCAGCGCGCTGATCGCGACCTGGGCCGACATGGGCTCGCCACGTTTGCTGAGCTGGACGGCCAGCGCGCCAAAGGCGTACTCGATCTCGAGCGTGCCCATGGGGTCGAGCTGGGAGAGCAGGGGCTCCATCGGCTCAAAACTCTGCTGGTAGGTCAGGAGCACGCGGTCGCGGGCCGCGTCGCGGTCGCCGCCCTCCCACAGCGAGCGGGCGTCCTCGAGGGCGCCGCGGATCTCCATGCTGCGGGCGGCGGGGCTCGGGCCGCTCAGCGGCGCGGCCGGCGCCGGGCTCTGCTCGGGCGCGGGGCTGGGCTCACCCCCGTTGCAGCCCAGGGCGAGCAGCAGCGGGAGGGCGCGCGCCCCGACACGCGGGCGGCGCCGGGGCCGCGGTGCAGGAGGCGCCGGTCGGATGGACTTCAAGCGGCACCTCATCGGGGAGCGGCGGAGCTGACCCGGCCCCGTGCACCTTGACCCGGCCCCTTTGTGCATATGCTGGGGCGGCGAAAGTACCCCGGCGGAGCGTGGCGGCCAAGGCCGAGCGTCCGCCGCCCGGCGCCGCGGCGCGCCGGGCTCCCCACCGCGTGGAGGCCCCATCATGAACTTCGACCGCTTTACGGTAAAGGCCCGCGAGGCCATCTCGGACGCCCAAAACCTCGCCGGCAAGCAGGGCAACCCGCAAATCCGGCCCCAGCACCTGCTCCTGACCCTGCTCAGCCAAGACAAGGGCGTGGTCAGCGCGCTGCTCAAGCACGTCGGCGTGCGCACCGACCAGCTCAAGCGCGACGCGGCGGCCCTGCTCGACCAGCTGCCCAAGGTCAGCGGCGGCAACCAGGCCCAGCTCAGCCCCCAGCTGCGCCAGGTGCTCGATGAGGCCGACAAGGTCGCCCGCGAGCTCGGCGACACGCACATCGCGGGCGAGGTGCTCTTCCTCGCGCTCGAGCGGGTCGACGACAAGCCGCGCCAGCTGCTGCGCGACCACGGCCTGACCAAAGACACCCTGCTCAACGCGCTGAAAATCCTGCGCGGTGGCCAGAATGTCTCGGGCGAAGAGGCCGAGGGCAGCTACGAGGCGCTCAACAAGTACACCCGCGACATGACCGAGGTGGCGCGCCAAGGCAAGATGGACCCGGTCGTCGGCCGCGACGACGAGATCCGCCGCACGCTGCAGGTGCTCAGCCGCCGCACCAAGAACAACCCCGTGCTCATCGGTGATCCGGGCGTCGGCAAGACGGCGATCGTCGAGGGCATCGCCCAGCGCATCGCCATGGGCGACGTGCCCGAGTCGCTCAAAGACAAGAAGCTGCTCAGCCTCGATCTGCCCGGCCTGCTCGCCGGCGCGAAGTACCGCGGCGAGTTCGAGGAGCGCCTCAAGTCGCTGCTCACAGAGATCGAGAACACCCAGGGGCAGGTCATCCTCTTCATTGATGAGCTGCATACGATGGTCGGCGCGGGCAAGTCCGAGGGCAGCATGGACGCCGGCAACATGCTCAAGCCGGCCCTGGCCCGCGGTGAGCTGCGCTGCATCGGCGCGACCACCCTCGACGAGTTCCGCAAGTACATCGAGAAGGACAAGGCGCTCGAGCGCCGCTTCCAACCGGTCTACGTGGATGAGCCGACGGTCGACGGCACCATCTCGATCCTGCGCGGGATCAAAGAGAAGTACGAGACCCACCATGGCATCAAGATCACCGACGACGCCATCTTGGCCGCGGCGCGCCTGTCTGACCGCTACATCTCGGACCGCCAGCTGCCCGACAAGGCGATCGATCTCGTCGACGAGGCGGCCAGCCGCCTCAAGATGGAGATCGAGAGCCTGCCGCAGCCCATCGACAGCCTCGAGCGGAAGATCCGCGGCATGAAGGTCGAGCTGCAGGCGCTGAGCAAGGACACCGACAAAGCCGCGGTCGAGCGGGCCCAGGCCATGCGCAACGAGATGGCCAACCTCGAGGAGGAGGCCAACGAGCTGCGCGCCCGATGGAACGCGGAAAAAGAGGCGCTGGACGGTATTCAGGACGCGCGACGCAGCATCGAAGAGCTGCAGCACGAGCTCGAGATCGCCGAGCGCCGGGGCGACTACGGCAAGGCCTCCGAGATCAAGTACGGCCGCATCCCCGTGCTCCAGCGCGAGGTCACCGACAAGCAGGCCAAGCTCGAGTCGCTGCAAGGTGAGGACGGCGGCATCCTGCGCGAGGTCGTCACCGAGGAGGACATCGCGCTGGTCGTCTCCAAGTGGACCGGCATCCCCGTGACCAAGCTCAAGCAGGGCGAGCAGGAGAAGCTCCTCAAAATGGAGGAGAACCTGCACAACCGCGTGATCGGCCAGCACGACGCGGTGGTGGCGGTCAGCGACGCCGTGCGCCGCAGCCGCGCCGGCTTGCAGGACCCCAACCGCCCGATCGGCAGCTTCATCTTCCTCGGGCCGACCGGCGTGGGCAAGACCGAGCTGGCCAAGGCGCTGGCCGAGTTCCTGTTCGATGATGAGCAGAACATCGTGCGCATCGACATGTCCGAGTACATGGAGAAGCACACCGTCGCCCGACTCATCGGCGCGCCCCCTGGCTACGTCGGCTACGACGAGGGCGGGCAGCTGACCGAGGCGGTGCGGCGCCGGCCCTACTCGGTCGTGCTGCTCGATGAGATCGAGAAGGCCCACCCCGACGTCTTCAACGTGCTGCTGCAGGTGCTCGACGACGGTCGGCTCACCGACAGCAAGGGGCGCACGGTCGACTTTAAGAACACCGTGATGATCCTGACCTCGAACATCGGCTCGCGCCGCATCATGGAGGCGGCGGGCAACCGCGAGAAGGCCATCTCGGGCGTGATGGAGGAGCTGCGGCGCACGCTCAAGCCCGAGTTCCTCAACCGGATCGACGACGTCATCGTGTTCGACGCGCTGACCCGCGACAACATGGACCACATCTTCACCATCCAGCTCAAGCGGGTGAAGAAGCTGCTGGCCAGCCGCGGCCTCGACGTCACGGTGACCGACGAGGCGCGCACCGCCCTGTGTGACGCGGGCTTCGACCCCACCTTTGGCGCGCGCCCGCTCAAGCGCGCCATCCAGCAGCACCTGCTCAACCCGATGTCCAAGGCCATCGTCGGCGGCGACTATGGCCAAGGCGACACGGTCAAGGTCACGCTGGAGGGCGAGGACATCGTGTTCGAGCGCGTGCCCGCGCCGCCCGAGGGCGAGGTGATGGGCAGCGCCTGAGCGGAGGGCGGGCCCTCCCCCGCGCCAGAGGGGGAGGGCGCTTCGCGCAGGATGACCCCGGGCGCGCCATTGTGGTGCCTCGGGGTCTTCGCGCCCCGAGACCTTCGCCTCAGACCCGCAGCAGCTCGTGCTCGATGCGGGTCGGCTTGATCTCGGGCTTGGTCAGGGCCTTGACCTTCTCGTCGGTCCAGGCCTTGAGCGCGGCGGGGTCGGCCAGGGGCTCGGGCGAGGTGTGGATCTCGACCGTGCCCTCGCCCTTGCAGGCCTTGACAAGCTCCATCGGCCAGGCTTGGCCCATGGCGGGCGCAATCCGGCCCTTCATTTGATCGGGCCAGGTGTTGCCCGGCTCGCTGGCCACGCCCACGTGGATGCGCTGCTGCACCTTGTCTTTTTTGCAGGTGGTGGTCTCGAGCACGACCACGCCCCAATGGAACTCGCCCGACTTCTGCCGGCGCTCGGCGTAGCGGAGGGCGGCCAGCTTGTCGGCGGCCTCCTCTTCGCCAAAACCCTGGAGCGTCAAGCGGGCCTGCTCGACCGCCCGCGGCGCGAGCTGGGGCGCGATCCCGACCAGCGCGGCCGCCGCGGCGGCCTTGGCGGCGCTGGCCTTGGCCGCGTCGGCGCCCGCTCCGCCCCGCGCCGCGTCGGCGTAGACGGCGATGATGGTGAGCTGCTGCTCGGCGCTCTTGTTCTTGGCGACGAGCTCGGCGAGCAGGGGCAGGGCGGCCTCGCCCTGGGCCCGCACATAGGTCTCGAGCACGCTGCCCCAGCGGGTCGGGTTGCCGCCGGGCCCCTTCGCGAGCTGATCTGCGAGCACGGTCTGCACCGCGGGCGCCGCGCAGTCGGCCAGGGGCATGTACCAGCGCTGATCCCAGAAGTCGTCGCCGAGTTTTCCGGCCCGCTCGACGAAGTAGGCCTGCACGGGGGCCGAGCTGGGGCAGGCGGTGCCGAGCGCCTTGAGCGCCCGCGCCCGCTCGTCGGACTGCAGGCCGCTGATCCAGGTGCTCACCACTTCGCCGGCGCCGAGCTCGACCGCGAGCACCGACGCGGCGTCGGTGGGCTCGCCTTGCACGAGGCGGCCAAATGCTTTGGGCGCCTCTTTTTTTCCGGCGGCGGCGTCGCAGCGGGCCAAGGTCGTCCAAGCGACGGCTGCGGCGTCGGCGGTGTCCTCGGCGATCTGTTTGGTCAAGCCGGCGACATCGCAGGCCGCGGCCTGGGCGTCTTGGGAGAGGAGCAGCGAGAGGAGGAGGCTCGGGGTGGCCATGCGGGCGGGGCTCCTTGGCCGCGGTGGGCGGCCGGTCCGGGGCGCGCCTTGGACCTGCGGGTCTGGCGCGCGCTGCCATCGGTGCGGCGAGTTGAGAGGGTCTTGTGGGGGCGGCGGCGAACAAGACGAGAGTGTTTGGGCTGCGGCTGGGCAAACAGTCGTGTCGAATGTGCTGAGGCACGTTCGTTTCGACGCTGCACCTGCGCAGCGCCGAGCGCTCCGCCCGCGGGCCGCTGCTGCGCGCCGATCATAGCGCAGGCGGGGCGCGCGCCGATCCGGCCCCGGGCTGGCGGGCCCCGTCCCTCGACCTCGCGCGGTCATGACCCGGATTTTGCCGGCGTGTCCGGGGGCCGCTTGCGGGGCAAGGGGGCCTGTGCGAACCTGAGCGCCCCGGAGGTCCTGATGCGCGCCCCTCTCCCCATGCTGTTGGTCCTGTCTCTGCCCGCGCTGCTCGGCGCCCTCTCCGCGGGCTGCACCCCCAAGATCACCGCGGCCGAGCTCGATGACGGCGAGGTGGATGAGGGTGACGGCCTCGACGGAAACACCGAGGACAGCGGCGGCGCGGAAGACACCGCCGCTGAGGACACCGCCGCCGAGGAGGACCTCGAGCAGTGGGCCGGCGCGACCCTCGAGATCCGCAGCCCCGAGTCGGGCGCGTTCCTGCCCTACGGCGAGCCGGCCGACTTTGAGGCGGTCATCGTCGGCGCCGACGGCGTCGAGCTGCCCTTCGACGGCGTGGCCTGGGAAAGCAGCATCGACGACTGGACCGCGACCGGCGCCAACTTCGAAGACGCCGGCCTCGACGTCGGCACCCACACGCTCAGCGCCGAGGCGCTGCTGCCCGACGGCACCCGCTTGGTCAGCCAAGTGGCCGGCGTGCAGGTGCAGGCCGAGGCCGCGGGCACCTATGTGGGCAACCTCATCGTTGACCTGACCGGCGAGTACAACGGCACGCCGATCACCGCGAGCTGCATCGGCGCGGCCATCGTCTACGTCGACCTGCGCGGCGAGCGGGTGGCCGGCGACAGCACCTGCGTGCTCGCCTTCTTCGGCTTCGACACCGAGGCCCGGCACGAGTTCGACCTCGCGGTCGACGGCGATGAGGTGGCCGGCACCGCCGACCTCGATCTGAGCTTCTTCGCGCTCACCTTCGACGCCGCGGGCGAGATCGACGACGAGACCATCACCGCGAGCTGGACGGGTGACGTCGGCGGCCTGCTCGAGATCACCGGCGATCTGAGCATCGACCGGATCAGCCGCGACGTCAGCGAGTGAGGCCCGCCCGCGCGCCGCAGCGGCGCCTGCGCGCGTGGGGCCGGGTGATCGCTGGGGCGGCGGTGATGGCCGGCGGGTCGGGCTGCGGGGCCGCGCGCCTGCGTGCGCTCGAGGTCGAGCTGCTGCGCGCCCAGCTCGCCGACGCCCAAGCCGAGCTCGAGGAGCGGGGCGCGGCCTCTGCCCCCGCGGTCAGCCCCGAGCTGCTCACCCAGTATCTGCAGCGGGCGGGCTTCCCGACCCCCGAGCGCACGGGCGCGGGCCTGCTGGTGGTGCCGGTCGAGGGCAAGAACGTCCGCTTTCGGGTCAGCCTGCAGCACTTCCCGCGCGACCACGTCGTCTATATCGCGGTCATCGACTACTTCGACGTGGACGCCGCCGGCAGCCCCGGCGCCCTGGTGCTGCTGCTCACCCAGCTCGCCACGATCAACTACGAGCTTGTGCTCGGTAAGTTCCAGCTCAACCCGCGCACCGGCGCGGTCACGCTGAGCGTCGAGCTCAAGGTCGACGATGGGCTCGGCCTGCGCACCTTCGAGTCCGCGCTGCGGCACCTCATCGACACCGCCGACGCGCGCTACCCCGAGCTGCGGCGGGCGGCGGCCGCGCCAATCTGAGCCGCGCTCCGCCCCGGGCGTGGGCGGCGGCGCGCGCTGCCCGCCGATGACCCCCGGATTAGCCCGCGGCCATGCCCGCCCTGAGCGCCCGCCTCGCTGACGTCGCCGCGCTGTGCCCCGAGGGCGCCGTGGTGGCCGACATCGGCAGCGATCACGGCCTGCTGCCGCTGGCCCTGCTCCGCATGGGGCGGGCCCCGCGGGTGATCGCCGTCGATCTCCACCCCGGGCCCGTGGCCCAACTTCGGGTGCGGGCGGCCGCCGAGCCGCGGCTCGAGGTGCGGGCGGGCGACGGCCTCGCCCCGCTCCGCCCCGGGGAGGCTCAGATCATCGTGCTGGCGGGCATCGGCGCGCGGCTCGCCGAGCGGATCTTGCGGGCGGCCCCGGACGTCTGGGCGGCGGCCGCGCGGGTGATCGTGCAGGTCAACGAGGGCCCCGAAGAGCTGCGGGCCGCGCTGCTCGGCATGGGCATGGAGCTGGTCGACCAGCGCTTCGTCGAGGAGCGCGGCAGGCCCTTCTTCACCGACGCCCTGCGCCCCCGCGCCGAGGGCCCGGCGCCGCCCTTGTCGGGCGCGGCCGCCCTGCTCGGCCCGAGGCTGCTGGCCGCGCCCCCACCGGCCCTGCGGGGCTGGGTGCGGCGTGAGATGGCCCGCCTTGACGTTATTCTTGCGGGGCTGGCCCTGGCGCCGCCGCCGGGCTTGGTCGAGCGGCGGGCGGCGCTGGTCGCGGCCGAGACCTCTTGGGGCCCGGCCTAAAGCGGAGCGCCCGCCGGCTCAGGCCAGCGGCGCGAGCTGGCGCGGGTCGGTCAGGCGACCGGTGACCGCCGAGGCCGCCGCCACCGCCGGAGAGACCAAGTAGACCGGGCCGGGCGCGCCCATGCGCCGGTCAAAGTTGCGGTTGGTGGTGCTGGCGGTGGTCTCGCCGGGCAGGGGCACGCCCGGGCCGTTGCCGATGCAGCTGCCGCAGCCCGGCGGGCTCAGCACGGCGCCGGCCTCGCGGAACAAGGAGAGCAGGCCCTCGGCCTCGGCCTCGGCGGCGACCACCGCGGAGGAGGGGGTCACCGTGACCCGCACGCCGGGGTGCAGGCTGCGGCCCCGGAGCACCGCGGCCGCCGCGCGCAGGTCGGCCAGCGAGCCCCCGGTGCAGCTCGCGATCACGACGTTGTGCACGGGCACCTCAGCGGCGGCGCTGAGCGGCAGGCGGTTGCGGCTGTCGCCGGGGGTCGCAACGGTGAGAGGAACGTCCTTGAGGTCAATCTCGATGACCCGCTCATAGTGCGCGCCCGGGTCGGGGTAGACCATGCGGTCCTCCATCGGGTCGCCGCGGCGGGCCGCGAAGAAGTCGCACAGGGGCTGGCAGGGCTCGACCACCCCGGTCATCAAGCCGCCCTCGACGGTCATGTTGGTGAGCACGCTGAGCTCGTCGACGTTCCACTGGTCGAGGCCCGGGCCGCCGAGCTGGATGACGCAGGTGTCGGTGGGGCTGGTGCGCCACTGCTCTTCGCGGAAGTAAGGGTCGCCGATCAGGTGCAAGATCAGGTCTTTGGGTGAGAGCAGGCCCTGGGCGTCGCCCGAGACCAGCACCCGCACCACCTTGGGCACGGTCACCGGGATGAGGCCGGTGCGCAGCGCGAAGCTCATCGCCGTGCTGCCCACGCCGAAGGCGAAGGCGTTGAGCACGCCCGCGGTCGGGGTGTGGCTGTCGGTCAAGATGATGATGTCGCCGGGGCGGCCATACTCCTCGACCACGATGCGGTGGCAGACGCCGGCTTGCAGCGGGCGGCCGGGCCCGTGTAGGCGCAGGCCGTGCACTTCAGCGGCCTCGACCATCTCTTTGGCGAGCTGGCGGGCCGGCTCGAGGCGCGCGCGCTTGACCGGCGCGGGCACGCTCGGCTCGTCGATGAGCACGAAGTGGTCTTCAAAACAGGCGACCTGGTCGGGGTCGTGCACGGGGGCCTTGCCAAAAGCCTGCTCGTACAACGACATGCACATGCCGGCGGTGTACTCGTGCATGCCGCGGAAGGCCGCCTGGCAGAGCACCTGGTCGCCCGCCGCCACGCTCGACAGCCCAAAAACCGCGCCCTCGGCCCCGCGGCCACCAGCCCAGGCCCGCGCGGCGACGATCTTCTCGACCACGTTCAAGGGCCGGGCCGGGGTGGCGGTGTCGTACCAGGGGTCGAGGGCGCCGGCGATCCACCGCTGGCCGTAGTGGAGCAGGCCGCCCGCCTCGGCCACCTGGCGGAAGAAGGGGGGGAGCTCGGCGACCAGGCCGGCGAGGTCGACCTCTTCGCCGGCGGTCAGGCGGTCGAGCACACCAAAGTCGGTGGTGAACGGCATGCCGCCGTAGACCATGTTCTCTTGGAAGATGCGCTGAAAGCTGCGCGCCACGACCAGCTGGATGCCCGCGCCCTGGTGGGCGACCACGGCGACCTCGCGGCTGCTGCCCGAGCCATAGGCGTCGCCGCCGACGATGACCTGGAAGCCGCCGCTGCGGACCTCATCTTTGTTCACCACCTCAAGGAAGTTCTCGAGGAACCAGGGGCCCAAGATCTCGCCGGTGTAGCCCAGCGTGCACGCTTGGCCCGAGATCATCGCGTCGGTGTTGACCCCGTACTGCAGCGCGGGCGGCGCGCCCTCGGGGCCCTGCCAGGGGGCCGAGGGGAGGGGCTCGCCGGCCAGCTGGGCGCGGAGGGCGGCGGGATCGGCGGTCAGCGTGAGGATGCGGCCGGTGAGCTTCATGGGTCCCTCAAGGTGGGCGCGGGGCGCGTTGGGGGGGCCTTAACCGCCCCGACCCGCCTCGGCCCCCCTTGCCTGCGTCGTTTCCGGTCAATCCTTGACCGCGTTTCTTGCTCCGTGGCCGGGCTGCTTATAGGGGCGGAGGGGTCTGGTCCGGGGGCGCGCGCGCGGAGCGGCGCTGGCGGCCTGCTGCGGCCTGCGTGAGGGAGCCATCCGATGGCGATCAAGATTTTGACCCCGGCCGAGATCGACGGCATGCGGGTCGTGGGCAGGCTCGCGGCCGAGACGCTGCTGCACGTCGCTGATCACCTCGAGGTCGGCATGACGACCCAGGACATCGACGATCTCGTGCACAAGCACACCATCGCCTCGGGCTGCACGCCGGCGACCCTCGGCTACCGGGGCTTCCCCAAGAGCGTGTGCACGAGCATCAACGAGGTCGTCTGCCACGGCATCCCCGACAAGACCAAGCTGCGCGACGGCGACATCGTCAACATCGACGTCACCAGCATCTTCCCGGCGAAGAACGGCTTCTTTGGCGACACCAGCGCCACCTTCTACATCGGCGGCGTCTCGCCCATGGGCCGCCATGTCACCGAGGTCGCGCGCTGGTCGCTCGAGCTCGGCATCGCGGCGGTCCGGCCGGGCGCGCGCCTCAATGACATCGGCCACGCCATTCAGGCCTACGCCGAGGGCAAGGGCTGCTCGGTGGTGCGCGACTACACCGGCCACGGCATCCACCGGGTCTTCCACGACGAGCCCTCGGTGCTCCACTACGGCCGGCTGGGCCCGAGCCCGAAGCTCAAGGCGGGCATGTGTTTTACCATCGAGCCGATGATCAACTTGGGCGGCTACCAGGTCGATGTGCTCGCCGACAAGTGGACCGTGGTCACCAGCGACCGCACGCTCTCCGCCCAGTTTGAGCACACCATCGTGGTGACCGAGACCGGCTGCGAGGTGCTCACCGCGCGGCCGCGGGCCCTGCGCTGGTCCGAGGACGCCGCCGGCGCCCGCCTCGGCCCGCTGTCCTGCTTCACGCCGGCGCCCTGAGGTACGGCCCGCGACCCTCCACCCGCCGAAGTGCCACCCGCCGAAGTGAGGGTGGGCCGGCCTCGCTTAGCCCCCCGGGCGCAGCAGCTCGCCGAAGCTGAGCAGCAGCAGGGCGATCACGAAGATCCCGATGATCGAGCCGAGGGTGCCTAGGCGCGCATAACGACCGGCCCAGGGCTCGGGCAGCAGCCCGGCGACCACCCGGCTGCCGTCGAGGGGTGGCACGGGCAGCAGGTTGAAAACGGCGAGCCCGACGTTGACTTGGACAAATGTGCTGGCGAGCTGGGCCACCGGCGAGCCCGGCCCGATCCCGTCGGCGACCAGCCAGACGAGGCCCGCGAGGCCGGCGAGCACGAGGTTGCTGACCGGACCAGCCGCGGCTGCCCGAAGCAGGCCCCAGCGCATCGACACCCCGGCCGCGAAGCGCAGGGGCTCGATGGGGACGGGCCGCGCCCACCCAAAGGGGATCCCCAGGAAGGGCATGATGACCGTGCCCAGCGGATCGAGGTGGTCGAGCGGGTTCAGGCTCAGCCGGCCCGCGCCCTCGGCGGTGGTGTCGCCGAGCCGGCGCGCCTCGGCGGCGTGCGCCCACTCGTGCACGGTCAAGGACAGCGCGAGCACCACCCAGAGCGCGAAGCGCCCGGTGGTCCACCGGATGAAAGCTGCCTCGTCGTCGAACATCAGCCCACACCCACCGCGCGCGGCAGCTGTCGCAGGGTGGCCTCGGCGTCGGCCGCACCGACCCGGCCCTCGGCCACCGCGCCGCGCAGCTGGGCCTTGGGGAGCAGCACCGCCGGGCCGCCCTCAGCGCCTTCGAGCTTGATCCAGGCGCTGTCCATCCACAGGAGGCGGCCGCGGTGCTCGGCCCCGTCGGCCAGGGTGAGGCGGACCTGCAGGGGCGCGGCGGGGCGGGCGAGCTGGCCCTGGCTCTCGATGAGCACAGCGTCCAGCACGTCAAAATCAGTGAGGGTGGACCGAGCAGCCAGGCGCCCCGCGGCGAGGTCGGCCGCCCCGAGCAGCGGCGTTTGGGCCGGCCCGCCCGCCCGGCGGACCGCGCGCAGCGTGGCCTCGACGCACATCAGCTCGAGCTCGGCGCCGCTCATGCCCTCGGTCTGCTCGGCCTGGGCGTCGAGATCGACGTCGCCGCCCAGCGTGCGGCCGCGGGTGTGCAGCGCGAGGATCTGCCGGCGGCCGGCGAGGTCGGGCAGACCCAGGCGCAGCTTCACGTCAAAGCGCCCGGGGCGCAGCAGGGCCGGATCGAGGATGTCGGCTCGGTTTGTCGCGGCCATGACCACAAGGAAGCCTTGTTTTCCTTTGTGGGCTTCGGCCCCATCTAAGCACACCAAGAGCTGGTTGAGCGTCTGCTCCCGCTCGTCGTGGGCGCTGCTTGTGGCGCCCGCCCCGCGGCGGCGGCCGATCGCGTCCAGCTCGTCAATGAACAGCACGGCAGGGGCGGCTTTGCGGGCCTGCTCGAAGGTGTCGCGCACCCGGCTCGCGCCGACGCCGACGAACATCTCGACCAGCTCGCTCGCGCTGAGCACGAAGACCGGCACGCCCGCCTCGCCCGCCACCGCGCGGGCCATCATCGTCTTGCCGCAGCCGGGCGGGCCCTCGAGCAGGACGCCGCGGGGCAGGCGCACCCCCGCCTTGGCCCAGCCCTCGGGATCTTTGAGGCAGGCGATGACGTCGGCGAGGCGATCTTTGATCGGCTCGGCGCCGCCCACGTCGGCGAAGCGCAGGCGGCTGCGCTCCTCGAGGGCGCGGGCGGTGGTCTTGCGCATCTCCATGATCCCGCCGGCGCCCGCCTGCTGCTTGCGGGCCCGCAGCCAGACCACCAGCGCGACCAGCGCCACCAAAACGATGAGCAGCGCAGCCATCACCACGCCGAGCGGGTCGCCCCCAGTGGCCTCGTCGGCGCCCGGGTCGGGGCCCAGCGGCGCGAGGTGCTGGCCACGCTCGCCCATCGCCCGCAGCAGGCCGGGGGTGAGCGGCGCTGAGGCCCGGTAGGGACCGCCGCCGTCGACGCCCCAGCCGACCAGCGCGCCGTCGACATCGATGGCCAGCACGCCGATCTCACCGATGCGGATCTGCTCGGCCATCTGGTCTGGGCCGAGCTCTTGCGCGGCCATCGGCGCGGATTGCGGCGCGTCAGGCGTGCTCATCCCCACGAAGAGGGCGAGCACGGCCATCAGGAGCAGGGCCACCCAGATGGAGGCGGTGCGGAGGCGGGGGGACATGCGGGGCTCCGCGGTGCGGGCTCAGCTCGGCTCGGCGGCCGGCGGAGCGGGGACGACCGTGGCCACGTGCAGCTCGCGCAGCTGCTTCTCGTCGACCACGTTCGGCGCGTCGGACATGATGTCTTGGGCGCTGGTGGTCTTGGGGAAAGCGATGACCTCGCGGATGTTCTCGGTGCCCGCCAGCAGCATGATCCAGCGGTCAAAACCCATCGCGAGGCCGCCGTGGGGCGGCGCCCCGAACTGCAGCGCGTCGAGCAGGAAGCCAAACTTGGCCTGGGCGTCTTCGGGGCTGAGGCCGAGCGCGGCGAAGACCTTGCTCTGCACCTCGCTGTCGTGGATGCGGATGCTGCCGCCGCCGATCTCGTAGCCATTGCACACGATGTCGTAGGCGTCGCTGAGGATCTCGCCCATCTTCTCGGTGCCCAGCCAGGGGATGTGCGCGGCCACCGGGCTCGTAAAGGGGTGGTGCATGGCCACCCACCGGCCGTTGTCTTCATCCCACTCAAAGGCGGGGAAGTCGGTCACCCAACAGAAGCGGAAGGCGCCCTCGGGCACGAGCCCGCGCTGGCGGGCGATGTGCGGGCGCAGGCGGCCGAGGCCGGCGTGCACGTGGGCCTTGGGGCCGGCGCCGACCAGCACCAGATCGCCGTCGGCCACGCCGGGGATCTGCGCGAGCAGCGCGAGCTCAACCTTGGACAGGGGGCCCGACCAGCTCGCCGCCAGCGACGGGTCGCCGCTGACCTTGCCCCACAGCAGGCCGCCCAGCCGGTAGCGCTTGACGAAGGCGGTGTACTCGTCGAGGGTCTTGCGGCTGGTCGACTCGGCGGCGCCGGGCACCACCATCACCTTGCAGATGCCGCCGGCGGCCAGCGCGCTGCCCACCACGCCAAAGCTGGTGCCCGACCAGTCGAGGGTGCTGTGCTCGAGGCCAAAACGCAGGTCGGGCGCGTCGACGCCGAACCGGGCCATCGCCTCGGCGTAGGTCATGCGCTGGATGTCGCCGACCTCGTGGCCGAGCGCCTCGCGCCAGACGTGGCGGATCATGTCGCTGCACAGCTCGATAACCATGTCGCTGGTGACAAAGCTGAGCTCCATGTCGATCTGGGTGAATTCGGGCTGGCGGTCGGCCCGCAGGTCTTCGTCGCGGAAACACTTCGCGATCTGGAAGTAGCGGTCAAAGCCGGCGACCATCAACAGCTGCTTGAAGATCTGGGGGCTCTGGGGCAGCGCATAGAACTGACCGGGGTGGACACGGCTGGGCACGAGGTAGTCGCGCGCGCCCTCGGGGGTCGACTTGGTGAGGACCGGCGTCTCGACCTCGGTGAAGCCGCGGCCCGACAAGAAGCTGCGCACCGAGAGCGCCGTGCGGGAGCGCAAAAAGAGCTTCTCTTGCAGCTCGGGCCGGCGCAGGTCGATGTAGCGGTGCTTGAGCCGGACCTCTTCGCTGGCCTCGGCCGCCTTGCCGCCGATGGCGAAGGGGAGGGGACGGGTGCCGTTGAGCACCGTCAACACGGTGGGGAGCACCTCGACCGCGCCGGTGGCCATGTCTTTGTTGGCCATGCCGGGCTGGCGCTCGACGACCACACCTTGGACCTGCACGACGTACTCGAGGCGGACCTTGCGGGCCTGCTCCCACACCTCGGCGGCGGCGCGCTCATCGACGGTGACCTGCACGGTGCCGCTCTTGTCACGCAGGACCACGAAGATCACGCCGCCGTTGTCGCGGACGAGGTGGGCCCAGCCCTGGAGGGCGACCGTCTGGTCAGCGTGCGCGGCGCGGAGCTCGCCACAGTGGTGCGTGCGGGGGAGGAGGGCGCTCATGGCTCACCAGGGCCCGAGGGCGGGCGTTGAGAGGGCCGCGGGGCGTCGGCGCGCGCGGCGGAGGGCGGGGGGCAGGCGCGCCCCGGACCTGCGCCGGTTAACGCGGTGGGCGCGGTCCGTCGCCTGCACTGGCGGACGATTTGTGTCCGCTTCCGGGCGCGCGCCGTGCCGCGCGGCGGGCTGGTGCGGCTGCGCGCTGACCTGTTCCGGTCAAAGCGGAAGCCGGTCGCCCCGGCGGCGCGCCTCTTCGGGCACGCTCCGACCTGTCCCCGCCCCGCTCTCCCCGCGGCCCATCGTCGATGTCTACCCCTCCGACCCGCCCGCCCGCCGCTCCGCCCGCCGCGCCCGCGGGGGGGCCGTCCGCGCCCGAGCCGGCGGGCGCCCTCGACGCCGCCGACCTGCCGGGGGCGCACCCGCCGCCCCGCTGGACCAGCGTCGGAATTGTGGCGCTGCCGCCATCTTCGCGTGGGGCCGGGGCTCCGTCGCACCTCGCCGCGCCGCGGCCGGTGGCTCCGGCTGCCGAGCCTCCGGCTGCGGATCCTCCGGCTGTGGATCCCGTGCTTGAGGGCGCTCCGGCTGTGGATCCTCCGGCTGTGGATCCTCCCCTTGCGGATCCCCCGGCTGTGGATCCTCCGCTTGCCGATCCCCCGGCTGTGGATCCGGTGCTCGAGGGCGCTCCGGTCGCAGAGCTCCTGATGGTAGAGGCTCCGGCTGCGCAGCGCGCCGCGGTCGACCAGCCAGAGCTGGATCCCGTGCTTGAGGTCGCTCTGGGCGCGGCGCCCGCCCCCGACCCGCAGGCCGAGGGCCCTTCGCCGGGGCCTGGGCCAGCGCTGGACGAAGCCGCGCCGGGAGAGGCCGCCGCGGCCGCCGCCATCGCGCCGCCCCGGCCGGAGGAGGTCGACCCGCCGCCCACCCCCGCGCCTGCGCTGCCCCAAGAGCTCGCCGGCGATGGCGGTGGGTTGGGCGCCCCCGATGCCGCTGACCCGGAACCTCCCCTCCCCGATGGGGCGACCGACCGCCTCGATGGCGCCCCGGTCCCGCCGGTGCCCGATGGGGAGCCGTTCGCCGCCCCGCCGACCCCGGCGACCGAGCCCCAGGCCGCGCCGCCGCGCACCGACCCCGAGCAGCTCGCCGACGACGTCTCCGACGACCTTCCCGACGAGCATGGCGCCGATCAGCCCACGGTGCTGATGCGCCCGGGCGAGCACCCGACCGAGGAGGTGGTCTTCGTCTGGGAGACCCCCTCGATGGCCCTCGCGGTGGGCGCCGCGGTGAGCGCGACCGTCGTGGAGGAGCCCTCGGTCCTGCTGCCGGCCACCCCCTCCGTCGCGCCGCGCCCCCTCGTGGCCGCCGCGGCGCCCGCGCCGGTGGTCATCGCCGACCCGCTCGCCGCCCCCGCGGGGGTCCGACGCCCCCGGGGTTGGCGCCTCGACCGGGAGCAAGTGGAGCTCGACGGCCCCGGTCCCCTGGTGGTCTGGGGGCAGCTCCTCGTCCCCTGCGTGCGCTGCGGCGCGCCGGTCGCCGCCGCCCTGCGCTCGGGGGTCGCCGGCTGTGGCCGCTGCGGCGCCCAGACCGCCACCCCCGAGGCCGCCTGGGCACGCTTGGTGGGCGGCCCCGCCTTGCTCGACTGCATCGCCCAGCGCGCCGAGGTCCCCGGTCGGCTGACCAAAGGCCCATGGCTGCGCCTGTCTCGGGGAGAGGCGCGCTGCCCGTGCTGCGCCGCGCCCTGGTCCACCGCCCTCGTCGACGCGCTGATTGGGGGCCTCAGCTCCTCCTGCAGCTTCTGCGGCGGTGAGGTCCACCTCGAGCCGCCGCCCGACGCGCTGGCCGCCGCGGTGCCCGGCCTGCGGCTCTGCGCCCGCACCGACAAGGGTGGGATCGTCCTGCTGGTCGAGCTCCCCGCGCTGCACCGCTGGCGGGCCCTGCTCGCCCGCCCCTCCCGCCGCAGCGCGTTGGTCACCTTGCACCGCCGGCTGCCCTTGGGCCTGCTCCGCCGGCTGAGCGCCGCCGTGCCCGCCCGCGAGCGCGCGGAGCTCGCCGCGCGCGCCCGCCTGCCCGGCTTGCAGCGCGCCCTCGCCACCGACCCCCAGCCGGGGGTGCGCGCCCACCTCGCCCGTGCCCCGCGCCTGGACCGGGTCGCCGTCGAGCTGCTGCTGCGGGGCGCTGATCCGGCGGTGCTCAACCAGCTCGCCGGGCGGCCGGACCTCGGCCGGCGCCAGCTCCTGGTCCTGGCGCAGCAGGTGGCGGTGCTCGGCGAGGTCCCGACCGACCCCGAGGGTCCGCCGCTGCTCCACCCCGCGCTCGGCGCCCAGCCCGCCGAGCGCCTCGCGGCCTCCCCGGTGGTCCGCCGGATGCCGCTGCGCGCCCTCGACGCCTTGCTCGGCGCGGGGGAGGGCGCGGTCGAGGCGCTCGCCCACAACCCCGCCTTGCCCGAGGGCGCGCTGCTGCGCTGGGCGGCGCTGCAGCGCCCGGCCGCCTTGACCGTGCGGGCGGGGCACGCGGGCCGGCTCCCCTTGACCGCCCAGCGGGCCCTGGCCGCCGCCGAGGACTGGGAGCTGCGCGCGCTCGTCGCCTTGCACCCCGGCTTGCACCCCGAGGTGCTGCGCGCGTTGGCCCGCGATCCGGCGGTGGAGGTGCGGGCGGCGGTGGCCCGGAACCCTTCGACCCCGTTGGGCACCCTGCACCGCCTCGACCGCGACCGCAGCGAGGCGGTGTCGGCCGACGCCCGGGCCAACCCCACCTGGTCGCCGCCCAGCCCCTGGGAGTGGGTCGCGCTGATGTTCGGCCTGCACGGCTGAGCTTCGTTCAGGGCACCGGCACCCGCTCGGTGCAGCCCCGCTCGGTGCCGCCCCGCTCAGCGCCGCCTGCGCAGGCCGCCCATCACGGCCAAGCCGAGGGCCCAAACGCCAGCGAGGCCGCCGCCGAGCGCCGCGCAGCCACCTTTGCCCCCGCCGCCGGTCGCGCCTGAGCCGTCCGTTCCGTCGGACCCATCCGCGCCGTCGATTCCGTCGGATCCACCCGACCCGTCCGCGCCGTCCGACCCGTCCGCGCCGTCCGACCCGTCTGCGCCGTCGCTGCCGTCTGCGCCGTCGCTGCCGTCGCCTCCTTCACCACCCCCGTCGGTGGCCGGTGCGCAGCTCCGCGCGCTGCGGACCCGGTCGCCGGCGGGGCCCCAGG
The DNA here is from genome assembly GCA_016792625.1 of Deltaproteobacteria bacterium. GTDB lineage: Bacteria > Myxococcota_A > UBA796 > UBA796 > UBA2385 > JAEUKK01. The sequence goes on along the minus strand of JAEUKK010000082.1, from coordinate 32,079 downwards.
CCTCGACCACCCAGCAGGCCTCGGCCCGGTCGCCCTCGACGAGGCCCACGAGGCGCAGGCTCGGGCTGCCCGGCGCGAAGAAGGCCGCGGTGACCGGCACTTCGGCCGCGCCCTCCTCGACCCAGAGCACCGCGGCGACCGCGCCCTCGGCGGCGGCGTCGACGGTCAGCAGGCGCCCCTCCTCCCAGCCGCAGGTGCCGTGGTCCTCGCGGGTGTCGGGGCCGAGCGTGCCGGTGGAGCTGGGCGGCCCGCTGAGCGGGGCCGCCGCCCCCTCGACGATGCGGAGCTGGTGGGTGGCGGTGGACCAGTCCTCTTCGGAGATCACGTCAGGGAAGGTGTACGCGGCGAGCCCCGCGGGCGCCTCGGCGGGCAGCCACAGCGCGAGGAGCGCGCCGTCGCGGAAGACCTGCGGGTCGACCGCGGGGCCGTAGTCGACCCGCTCGATGCGCGGGGTGTAGGCCACGCCATCGACGGTGAGCCCGACATCGAGCGCGCTGAGCGGAGAGAGCAGCGGCACGCGCACGATCAGCGCTGCACCCCGGGGGACATCGACCGCGTCGGCGGCTGGTGTCGCGTCGGCGAGGTGGGGCGGCATGGGGTCGCAGGCGAGGGCGAGGCGCGGGGCCAAGGCGATGACCAGGGTGGACAGCGCGGTCCAGGCGGGCGAGGGGCGCCAAGACATGGTGGGTGCTCCGAGGCAGAGGGGCGGGTCGCGGGTGCATCCGAGCCTCGCCGACTGCGCCCGCACCCGCAAGCTGCGCTTGACCTTTGGGTGACGTTGCGCAGGCCGGCGCGGGGCGGCGCGGGGCCGCCATCGGAGAACCCCCTTCTGGGCGCTGTTGAGCTTCAACTTCAAGCCACGTGGCGTCGGCGCGGGGGCCCGGATGGGCGGCTAGGGGCCGGGCGAGCGCCGCTGCAGCGGCGCGCGGGTTCGGCTGCGCCGCGGGCGGCGCGTGGAGGGCATCATGGGCGCATGGGGTACCGGTTCTTTTGAGAATGACGACGCGCTGGACTTCCTCGCGGGGCTCGAAGAGGAGCAGGACCTCGAGGTGGTCGAAGACGCGATCGACGCGGTGATCGACGTCGACTACGTCGACAGCGACGCTGCTTCGGCCGCTGTCGCCGCCGTCGAGGTGGTGGCTGCGATGCTCGGCAAGGCCGCGCCGCGCCTGCCCAAAGAGATCGCCGCCTGGGCCCGCAGCCAGGGCGCGCCCGAGGCCGAGCTGGTCGACGCGGCGAAGAAGGCCCTGGACGTCGTTTTGAACAAGTCCGAGCTGCGCAACCTCTGGGACGACAGCGAGGACGCCGACCGCTGGGCCGAGGTCATCAAGGGCCTCGCCGCGCGCCTCAGCTAAGCGCCGCCGCCGGGCGCCCCCTCGGGTGCCCAGGCGCCACAGTACAGGTCCACGCTCTCGCCCCCTGCCTCGAGCGCGCTCGCGGTGGGCACCAGCAAGGTGTCGGGGATGGAGCTTCGCAGCGCCTCGAGCTCCGCCCAGGCGGCCGCGCGGCTCGCTGCGCCGAAGAGCGCCCCCACCTCTGCCCAGGCGGCCTCGAGCCGCCCCGGCGATTCGGTGAAGGCCAGCGCGTTGACGTCATAGATCTTGTTGATCGCAACGCCGGGCGCGGCGCCCGGCCGCAGGCGCAGGGTGGCGTAGTGCCAGCCGGGGGCCGGGCAGACCGCGGCCATCTGGTCGGCGAGGGCCCGTAGGGCGGGCGGCGCGTCGGGCAACAATTCGCGGGGGTCAGGCCCCCCGATGTAGGCCTTAAAGCGCTGCCCTCCGCTCGGGAGGCGCTCGACGGTGAGCACGCCCACCGGCTGATCGGCCGGCACCCAGGGGGGCAGGGCGCAGCCCCCGGGCAGGGCGGCGAGCAGCTCACTCAGCGCGCCGGCGGTGGCCAGCCCCTCACCCCAGCGGCGCTCCTGCAGGTACAGCTTTACGCGCGGGATCGCGCCAGGCACGTCAAAGCCGAGGGCGACCGTGAGCTCGGGGCCCGCGCCCCCGAGGCGCTCGGCGAGGGCCCGGGCCGCGGGCAGGGCGGCCTCGGCCCCCAGCGCGCCCAGCAGGGCCTCGACGGCGGGGACCATCGCGGGCCCCTCGTGCCGATCACTCACCGCCACCCCCCAGGCGGCGCCCTGCGGGCCACGGGTCAGGTAGGCGTCGTACTTGAGGCCGCTCTGCGCGGGATCGACCGCGGCAGGGAGCGCGTCGGGCCGGTCGAGGAAGCGCCGCAGCGGGGCGAGGCCGGGGGAGGGCCCGCTCCGGCTGGCGAGCTGCTCGACCAAGGCCAAGGTGCCCGCGAGGTGGGAGCGGGGGCTGCGCGGCCGCAGCTCCAGATCGGGGGTGACGGAGGGGGTCACGCTCACCGCCCGAGCCTGCGCTCCGTCGCTGCATAGGCGGCCAGCGCCTCATGCAGGTCAGGCGGCCTGAAGTCGGGCCAGAGCTTCGGAGAGAAGTGGAGCTGGGCCTCTGCGATGCCCCACAACAAGAAGCCGGCGGAGAGGTGGGGCTCGCCGCCCGTGCGCAGCACCAGATCGACCGGCGGCAGGTGCCCGGTCCACAGCGCGGCGGTGAAGGCCGCGGCGTCGGCGCCCCCGCCGCCCAGCGCGTCTGCGGCGGCGCGGAGCTCGTCGCGGCCGTCGTAGGCCATCAGCAGCACGAGGCGGGGCGCGCCCGGCTGGGCTCGGGGCAGGGCGGCGATCGGGGCGGCCAAGCCCGGGCAGAGCGCGGGCCAGCGGCCGTGGGCCTCAAAACCCGCGCCCCTTCGGTGCAGCAGCGCGGCGATCGGCCCGTCGAGGGCCTCGGCCAGCACGTCAATGATCGCCTCGACCTCGTCGGGCGCGCGGCGGGTCAGGTTGGCCGGCGAGCCCCACCAGAAGCTCAGCACCTCGACACCCGCGGCCCAGGCGGTCTCGGCGATCGGCCCCAGCGCGGCGATCCCGGCGGCATGACCCGCGCGCGGCGCCGCAGCGCGGGCGCGGGCCCAGCGCCGGTTGCCATCGGGGATGAGCGCGAGGTGGCGGGGCACGCTCATGCGGCGCGCCGCCGCGCAGGTCGGGCGCGCGCGCAGAGGGCGGCAGGGCGGGCGACAGGCATCGGGCGGCTCCCTCGGGGCGGCAGTGTAGCGCCGCGGCGTCGTGGGGGGCGGTTAGCGGCGCGGCATGGTCCTCCCGCTGCATGACCTGCGCCGCCAGCGCCCGCCCGGGCTGCCCCGTCTGGGGCGGCGCGGCGGCGCGGGTTGAGGGCGGCGTGGGGCGGCGGGCGCGCGCCGCGGCGCGGGTGGGCCAGGCTCCCGATGAGGGCGCGCAGGATGGCCTGCAGGTCGGTGTCTTCGACTGTGAGCGCTGCGGCGCCTGCTGCGTGAACACCGACGAGAACCAGGGCGAGGGCTACCCCTGGTACGTCGAGGTCGACGACCCGCGCAGCGCTCTGCTCCGGGTGCTGGCCTTGCGGGCCACTTTTGTCGTGGCCGACCCCCGCGGGCGCCCGCACCTGCGGCTGGGCGCGGGCGGGCGCTGCTGCGCGCTCGAAGGCGCGCTCGGGGCGGCGGTGCGCTGCGCGGTCTACGAGCACCGGCCCGCGGGCTGCCGCAAGGTCACCGCAGGCGACGCGGCGTGCCGCCGCGCCCGCGCCGAGCGGGGCCTCGTGCCCTGGGGGGCCGAGGCGGCCGGCCGGCGCTGAGCCTCAAGCGAAGGTGACCATGTAGTTGAAGTTGTACCCTTCGACCACGGCCCAGGGGTAGGCGACGTCCTCGCCGACCTGGCCGGCCCGGGCCGCCTCGTCGGCGTGGCGCGCGTTCTTGTCGCCCCAGTCCCGGCTCGAGCTATCGCCGCTGACCGCGAGCACCGAGGCGCCGTAGGGGTCGTCGATGAGCAAGCCCTTGTCGTCCCAGCCTTCGACGCGCACCACGTGCCCGCCGATGCTCAGCACCGCGGCCTGCCCGCCGCCGATGATCGCGGTGATGTTGTCCCGCCACTGGTCCAAGGTCCAGCCGTTGATCGTGCGGCCTTCCACGAGCGCTCCGCTGCGCCCGAGGCCCTTCGCCACCTCGATCCAGGTCTGGGAGTGCTCGATGTCGCCCTTTGCGAGCCCAAGCAGCGCGACCTCGTACTCCACCGTGGGGTCGGGGTTGGGCACGCCGAGCGACATCAGCGCCATTGCCACGCTCGTGGCGAAGCAGGTGCCCCCGTCGTCCGCTTCGAGGCGGTGCTCGTTGTCGCGCTGGGTCGCGTACGGGCTGCGGGCGGCGATGGCGCGGTGCGCCTCTTGGCGCTCGGCGGCGGGCAGCTGCTCGGCGAGCGCGCGGGCCTCGGCCACCTCGTCGACGCTGAGGCTGTCTTTGGCGAGCAGGGCGCCGAGGCGCGCCTGGTCACCCGGGGCGAGGCCGCTGGCGCTGGCCCCCGCCTCCGCGGCGGAGAGGCCCGCGGCGCCCGCCGACATCACGCCCGCAGCGCGCGCGGCGAAGGCGGTGAGGCTCGCGCTGGGCTGGTGGCAGGTGGCGGCGCCCGGGTCGACGGCGCCGGCTTCGGCCGCCTGTGCGCCGGGCACCCAGGGGCTCGCCTCGTGCTGGGCCACCTCGGGGCCCGAGGTCGGGTCGCTGGCCTGCGCGGCGCCCACCGCGCCCGGGGTCAACTCCTCCTGCGCGCGGGTGGCCGAGTCGCTGACTTGGGGCACGGCGGCGGTGCTCTGCAGCGCGAGCGCCCCGGGGGTGAGGGGCTCCGTCGCCTGCATCGCGATCTCGGGGGCGGCGGTCGGGCTGCTGGCCTGCGCCGCGGCCACGCCGCCCGGGGTCAGGGGCTCGCCTGTGCGGGCGATGGCCTCGGCGGTGGGGCTGACCAAGCCGGCCATCATCTCGCCAAAGGGGCCCTCGGGGCCCCAGAGCGCCGGGTTGAAGGGGTCCACCCCGCCGTCGAGGCCGAGCTCGGCGCAGCGCCACCGGTTGCTCCACGGGACCGGGGTGAGCTCGGCGGCGGGCGCGGCGGGCGCGGCGAGGGGGCGGGCTTGGGTGCTGCGGGTCGTGCTGTGCATGGGGGCCTCCGCGACCCCTTGAAGCAAGCCCCGTGCCACGCGGGCGATTCGGCGAAGATGTCCATAGACACGTTGATCTCGTCCGAGCCCTGCGGCCTGGGGGTGACGAAGGTTTCGTCACCCCCACGTGGGGGCAGGAGTGTCGAAGATGAAGTTTGTTGCGTCATTTTCGCGATGATTTGGCGGAGGTGTAGGGGGTGACGGACACCTGACGGATTCGTCACCCTTCGTCAGGGGGGGGAAGCTCCGCCGGGCGGCCTTGCCGGCGGAGCGGCGGCCCTGCGGGCGGTCCCGTCTTCCGGTCGGCGGCCCCCACGGGGTAGAAGGGCGGTCATGCAGCTCCCCCCCCTCCCGGCGCCAGCGGCCACCCGCCACATCATCCGCGCGATCCGCGACGAGGACGCGCGCCTGCTCGCCGCGTGGCCCCTGCTCGGGCGTGATGACCTCGTCGCCTTCGGCTTCTGGGTGCTGTCTTTTGTCGGGATCGCTGTGGCGGCGCTGCTCTTCCTGCAGCTCGGCCTGCCCTGGCCGCTGGCGGTGGTCGCGGTGGCCTTCTGCACGGCGACCCTGCACGAGCTCGAGCACGACCTCATCCACGAGCTCTACTTCGACGACCGGCCCGCCCTGCGCCAGCTGGTCCTGTTCAGCATCTGGCTCGGCAAAGGTAGCCTCGATCCCTGGTCCCGCGGCCGCATCCATCGTTTTCACCACGCGGTGAGCGGCCAAGATGAGGACGTCGAGGAGCGGCTCATCGGGCTCGGGCTGCCTTGGGGCTGGCGGCGGGCGCTGGTGACCCTCTCGCCGGTGGGCTCGGCCCTGCTCGTGCCCGAGATCATCCGCGCGGTGCGCGCCCGCGCCGCCGAAGGTGGGCCGCGGCTCGACATCACCGCCCCGGTGTGGTGGCCAATCATGCGCGCGGCCAACGTGGCGATTTTTGGTCTGCCCGCCCTCCTGCTCACCCTGGCGCTCGCGGGCCAAGCTTGGGCGTGGGCGGTGATCGTGCTCTGGGTGCTCCCCAACATGCTGCGGCATAGCGCGATCGTCCTGATGTCGAGCAACAGCCACTACATGGGCATCCCCCGCAGCGAGCTCGCCCTCCAGAACCAGATCTTGGACCATTGGGTGTTCTGGCCCGCCCAGCTCTTCTGTTGGAACTTTGGCGCCACCCACGTCCTGCACCACTTTGTGGTCAAGCAGCCCTTCTGGCGCCGCACGCTGGCCTTCCGTCGGCTGCGGCCGACCCTGGTGGCCAACGGCATGCCGACCAACGATCTGTGGACCTTCGCGCGGGCCAACTACCGGGGCACGGCTAGCCCGGCGGGCATGCGCGGCTGAGCAGGCCCCCGAGGCCGCTCCTCCTTGGATCGGGGCTGCGGGCGCGCGCGCCGGCGTTACAATCGGAGACATGACGCCGCCCCCGCTCCGCGCCTGGTTCTTGCTCCCGCCCCTGCTCTTTTGCGGCTGCGGCGCGACAGACTACGACCTGAAAACGACGCCAGGGCCGAGCTTCGCGCCCGACGCACCGGTGGACCTGACCGTTGATCTGGCGCTGCAGCGCAACGCTTGGGGCGAGAACACGGCCCGCTGCCAGGCCCAGGTGGCCTTCCGCCCCGACGAGGGCATCGCGGTGGTCGGCGCGGTGGTCCGCAAGCCCGATGCGCCCGGGGCCTGCGCGCACAGCGAGCTGCCCGCCGCCGATCCCGAGCAAGAGATCGGCGGGGCCGACGACAGCTGGCAGGTGACCGGCGGGGTGCTCGGCCCCGAGCAGATCCGCCTCTTTGACCACAGCGGCGCGCTCCCCTTCGCGGGCGTGCTCGTCGGGCGTGATCGCCTCCGCTACGAGTGGGAGGACTGCTCCGCCGACGCCTTCCCCACCTCCCGGGTGCTGGGCCTGGATGTGCCCGCTGCCACCGATCCAGACGGGGTCCACGCGTTCACCCTGCCCGAGCTGGTCGCGGTCGGCCCGCTGCTTCACTTTGAGTCGCCGGGCCCGGTGGGTGAAGATCAGGCGCCGGCGCATGATCCGAGCCGCCCGCTCGAGGTGAGCTGGTCGCTGGACGGCGATGACCCGGTGCTGGACGGCGGGCCCGTCGCCCCCGAGGTGCTGGTGAAGGTCTACAGCCAGGACCTCGAGGGCGGCCCCGACCGCTGGCTGGTCTGCGCCCCGGTGGAGGAGGGCTGGTTTGAGCTGCCGGCCGAGGACCTCGAGCGCCTCACCGACGGGCGCCTCGGTGACGCCGAGCGCTTCCACACCCACATTGACGTGCACAGCGAGATCCGCGGCGAGGGCACCACCACGCCCTGGGGCGAGCTGGTGCACCCGCGGGCCCACGTCAGCGACGGCGGGCCGATCACCTTTCGCGCGGATGAGCAGTAGGGGCCGGCTCAGCCCGCGGGCAGCGCCGGTCTGGGCAGCTTGAGCCAGGTCGAGGGCGCACTGCAGCGCGGGTCTTTTTTGGGCTTGTCGGGCTCGTCGCCGTCGACGAGCATCAGCACCTCGTTGGCGGAGAGCAGCACCCCCTCTGCGCTCGGCGGGGCCGCGCCGATGTAGCTGAGCGAGACGGTGGCCCCCGGCTGGAGCGCGGCGAGCGGGGCGGCGGCCAGGGCGTGGGCCTGGCCCTTCGCGTCGGCCTCGGGGCCGAAGAGCGCGACCAGCAGGCCACCTTCGCTGTCGAGGCCGCGCAAGCCCATGCCGGCGGGGCCGGCGAGGGTCGCCACGCCGTCGATCTGCAGGGCGCCGACCGCGGACGGGCCCGCCCAGGAGGCCTCGGCCACCCGCAGCAGCGCGGCGCCCCCGGGGATCGCCGGGGCCCGCAGGCCGATCCACAGCCGACCCTCGGCGTCGGTCAGGGCCGCTTCCACGTTCCAGGCCTGGGCGCAGGCCGAGCGGTCACCCGCGGCGGCGGCCCGCTCGGCGGTGGCCAAGGCCGCGCAGAGGGCGTCGGCTTGGGCCCGCCCGGGCGCGTCCGCCCCCGGGAGCAGCCAGCGCCGGCAGGCGTCGGGGCTGGACAGGGCCGCGCGCGGGCGCTCGCCGGCAGCGGTGGGCAGGGCGGTGCGCGCTGACCAGCGCGGCGCGTCGGGGAGGCCGTCGAGCACGCCGATCCGGGCGCGGTCGGGCACCACGCCGCAGGGGTCGCTGCTCTCGGCGCTGCGCAGCCCGCCGCTGCCGACCACCGCGACGCCGGTGGGCAGGCGGGTGAGCGCCTCGATGTCGCGGATCTTCCAGGGCGCGCCCTCGACCAAGGGGAGGGGGAGGGCCCGCGCCGCGCCGCTTGGGCCGCCGCTGAGCAGCACCAAAGCGTCGTCCAGCTCGTTGTCCCCGACCAGGAGGTCGGCGCCCAGCGACAGGGCCGCGCTGGCCTCGCAGCCGGGGGCCTCGGCCCGCAGCACCGCGGCTTGTGGCGCGACCCAGGTCGAGGGCGCAGGCCAGCCCGCCGGGGCGGAGGCCGTCGGGGGCGCAGCGGTCGCAGCGGTCGGATTGATCGGAGCGGCCGGGGGCGGCGCGACCGGCGCCGCGGGGATCGGCGCCGCGGCCGCGTCGACGGGGGTGGTCGGGTCGGCGGCGCAGGCCATCGCTAGCAGCAGGGTGAGCATGGGACCTCCGCCGCGGACGCGGCGCCCGGGGGCTAACCCTGCGGGTCGTCGGGGGCGCGCGCGCCCTCGGCGCTGTGCAGGGCGGCGTCGTCAATGACCTCGCGGATGGCGTTCACCAGCTCCTTGCTGGTGAACGGCTTGCGCAAGAAGCCGACCAGGCCGGTGCCCACCGCCCGGCTCACCACGTCGGCTTTGCTGTAGCCGCTCATCAGCAGCACGGGCTGGCGGGGGCGCAGCTGGCGCAGGGCCACGAAGGCGGCCTCTCCGTCGATGACCGGCATGACCAGATCAAGCAGCACCACGTCAAAGTGGTCGGGCTCCGCATAGAAGCGCTGCAGGGCCTCGGCGCCGTCGCTGACCTCCTCGACCTCAAAACCCGCCCGGCGCAGGATGCGCGCGCTCACCCGACGCACCACCTCCTCATCGTCGGCCAGCAGCACCCGCAGGGCCTCGGGCGGCGAGGTCGGCGGCGCGGCGGCGGCCACCGGCAGCCCGACCTGCACCCGCGTGCCCGGGTGGAGGGGGGAGACCGCGATCCAGCCGCCGTGGCCGCGCACCACGCCGAGCACGGCGGGCAAGCCGAGCCCGTGCCGGCCGGACTTGGTCGAGTAGAAGGGCTCGAAGATCCGCTCCAGCGCAGCGCTGTCGACCCCAGCGCCGTTGTCTTCGACGGTCAGGGTCTGGTACACCCCGGGGGCCGGTCGGGCCGGCCCGAGCAGGCCGGCGGGCTCCTGGTCGGGGCCGAGGCGCTCCTGCCCCACGCGCACGAGCACCCGCCCGCCCTGATCGGGGAGCGCCTCCCACGCGTTGAGCACGAGGTTGAGCGTGAGCTGGCGAAGCTGGGCGGGATCTCCCTCCACCGGCTGGTCGCCCCGGCGGAGCTGCAGCTCGAGCTGGCCGCGGCGGCCGTCCGAGGCGCCGAGCATGCCCCGCAGCTCTTCGATCAGGTCGGCGAGGTGCAAGGGCTGCATACTGAAGCGCCCCTGGCCCGAGTAGGCCAGCAGCTGTCGGGTCAACGCGGCGGCGCGGTGGGCGGTGCTGAGCATCAGCTCGAGGGTCTCGCGCACCGGGTGGCCGCGCTCAAGCTCGTCGAGCGCGCTGCTCGCCCCGCCGAGGATGCCCACCAGCAGGTTGTTGAACTCGTGCGCCACGCCCCCGGCCATGAGCGCGAGGCTCTCGAGGCGGGTGATCTCGGAGATGCGGGCGCGGTCGCGCTCGGCGGCGGCCCGCGCGGCGTGCTCGGCGGTGACCTCGCGCAAGACGCCGCTGAACCGCAGGGTCTCGGCGTCGAGCTCGCTGGGCGTCGCGCGGCCGCGCAGGTGAAAGCGGTGGTGCTCCCCGTGCACGTCGTCGAAGTCAAACTCGATGTTCACCTGGTCGGTGCTGCGTTGCACCACGGCGTCGAGCGCGGCGGCCACGCGGGCGGCCTCGCCCGGGTGCAGGTGCTGGAGCCAGCCGGCGATGTCCCGCCGGGTGGCCTCGGGCCCGGGGCTGCCCGTGCGGCGCATCCACCCGGAATCGACGCGCAGGTCGCTGTGGTGGCGCGAGAGCTCGCCCTCGACCACGGCCAGCGCCGCGCTCTCGAGCGCGAGGCTGAGCCGGCTGCTCGTCTGCTGCAGCGCCCGCTCTTTCTCGTAGAGCTCGGTGTGGTCGTCGATCGCGAAGACCAGGGAATCGAGCGAGCCATCGGCGCGCAGGACGGGGGCGCCGTTCACGCTGAGCACCCGCCGGCGGCCGTCGGGCCAGCGGATCGCGTGCCGCACGTCCGAGACGCTGGCCAAGCTGTCGCGCACCCGGACAAAGGGCAGCGCCTCGGTCAGCATCGGGCCGCCGTCGGGGGACTCGATCTGCCAGGCGGGGTCGTCGTAGCGGCGCCCCTCGATCAGGGCGCGGCTCAGGCCGAGGATGGCCTCGGCCCGCCGGTTGGCGAAGATGACGAGGCCGTCGGGATCAACGAGGGTGATGCCCGAGAGCACCGTGTCCATCACCAGGGCGTGCAGGCTGTGCTCCGTGCGCAGGGCCGCCTCGGCGTGGACCCGGGCGGTGACCTCTGCGAAGGTGACCACCACGGCGCGCAAGCTGCCGTCCTCGCGCAGCTGCGGCATGGACGTCACCAGCAGCCAGCACCAGTCGCCCCAGTTGGGCCGAAAGACGCCGAGCAGCTTGTTTCGGACCGGCGCGCCGGTGCGCAGGGTGATCGAGGAGGGGTGTTCTTCGGCCGGCACCACCTGGCCAGCCTCGTCGATGACCGCCCACCGTGGGTCGGCCGAGACCGAGCCGACGACCTCGGCGCGGCTGAGGCCGAGCACCTCGAGCGCCCGTTGGTTGCACGAGAAGATCGTGCCATCGGCGGCGTGCACCACCACGCCACAGTCGATGAGCTCAATGAAGGGCTGCAAGTCGGTGGGCGGCTGGGGCATCGCACCCTCACGCGCGGGGGGAGGCGGTGGGCGCCCCCGGCGGGGCGCACGCTAACACCGGGGGTGGCCTGTTCGGGGTGTCCCTCACCCAGCTTCGGTCAGGTGAGGGACCAAAGAGGGGCACCCCCGTGGCGGCTCGGCACCCGTCCAGCGATCAGCGGCGGCGCTGATCCTTGCGCAGGGTGTCGAGCAGTGGCTGGTAGTAGGCGAGCATGGCCCGGGTGGACAAGGGCTCGCCGGTGGCCTCCTCGAGCACGGTGCGCCAGTCCTCGGTGGCCCCCTTCTCCAAGATCTTCTGGAGGTAGGCGCCCACCTCTTTGTTGCCTGAGTAGTCGCAGCTCCGCGGGTCTTGTTTGAGGATCTTCGTCGCGATGTGCTCGTGCAGCTGGTACTTGATCACCGTGGCCAGCGCATAGTCGTAGTAGCCGGCCGGGTCGTCGATGATGTGGGTCTTGGTGCAGGCGTCGCAGAGCGCCGGGTCGGTCAGGCGGTCGGCGGTCGGGGGCGACATGCCCTGGTGCTGCTCGACCAGCTCCCACCAGCGGCGCTGCCATTGGTCAGGCGGCAGATCGCGCTCGTAGAGCTCGTACTCGAAGCGGCTCATCACACCGGCGCTCCACGGCAGGAACACGACGGTGCGGGTCAGGGCCTCCTCAAGCATGATCTGGGTCAGGTTGATCTTGGTGTTCTTGGGCAGGACGCCGATCTTCTTGAGGTAGGGCACCTGGCTGGCCGCCACCGAGATGAGCTCACCCACCCCCTCATGAAAAGCCCGGTTCGCGCCCTCGCGCAGCACCGGCGGAACCTCGGGGCGGGCGTAGGCGAGGTCATAGTAGATGTGGCCGAGCTCGTGGTGCGAGGTGAAAAACCAGCCGGCGTCGGCCTGCACGCTCATCAGCGAGCGCACGTCTTGGTGCAGATCGATGTGCCAGGCGCTGGCGTGGCTGTTCTTGTGGCGGTCGACCCCTGCCGGCACCGGGTAGAGGTCGGAGCGGGCCCAGAAGCTCTCGGGCAGGGGCTGCATGCCGATGCTCGTGTAGAACTGCTCGCTCGTGCGGACGATCCACTCGGGCGTGCGCTGGGCGAAGTACGGGTCAAGATCGATGCCCGGGACGAGGCCGGTCCACTCCTGACCCCAGCGGTTCGGCGCCCAGTGCGCGGGCATCGCGCCGGCAGGCGGGGCGACGCCGTAGCGCTGGGCGAGGCGGTCGCGGCCATAGGTGCCCAGCGCGTCGTAGAGCGGCTTGATGTCGCGGACAATGCCGTCAAGCAGCGTCATCATCTCGTCGGCGCTCATGCCGTAGTCGGCGGTCATCAGCCCGAAGTAGCTCGAGTAGCCGCTGGCCCGGGCGATCTGGTTGCGCAGGGCCCGCAGCTCGACGAGGTGCGGCTTGAGGGGCACGCCGATGCGCTTGCTCGCCTCCCACACCCGCTGGCGCTCGGCCAGATCGGTGACCGTGCTGAGCTTCGCGTCGATGTCGTTGGCGGTCAACGGGGCGGGGCAGGCCTGCCCGGCGGGGACCGCCTCGAGGCAGAACACGAAGCTGTCTTGCACCGCGGCGGCCTGGGCTTCGGCGGCGATGCGCTTGGCGACCACCGGGCGCATCGAGCCAGGGGCGGTCGAGGCGTTGGCCTTGATCTTGAGGAGCTGGCGGACCTGCAGCGGGCTCAGGGCGGCGCGCTCGGCGAGCAGGGCGTCGACCTCGGCGATGATGGCCGGGTCGCCGATGAAGGTGGCGTAGGCCTCTTCGGCGGCCACCCGACGGCCCTCGTTCTCGGGCCGCACGTCGGTGCTGCTCTTCCACGCGTTCTCGGACGCCACCGTGGCCAGCCCCGTGTACACCGAGTTGTAGAGGGTGAGGAAACGCTCGGCCCGCTCCTGGGCGGCGGGCGCGGCGTGGGCGGGGGCGCTGGCGAGCAGCAGGGGGAGGAGGGCGAGGGCCGCGGCGGTGCGCATCGGGACAGCTCCAAGGGAGGGTCGGGTGCAATAACGCGGCCCAAGGGGCTGATCTGCGGGCCCGAGGCCGAGCCGTGCTACCCTCGGCCCAGAGGTGCGCGCTGATGTTCTCCCCCACGCGAGCCGGGCGCGCCGCCGCGGCGCCCGCGGTCTGCGCCCTGGCCCTGGCGGGGCTGGTCGCGGCCTGTGATGACGAAGTTTTTGGCGGCCGCAGCACGGTGGTCCCCGTCGACCAAGAGGACGTGCTGCGCATCATTGACACCGAGTGTGTCGCCTGCCACGCCGGGGTCGACGCGGCCGGTGATCTGGACTTGAGCAGCGATGTCTGCGGGCGCATCTTTGACGGCCTGACCGTGGTCCCCGGCGCGCCCTACGCGAGCCAGCTCTACCTGCGCGTCGTCTCGCCGAGCGCGCCCATGCCGCCCGACGCGCCCCTGCCCGACGAGGACGCCGCGCTCATCAAGGCCTGGATCGAGCAGGGCGCGGCCTGTGACCGCGAGCCCTTCGTCGAGGCCGGGCCCGCCGACGGCGCCGAGCTGTACAGCCGCTCCTGCGCGGGCTGTCACGGCGCGAGCGGAGAGGGCGGGGCCGGGCCGGCCATGGCCACCGCGGCGGCGGGCCTCGACGCGGCGGGGGTGGCCGCGGTCGCCCAATCCGGCAGCGGGACCATGCCCGGCATCCTCGCCGACGCAGAGGAGGCCGCGGTTGTCGGCGCCTACGTCGTCGAGACCTGGGGCGGCGGCTGAGCGATCAGGGATCTGCGACCCGCAGCCGCTCCTCGACCGCGGCCTGTGCCCGGTGGAAGGCCTGCTCCAGCGCAGCGCACCGCGCCGGCAGCGCGGTGGCTGCCCCACGGCTGGCGAGGTCCTCCGCCAAAGCGGCCTGATGGCCGAGCTCCTCGGCGCCGATATAGCCCGTGGCGGAGCGCAGCCGGTGGGCCATGGCCAGGGCCGCAGAGGCGTCGCCCGCGTCGGCGGCCGCCCGCAGCTGGGCGACGGTGGCGGTGGCGTCCTCGAGGAAGCTCTCGAGGATGCGGCGCTGGGTCGAGCTGGGCAGGCCCTCGGTGAAGGCCCGCAGGGTCTCGGACCGGAGCACCGCGGGCCCCGCTTTGGTGGGCGCCCCGACCTCGACGTAGCGGCTCAGGACCGCGACGATCTGCTGGGCGTCGACCGGCTTGGACACGTAGTCGTCCATGCCGGCGGCCAGACACTCGGCCCGGGCGCCGGCCATCGCGTTGGCGGTCATCGCGATGATCGGCACGTGCCGGCCGGTCTGCTGCTCGATGGCGCGGATCCGCCGGGTGGCGGTGAAGCCGTCCATCACCGGCATCATGCAGTCCATCAGGATGAGCGCGTAGCTGCCCTCGGCGAAGGCGCGCACCGCATGGTCCCCGTCGGGCACGAGATCGTAGGGCACGCCGACTCGCTCGAGCACGCGGCGCACGTAGATCTGGTTGACCGGCGTGTCTTCGGCGACCAAGACCCGGGGGCCGGTCGGATCGGGGGCGGTGCGGGGCGCTGTGGCGGTCACCGGCAGCGCGGGGGGCAAGGTCGGCGCGGCGAGGGCCCCTTGCTGGGCCCGGGTCGACACCGGGTGGGCGGGCAGCGGCGCCGCGGCGGGGTCGGGGTCGAGGGCGCGGCTGAGCCAGTGGTGGGTGGCCTCGGCGCGGATCGGCTTGGCCAGCGGCGGGAGCAGGCCCAGCGCCGGGTCGACCGAGCGGTGGGTGCCCAGGCGCAGCAGCAGGGCCATGCCCCAGCCGGCCGTCCGCGGGTCGGTGCGGAGGATCCGCACCAGCTCAGCGCCCTTGAGCACGGGCAGGTCGGCGTCGATGAGCAGGAGGTCGTAGCCCCGGCCGGCGGCGAGGCTGGTGTGCACGGCGCCGAAGGCCTCGAGGCCCGAGCCCACGCTGTCCACTTCACAGGCCGCCTCGCGCAAGACGCCGCTGAGCACGGCCCGCGAGCGGGCGTGGTGATCAACGATCAGCACGCGCGTCCCCGCGTGGCGCGGCGCGAAGGCGGGCGCTTGGCCCACCGCAGGCAGGCGCGCGGTGAACCAAAAGGTGCTGCCCGCGCCCAGCGTGCTCGTGGCGCCGATCTCGCCGCCCATCAGCTCGGCGAGCTGCTTGCTGATCGCGAGGCCGAGCCCGGTGCCGCCGACCCGGCGGGTGGTCGAGGTGTCGGCCTGGGTGAAGGGGTCGAAGAGGATGGGGAGGAGGGCCGGGTCGCAGCCCTCTCCGCTGTCGATCACGGCGAAGCGGAGCAGCCCGCCCTCCGCGGCGCTCACCTCCACCGCGACCTCGCCGCGCTCGGTGAACTTGAGCGCGTTCCCCACGAGGTTGATGAGCAGCTGCCGCAGCCGGCCGGCGTCGCCGATGAGCCCGCGGGGCAGCTCGGGCGCGACCAGGCAAGACAGCTCGACGTCCTGGCTGCTCGCCCGCTCGGCGAACATCTCGAGCACCTCGTCGCAGAGGGCCCGCAGCTCAAAAGGCCGCAGCTCGAGCTCGAGGCGCCCCGCCTCGATCTTGGAGAAGTCGAGCACGCTGTCGATGAGCGCGAGCAGGTGCCGGCCGCTGCTCTGCACGATGCTCGCGTACTCGGCCTGCTCGGCGTTGAGCTCGGTGTCGAGCAGCAGCCCGGTCATGCCGATCACCGCGTTCATCGGCGTGCGGATCTCGTGGCTCATGTTGGTGAGGAAGGCGCTCTTGAGGCGGCTGTGCTGCTCTGCGGCGGCGCGGCCGCGGCGCAGCGCCTCTTGGGCCGCCTTCTGGTCGCGGATGTCGTGGAACAGCCACACAAAGTCGCCGCCGGGCAGGGGCGAGACCGCGCTGGAGATCGGCACCAGGTGGCCATCTTGGCAGCGCAGGGCCAGGTCTGGGCAGCGCCAACACACGCCCTCGGCGCAGACCCGGCGCAAGCTGTCGGCGATCTCGTCAGCGGCGCTGTTCTCGGACGCGGGCTCGGCGGGGGGCCTGAGCAAGGCGCGCAGGTCGAGGCCCGGGGGCAGCGGGGCCCCCTCGGGCAGGCCGAGCAGCGCCCGGCCGGCCGGGTTGAGGCTGAGCAGGCGCAGGTCGGCGTCGAGGGTGGCCAGACCGTCGGCCATCACGTTGATGATCGCGGTGAGCTTGTCGCGCTCCTGGCGCAGCGCGCTCTCTTTGCTCTGGCGCAGCTCCTCGTAGAGCGCCCGCATCTCGTCGCTGACCTGCTGCAGGCTGCGCTCGAGCAGGTAGCGGTCGCTGTCGTTGTCCTGGTAGCTGCGGTCCACCCGCTCCAGCAGGATCGCCCACGCCTCGAGCGAGCTGGGCAGCGCGTCGGCGCGCAGCCCGGCCTTCTTGAGCTGGCGCTCAAGGGTGCGGTGGGGCACCTCAGGCCTCCTCGGCGATGAGGGTGAGGGTCATCGTCTGGTTATGCAGCTCACAAGACAGCTGACCCCGAGGGCCGAGCTCTCCATACGAGTAGAAGCCGAGCTGGACGCAGCCGGGCGGCAGCAGCTCGCTGGTCGCCTCCACCTCGTCTTCGATGCGCTCCCCCAGCACGAGCCGGCGGCCGACGCAGGACACCGCCAGCGCCACGGTCGGCCCCGCCGGGGCCCCGCCCGCGTCAAGGGTCTCTTGGGCGGCCGAGGCGGCGCCGTCGACGAGGCGGTCGAGGTTGGCCCGCATGAGCTGCGCGAGGCCCCCCTCGGGGATGTCGCCGGCGAAGGTCATCGACTGGGTCTGCTCGTCGACGCCGAGCACGGTGCGGACCACGCGGTTGCCGTCGGGTAGGCGCACTGCCAGCGGGAAGAGCAGCGCCGAGGCCGGTAATTCGCTCGCACGGTCGCCCAGGTACTCTTTGTAGAGCTGCAGGGCAGGCCGGCCATCGAGGCTGTGCAGCACGTTCCCGGTCGCGCCCGAGATCCGCCGCTCGGGGCCAAAGACGTCCCACCCGCCGCGCACGCCGGTGCGCACCGTCACGGCCGCCCCGTAGAGGCCCACCGCGAGCACCCGACCGGCCTCGGCGCAGCGCCCATCCCAGGTCCAGGTCGCGCCGAAGCGCGGCCCGTCGGCGGCGAGGCCCCCGGTCACCCGCACCCCGGCGGGGAGCCCGGCGACCAGGGCGCGGACCAGGGGGGTGCCGTTGACGCTCAGCCCGTCGCTCAGCACGAAGACGGCGCGCAGCGGGCCATCCTCGGGCCCCGCCTCGCGGAGCTGGGCGGCGATCTGGGCGCCGGCGGCGTCGGAGTCGGCGGCCGAGGCGCAGGGCGCGGCGGCGGCGCGAACCGTGCCGTGCTCGAGCTCTAGGATGACCGCGCACACGCTGTTATCGTGGACCTCGGCCCCGCAGATCTCACCCGCGGTGGAGCAGCCGATCACGGGCGCGCCGCCCGCCGCCGCGGCGAGGGTGGCCAGCCCGGGGCTCTCGCGGAGCTCGGGGGCGCAGAAGGCGAAGATCACCGCCCGGCGCGGATCTGCGGGGCGCGGAAGCGGGGCGCTCCAGCCGCCGCTGGGGGTGAATCGCAGCGAGGTGGCGCGCATGGGGCTCTCCTGGTCGGCGCACCGTAGCGGACGCGGAGGCCCGGAGTGAACCCGGGCTGCGCGGCCCGGATCCGGGTTCGCGCTTAGAAGCCGACCCGCCGCATGATGAACCGCGGCAGGCGGCGGATGACCGCCATCACCAGGCCCCACATCGCGGGCGTGTAGAGCACCGGCCGCCCCGCGTCGAGCGCGCGCAGCACGTCGCGGGCGACGCCGTCGGGCTCACCGGCGAAGGGCGGCGGCTTGAGGCCGGCGGTCATCCCGGTCTTGACGAAGCCGGGCTTCACGGTCAGCGTGATGAGGCCGTCGGCGCGGTACTTGTGGTCGAGGCTCTCGAGGTAGTGGCTCAGCCCGGCCTTGCTGGCCCCGTAGATGCCCACGGGCTTGCGGCCCCGATCCCCAGCGACGCTCGAGAACACGCAAAGCCGGCCCCCACCCTGGGCGATCAGGCGACGGCGGGCCTCTTCGCAAAAGATGACGGTATGGGTCAGGTTGATGGTCAGCAAGCGGGCGGCCAGCTCGAGGTCGGCCTCAAGCGCGTCTTGGGTGCCAAACAGACCCGCGGTCACCACCACCGCGTCGACCCGGCCGTGCACGGCCCAGGCGGCGTCGAGCGCGGGGCCGAAGCCGGCGGGGGTGGCGAGGTCGCAGCTGATGCTCGCGACCGCCGGGGCGCCCGCGGCGCGCACGGTGAGATCAGCGGCGGAGCGCTGCAGCTCGTCGAGCTCGCGGCCGAGCAAGATCAGCTGGTCGCCCCGGGCGGCGGCGGCCCGGGCGAGGGCCCGCCCCATGCCGCGGGTGGCGCCGAGGATGGCGATGATCATCGTGGGGCTCCGGGGGATCAGGCGGCGGGGGGCGGATCGCCGAAGAGGCGCACCGACTGCGCGCTCCGCAGGCGCAGGTCCGGGTCCCACTTGCGGCGGACGGCGAGGAAGTGGTCGACCCGCGGGTCCATCGCGCGGTAGTCCTCGGGCCGGGTGAACAGGTCTTTGGTGAGGTAGATCCGCCCGCCGGCGCTGATCACGAACTGGTTGAGGCGGTCGACCAGCCGCTGGGTCTGGTCGGTGATCTTGATGTCGAGGGCCACCGAGATGCCGGGCAGGGGGAAGCTCAGCAGGCCCTGACCCTCGTCGGCGCAGTCCTTGATCACGCAGAGGAAGCTCGCGCCCCCCTCGCGGGTGAGCAGCTCTAAGAACGCCTTGGCCGAGCGGGCCGCGTCGGCCTTGGGCAGCACCACCTGGTATTGGGTGAAGCCCCGCTTGCCATAGCCCTTGTTCCAGTCGAGGATCGCGTCCAGCGGGTAAAAGAAGACCTCTGGGTGCACGATGCCCTGGGCTTGGCGGCGCAGGTGCTTCCAATAGTAGGCGAAGTTGAACAGGCGCACGCTCAGCGGCGAGAGGGCGAGGTCGGGCAGCTCAAAGGGCAGGCGCAGCCGGGGCAGCTGGCGGGGAAATCGCGCCGGCGCTTCGCTCGGGGCGGCCCAGCGCCCGGCCATCAGGTGGCCCCGGCCCATGCTCGCCCCGCGCGAGATGCAGTCGATCCAGCCCATGCTCATCGGCCAGTCGTGCCCGACCTCTTCGAGCCGGCGCATAAAGGTGTCGATGTCGGGGACCCGCTCGCTGTACTGGTAGATCCAGGGCGAGGGCACGCGCTTGAGCGTGAACTCGACCTCGAGGATGTGCCCGGTGAGGCCCATGCCGCCGATCGTCGCCCAGAACAGCTCGGGCTCGGTCTGGGGGCTGCAGTCGATGACCCGCCCATCGGGGACCATCAGCCGCAGGCCCGTGACATGGCGGCCAAAGGTACCGTCGCTGTGGTGGTTCTTGCCGTGCACGTCGCTGGCGACCATGCCGCCCAGCGTGACGAAGCTGGTGCCCGGGGTCACTGGGGCGAACCAGCCGCGGGGCAGGAAGACCCGGTAGAGCTCGCGCATGGTGAAGCCGGCCTCGGCCCGGACCTTGCCGCTGGTCTCGTCAAAAGCGAGCAGACGGTCGGCCAGCACGGTGTTCAGCGCGAGATCGGCCGTCGAGGCGGGCAGGCTGCTGTCGCCGTAGCTGCGCCCCAGGCCCCGGCTCAGGGCGGCGCGGGGGGCGATGGCGGCGAGGTCTTCGCTCAGGCGCTCACGGCCGGGGCGACCGACCCGGCCCCAGCCGGCGAGGGTCTGCAGCGGCGGGCCGAGCGGCGCCGCGGCGGGTGCGGGGGCAGGTGCGGGCGACATGGGCGCTCCAAGGGCGGGGCCTCGGCCCCGGCGAGACCGGGCCGGTGCCTATCCGGCGCTGGGGGGCGCCGCGCGCCTCAGATCGGACGGGCGCCCCGCGGCAGGAGGGGCTGGCCAGCCGTGCCGGCGCAGCGCGTGGTTCAGCGCCCCTCGAGCCGGTCGGCGGCGTTCGTGCACTGCGGATCATTGGCGTCGACGAGGCCGTCCACGTCGTTGTCAACGCCGTCGTTGCACTGGGCGGCGCGGCCATAGCCGTCGTCCTCGAGCAGCACGAGCACGGTGGTGCAGACCGGGTCGAGCAGGTCCACCCAGCCGTCGCGGTCGTTGTCCAGCGCGTCGTTGCACTGGGTCGCCGGGTCGGTCTCGTCGCCGTCCAGCGCGTCGGTGCAGCCGGGGTCGTCGCTGTCGATCACGCCGTCGCCGTCGTTGTCGACGCCGTCATTGCAGGCGATGAGGCTCAGGCCGTCGTCCTCGAAGTTGCTGGTCGCGGTCGGGCAGCCCGGATCGTCCAGATCGAGCCAGCCGTCGCCGTCGTTGTCGAGGCCGTCGGCGCACTCGGGGGTGTGGGCCTCGTCGCCGTCAAATGCGCTGCCGCAGCCGGGGTCGGCCTCGTCGGTCAGGCCGTCCCCGTCGTCGTCCACGGCGTTGTTGCACGTGGTGTCGCCGGGCCCGGTCTCTTCATCGTCGGTGCCGCACTCCGGGTCGTCGAGATCGGCCCAGCCGTCGGCGTCGTTGTCGGCGCCGTCCGAGCACGCGGTGGCGAGCTCGGCGGCTTCGACGTTGTCGAGGGCCGAGACGCAGGCGCTGTCGTCCGCGTCCCGGTCGCCGTCGCTGTCGTCGTCGAGCCCGTTGTTGCAGGCCGCGACGCCGAGGCCGACCTCGGCGAGCCCGCTGAGGCAGTCGGGGTCGAGCTCGTCGACCCAGCCGTCGAGATCGTTGTCCAGGCCGTCGTCGCAGGAGGCCGTGGGGTCGGTCTCCTCCGGGTCGTCGGCCGAGGCGCAGCCGAGATCATCGGCGTCCACATCACCGTCGAGGTCGTCGTCCTCGCCGTTGTTGCAGGCCGCGGCGCTCAGGCCGACCTCCTCGCCGTAGACCGCGCAGTCGGGGTCGGCGCCATCTGCCCAGCCGTCCGCGTCGTCGTCGAGGCCATCGGTGCAGCGGCCCTCGATGCCCTCGCTGAGATCGGCGCCGTGGTCGCAGTTGATGTCCTGCCAGTCCTTGAGGCTGTCGCCGTCGTTGTCGGTGTCATCCTCGCAGGCGGTGCCCCAGCGGCCAGCTTCGCCGCCCAAGCCGAGCAAACACGAGGCGTCGTCTTCGTCGATCCAGCCGTCGCCGTCGTTGTCGACGCCGTCGCTGCAGCTGGCCGGGGCGGCCGCTTCGGCGGGGGCCCAGGCGTCGGCGCAGCCGGGGTCATCGGCGTCGGCCAGCGCGTCGAGATCGTCGTCCACGCCGTTGTTGCAGGCGGTGAGCGTGAAGCCGATCTCCTCGGTGTTGGTGGCGCAGTCGGGGTCGTCGGCGTCGAACCAGCCGTCGCCGTCATTGTCGAGCAGGTCGTCGCAGCCCCCGGTGGGCCCGCCCTCCTCGTCGTCCCAGCTGGTGCGGCAGTTCGGGTCGGCCTGGTCGATGTCGCCGTCGCCGTCATTGTCGCGGCCGTCGTTGCAGGCGGTCAGGCCCAGGCCCAGCTCATCGCCGTCGACGAGGCAGTCGAGGTCGAAGCGGTCGCGCCAGCCGTCGCCGTCGTTGTCGGCGCCGTCCGCGCAGAGGTCGGCGGCGTCGTCTTCGTTGTCGTCGAGCCCATCCGCGCAGCCCGGGTCCACCGCGTCGATGAGCAGGTCGCCGTCATTGTCGACACCGTCATTGCAAGCGGTGGCCGAGACGGAGACCTCGTTGAAGCCGCCATCGGCGCAGTCGCTGTCCTCGGCGTCGATCCAGCCGTCGCTGTCGTTGTCGTCGCCGTCCTCGCAGGCGGTCGGGCGCTCGTCGCCATCGTCCCCGTCGCTGCACTCGGGGTCTTCGGCGTCGGCGAGGCCGTCGGCGTCGTTGTCGAGGCCATCACTGCAGGCCGGGCCGCCGGGGCCGCCGAGCAGGCCGTCTTCGCCCGCGCCCCGCAGGCAGTCGAGGTCGAGGCCGTCCCGCCAGCCGTCGCCGTCATTGTCGGCCCCATCCAGGCAGGTGTCGGGCTCGCTGTCCTCGTTGCTGTCGGCGCCATCGGCGCAGTCGGGGTCGGCGCTGTCGGTCTGGCCGTCTTCATCGTCGTCGAGGCCGTTGTTGCAGCCGAGGCTGCTCAGGCCCAGCTCGACGCTGTCCACCGTGCAGTCGGGGTCGTCGGCGTCGGCCCAGCCGTCGCTGTCGCCGTCGAGGCCATCGCTGCACCCGTCGATCTCCGAGGTGTCGGCGCCCGCTGTGCAGCCCGCGTCGTCGGCGTCGATGTCGCCGTCGCCGTCGTTGTCCACACCGTCATTGCAGGGGAAGGCGCTGGTGGTCGGGCCCTCGTCGGTGTCGATGGTCGAGGTGCAGCCCGGGTCGTCGCCGTCCACCCAGCCATCGCCGTCGTTGTCGGCGAGATCAACGCAGGCGACGTCTTCTTCGGCCTCGTCCTCGGCGTTGAGGCAGTGGGGGTCGAAGCGGTCGATGAAGCCGTCGCTGTCGTTGTCGACGCCGTCGTTGCAGTCGGTCGACCCCACGGTCAGCTCGAGGGGGCCGCTGGCGCAGTCGGGGTCGTCGGCGTCGATCCAGCCGTCGGTGTCGTTGTCGGCGCCGTCTGCGCAGGCCTCGAGCTCGGTGAGGGCAGAGGCGCTGGTGCAGCCTGGGTCCGCCCCGTCGACGCGCCCATCGCGGTCGTTGTCCATCCCGTCGTTGCAGGCGCCGGGCCCAAAGCCCCGCTCCTCGCTCCCGGTCCCGCAGTCGGGGTCGTCGGCGTCCGTCCAGCCGTCGGCGTCGTTGTCGTCCGCGTCCTCGCAGCTGGTCTGCTCGGCGGGGTCGGTGGCGGCGCCGCAGCTGCTGTCGTCCGCGTCGATATCGCCGTCCTCGTCGTTGTCCTCGCCGTCGTTGCAGGCGGTGGCGCCCAGGCCCAGCTCGGCCCCGCTGCGACCGCAGTCGGGGTCCTCCTCGTCGATCCAGCCGTCCCGGTCGTTGTCGAGCGCGTCCACGCAGGCGCCGGCCTCGAGGCTGTCTTCGGCGCTGTCGCAGTCCAGATCGAAGCGGTCGACGAGGCCGTCGCCGTCGTTGTCGGCGCCGTCATTGCACTCGCCGGTGCCCAGCCCGCCCTCGTCGTCATCGGCCGCGCTGCTGCAGCCCGGGTCCTCGTCGTCGATCCAGCCGTCGCCGTCGTTGTCCTCCTCGTCCTCACAGGCGTTTTGCTCCGTGGCGTCGAGCGCGCCGGCGCAGCCGGGGTCGAGGTGGTCGGACTCGCCGTCTCCGTCGTTGTCGAGGCCGTCGTTGCACTCGGTGGCGCCAAAGTCGAGCTCTTCGTCGCCCGCCGCGCAGTCCGGGTCCTCGGCGTCGACCCAGCCGTCGCTGTCGTTGTCTTCGCCGTCCTCGCAGGCGCCCGCCGCCTCGTCGTCGTCGGTGGCCTCGGCGCAGTTCGGGTCTTCGGCGTCGATGGCGCCGTCCCCATCGTTGTCTTCGCCGTCGTTGCAGGCGGTGGCGCCCAAGCCGCGCTCGTCGCCGTCGGCGCAGTCCGGGTCGGCCGCGTCGGTCCAGCCGTCGCCGTCGTTGTCTTCGCCGTCCTCGCAGGGGGCCGCGCCCTCGGACTGGTCGTCGGCGCTGTCACAGTCGCTGTCTTCGGCGTCAGCGGCGCCGTCCTCGTCGTTGTCTTCGCCGTCGTTGCAGGCGCTGTCGCCCAGCCCCACCTCGGCCTCGCCGTCGGCGCAGTCGGGGTCGGCGGCGTCGGTCCAGCCGTCGGCGTCATTGTCGAGGCCATCCTCGCAGCCGGTGATCGGCACGTCGAGCAGGGCGATGGGCAGGGTGATCTCGGTGATCTCCCCCTCTTTGAAGCCAAAGGGCCCGGCGTAGTCGCTGGCCGCCACCCGGGCGTCGCCAGCGAAGCCCAGCGCGATGAGGTGCAGCTCGTCAGCGCTGCCCGCGCCCAGCTCGACCGTGGGCAGCGCGCCCGCGCCCTCGAGCGAGACCTCGATGACCAGCTCGAGGTCGGAATCGTCGGGCAGCGCGTCAGCGAGGCTGCTGTCGCCGACCCAGTCCCCCGGCTCGGCCCCGTCGAAGGGCTGCACGGGGTCGACCACCAGCACGACCCGGTCCGCGGCGCCGCGCAGGGCCGCCGCGTCGCCCGAGAGCTGCACGAGCAGGCCGGTGCGGAGGGGCTCGGACCCACAGGCGCTCAGCAGCGTGAGCAGGGCGGTGGCGGAGAGCCAGCGCCCGGGCCGGGCGCCGACGGGGGAGGAGAGGGGCGGGAGGGCGCGGGGCGGGAGGGAGCGGGGCATGGGGCACTCGCGGAGCGCGGGGCGGGGCCGGAGCGGCAGAACCGACGAAGCGGAGGAGGCGCGGGCCCGGGCCGACCCGGAGGGCGCGCCGGGGGCGGCTCAGGGCAGGGGCACGCTGACCTCGCCCTCAGGCTGGGGCTCGGGCTGGGTGGCGATGACGATGGCGGCCGTTGCGCCGCCGGCGAGCAGGGCGCCGCCGCCGACCGCGGTCCAAAACACCCAGCTGCGAACCAAAGGCGGGGCGGCCTCGATGCGGTCGCGGCCCCGCTCGCCCTCGTCGACCCAGACCGCTTGCAGGCGGCTGCGCCCGCCCGGGCTGACCTCGAGGCGGCCGGTGGCGGTGCCCAGGCCGGGCGCGACCAGCTCGACCGGGTAACGACCGCGGCCGATGTCGCGCAGCGTGATCGTCTTGCCTGAGCCGATCACCACGCCGTTGAGCTTGAGCACGGCGTCGGGGCTGCCCGTCCGCAGGCGCACGTCGCCGGTCGGCTCGTCGAGGCGCAGGCTCAGCTCGGCCCGGGCCCCGTCGCTGGTGTCGATGGCCTTCCAGTAGCGGGCGCCGCTCTGCGCCTGGACCTCGATGAGGTGCGGGCCGGGCGCGAGGCCCTCACGCTGCAGGGGGGTTTGGCCCACCTCTTCGCCGTCGAGGCGCACCACCGCGCCGGGCGGGCTGCTGTCGACCGACAGGCGGCCCGCGTTGGCCACGGTCTGGTGGGCGAGGAAGAGGTTCTTGCCGCGGGACCAGCTGAATTGCCCGCTGACCGGCTCGCGGCCGGGCGCGGTGATCAGGTAGCGGTGCTCGCCCGGGGTCATCGCCGAGAGGCGCACGGGCAGCTTGCTGCGGGCGGCGCCGTCGAGCACCACTTCGCCGCCAGGCACGTCAATCACGAACTCGACCGTGCCCTCGCCGGGCAGCAGCTGCGCGTCGACCGCCACCGTGCGGTCGGGCTCGACGGTGATCTGGCGGACCATCGGCGTGTGAAAGTCGGCCGAGACCCGCAGGCTGTGCGGGCCGGGGGCCACCGCGCGGCTGAGCGGGGCGGGGCCGAGCTCGACGTTGTCTAGCCAGACCGTGGCGCCGCTGACCTTGCTGCTGACCCGCAAGATCCCCGTGGCGGCGGGCGCCTCGACCGGGGCGGGTGGAGGCGGCGGAGCGGGCGGCGGCGCCGCCGGGGGAGGAGCGGGCGGCGGCGGAGGAGGAGCAGCCGGAGCCGAAGGCGGGGCCGGAGCGGGCTGCGGCTCGGCGGCCGGAGCGGGCTGCGGCTCAGCGGCCGGAGCGGGCTGCGGCTCAGCGGGCGGGGCCTCGGCCGGCGGGGCCTCGGCGGGCGCGGCCGGCTCTTCGGCGCGCGCCCCGGTGGGCGTGGCGAGCAGGGGCCCGACCCAAACGAGCGGCGCCGCGGACAAGAGGGCCGCGGCGACGGCGCCAGGCCAGCGGCGGTGCGGGGCAGGGGACATCAGCGCTCCTCGGGGCATGGGCAGAGCCTACCAGCCGGGCCCGCCCGCCCCTCCGCTCGCGCGACACCTTGTCCACAATGGTGTGTGTCACGTTGTCTTCGAGGTTGGCTGGCCTGCTCCTCCCCAGGGTGCGCGGCGCGGGCCGGCCCCGGGCTCAGCCGCCGCGCAGGGTCCGCAGGTCGCCGGCGCGCACGGTGACCCGCTGCGCGTCCAGCCACTCGAGCAAGGGAATGGCGTGCTGGCGGCTCAAGTCGAAGAGCGCCTTGCAGTCCTGGGCGCTCAGCCCGCCCGCGGCGCGGATGTGCGCGCGCACGGCCTCTTTGACCTGCTCGGTGACCTCGACGTGCAGCAGGCGATCCCCGACCTTGACCGCGACGCCCGACTCCATGAGCAGCTGCACGAGGTCGGGGTGGGCGTCCAGCTCGGCGAGGCGCGGGCCGGTGACCCCCGCGGCGCGCAGGTCGGCGGTCAGGCGTCGCAGCGCGGCGCCCGCGGGGCCGTCGAGGTCGGGGGTATGGCCGGCGAGGCGCAGGCGGGGGCCCTCGGCCACCAGCGCGCCCTCATCGCTGAGGAGCTGCACCAGCGCGTCAAAAAGGCGCTCGGGAAGCTCTGGCACCGCGGCGCTGCGCACCTCGCGGCGGGGGCAGCCGGCCCGGAGGGGGTGGGCCGCGTGATAGGCCTGCAGCGCGTTGATCACGGCGCGCTGATGGCGGGCAAGCTGGGCGGGGGCGAGGCGCCGGTCGCCCAAGCGCGCCCCGAGCCCCGGCGGCAGCTGCTGCGCGCGGGGGTCGGCCTCGGCCAAGCCCAGCGCGCCGGCCCGGTCGAGCAGGGGGCTCGGGTCACCGGCCCGCAGGCGGAGCAGCTCGGCCTGCGCCCGGTGCAGGTCGCGGCGGCGGATACGGGGCGCCCGCGCATCGAGAACGACGCCACCGCCGATGGTCTCGACGGGTGACTCGCGGCGGAGCACGAAGCGGTCGCCGTCGAGCGCGACCAGCGGCGCCTCGCAGCGCAGCTGGGCGAGCAGGCGGTCGCCGGGGAAGAGCGGCGGCCCCAGCTCGGCCTCGGGCTGGGGCGCGCTGATGGTCTGCACCACGGCCATCACCTCGGCGGTGCCGAGCAGCAGGCGCAGGCGGGCGCCGTCGTCGAGCGCAGGCGCGCTGGGCAAAAGCTCGAGCTCAACGTCAATCACGGCCGTCGGCTGCAGCGCCTCGGGGTGGCTGACCACCAATCCGCGGCCCAGCTCGGCGTGCTCTATCCCGGCGAGGTTTAGCGCGGCCCGGTCGCCGGCCTGGGCGCGCTCCACCGGCTGGCCGTCGCGCTGCAGCCCGCGAAGCCGGGCCCGCTGACCGGTCGGGAGCACGACCAGCTCATCGCCGTCGCGCACCGACCCCGAGCGCACCGTGCCGGTCACCACCGCCCCAAAACCGGGGCGCAAAAAGGCCCGGTCGACCGGCAGGCGGAAGGGGCCCACAGCGCCGCGCTCGGGCGCGGGGAGGGCGTCGAGCGCGGCCCGCAGCGCCTCGTGGCCGGCCAGCGCCTTTCCGCTGGCCACGGGCAGCACCGGCGCACCCTCCAAAAAGGTGCCCACCACGGCCTCTTCGACGTCCATACGGGCCAGCTCCAGGCCGTCGGCGTCGACCAGGTCGGGGCAGGTCAGCACCACCAGCCCGCTGCGCAGGCCGAGCAGCTGCAGGATGGCGAGGTGCTCGCGGGTCTGGGGCATCACGCCCTCGACCGCCGAGACGCAGAGCAGTGCCGCGTCGAGGCCGCAGGCGCCGGCGACCATGGTGCGCACGAGGCGCTCGTGGCCGGGCACGTCGACGAAGCTGACCCGCCGGCCCGACGGCAGGCTCGCGCCGACAAAGCCGAGCTGGATGGTGATCCCGCGGGCCTTCTCTTCGGGGCTGCGGTCGAGATCGACCCCGGTCAGCGCGCGGACCAGTGAGGTCTTGCCGTGATCGATGTGGCCGGCGGTGCCGATGACCAGCGCAGGCAGGGGCACGGGCGCTCCAGCGGGCCGCGCGGGGGCGCGGGCGGGAGGGGCGCGCTAATTCTCCCCGGCGGGGCCGACCCTCGGGCCCGCAGGGAGGCGCCCTGTCCACTGCACCCCCGACCAGCGCGCCCAGCCAGGCCACCGGGCCCCGCTCGATCAGCGCCAGCGCCGGCCTCCTCGACGGGGCCGCCCTCTTCCCCACCGACGCGCCGCCGCGGCGCGCGCCGGGCCAGCTCTTCGTGCGGGCGGGTGAGGGGCCAGCCGAGGGGCCGCTCAGCCGGCTGCAGCTGCGCGAAGAGGTCTACGCTGGCGACAGCCGCGAGGGCGCGACGGTGGCCGAAGACCCGGCCGGCCCCTGGCGGCCGCTGCGCGACGAGCCTTGGATGGCCGATCTGGTCGCGCTGCGTGAGCTTGAGCGCCGGGGCGTGAAGCACGCGGTGCGTGAGGCGCCCAAGACCGACGCCGCGCCCGCGCCGGTGGTCGTGCCGCCGCCGCCGCCCGATCGCAGCCGCCTCGTGATGGTCGGCGTGGCCGCCCTGGCGCTCGGCGTGATCGGCCTCACCGTCGCCTGGGTGCTGGCCTCGACCTGAGCGGGGCCGCGGGGCTCACTCCTCGGCTGGCTCTGCCGCGGGGGCCTTGCGCCAGCCGGGGGCGCCGAGGCCGAGCGGTGCGTGCTCGGCGATGCGCAGCTCGACGAGGCGGGCGTCCAGCGGGCCATTCTTGATGGGGATGCGGCGGCTGGGCTTCAGCCCGAGCGCGCCCACCTGCTGGGTCGAGCCGACGAGCACGAAGGCCGTCCAGCCGAGGAAGCGCTGCCGCAGCACGTCGCCGAGGTTGCTCAGGGTCTCGCGCGCCTCTTGTTCG
This sequence comes from Deltaproteobacteria bacterium, assembly GCA_016792625.1. GTDB lineage: Bacteria > Myxococcota_A > UBA796 > UBA796 > UBA2385 > JAEUKK01. The sequence continues at coordinate 3,599 of JAEUKK010000082.1, read as the reverse complement.
TCGCCGAGGCGCAGGCCGTAGGGCGGGTTGGTCACCACGAGGCCGGGCTCGCCCCGCGGGGGGCGGGCCTCCTCCATGCCGCCGCGGGTCAGGCGCAGGTCGAGGCCGGCCGCCGCCGCGTTGCGCCGCGTGAGGGCGAGCACGTCGGGGTCGCGCTCGACGCCGACGAGGCGCAGCTTGCGCTCGGCGGCGGCCTTGCGGCGCTCCATCGCCTCGCGGACGACCATCTCCCACAGGGCGCGCTGGTGGCCCCGCCAGCGGTCAAAACCCCAGCGGCGGCGCAGCAGGCCGGGCGCGATGTCACGGCGGACCATGCCCGCCTCGATGAGCAGCGTGCCCGAGCCGCACATCGGGTCGAGCAGGGTGCGCTCGTCGGCGCCCGTCCAGCCGGCGATGCGCAGGATGGTGGCGGCAAGGTTCTCTTTGAGCGGGGCCTCACCCGCCTGGCGGTCGAGCCCGCGCAGGTGCAGGGGCTCGCCGGCCAGATCGACGCTCAGCGCGGCCTCGGCGCCGCTGAGGTGCACGTGCAGGCGCAGGTCGGGGCGCTCGGTGTTCACGTCGGGGCGCCGGCCGGTGCGGTCGCGAATGGCGTCGCAGACGGCGTCCTTGACCACGCGGGCCGAGAAGCCCGAGTGCCGCAGCTGCTCGTTCACGCCGACGAAGTCGACGGTCAGGCTCTGATCGGGGCCGAGCTGGCCCGACCAATCCACCCCGCGCACGCCGGCGTAGAGCTGGTCGGCGTCGGCGGCGGGGAAGCAGGCCAGCTCCAGCAGCACCCGGCTGGCCAGGCGCGACCAGAGCGCGACGGTGTAGGCGAGCCGCAGGTCGCCGGCGAAGAGCACCGCGCCGCGGCGCTCCTCAACCTTGGGGACGCCGAGCTCGAGGAGCTCTTGGGCGAGGAGGGGCTCGATGCCCCGGCTGCAGGTCGCGGAGAGGAGGTGGCGCATGGCCGCGGGCTAATGCGCCACCTGTGGGCCGGCATGGACGGGTGAGGGGAGAGGGCGCCCTCCCGTGATATGGTCCGGTGGACATCGAAGGGATGGGGCGGGTCTGACCAGGGTGGAACCTGGTACATCCTCCCGCTATCGGGTCGCGTGAGGTCCCCGGAGCCAGAGCCGGCGCTCAGAGCCCGCTGCTGAGCAGGGCGGTCAGCTCGCGCACCGAGAGCGACTGCCCGCCGTCGGCCCCGGCGAGCACGCCGTCGACCAGCTCACGTTTGGTGGCGTGCAGCTCGAGGATCTGCTCTTCGATGGTGCCCGCGGCGACCAGCCGCACGACGGTGACCGGCTGGGTCTGGCCGATGCGGTGGGCCCGGTCGGTCGCCTGGTCCTCGACCGCGGGGTTCCACCAAGGGTCCATGTGGATGACCGCCGAGGCCCGGGTGAGGTTGAGGCCGGTGCCGCCCGCCTTGAGGCTGAGCAAGAAGACCGCCGCTTCGCCGGATTGGAAGCGTTTGACCAGCTGAGCCCGCTCGGGCGCGGGGGTGCCGCCGTCCAGGTACAAGAAGGGGAGGCGGGCCTCTTTGAGCCGGGGCTCGAGCAGGCGCAGCAGGCTGGTGAACTGTGAGAAGACGAGGCAGGACTGCCCCTCCTCCCACAGCTCGGTGAGCAGCTCGACCGCGCGGTCGAGCTTGCTCGAGGGCAGCTCGCTGCTCGGATCGATGAGCTGGGCCGCGCTGCTGAGCTGGCGCAGGCGGGTGATCGCCGAGAGCACCTCGAAGCGCTGACCCTCCCCGAGGCCCGAGACCCGGGCGGCCAAGGCGTCGCGTACGTTCTGGTAGTTGCGCTGCTCGGGGCCCGACAGGGGCACCCGCTCGGTGGTCACGATGCGGGCGGGCAGCTCGGGCGCCACGTCGACCTTGCGCCGCCGCAGCACGAAAGGACGGATCAAGGCGGCGAGGTTGGCCCGGCGCTCGGCGTCGCCCGCACCCTCGACCGGGCGTTGGAAGCGCTCGCGGAACTGCTCAATGGGCCCGAGCAGCCCGGGCACCGCCCGCTGCATCAAGCTCCACAGCTCGCCGAGGTGGTTCTCGACCGGGGTGCCCGAGAGCAGCAGGGTGAAGTCGGCGGGGATCTGCATCACCGACTTCGCGCGGCCGGTGGCGGCGTTCTTGATCGCCTGGGCCTCGTCGAGGACCAGCGTGGTCCAGCCGATCTCGGCGAGCTGCTCGACGTCGCGCTGCACAATGTCGTAAGAGGTCACCACCACGTCATTTGCGTCAAGATCGGCCAGCAGCTCGGCGCGGTTGCGGTCGCGGTAGGGCAGCACCCGCAGCGAGGGGGCGAACTTCTCGCACTCGGCCCGCCAGTTGTCACAGACCGAGGTCGGGGCGACGACCAACGCAGGCCCGTGGGGGGCGTGGTGCAGCAGCAGCCCGATCGACTGCAAGGTTTTTCCGAGGCCCATGTCGTCGGCGAGCACACAGCCCGGCGCCCAGCTGGCGAGCCCGAGCAGCCACTCGAGGCCGGCGCGCTGGTAGCTGCGCAGCTCGGCCCGCAGGCCCGCGGGCAAGGGCGGCGTGTTCGCTCGGCTGGCCCGCAGCGCGCTGATCCGGCGCTCCCAGTCGCGCTGGTGGGCGCCCGCGTCGAGCTGCACGCCCGCGGCCTCGGCGGCGAGCAGCGCCGCGGCGGCGACCGAGGGCAGGCCCCGCTGGCCGTCGCGCGCGCGGGCAGCCGCGGCGGCGGGAGAGAGGCTCTCGCGCAGCTCGGCCGAGAGGCGCACGAGATCGCCGCCCTCGACCTCGACGTAGCGGGCCCCGGTCAAGATCGCGGTGAGCAGATCATCGATCTCGACGTTGAGGCCGTCGATCTGGACCCCGCCCGACAGGCCGAGCCAGTCGCGGGCCGGGGTGATCTGCAGGCGCAGGTCTTGGGGTTTGGCGGGGCGGCTGATCCGGCGGTTGCGGCCGGCCCACTCGACCCGCAGCTCGGGGGCGGTCGGGTCACGCTCCTCGCCCTCGGCGGCGCCGAGTCGCTCCAGCAGGTCAATGACGACGGCGGTGGGCAGCGGGCTCTCGTCATCGTGGGGCGGCAGCCAGGCCCGCGCGGCGGCGGCGAGCTCGAGCTCCTTCTCGAGGTCGCGCTCGGCCCACATGCGGGCGTCGTCGCTGTGGCCGGCGTAGACCTCGCGGGGGTGCTCACCCGGCCGCAGGCGCGGGCCGTTGAAGATGGGCTGGACGACGAGGCGCGCCAGCACGCCGTGCTCGCCCAGCGACTGCAGGCGCAGGATCGGGCGCGGGTCGGCGTCGACCTGGGTGCCGCGCAGCGCGTCGTCGAGGCGCAGGGGGATGCGCTGGCCCAGCCGGGTGATCAAGGCCATGGTATCAGGCACGAGATCGGCGGGGATGACCGAACCCGTGGTGAGGAGGCGCAGCGCCGTTCGAGCCCCGGGCGGGAGACGTCCGAGCCGCAAGCGGCCCGGCCGCATCAGGACGAAGAGACGGTCCGAGCCGTGCTGCAGCGCGCGGACCACGTCGGGGCCAGTGAGCACCTCGGCCCCCAGGCGGACCTGCACCTCAACATCGCCGGCCGTCGTCGAGGCGAGCTCGAGCAGCAGCTCGTGCTGCTCGACCCACAGGGCCTCACCGCGGGAGTCCAGCA